>NZ_JAQTIG010000020.1 GCF_029433515.1 Lactobacillus sp. ESL0679 | reverse complement strand
GCACTCATGTCATGACTCATACTGTTGGCTGAAGCACTCGCACTGGCGGCACTAGCACTAGCATCTTGACTGGCACTCTCTGCCGAAGCACTCATGTCATGGCTCATGCTGTTGGCTGATGCACTCGCACTGGCGGCACTTGCACTCATGTCATGGCTCATACTGTTGGCTGAGGCACTAGCACTAGCTGCCGATGCACTAGCATCTTGACTGGCACTCTCTGCCGATGCACTCATGTCATGGCTCATACTGTTGGCTGAGGCACTTGCACTGGCTGCCGATGCACTAGCATCTTGACTGGCACTCTCTGCCGAAGCACTCATGTCATGACTCATACTGTTGGCTGAGGCACTCGCACTGGCTGCCGAAGCACTCATGTCATGACTCATACTGTTGGCTGAAGCACTCGCACTGGCGGCACTAGCACTAGCATCTTGACTGGCACT
>NZ_JAQTIG010000002.1 GCF_029433515.1 Lactobacillus sp. ESL0679 | reverse complement strand
TTTGTTTTTGAGCATAAAAAATATCCTGTTAAAGAATACCATAAGGAAATTCATCAACAGGAAAAAGTGTACAGCCATTTAATTCTAAGCCCCCTTTTTTCTTGGCGTAAAAACATCAATTAAAGAAATAAGTAAAGAGTAAAAGAATGCGTTTTAAAAAAATATTTTGCTTGTTCAAACTATCATTTGACTTGATAAGTCAATGTAATTGTCTATATTACGGAAATTTGGATGATTATTTCTTTAAAAATCCGTTTAAATGTAAGCGGTTATGTGATATAGTACACTTTAGTAAAAATAAAAATTTAATTATAACTATTGTCAAGAAGAGGCAAATTTTATGCAAATTAAAGCAGCTGTTTTAAATGAACAAAAAAAAGATTTAGATTTAGAAAATGTTGTATTGGACGATCCTAAGAGTAATGAAGTCTTAATTAAGACTGTTGCTTCGGGAATTTGTCATAGTGATATTGAATTCCAAGATGGTGGTTTTCCAATTCAATTGCCAGTAATTTTAGGCCATGAAGGTGCAGGGATTGTCGAAAAAGTAGGTTCCAATGTGACTGCTTTTAAGAAGGGTGATCATGTTGCCGTGGGCTTTGCATCAGACGGCACGTGTCATTTTTGTCGTAATGGCTTGCCTGGATCATGTGTCAACTTTAATAAACTTAACACTAGCGGTGGCCCAATGGCTGATGGTACCTATCGGTTACATAAGCAAGATGGTAAAGATATTGGTAACTTCTTTGGTCAATCTTCATTTGGGGATCATATGGTAGCTAACGTCAATAATTTAGTTAAAGTTCCTGATGATTTAGATTTGAGACTTGCTGGACCTCTTGGCTGTGGTTACATGACTGGTGCGGGAACGGTACTGAATTCTTTGAAACCAGAATTGGGTTCTAATTTAGCTGTGCTAGGAACAGGTTCAGTAGGTTTATCTGCAATTATGGGTGCAGCTGTATCTAACTGCAAGCATGTAATTGCAATCGATAAAAATGACATGCGTTTAGATATGGCCAAAGAGTTTGGCGCAACAGATACAATTAACAATACTAAAGAGAACATGATTGAAGAAATTCAAAAGATAGTTGGTTCCCAAGGATTAAATTATGTTGTTGATACAACTGGTGAGCCTGATGTTATGAAGGCAGGTTTAACTGCTTTGACAATTAAGGGACAATTTGCAGTAGTTGCAATGGGAACAAAGACAATTAAAGAACTTAGTCCAATGATTGATATTTTATCGTTCTCTAAGAGCATTACCGGTATTATTGAAGGTGACTCTGTTCCACAAGAGTTTATTCCAGAGATGATTGATTTGTATCGTTCCGGTAGATTCCCAATTGACAAGATTGTTAAGTTCTATAAACCAGAAGAAATTAATCAAGCAATCAAAGATTCGGTTGCTGGAACAACAATTAAACCGATTATTATTTTTGATGATCAATATCAAGCATAAAGATAGGAGCTTTCGATGATAAAAGATGGAACATTTCAAGGAACTGCACAAGGTCATAACGCTAATATCGAAGTTGCTGTTTCTGTAGAGAATAGCAAAATATCTGCAGTTAAAGTTACTGATCATAAAGAGACGGCATTACTTTCAGATAATGCACTAAAGTTAATTCCAGAAAAAATTGTTGCCAATCGATCAACTGCAGTTGATGCAATTACTGGTGCAACGTTTACTTCAAAAGGAATTTTAAATGCTACAAGAGCTGCTTTGACTAATGCAGGGGCAAGCAAAAATGATTTTTCTGGCTCAGAAAAAATTACTAAGCAAGAACATCAAATTACTACTGATGTTGTAGTTCTGGGTACAGGATTGGCAGGGTTAAATGCTGCAATCACTGCTAAAGAAAGTGGAGCAGATGTTGTCTTAATTGAAAAAACAGGACGTTTAGGCGGTAATTCTGTTGTTTCAGGTGGATTCATGTATGCTACTGGCAGTAAATTTAATAAGGATCAAGATAATGACCCAGAAAATTTACTACAGTTTTATGAAAACTTTGCTAAAAAAGACGGTGGCGAAATTGATCACGACTTAGTTAAAACTATTGCTGATAATTCTGGCGCTGCAGTTGATTATTATGCTGATAAATATGGCGTAGAATTTATGGCTATGTCATTGGGAATTTCTAAGAAACCTCGGACACATATTAATTACAAGCTAGGGCCAGTGGCAATTATGGCACCACTTTATAAGCATATTGAAGAGCTTAACATCCCTGTCTTATACAACCAAAGTCATGAAGAAATTAAAACTGATAATAGTCGAATCGCCGGTGTAACTACAGTTGGTAAATATGACGATTACGATATTTCATGTAAGTCTGTAGTTATTGCAGTTGGCGGTTTTGATGGCTCAAGAAAAACTCGTGATAAATATGCACCAAGTGCTAAAGGCACTCGTTCAATGTCAACACCGTATAATGATGCTGATTATCTTAAACTCACGGAAAGCTTACATGCAGCTTCAGAATTCAAAGATGGCGTAATGGGAATTATGACTGCTAACTACTTATCAGTTGGTGGTGCCGCTAATTCATTAGTTGTCTTAGGTAAAACAATAGCAGTAAACAACTTAGGCAAGCGCTTTACTAAGGAAGGGCAACATTATTCATTAATGTATAATGATGCTCGTAAATCCGAAGGTAACAAGTTCTTCTGGATTTTTGACAAGGATAATGAATCATATAAAGTAGCTGCTACAATACCAGAAGCTAAAAAGTGTGCTTCATTAGCTGATGTTGCTCAAGTAGTGGGCTGTGATCAGCAAGAACTTAGTGATACTGTCTCCCGCTATAATTCTTTTGCTGGTAAAGAAGACCCTGATTTTGGCAGAGATGATATTAAACCTGTTGCACAAGATGGCCCTTATTATGTAATCGAAGGTTACCCAACAACTGTTGCCGGCTTTGGTGGCTTAAAGATTAATACGAATGCCCAAGTTTTAGATACTTCTGATAAACCAATTGCTGGAGTTTATGCGGCTGGTGAATCAGCTACGGGACAAATTTTTGTTCATACTTATCCTTCAACAGGGACAATGCTTACTACTTGTACTGTGTTTGGCAGAATTGCAGGTAAGAATGCCGCAAATTATGCTAAAAAGTAAAGCTCTTTATTAACCGAGGTAAAACTAATGATTGTAAATAAAAATACGTATTATGACGCAAGCTATGATGTAGTTGTTTTAGGCTTTGGTGGTGCCGGTGCTACTGCTGCCCGTTTCGCTGCAGATAATGGCGCTAAAGTTTTAATTGTTGATTCAGCTCCAGAAGGTCACGAAGGTGGTAACACTAGATATGCAGCTGAATTAGTTGGTTATAGCAGCAGTGAAGCTGACTATCGCAATTACTATGAGCATTTAGCACAACATTTTGAGATTGATCCAGAAATTGAAAACACAGTAGTTCATGGTATTACTCACATGAAAGAATATTTTAAGAAATATTTAGGTGTGGACAATCCAGTAAGTTATAAGACCATTTTAGGACTTCGTGACGATGCTGTAATTGCGGATCATCCTGATCTTCCGGGTGCTAAGAGCTACGATATGATTACTTTGAAGCCAGGAATTTTTAATGCTTCATTATGGAATGTATTAAGACAAAATGTCTTAGACCGCAGTGATCAAATTGATGTCTGGTATTCTTCACCTGTTAAGCACTTATTGCAATTGCCAAACAAAAAGATTGTTGGTGCACAAATTGAACGTGATCACGTTTTGCTTAATATTTATGCTAAAAATGGTGTAGTACTGACAACAGGTGGGATTGAAAACAATCCGCAAAAAGTACAAGACTATATCGGCTCTAACAAGTTGGTTCCTTTGGGAACACTGTATAACAAAGGTAAGGGTATTGACCTCGCTCATGAAGCTGGCGCAGACATGTGGCACATGTCAATGTATGCAGCTGGTGGAATGCAACAAGCATTTGCATTTTATGAACCAGGAATGAAGCGGGCACCATTTTACATGGGCAACCCAATTTTCTATACTGGCAGTATCTTTACTGTGGGCGACGACGGTACCCGTTACTTTAAAGAAGACCAAGGGGCACGTGAGGGTTATGTTGAAAATCATGGTTCATGGTATAAACCACTGAATCCAATTCACCCATACTTTGTCTTTGACCAAAAGCAATACGACAAGATTAGCAAGATTGACACGTTCCCTGACAACAAGGCACTTAATTCAGTTGTCAAAGGTGATACTGTAGCTGAATTAGCAGAAAAAATGGGCGTAACTGTTGAAAAACTGCAACAGACAATTGACGAATTTAACTTGTTTGCAGAAAAGCAATATGATTATGCTTTCCACCGTGCTCCAGAAACTTTAACTGCATTTGACAAGACAGGTCCGTATTACGCAGTTCTGCTTGTACAAACAATTGGATGGTCAGAAGCCGGTCCAAGAAGAAATGCCCGTGCAGAAATTCTTGATCCTGACCATAAACCAATTCCTCATTTATATGGTGCAGGCGAGTTGGGCAGCAATATGTCTAACTTATATCAAGGTGGTTCTGACCTTGGTGATTGCTTAATCTTTGGTAAAATTGCGGGTCAAAATGCCGCTCATCCAAAGGATGATGGCAATTGTGGCGGGCTTTGTGTTGATTCAGAAGCAGATAAGCCGCTGCCACCTAAGCCATCCAAATCTCTGGCTTCTGATCTAAAAAAGGAAGATTATCCAGTAGGCCCTAACCAATACATTGGTAAGTCAAATCAGGGCATGGGTGATGAGATTGTTGTCCGGGTTACCACTTCGAACGGAAAAGATTTGGAGAACGTTGAAGTCTTGAAGCAAGCTGAATCAGATGATTATGGTTTGAAGGCAATTAAAGAATTACCGCAAAAAATGGTTCAAGAAGATTCTGTTGATGTTGATGCCGTTTCAGGCGCTTCAAACACAAGTCGCGGCTTAAAAGACGCAGTCAAAGATGCATTAAGTAAAGCTAAATAAATAACTATTCAAAATATTAACGTGGAAGAAAGCCAGTAGGGCTTCTTTACAGAAAAAAAGAGTAAAAAAATAGATCAAGATGTTTCCAAAAGGAATTCTTGATCTATATTTTTTTGTCTAAGAAATCAATTTTTCATAGACGGTTTAAACTATATATACTAGTCTTTGTCAACGCTATCTGGGAAGAAGGCAAGACGTTCGCCATCACCAAGTTCTTCTTCGATTTCAAGCAAACGGTTGTATTTTTCAACACGTTCTGAACGAGCTGGAGCACCAGTCTTCAATTGACCACCGTTAACAGCAACAGCAAAGTCAGCGATAAAGGTGTCACCAGTTTCACCTGAACGGTGAGAAATCATGGTGTTGTAACCATTCTTACGTGAAAGACGAATAGTTTCCAAAGTTTCGGTTACAGTACCAATTTGGTTCAACTTGATTAATGAAGCATTACCAGCACCTTCCTTAATAGCTTTAGTTAAAAGCTTAGGGTTAGTACAAATAAAGTCATCCAAAACAATTTGAATTCTGTCTTTGTGAGTTTCAGTAAATTTAATCATACCGTCAACGTCGTTTTCGTCGTATGGGTCTTCGATTGAGATTAATTCTGGGAATTCACCAAGCAACTTGTCGTAGTAATCTGATAATTCTTGATCATCAAGAACTTTACCTTCGAAGTGGTACTTCTTGTCTTCTTTGTTGTAGAAGTATGAAGCAGCACAGTCACAAGCAATAGCAATATCTTCACCTGGTTTGTAACCAGCCTTAATGATTGCTTCGTGTAAAGCCTTCAAAGCTTCTTCTGAGCTCTTCATGTTAGGAGCAAAACCACCTTCGTCGCCGAGGCCAGTTTCGTAACCCATGTCTTCAAGAACTTTCTTCAAAGTGTGGTAAGTGTTAACGATCTTTTCAAAACCATCACGGAATGAAGTCTTCTTAACTGGAGTAATCATGAATTCTTGAACATCGATACCATTGTCAGCGTGTTCACCACCGTTAATAACGTTATGGAATGTTTGTGGCATTTCAAGGTCAGTTCCGCCAAGGTATCTGTAAAGTGGTTGGTGACTGTCTTTAGCAGCAGCAACAGCAGTAGCCATTGAGACACCTAAGATAGCATTAGCACCAAGAGTAGCCTTGTTTGGTGTACCGTCTAATTCGATCATAACGCGATCAATATTTGCTTGATCGTGAGGATCTAAGCCCTTTAAGGCTTCAGCAATTTTAGTGTTAACATTGTTAACAGCCTTAGAAACACCTTTACCACCAACACGACTGCCACCGTCACGCAATTCAACGGCTTCGTTTTCACCAGTTGAAGCACCTGATGGCACTTCAGCCTTGCCTACAATACCGTTTGAAAGGGTAACAAAAGCTTCAACAGTTGGGTTACCACGTGAATCATAGATTTCCAGTGCATGAACATTTTCAATGACTGATTTTAACATCTAAAAACCTCCTAGAATAATAAATGTTGTACAACTTTTGTGTACATACATTAGCTGGAGCACCGGCTCCATCTCTACATGACAAATTTTAGCCTAACTTTGTGATTCTGTAAACATTTGAAAGCGATTTCTATAATTAAAAATTTTTAGTCGCTTTTTTGCCGGTTTTGCTTTATTATTTATCTATACAATTTAATTCATAAATTGATTTTGTATTTAATTTAAGGATGTATCAATAAATGGAAGAAGTAAAATTAATAATTGATTCTAGTGCCAACGAAAATACCGACCAAATGGTACAAGTAGTGCCGCTGACAATGACCATTGCTGGTCAGGACTTTATTGACGGCGACCAACTTGATGTTGATCAGCTAATTGCCGAGATGGCAAAGAATACTGAAGCTGGTAAGACATCTTGCCCAAGTATTAATGAATGGCTTGAAGCATTAGAGGGCAGTAATCGGGCAATTTTAATGACGATTACTAGTGGTCTTAGTGGCAGTTTTTCTTCAGCGTTTCAAGCAAAAGAAATGTATGAAAAGAAACATCCTAACAGTCATGTAATTGTAGTAGATTCTCGTTCTGCTGGTCCAGAAATGTCTGTTATTTTAAATGAAATTAAGCGATTGATTAATGGTAAATTGCGATTTGTTGATTTAGAACAAAAAATTTCGGAATATAAAACGCATACCCATTTGTTATTTATTTTGCAATCATTGCATAATTTGTCGCTAAATGGCCGTGTTAGTCCTGCTGTTGCTAAAGTTGCACGGATGCTGAAGATTGACCTTGTTGGTACTGCCAGCAAGGAAGGCAAACTAGAGCCACTAGCAAAAGTCCGCGGGATGAAGCGGGCGCTGAAAGAAGTCATTAAGCGGATGGCTGAGATGAAGTATCAGGGTGGTCAAGTAATTATTGATCATTGCAAGAATGAGAAGGATGCCAAGACACTTAAAGAAAAGATTATTGAACTGTATCCGCAAGCTCAAGTAATTATTCGCTCGATGAAAGGGTTATGTACCTTTTACGCTGAAGAGGGCGGATTAATGATTGGCTTTGAAGATTTATAAAGAAAAAAGACAGGTTTCAACTGAAACTTGTCTTTTTTAAATAATGGCTAATAATATCTGCTGCGAAATTGTAAAACAACAGATGGCTAAGCTCGTTGCACCAATAACGTCGGAAGGATAATGTGCTTTAAGACTTAAGCGGGAAATGACAACCATTAACCAAATCATTCCTAATGCAATGACTAGCCAACTAGCGAGTTCCTTGCCGAAAACCTGCAGGATAATGAGAACCATACAAGTAGCGCCCAAGACATGGCCACTGGGAAAGCTGTAGCCATCCTCTAAATCGGAATGCTCAATCGGCCGTTTGCGATGCATCCAACGCTTGAGTAAAATCCCCGTAATATCAGTAAAACCTAACGTGGCAATTACCCATAGTGCTGTGATATTTCTTTCCTCATTAATGAGAAAGCTGGCAAGCAGGATGTCCCAAACTACCATTAACTTAGGATCATTAATGAAAGCAACGATTTGCCAACTAAAGCCATCGTGATTTCTAACTAACTTGTGATGCAGCCAATGATCAAAGAGATTAAAGCGACGTGAATTGCGAATGTTAACAATAAGAATTAGCAGAATAAAAGCGGACAGAGCCGCAAGCCAAATACTTGTTTGCATATATAAATCACTACCTAGAAATACTTACTGAAGCTATTTTACCAGTATTTCAAGACCGGTATGTACCGTTTAAAGCTGGTCTTGAATAAAACTTAAGAAATCAGCATTTTTTGTAACTATTTTGTAAAAATAGTAGAGATGAAAAATAATTCTGTAAGAAGCTTTATTTTAAATTTAGCCACAAATTAATAAATTTGAATAGAAAAAAAGGGAGTTTCTTTTATGAAACTCCTTTTTTTAGTTTAGTATGCATCGCTATAAATAAATGCCATTATATCAGTATATATCTACCTATATTTAAGGAGAGTACAGGATTTGAACCTGCGCGCCAAGGAAAAACTTGGTTCGCCGGATTTCGAGTCCGGTGCATTACCACTCTGCCAACTCTCCACAACAAAGAACATTATACCCTATTGCCTCTTTTTTTCCAAATTAAATTTAGAAATTTTTGCTTACAATTATATTTTTAAAAATCTTTATCCTATTTTTACTAAAGCTATAAGATTTTTTTATCAAATTATTCAAGTTCTCGTCCTGACTGGATTGCCAACATTTAAAAAATTGTATTTTAGGAAAAACACATGATATGATAGGTAACATGTTTAAAAATACTAAATATTGTATCTGTAAGGAGAGGGAATAATGAAAATACAGCCAAATACCGATGTCTTCAGACTTAAGTGGTATGTTGAGCAAATGCGTGGTTGGAGTTTTAAGACTTATTTATTATTAATGCTGGGAATTGGGGTAATTATTGGCACTACCATTAGTTCGCCAATAAATACCATTTCGCTAGTAACAATGATTGCGGCAATTATGGGCTTTACTTGTACGCTGGCAATTACAAATGCTAAGCCATTAAATGGTATTTTGGGGCTCTTATCAGCACTAATTTATATAGTGGTGGCAATTAATGCTCGTAATTATGCCGATGTTGTCTTGCAAGCATCATATATCTTTCTATTAGACTTGCCGGTTTTGTTACTGCCTGCATGGGCAAAAGACGCAGAAAAGCATATTCACGGGTTAAATGCATCTAAATGGCTGCTCACTTTGATTTTCTTTGCTGTTGTTACTGGTGCTCTTTATTTTATGGATACCAAAATTTTTATTAGCCCTCGGCCATGGATTGACGCCTTTGCGGGTTCAATTGGAGTAACTGGCTCATTATTGTGTACTTTGCGTTTTCGCGAACAATATTATTTTTGGACAATTCAAGGAATTATGTCAATCATTCTGTGGGGCGTGACGGCTTTTCAAGGGGATGCTAATTTAACTTTGTTTGTCACTTATATTTTATATATGAGTAATGACTTACTGGCGTTTACGGATAAAAATACCCATTGGTTCCATTAATTTATACTGCTGTTAATACACGATTTCGATATTTTGATCGAAGTTGTGTATTTTTTCTTTAATTGTTGGGGATATAACCGAAAATTAATCATAAAAAAGCCCTAACTTCGAAAAAAGATGGAAGTTAGGGCTAAATTAAAGCAAATTATAAAAAATGCTATACCCTTTCAAACTCTGTTGGCTGCTTTAATGCTGGCTCGGTTAAAATCTTCAGAGCATTATCGCCTAAAGTGATTGGCAAAAGTTCATGCTCGTATAATCGCTCTTCAATAAACATAGCACCTTGATTATTGATCATCACGGGATAACGCCATTTTCCTAAAGTAACCATTAAATTGTCATTGTCAGCGCTCAAAGTAACTAAGCCATATCCTGGATTATGATAATCACCTAATTGAGCAGCGTCAGCTTTAACATGATTCCATGTTGCTCCCTTCAAAGCGTTAAGTTTCTTTTCTTTATTTGCAATCTTAGCTGTCATTGTTTCGGATACTTTAGTTGCCCAATCAACTGTGTTAATGCCTAATGCAGCATCAATTGTTTGGTAAGCTAAAGCAAAAATTGCATCAGTAGAATCCATATTGGTTGTAAATACAAAAGCTAAATCAAGGTCCGGCACAAAGCCCAAGAATGAACAATAGCCAATGTATGAACCACTATGATAAAAATACTTGTGGCCACGATAATCTTCCATCATCATTCCCAAACCATAGGCAGCAAAGTTGGCACCACCATAAGCACGGTTGGGTAGCATAATTGATTGTGGTAAATACCGCTGAGCTGTGACTTCATTTTTAGTTGTTTTTTGCGTTTGCAATTGAAATTTTGCCCAAGTAAGTAGGTTAGAAATAGTCGCAATCATGCTGCTAGCACCGCCAACCTTGCCTGGTGCGATAAAAGGCACTTCTTTTGTCACATTATTATCTCTGATATATGGTTTAGTGATTCTAGCAAATGGTGCTTCATGATGATTAATGTAAGTATCGTTCATTTCAAGTGGCTTAAGCAAATGCTCACGTTCATACGTACCATAATCTTCGCCAATGACTTGTTCCATTACATAGGTTGTTACTGCAAAAATTAAATTGCTATATTGCATTTTTTGTCTTAATTCATGAGTAGGCTGTAAATAACCAACATGTTCTGCTTTTTCTTTTAAAGATAGGTCGTGCTTGTTCATATTGGTAAAACGCATCAAATCATGTGCTGGCAAGCCACTTTGATGACTTAATGCATCTCGCCAGGTCAGGTGTTCTTCAACATATTTATCAACCATTTTAAAATCTGGCCAAGAATTTTTTAAAGGCTCGTCCAAATTTATCTTACCTGCATCTGCAAGCTGACAAATTGCTGTTGCTAAAAATGTTTTCGAAATTGATGCTAGTGGGTACAAGCTATCTTCTTTTGCGTCGCCGTATACATGACTAAAGTCTTCACCATGTTGATAAATGCCCACACCTAAACTTGGTAAGTGAAATTCTTTAATTACTTTTTCAGCAAAATTATTAATTCTTTCATTATCCATAATTAAACCTCTATCTCTCAAATATCATGAAGCTTAAAGCTATATTTAGTATTAATAATAGCTAGTATTTTACCCTAACTAGCTATAAAATTAAACATTATTTCATTAATTTGATGTTTTTATGAAAATATTATGATATATTATTTAAATATGAAATTAAATGTAGAAACGAGTGATATATCATGATGAGCAAACAAAATTTATTTAAATCTATCGGAATTATAAGCCTTTCTGGTCTTGTCCTAGCCGGATGTGGCAAGAACAACAATGGTAAAGATGAAACCAAAACAGCATCTAAATTTCCAATGTCAACCCCGCAAAAAGCTAGCAAAAAGGGCGGCACGGTAAAGATTGGTCTTGAAACTGACACACCTTTTGCTGGAATATTTTCACAAGAATTATCTTCTGATGACATTGACTCCCAAGTAGCAGCCCCAGGTCTTGAAACACTATTTGATAGCGACGACCATTACAAAGTTACTGACAAGGGACCAGCTACTCTTAAATTAAATGTAAAAAAGAAGACTGCTACTATAACGATTAAAAAGGGCGTTAAATGGTCTGATGGCAAGCAGGTTGTCGCTAAGGACTATGAATATGCTTACGAAATTTTAGCTAATAAGGCTACCAATTGTCCAAGATACAGTAGTCAGTTTGAGATTCTTAATGGGCTTAAAGCTTATCATGATGGTGAAGCTAAGACTATTTCAGGAATTGAAATACCTGATGGTGATAATGGTAGAACTGTTATTATGCACTTTAAGGAACTCAATCCTAGCATGTTTAACACTGGAAATCGCTATTTATGGGATGTGGCTGAACCCTATCACTATTTAAAGGATATACCTTTCTCTAAATTAAAATCTTCCGATAAAATCAGAAAAGAGCCACTGTTCTTTGGTGCTTTCAAAATTGATAAAATCGTCCGCGGCCAGTCCGTTACTTGGACACCTAATAAGTACTACTGGCGCGGCACGCCAAAATTAGACAAGATTATCATTTCTGTGGTTTCACCTAATTCTGCTTCACAAGCAATTAAAAGTCATAAATTTGACGTGATGCAGGTCATTAACACCCAGTGGAACCAAGTTAAAGATACTAAAAAAGTCAATTTCATTGCCCAAATTCCGTTGAGCTATCACTACTTAGCCTTTAGAGTTGGTAAATGGGACAATAAGGCAAGTAAAAACATTGAAAATCCTAAAGCAAAAATGAATAACAAGGCATTGCGCCAAGCTATTGGTTATGCAATGAACGTTGATGCGGTTGATAAACGTTATACTTATGGCCTAACTTTTAGAGTTCCAACCTTGATTCCATCGCAATTCGGTGATTACTTTGATAAAAATGCTAAGGGCTATTCTTATAATTTGAAAAAGGCTAACAGCATTTTAGATAAAGCTGGATATAAAAAGAAGGTTAAGTGGCGCAGGCAACCTAATGGCCAACCATTGACTATTAATATTGCGGCCATGAGTGGTGACTCAACCCAAGAACCTATTATTCAAAATTATATTCAACAATGGCATAAAATTGGTCTAAATGTTCAATTAGCATCAGGACGTTTAATTGAGCACAACTCGTTTTATGATAAACTTCAACACGATGATCCGGGAATTGATATGTTTATTGGTGGCTGGTCTATGCCATCAGAACCGTCACCGCAAACCTATTATAGTGAGACTGCGCCATTTAATATGTCTAGATTTGTGACTGTCAAAAATAATAAATTGATGACAGAAATCAATTCTTCAAAGGCTTTTAACCACAAATATCGGGTGCAAAAGTTCCATGAATGGCAAGAATACATGAATGACGAAGCTTATGTCATTCCAATTGATAATTCTTACCAAATTACCGCAGTTAATGACAAGTTGACGGGTTACTCATTGAAGCCATCACACACAAACAACTACCAACCGTTGTGGTATAAAGTAGGATATATCAAATAATTATTAACTATTCGAGGAGAAAATATGAAAACCGGATCAAAAATTATTACATTGGATAATGGCTATCATTTATGGACAAGTACGCAAGGTGAGGGTGACATTCATTTGCTTGCACTACATGGAGGTCCTGGTGGTAATCATGAATATTGGGAAGATGCGGCTGATCAATTAGCCAAGCAAGGTTTACATGTTCAAGTAACAATGTATGACCAATTAGGCTCACTATACTCTGACCAACCCGATTACTCAGACCCTAAAATTGCTGAAAAATATTTGACTTATGAGTACTTTCTTGATGAAGTTGACGAAGTTCGAGATAAATTGGGATTAGACAATTTTTATCTAATTGGTCAAAGCTGGGGCGGACTTCTTGCACAAGAATACTCTGTAAAATATGGTTCACACCTTAAAGGTACTATTATTTCTTCAATGGTTGATGAAATTGATGATTATATCGACTCAATTAATCGCCGCAGACAAGAGATTTTACCGCAAACAGAAATTAACTTTATGCGTGAATGTGAAGATAACCATGATTTTGCCAATCCACGCTATCGCGAAGACATCCAAATCTTGAATATTAACTTTCTGGATCGACGTCAGCCATGCAAGTTGTATCACATTAAGCGGATTGGTGGCTTGCCTGTCTATCATACTTTCCAAGGTGATAATGAATTCGTCGTTACTGGTAAATTGAAGGATTGGCACTTTAGAAAATATCTAAATCAAATTACGATGCCAACTTTGCTGACTTTTGGTGAAGAAGACACAATGCCACTGGAAACTGCAAAAATTATGCAGAAAGAGATTCCCAATTCTCGTTTAGTAACAACACCAGATGCCGGCCATCACCAAATGGTAGATAATCCTGATGTCTATTACAAGCACGTTGCTGACTTTATTAAACAAGTTGAGGCAGGTACGTTTAAAGGAGAATAACCCTTTATTAGAGTGTACAGAGTATTCAAAAATTTAATAGATGAAAAAGAGAACATTGCTACTTAGCAATGTTCTTTTGCTTTGGTAAAAAGTATTGCATTATTATTGACGGATATGAGTGTAGTATCTAAGTTAATAAAAATATTAGAGCTACTAGATTTGTATATTTGGAATTTGAACTGCACAAAATGAATATCTGGATTTATTTTATTAATAGTAATTACAAAAATTTGATAGTTGGTTGTGAATAAGCGCTAGATAAAATACTTTGTAACACAAGGCACAAAATCTTTAATGGTTGGATTAATAGTGTTTTTTAGAAAAGAGAGTCCGTAAACATAAGGAAATTCATCTGGATATCCTAAAGGAATGACCTTAAAATCAGGAGAATCTTTAACACTAGCTAAATCTACCATCATAGCAATGCCAAGATTACCCTTTACAAAGGTATGAGAGAGTAATACTGAATCAGAATATAAATAATTTGCGTTGGGACATATTTTTTTAATTAAGCGTTGAAGCTTGAACTGTCGTGGAGGACAAATATTAGCATTAAAGAAAATCATAGTTTCATTCTTTAAATCGGTAATTTTCAATGATTTGTGGTTAGCAAGGTGATTTGCGTTAGGCACAATACATGCAAACTGTCCCTTGATTAATGGGATAAACTTAATGTTCTGTGAATTAATAATATCTTGCATGGAAAAAATCACATCGCATTGTTGGCTTAATAAATGCTGCTTTAAAACATTGTGGTCAAAATTTTCTAGGTATAGACGAGAATCGGGATGCAACTTATTAAATTGCTTAATTAATTCAGGAAACTTTTGAATTTCGTAATAGGTGCTAGTATAGCCGATAGCAAGGGAAGAAAACTCTTTTTCCTCTGCAGCTCGTGCGCTTTGGATAGTTGCATCTAATTTAACAAGAATTGATTGAACATTTTCGTGTAAAATTTTTCCTCCCTCGGTTAGTTCTACAGTTCTTTTATTGCGGTTGAATAATTTGAAGCCTAAATCTTGTTCTAATTTATTGATTGCATGGGTTACTGCAGGTTGTGTTAAATTAACATTCTTGGCTGTTTGTGAAAAATTCAACGTCTCGGCAAGGTTAAGAAACAATCTTAAATATTCAGTATTCATGGGGTTTTCTCCGTTATTAATAAAACTCTTTTATTAATAATAATACTATTTCATTTCACTGTCTTTAATTTAAGTGATATTTTTAACATGAATTTAAAAAGAAAAAAGGAGAAATTCATAATGGAAAAATTGAAGTCAGGTATATATAAAATTACTGCAGCTGGTTATGAAAATAATTCAACTGATATAGAAGTTGAAATTGCCGATAATCAAATTAAAAAGATAACGGCAAATAAAGAAATAGTTCCTAATAGTCTTGAAGATGCAGTATTTTCTCAAATTCCGCAAAAAATAATCTCAGACCAGTCTTTAGCCGTTGATACTTTAACTGGTGCTTCTTATTCAAGTAAAGGGTTAATAGACGCAGTTGCTAATGTTATTAAGCAAGCAGGTGGTGATCCTAAAGAATTTGAATATGGTACAACAAATAACTCAAAAGAAGTTGATAAAAATACTTCAACGTCAGAGCAGAAATCAGAATATCAAAATTGGTGTAGTAAACCAGATAAGATCGATCAGATAAAAGAAACTGATTTCTTGATTTTAGGAGCCGGTATTTCGGGTTTAGCAGCTGCTGTACAAGCTGGTGAACTAGGAATGAAAACTACTGTAATTGAAAAAAATAGTTTTGTAGCTGGTAATGGTGGCGGTGTTGAAGGTATCTTTGGCATTAATACTGATATGCAAAAAAAGGCAGGTATTCATGCAGAAAAAGAGGAGATCATTGCCCGTGAACAGGAGCTTGCTCAATATCGTACAGGCGGTTCTTTCTGGGTCGATCTAGTTAATAATTCTGCCGAAAATATTAGTTGGCTGTTAAAGCAGGGGGTTCAACTAATTAATGTTGATGATTACCACGGTACCTGTGCTTTTCCAACATTTCATTGGTTTAAGGGCGGTTTTGCCTCAGAAGGCTATGTTCCTTATATGAAGAAACGTGCAGATGAATTAGGTATTAATTTCGTTTTGAATTCTAGTGCTATTGGAATTATGTACGATGGCGACAAAGTAACAGGAGCATATATTCGTAATGCAAATGGTAAGGTAACTCAGATTAACGCTAAAGCCACATTACTAGCTACCGGTGGTGTTGGTCATAATCCAGAATTAATTAGAAAACAGGGTTGGCAGACAGAAAACCTGCATTATTGTTCAATGCCAAGTAATACCGGTGATGGTTACATGATGGCAATGTCGTTAGGTGCTAAAGATATGCTTATGGAATCTGCAGAATTTATGATGAATTATATTCAAGCTCTTCCACATGAAGGCGTTCATTTGTACATTGACCCAATTAATGGTTTCATGTCACTACCATCAGGCGGACCAGTGGTGTTTGTTAACCAGGACGGTGCCCGCTTGGTTAATGAAAATGTTAAGAAATATAATTTGCTTTATCAAAGAATGGCAATCAAATCCACTAAAGTTACTTATGAAGTATTTAGTCAAAAGATTTACGACATGATAACTAAAGGGATAGATGGCGCCGATGAAGTTTTAGCCGAAGCCGTTAAAACAAACGATGGTAACTCTTTATTCAAGGCAGAAAAGATTGAAGACTTGGCCAAAGCTGTTGGCTTACCGGTTGCTGACTTCGCCGAAACAATTAAAAAGTATAATTCTTACTGTGCTAATGGCAAAGATGAAGAATTTAACAAAGAAAAAGAAATGTTAGTGGCTTTGGATGAAGGACCATTTTATATTGCCCGGTTGGATCCATCAAATCTTATTGGTGTTGGTGGTATTGGGTCAAACCGTAAGTTTGAAGTTATTCGTGATAATTTTGATAAAATCCCAGGTCTTTATGTTTCAGGAGTAGACAGTACGATGCAATACCGTAATGTTTATACAATTACTTTAGGTGGATCTGCTTGTGCGCATAATGTTAACTCAGGTCGTCATGCAGCAATGAATGCTCAAAAGTATATTGAAACTCTTTAATTTGAATAGAGTCTTTTATTAGTCATAAAAATATAAACTAAGCAGCAGTTCAGTATTAGCAAAAATACTGAACTGCTGCTTTTTTGTTGCACAACTATTTTTTGAATCAAAAACCATTTGATATATTTCGTTCGAAAATAATTTGATTTTTTTAATAATGAAGCTGCTTGCATTATTGATAAGAAAACTAGCAAGTCAAATGACCTTTACGTTAAACTTGTTAAAGCTGATTTAAAAGTATATTTCAAATGGATAAAGGATTATAAAAGTAAACATACTGATGGTGTTTTATCAAATCCTTAGCTATTTACTTTTTAGTTATTTTTCAGTTATTGTCAATATAATTGAAAATTAATCATAAAGAGATCTAATTTTGAAAAAATAAGAAAAGATAGGTCTAAGTTAAAATTTAAAATACTTCCATAGAAAGTACTATACTTTTTAAAACTCTGGCGACTGCTTTAATGCTAGTTCGATTAATATTTTACTAAAAATTTTTAAAAATACTAAAGGTAAGTCTAATAATTAAGTTGAAAATTCACTATAATAGCTATGAGTATTTGTAGTTATAAAAGTAATATTGTGGATTGAAAGATATAATATTTATGAAAAAAGTCAAATTAAGAGAATACACGACCCCATTACTTATTGATTATGCAGATGAAGTTACTTTGGTGAAAAATAAGAAAGTTGAAAGTACTAATTTTTATAACGCAATTTTTGGACGTGAAATAGCAAGTTTAAGATACCGTTTATTTTTATTAAAAAATCAAAACCAGCCAATTGCTGTAATTAAATCATTAATACCAGTAGATCAATCAAGCAATCAATTGGTTTTACGAGATATAGATGAAAATATGGAATTAAGTGTTGACCATCAGTATTCGGCTCACAACATTTCACAAATGGTCATGTTAACTTGGGCATCACAAGAAGAAAAGAAATTATTGGGCAAAGCTAATACCGATTTACAGGTTTTAATAAGAAGTTTGAAAATAAAAAATGAATATAATTCGATTATTAGAATAGAAGAAGATAGTATGCTACCAGAATATTTTACGTTGGAGAAATAAAATTGGAACAGTACTTATATGAGCAAGCCAAGAAAAAAATATTAGATCTGATTACAACAGGTAAATTTCAGCCTAATCTTAGAATTTGGAATGAACGGTTATTATCACAAAGATTAGGATATAGTCGCTCAACAATTAAGCATGCAATCAATTCATTAGTATCAGATAATATTTTAGAAAAAAGGACAGGAGATGGTACTTATTTAGTAGATGCAGAAATTAATAACCTTTTAGAAATAGGCGAAAATTCACCTAATTCTTTTAGCCAAGTAACACGAATTAATAAGAAAACCTCTTCTAGTCACGTTGAATCATTTAAAGTAGTTTACTATGACCCAACTCAAAGGCACTTGTTTGGAGATATTGAAGAATTTTATGAATTAATTCGAACAAGAATGGCCAATGGTAAGGTTGTGGCTTTACAAAGATCATATATTCCATTTAGAAAATTTTCTGATGCGCATCGATATGATTTCAGTAAGTTATCGTTATACGATTATATGGATAATAAAAATCAAAAGCCTGTTAACTTTAATACAAGTATTAAAGCTGTTGAGCGGTCATCTATTTCATTACAAATGAATTTGATAAAAGAAAAGTATTTACTATATTTTGAATATCTCGGGTATACAAAGGATAATGAATTAGTAGAGTTCACTAAATCTTGGTATGATCCGAATACAATTGAGTTTGCTATGAACATCAAATATTAAATTGGTTGTCAAATTGGTTCAATATTTTAAGCTATTTTTTTGGAATAGCTTTTTTTTATTGCTTGAAAGCGATTGCTCTATTAATATAAAAAACTGGAGGCGATAAGTATGGAGATTATTTTAGCAAGCCATTCTAATTTAGCAAAAGGAATGTATGATTCTGTCAGTTTAATTATGGGAAAACAAAAGAATTTGCATTATTTGACGGCTTACGTTAATGATGGAATTGATTTCAAGGACCAATTAATCCAAGAAATAGAACCAATTAAAGACAACTTGATTTTATTTGTGACAGATATTATTGGTGGTTCTGTAAATACAACAATTGCTCAAGTTGTGGCACAAAATGAAAAATATTTTTTGATTTCAGGAATGAATTTACCTTTAGTTTTAGAGTTAATTAATGGAATTAGTGGTTTAGATGATTCTAATTCGTCAGAAATTAAAACTAAGTTACAGGAAATTGTTAAGTTAGGAATTTCTGGCTTGAAATTAGTTGAACTTAACAACAATGAAAATGAAGAAGATACTTTTTAGGAGGTACTTAAATGATTGTAATGACAAGAATTGATTATCGGTTACTACATGGACAAGTAGCCTTTGCATGGACTAATAATTTATCTGCTAATGCTATATTAATTGCTAACGATTCAGTAGCAAAAGACGTATTTCGAAAGAAGACATTACAACTTGCCAAGCCTGATAATTCGAAATTGATATTCAAGACTATTTCTGATTCTGCAGAGGCTATTAAGAGTGGTGTAACAGACAAGTACCGTGTATTTGTCATTGTTGAAAATATCAGTGATGCATATCGATTAGCTAAGTTGACTCCGGAAATAAAATTGATTGATTTGGGCTTATCTGCAAAAGTAGAAAATTCTAAGAATATTGCGAAATCAGTTTATGTTACTGATGATGAAATAGAAAAGTTAACGGATTTGGAAAATGATGGCATAAAGGTTGTAGTTCAACAGGCTCCAACTGATTCAGCTCCTGAATTTAGTAGCTTAGTTACAAAGGAGAGGTAATAATGGCTTTACAAATTTTGGGAGTGTTTGTAATTGCTTTGATTGCAAATATGCAAGACTTTTTAGGATCATCTTTTATTGGACGTCCAATTGTCACTGGTTGTTTGATTGGACTCGTTTTTGGTAATGTCACAGAAGGACTGAAAATGGGTGCCACTTTAGAATTAGCCTTCTTAGGATTGATGGGTGTTGGTGCAACAGTGCCGCCTGATGAAATAATTGGGGGAATTTTGGCAACAGCTTTAGCCCTGAAAAATGGTTATGGCGTGAGTGTGGCTTTAACTTTAGTTATACCAATTGCAACATTAGGATTACTTGTTAAGAATTTATTATACGTTGTTGTATTTCCAGCAATGGCACATAAAGCCGATAAGTATGCAGATGAAGGGAAAATTATGCAAGCTGGCAATGTGCATCTATGGGCTTCAGGAACACGAATATTATTGATGACATTAGTAACAACTATTTCTTTTGCCCTTGGAAGTAATTTAGTTAGTTCATTTGTCAAAATTATCCCGCAAGCATTAATTGATGGAATTACGATTACAACGGAAATTTTGCCAGCTGTTGGTTTTGCAATGCTATTAAATATGTCGTTTTCTAAAAAAGTGGCCCCATTTTTCTTCCTCGGCTTTGTATGCGCTGCGTATTTAAAACTAGATATGGTTGCAGCCTCAATTATTGGTGCAATAGCAGCCGGAATAATGTATATCATTTTGACAGAAATTAGACAAAACCAATCAACAAGTAATGTAAGTTCAACGGAGGTTGAAGAAGATGACTTCTAATAGCAAAGGTAGCTCAAAACATTTAACCAAAAAAGATTTACGTGGCATCTTTTGGCGTAGTTTACCAATGGAAGCTTCGTTTAATTATGAGCGAATGATGAGTATGGGTTTTGCCTATACTATGGCTGGTATTATTAATAAACTTTACACTAATTCTGAAGAGCGTAAGGCAGCAATGAAGAGACATCTCGAATTTTTTAATTGTACTTCAGCTACCTCACCATTTATTGCTGGTGTTTTAGCTTCAATGGAAGAAAAAAATGCTTCAGATGATGAATTTGATCCTTCATCGATTAACTCGATGAAAACTGGATTAATGGGACCATTATCTGGTATCGGTGATTCTGTTTTTTGGGGAAGTTTAAGAATAATCGCTAGTGGAATTGGTATTTCTTTAGCACAAAAAGGTAGTATCTTAGGACCAATTTTATTTGTAATATTATATAACGTACCAAATATGCTGGTAAGATATTATGGCACAATGTGGGGCTATAAACTTGGAACAAAATTTATTGATCAAATGGCTAATGGTCTAATGAATACTATTACCTATGTCATTAATATTTTAGGAAATACTGTAATTGGAGCAATGGTTGCTTCAATGGTTGTAATTAATATGCCTGTTGCAATCAGTGCCGGTAACCACCCTGACACGATTCAAAGTATGTTAAATTCGATAATGCCTGATTTATTACCTCTTGCTGTTACTTTCTTTGTTGCATGGCTGTTAAAGAAAAAGCATGTAAAGATGATGTGGATTTTACTTGCCATTTTAGCTATTAGTGTATTAGGAGCATTCTTAGGCTTTTTGAAACCATAAAGGATGTATAGGAGATTTTATAAATGTATTTCAATAAAGAAGAATTTATTAATAATTACGAAAAAGCTGTCAACGAATTTCCGAAAGTTGAAGAGGTTGCATTAAACTTAAAAGCTTTAACAATCAAAAAAATATATTTTACTGGATGTGGAGGTTCATTTACTAAATTTGTTGATTTGAGACCTTTAATGTTTAAAATATTAAAGGTTCCTTTCATAATAGTAAGTCCTGAAGAATTAACAGATCTTTATTTAAATGATTTGAATGAAAACAGTTTAGTGGTTTGTGGTTCTAACTCAGGAGAAACAGAAGAATTGATAAAAGCTTTATCAATTATAAAGGATAAGTCTCCTAAAACAACTATTGTAGGGTTTGTTCGTGAAAAGGACACTACAATGGAAAAAATGGGAGCATTAAAATATAAATTAAATTCGATTGATACTGATGTTAATTTGCTTGATTTAGGTTGGTTGTTAGAAATGTATAGCGATCAAACTGTTTCAATGAATACTTCTAAAGCAGTTTCGAATTTGTTAGCAATTAAAGAAAAATTGGCAGATAAAATTGAAGTTTTACTTCCAGATGCAGTTAAAAAGGTTAATTCAACTGATTTAAATGACTTACAAATATGGGTTTCTTCTGGTAGAGCTTGGGGAGAAGTTTGTTGTTTTTCGAATTATATGTCAGAGGAAATTCAAAGAATAAAAAGTCAAGCTATTCATTCAGGTGAGTATTTCCATGGACCGTTTGAAATTACTGATGAAAATCAAAGTATTAATGTAGTTTTAAACAGTAATGATACTAGAAATATTGATTTACGAGTTGTAAATTTTGCTAAAAAATATGCTAAAGATTGTTTTATAGTTGATATGAAGTCGTTTGAATTAAACGATTTACCTGAGAATTTACGAGTTTTTGTTGAACCATATGTTTTAAATCATTATTTTGATGCGTTGCATAATATTTATTCTAATAAGACTGGCAGATCGTCAAGAACACGTAGATATTATCGTCTTATGAAATATTAAATTGAGTATATTCATATTATTAATGCACGATTCCGGTATTTTTTGGAGTTGTGCATTTTAATTTGCTTAATTTTCAATGTTGCTATGTCAGCCAACAAAAAAGGTGAGATTCTTCATTAATTGAAGAATTTCACCTTTTATTTTGCTAAATGTTCTTTGACAATTTTGACTAAAATTGCGGTTGCACCTTTACCAGCCTTATCATCATAATATGACTTGTAGCGAGCTTCTTTTTCATAGTCATCGACTAGTGCTAAGTGGATTTCAGGGGAATAGTTCGGCATAATTATTTGTAGCCATGCCTTATGATTGGCAAAAATGTCGTCGCCTAGTTCCGCTTCTTTGGTAGGATCTTTAACAACTGCTTGCAAACTGCGGACAAGGTTTGCTTCAGCAACCTTCATTTTGTTGAAATTTTCAGCCGTCTTTTTATCGTCTTTTTTAGTCATTACTGATACTCCTCAATTAAATTTATCCTATTAACTATAGCATATTGGCCATTATAATTCCTGAATTAATTTCTAACCACTAATTTAAACTTAAAAGTTAGACCAATCAGACTTCAATAAGCGATAAAATTGGTCAAGCTAAGACCTTAAAGAACAATTAAAGTTAAATAAACCGTATAATAAGGTAGAGGTGAATAGATGATTACTTTTGTATGGGCAGAAGATCAAAAAGGTCAAATTGGTCTAAATGGACATTTACCATGGCAATTGCCGGGGGATATGAAACACTTTAAGGAAATAACAATCGGCCATCCGATAATTATGGGGCGAAAAACTTTTGCAAGTTTGCCGCGATTATTACCGCAAAGGCTGCACGTTGTTTTAACTAAAGACGAGCAACTAATTTCAAAATATGCAGAAAATAAGCAAGTTGTCACGGTAAACTCATTGACTGCATTAAATGATTGGGTTACTGCCCATGAGCAAGAGCAAATCAGCGTAATTGGCGGTAATTCTGTTTTTGCTACATTAAAAGAGCGTGTTGATGTTCTAGAACGGACCGTAATTGACGCCACTTTTGCTGGCGATACGGTGATGACAGCTCTTGATTATCAACAATTTAATTTGATTAAAACAGTAAAGCATACTCCTAATGAGCAGGATAAATATCCGTATACTTTTTTAACTTATTTACGAAAGGAAGTCCAAAAATGAAGCAAGTTATCTGGTCTGGTGTAGTTTTCTTAATCTGTGTTATTGTTTTAATCAGTAGCTTAATTCAAGCTGAGACAGCCAACTATAATTTTTGGTGGCAAGTCATTGGCATGGCAATTGTAACTTATAGCGTTGGTCGTTACCATATGGTTCAGATTAAGGCTTTCAAAAAAACTCACAATAAATAAATTTTATTCTGGGGTTGACAGAGAGTAATTCGAATGTTAAATTAATAAACAATTAAATAATTAATACATCTTGAAAAGCAGAGTAACTATTTTTCTTAACAATAAAGAGAGTTGGCAGTGTGGTGAGAGTCAGCAGTTAAGTAGTAGCGAACATGGGCTTGAAATGATGACTGTTAGTGATATTTAGCTAATGGCGGAGTTGCATCCGTTATCTTTGCAAGCTATTGTTTGATAGCTAGTGAGGTTTATTACGTGAGTAATAAACAATTTAAAGGTGGTAACACGAGCATTCGTCCTTGATTGGGACGGATGCTTTTTTTATTGCAATTTTGGAGGTAAAGGTCGTTGAGTAATAAAAAACGTCGCAATTTAATTGTTGGAATACTAGTTGTTGTTATTGTAATTATTGCTGCTTGGTTTGGATTTGGGTCAGGATTACATCATAACTCAAACTCGCATACTGTAACTGTCGGTGTGGTTGGTGAAAGTAAGCCCGAGGAGGCTATTTGGCAGCATGTTAAACAGACGGCCAAAAAGAAATATGGTGTAACGGTGCAGATTAAAAACTTCACTGATTATAATCAACCAAACAAAGCCTTAAAGAATGGTGACATTGACCTGAATGCCTTTCAACATTATTCTTTCTTGGCAAGTTGGAACAAGGCTAATCATGGTGGTGTAGTTCCAATTGGCAAAACCTATATCGCACCAATTAGATTGTATTCTAAGAAGTATCACAAGTTAACGCAGTTACCTAATGGCGCAACAATTGCGGTACCTAACGACCCAACTAATGAGTCTCGAGCTTTATTTGTCCTAAAAAACGCTGGCTTGATCGGTTTACGCAAGGGTAAAAGTCTTGTTACGGTTTCCGATATTGTTAAAAACCCACGTAATTTAAAGATTAAAGAAATCAGTGCTGAACAATGTGGTCGGGTAATCAACTCAGTTGATGCCGCAGTTGTAAACAATGACTTCTCCGGTCCTGCTGGCTTAGGCAAGAAGCAAACAATCTTTGTTGAGCCAGTTAACAAGGACTCACAACAATGGATTGATATTATCTGTGCTAAGAAAGGCAAGACTGATAATAAATATTATCAAGCCGTTGTGAAGTCATACCAAACAGAAGAAACCAAGAAATTATATAAGAAGTATTACGGCGACATGGAGGTTGCTGCTTGGGACATTACCTTAAAATAGAAAGGAAAAATTATCATGAGTAACAAAAAACGAAGAAATATCATTATTTGGGTAATTATCGCCGTCGTTGTAGTCGTTGCCGCTTGGTTCGGTCTTGGCCCTGGGGTGAATAAGCCTAAGACACAAAATCATGTTGTAACAGTTGGAGTAGTGAGCATGACTAAAGCCGACCAGGATATTTGGGATCACGCAGCTGCTTTAGCAAAAAAGAAGTATAACGTTTCCATTAAAATAAAGAACTTTACTGATTTTAACCAGCCAAATAAAGCATTAAAAAACGGTGACATTGATCTGAACGCCTTTCAACACTATGCTTTCTTAAAAGATTGGAACAAGGCTAATCATGGTAATATTGTTGCTATTGCGCGGACGCAAATTTCACCAATTAGACTTTATTCCAAGAAGTATCACAAGCTTAGTCAACTGCCGGATGGGGCAACAATTGCCGTACCTAATGATGCCACTAACGAATCACGCTCATTAATTGTTCTCAAAAATGCGGGTTTAATTAAATTACGTCCCCATAAATCATTATTAACCGTTGCGGATATTGTCAAAAATCCTCATAATTTTAAAATCAAGGAAGTTAGTGCTGACCAGTGTGGTCGTGTAGTTAATAGTGTTGACGCGGCAGTTGTCAATAATACTTTTGCAACACCTGCAGGACTTGGTGAAAAGCAAACAATCTTTGTTGAACCCCTTAACAAAGATTCGTTGCAATGGGTGAATATCATTTGTGCCCGCAAAGACGAAAAGGATAATCAGGATTATCAAGCAGTTGTTAAGGCCTACCAAACGGCTGAAACTAAAAAGTTAATTAAGAAGTATTTTAAGAAAACCACAATACCAGCTTGGAATATCAAGTTTTAGTAAAGGATGATTGTTCATGAGTATTATTGAATTAAAGCACGTTAATGTAGATTTCCCAGATAAGAAAGGAAAAATTGTTCATGCAGTGCAGGATGTCAATTTAAACGTTGAAAAGGGCGATATTTACGGCGTCGTTGGTTTCTCTGGCGCTGGTAAGTCTACCTTGGTTAGAACAATTAACCTTTTGCAAAAGCCGACGGCGGGTGACATTCAAGTTAACGGTACAGACTTTGTCAAGGATGGCAAGCAAATTATCGCCAACAAGCAGTTGCAATTGGCTCGTAGAAAAATCGGCATGATTTTCCAGAGCTTCAACCTTTTAAATGAAGTAACTGTCCTTGAGAATGTGTCGTTTGCTCTGAAGCATTCTGGATTGAAGGATAAGGAAATAGAAGAAAAGTCATTACATCTGCTTGATTTGGTTGACCTGAAAGACAAGGCAAATTTTTATCCAGTCCAATTATCCGGTGGGCAGCAGCAACGTGTTGCCATTGCGCGGGCACTTGCTAATGAACCAGACATTTTGATTTCAGACGAGGCAACTAGTGCCTTGGACCCGCAAAACACACAACAAATTTTAGCTTTATTGAAAAAACTCAAAAAAGAGCTAAACTTAACGATTGTTTTAATTACGCACGAAATGGATGCCGTTAAAAAGATTTGCGATAAAGTAGCTGTCATGGAGCAAGGAAAAATCGTTGAAAAGGGTAAGTTGCGTGATGTCGTTTTGCATCCGCAGATGGCCTTGACCAAGAGCTTTGTTGGTGGGTCAATTGAAGTTATCAATACCTTGGAGATGTTACACTTAGATCATTTAAATGATGATGAAGCAATTTATCAACTAGTTTATAGTGTAGCTAATGTAACCAAGTCAATTGTCATCGACCTTTATCGTGAAATTGGAGTTGAAGTTAGTATGCTTTATGGCAATGTGGAATTGCTTGATGACGAGCCGATTGGTACCTTGCTAGTATTAGTTAAAGGCGATAGTGAAAAACAGCAGGAAACAGTTGCCTTCTTAAAAGAGCAGCAGGTATCGTTAACCAGATTTGATGAAAAGGGGAATTTGTATGAGTAGTTGGTTTAGTAGTGTATTTCCAAATGTTGTTCAACTCGGTTGGAGTGGGGATGCTGGCTGGGGCACCAGTATTGTTCAAACTCTCTTTATGACCTTCTGGTCAGCTATCTTTGGTGGTATATTAGGAATTGTTTTTGGCGTAGTTCTTGTTTTAACCAAAGATGATGGCATTCGTCCAAACAAATTCTGGTTTAATCTTTGTGATAAAGTAGTTTCAATTTTCCGGGCAATCCCATTTATCATTTTGCTGGCTTTTATCGCCCCAGTTACACAAAAGATTGTAGGAACGCAAATTGGGATGAAAGCTGCCTTAGTACCATTAACTCTGGGTGTTTTCCCATTTTATGCGCGGCAAGTACAAGTTGCCTTAGAGAGTGTGGCACAAGGAAAAATTGAGGCAGCACAAAGTCTGGGTGCAACTATTTGGGATATAATTTTTAGTATTTATCTAAATGAAGCACGTTCCGAACTAGTTCGAGTATCGACCGTTACAATTATCAGTCTAATTGGTTTAACTGCTATGGCAGGTGCCATCGGTGCAGGTGGTCTGGGGAACACGGCCATTTCCTATGGTTACAACCGGTTTAATAATGATGTTACCTTAGTGGCAACAGTACTCGTAATTATTTTGATTTTTATTGTCCAAATTGTTGGTGACTTCTTTGCTAAAAAGCTAAATCACCAAAGTCGTTAAAAAAAGACCAGCAAGCAGATTGCTTGCTGGTCTTTTATATTTTAAGTTAATTATTTAACTGCATCCTTCAATGCCTTACCAGGCTTGAATGCAGGTACTTGAGTAGCAGGAATAGTTAAGGCTTTACCAGTTTGTGGGTTTCTACCTTTTCTTTCTGCACGTTGGCGAACTTCAAATGAACCGAAGCCAATGATTTGTACCTTTTCACCCTTAGTCAAGTTATCCTTGATTGAGTCGATGAAAGCGTCAATAACTCCTTCAGCTTCCTTTTGCTTAAGGCCAGTCTTTGCTGCAACTTCTTTAGTAAGTTCAGATTTGTTAATTGAAGCCATAATGTATCTTCTCTTTTCTATAAAAATTATAAAACAGTCAACACAATTGATTGCAGACAATCGTCATGCTATTCACGTAATGCGTTGTGTCGCTTGATATTCAGCAACTTTAATTATTTTAGCACAGTTAAGCTGACCTTCAATAGAAAAGTTGCGATTGTGCAAATTATTTTTTGGCTTTTGTTAATTTGCTAGTCATTTGCTGATAATTTAGGTAAAGTGCCTTAAAGCGTGAATGGTTTTCTTTTTGCCATGGTTTGGGTTTGCCACAAAAGTGGAGAATGGCGGTATTTTGCATAACCCATTCAAGGTTAAAATCGCCAGTACTTCTAGTTAAATACACAGGATAAGCGCGAGAATCATAATTCCATTTTGTTTCAGGAATTTTAAGGATATCTTCACCGTACAAGTAATTCAAAATGTCTTGATCAGGCAAAATTAAGGTATCGTGATGCTGGTTAATTGCAGCAGTCAGATCGTCAAGTTTGACCTTTTGCCGCATTTGGTCCAGATCCATTAGCATAATACCGGAATTAAAATATTCAGTTTTTGTACCTAAGCGAATGTTGTTAATTGAACTCATGATATCTGTAAGTCCCTCATGAGCAGCTGCAGCGAACATCTTACCCTTTAAATCCAAATGCCATAACGGTTCAATCGAATTAATGACCAAAATATCGGGATCAAGGTAAATAATTCTGTGCAGGCTGGAAGGCAGGATTTTGCCAGATAATAGGCGAAAATACATTTCTTGTGGGTAATCATGCAGGCTGAGTAATGACTCTGGAAAAGTAAAATCCGCATTCATTGCTAAAGCTTCGATTTCGAAGCCGATTTTTTTTGCCAAAGTCTTTTAAAGCAGTCAGTGCAGGATCACTAATATTGTCATAAATTATCCAGATTCGTATTTTTTGCCCTAAATTATTAAGTTTGAGTGAATACATCATCACCTCAAGTGGCTTAATGTAGTTTTGATCGATAGTAACTAGAATTTCAATTGGCTGATCACTTGTGTTTTTCATATGTTCCTTTCTAAAAATAACAATTTACATCGTATTTATTATAAGTTATTTAGTTTTAAATCTAAACATTATCATTTAGTGCTTGAAGATAAATTACAAATCATTACATTTCTTGTAATTGGGGGCAATTGCAATCTTAATGTAGTAAAATAGACTGTAAGAAAAATAATACATCATGAGGTGGAAAATATGAAGAAGAAATTATTGTTAGGTCTAGTATGTGCAGCTTCCTTGTCGTTGGGTTTTAACATTACTCAAGTAGGAGCAGCAACTAACGACCAAGCAGCTACCCAGCCTGCAACTACTGCTACAGATAATTCAAATCAACAGCCAGCGACAACAACAGGGACAGCTGATGCTAATCAACCTGCAAGTAGTGACAAGCCGGCAGTAGATAAGCCTAATAATGGTACAAGTAATGGTGCAGTTGCTGTTTCGTATCTTGGAAAAAATGTTAAAGTGAAACGTAACTCTTATGTTTATAATAAGTCAGGAAAGCGCATTAAGAAGCGTGCACTAAAGAAAAATACAATTGTAACAATTACTGGAATGGTAACTGTTAAAGGAAAATCGTTATTGCAAATTAACAATAAGAAAAATCAATATATTAACGCTAATAATGTTAAGAGTTTTAAAGTAGCTAGCTATAAAGCTAAGCGTAATGCGTTTATTTATAATAGTAAGGGGAAAAGGACTAACAGTTATTACAAAAAGGGTGCCCGTATTCCTGTCATTAAGACTAAGAAAATTAAGGGTACTAAGTATGTAGGTGTTAGTGAAACAGGCTATGTTAAATGGTCAGATTTAAATCATAAGAGTTGGAAAATTGTAAATCAGTAATTGGGAAAGAAGCTTAAAAATGTCAGATCCAATTTTAAAACGCGTTGCAATTCGCAAATATACAGATGAAAAAGTTAGGCAAGATGAAATTGAGCAATTACTGCAGGCCTTTCAAGCCGCACCATGTGGCATGCACGAAACAGATGTTATGCAAGTAACTGTCGTAGAAGATGAGCAGCTGTTAGGCAAAATTGAACAGTTAACTGACAATGCCTGCTATGGCGCGCCACTTTTGTTTGTCATTAATGTCAAGAAGGACAGCCATTTTGGCGAGCGTGATGCTTCAGTTGCAGCTGAAAATATCATGGTGGAAGCCGCAAATCTCAATTTAGGTTCTGTTTACTTAATGATGGCAGCAAGTACTTTAAATACTGCTCCAGATTTACAGGCAGAATTAGGTATCACATCAGAATTTTCGACCGCTGTAATTGTAGCGGTTGGTCACGCTGCAGAAACACCAAGTGAAGACCGAACCAATCGGTATCGAGTAATTAGAAAATAGTATTGAAAGCGAAGAGAAATCTTCGCCTTTTTTATAATAATATATTAGCTAATGAAAGCGCTAACTGATATAATCGAATTGTAATAAAGTTTGAATTTTATAATTGAAAGAGGATTTAAAATGAAGAAAATTATTAATGATCCTGCTAATGTTGTACCAGAAATGGTATCTGGGATAGTTCGGTCGTATCCACAATTTATTGAAAAAGTTCCTGATGCTGAAGCAGTTATGCGGTCCGATAAGGAATCAATGAAAGGCAAAGTTGGACTTGTTACTGGTGGTGGTTCTGGACATGAGCCGACCCATGCTGGCTTTGTTGGTAAAGGAATGCTGAGCGCTGCTGTTTGCGGCGAAGTCTTTACTTCACCAACGCCAGATCAAATTTATGCTGCTATCAAGGCTGCCGATCAAGGTCAGGGAGTCTTTTTAATAATTAAAAATTATTCTGGCGACGTCATGAACTTCGATATGGCAAAGGATTTAGCCGAAATGGACGACATTAAAGTTAAATCAATCGTGATTGATGATGATATTGCCGTTGAGAACAGTACTTTTACGCAAGGACGCCGCGGCGTAGCTGGGACAATATTGATGCATAAAATTCTGGGAGCTGCTGCTCAAAATGGCGCAAGCCTTGATGAGATTGCAGAATTGGCTGAGCAGGTTTTACCGAATATTAAAACCATCGCTGTTGCCTTGTCTGCAGCGACTAACCCGGAAACCGGTAAGCCCGGCTTTGTTCTTCAAGAAGATGAAATTGAGTTTGGTGTAGGTATTCACTCGGAGCCAGGTTATCGCCGGGAAAAAATCAAGCCTGCTAAGGATTTGGTTGAAGAATTAGTCAGCAAGCTGGATGATGAAATGCACCTTGATGGCAGTAATAAATATGCCGTACTTGTCAACGGGATGGGTGCAACGCCATTAATGGAGCAGTATATTTTTAGCAATGACTTACTAAATAAACTTGAGCAATTTAAGATTAAGCCAGCATTCATGAAGATCGGCAATTACATGACGTCACTTGACATGGCAGGATTGTCACTGACCATGTTCGAATTAAAGGATGATAAGTGGCTTGATGCACTAAAGATGCCAGTTGAAACAATTGCTTGGTAATGGAAGGAACATAATAATGACATTAACTGTCGATACTCTAACAGAGTGGATGAATAATTTTACGGCTAAAATTGCCGCTAATCAGCAATTTTTGAGTGACCTAGATACCCCAATTGGCGATGGCGATCATGGATTTAACATGAATCGTGGTATGGCGGCAGTCAGCCAGAAGCTCGCTGAGAAACCAGCTAGTGTTACTGCAGCATTTAAAACAATTGCAATGACCTTGATTTCAACTGTCGGTGGAGCTTCTGGACCACTTTATGGGACTGCCTTTCTGGAAATGGCTAAAAAGAGCAGCTCAACGACTGATTTGAGTGAACTATTAGATGCGGCCTTAGCTGGAATTGAAAAACGTGGTGGTGCTAAGCCAGGCGATAAGACAATGGTTGACGTTTGGACTGCACTGATTCCTGACGTCAAGACTGGTAATCTGACCGCAGAAAAAATTGCTTCTGCAGTCGAAGCTACAAAGGAAATGGTTGCTAGGAGGGGCCGCGCTTCATATTTAGGTGAGCGGTCAAGAGGACATGTTGACCCTGGTTCACAATCAAGTGGCTACCTATTTGAAGCAATGTTAGAAACGAAGGGATTATTATGAGTTTAGGAATCACCTTAGTTTCGCATGTTCCGGAAATTGCAAATGGCTTAAAAAAGTTATTGGATCAAGTAGCAGCTAATGTTTCAATTACTACTGCTGGTGGCACGAATGATGATAGTATTGGTACCAGTATGGATAGGATTATGAAGGCTTTTGCCGATAATCAAGCTGACGAAATCATGGCTTTTTATGACCTTGGTAGTGCCAAAATGAATTTGGAAATGGCCATTGAAATGGCAGGTAAACCCGTTCATTTGTATGATACTGCCTTTATTGAGGGTGCTTATACAGCAGCCTCACTTATCCAAGCTGGCGTTGGCCGCACGGAAGTTGAAGACCAACTCAAAGAATTAGTTATTAAGGACTAAGGAAACCAATTTCTAATTAACGTCTTTCAAGCAAAAATGTTTTTCATCTTCACAAGTTAAGTTATCATTGATTAAGTCGAAATTAATACTTTGAAACTTTAAGTGAGGGAGAAAAGAGAATGCATGATAGTTTAGCAATGCAGATGCTTGGAGAGTTTTTAGGAACAGCTATCCTTGTTTTGTTTGGTGATGGCATCTGTGCTGTCGTTAATTTGAAGAAGTCAAAGGGTAATGGTGCTGGTTGGCTTGCAGTTACACTTGGCTGGGGCTTTGCTTTAGCCTTTGGGATTTACTGTGTAAGTTGGCTTAGTCCGGGTCATTTAAACCCAGCTGTTACTTTGGGAATGGCACTTGTAGGGAATTTGCCTTGGAGTTCTGTTCTACCATACTTTGTTGCTCAAGTTGCCGGTGGTTTTGTTGGTGGTATTCTCGTATGGCTGACATACTACCCACACTTTGCTGCAACCGAGGACCAAGATGTCATTTTAGGCACCTTTGCCACTGAACCAGCAATTAGAAAATATCTCTGGAATTTCTTCGCCGAAATGATTGGGACATTTATGCTTGTCTTTGGCTTATTGGCCTTCAGTAAGAGTCAATTTGCTCCTGGACTAAATCCACTAGTTGCAGGTTTATTATTAGGTGCTATTGGTCTGTCATTGGGCGGTTCAACTGGTGCTGCTCTTAACCCAGCTCGCGATTTGGGACCAAGATTGGTTCACCAATTGTTCCCAATTGCTAATAAGGGCAAGTCTGACTGGGCATATGCCTGGGTTCCTGTTGTTGCACCATTTGTCGGTGGTGTCTTGGCAGCATTATTATTTTTAGTAATTAAATAAATAAGTAGCAATCCTATTTGGAAAACCTTTAGACAAGTTAAGTTTGTCTAAAGGCTTTTTTATTTATAATTTATTCAGGTATATAATATTAAATATTAATATAAGGAGGAAAACCGATGGAAAAAGAAAAAAATAACGAAGGCTGGGGCAGTTTCTTTCGTGAAGTGATTGTCATGATGGCGGTCATGCTAGGGATATTTTATTTATTACTAACTTTTGTGATTTCAAATGATCGTGTCGATGGAGCATCGATGCAACCTAACTTTGAAAATAATGAACGCTTGATTGCCGTGCGCCATACCTCATTGAAACGAAATGACGTTGTTGTGTTATATGCGCCTAAAGCCGCACAGGATGTTCCAGGGGCAGCTTATGTTAAGCGAGTGATTGGCTTACCTGGCGATAAGATTGTTTCTAAAAATGATCAAATGTATGTTAATGGTAAGTTATTGCCGGAGCCATATCTCGAAAATAACTACAAAAAAGCCGACAATGCAGTAGGGCAAACGTTCACAACTAATTTTACGTATCAAGTTCCCAAAGGTTATTATTGGGTAATGGGTGACCATCGTGATATTTCAAAAGATTCACGCTTTTTTGGTCCAGTAAAAAGGCAAAAAATAATTGGTAAAGTGGTATTGCGCTACTGGCCGCTTAATAAAATCCAAAACTTTTAAAAGAAAATAATTAAAAATTCCCCCAATATCTGGTTATTGGAGGAATTTTTTAGTTAAAGCAAAAAATCACATAGTATTTCAAAACTATGCTTTTTGAAATAAATTTTTACTTATGAATTAAGCGAATAAATATCTAATAAAGTCAAGATAGCTATCAGTGTATTGCCATAAGAGCTAATGAGATACATGTAATTTTATTGTTTAAAATATATGAAATATTTTTCACAATATATTTCACAAAGTATGAATTACATATCATAAATTCATTGATTTAACAACAATTATGCAACGAAAAATATTTGTTAATTTTCTATTTACATTTGTGAAAAAATATTATATATTTTTATTAAGCGCTTCCATAATGTTAAGTATTTATAAATATGAAGTTAATAATTCAATTACTAATTTAGAAAGATTGGGAGTTAAAAATGTTACATGATAGTTTGGGTATGCAATTAGTTGGTGAATTTGTCGGAACAGCAATGATGATTTTATTAGGCGACGGTGTCTGTGCAGATATGGGCCTAAAAAAGTCAAAAGCTAGTGGAGCTAATTGGGTTGGCATTGCATTTGGCTGGGGTATGGCAATTACCTTTTCCGTATACTTTGTTAAATGGTTGACACCTGGTTTCTTTAATCCAGCAGTTGCTGTGGCAATGGCAATTTCAGGGAGTTTCTCTTGGTCTTATGTCTTGCCATATATTATTGCTGAGGTTGCAGGAGCTTTTGCTGGCGCCATTTTAGTGTGGTTAATGTTTTATCCTCACTGGAAAGAAACAACAGATCAAGAAGCGATTTTGACAAGTTTTGCTACGGCACCTGCCATTAGAAATTACTTCTGGAACTTCTTTGCAGAAATGTTAGCAACCTTCGTTTTAGTATACGGGTTGCTCGCATTCAGCAAGAGTGGTGTTGATGGTGCACTAAATCCGATTCTTGCAGGTAATTTGATCACTGCCATTGCATTTTCACTCGGTGGTCCTACTGGAATCGCCCTTAATCCAGCTCGTGACTTTGGTCCTCGGTTTGCTCACCAAGTATTACCAATTGCAAATAAAGGTAATTCTGATTGGGCTTACAGCTGGGTTCCAATTGTTGGGCCATTCGTTGGTGGTATCTTAGCTGCTTTATTATTCATTGGTCTTAGATAAGATAAAATAAAAAATAAGCTATTCAAATCCGAATAGCTTATTTTTTATGGTTTAAAATGACGTAAAATTTCAATACCTTCACGCTGGTATTTATTTGGTACAAAACTCTTGCGCATCGCAATCTGCATATATGCCCATAATTTTTGTCCAGAATTCAAGCGGACAATATGAACTCCCGTGACGTCTTTTAAACTACTTTCCATTGCTAGAGCAATACCGACGTTGCGCTTTACAAGGTCAATCATTAACTTCATTGTGGTTGCTGTATAAACAATGTCGGGGGCAAAGTCGCCTAATTTTGCTTCCTGCTCAAGACATTCTCTAGTTAAGAAACCACGCTCGCGGGCAATAAAGCGTCTGTCTCGTAATTGGGCTGCGCTGACTTCATGGACATCTTTCCACGGGTCATCAAGTCCAGTAATGATTACTAATTCTGTCTTTTGTAAGTTATGGATAAAGTAATCTGGGTCGTTAATTTTAACCATCCAGGAGTAAATTGCGACATCAACCTTACCATTAGTGAGATCAGAAAAGGCATCGGCTGACCGTTCAATATGAGTGTCAAGCAGGTGAGTTAGGCCTACTTGGAAAAATTTTTGAATAATATCGGGAATATAAGAACTTCCGGCTTCACCAGAAAAGGCAAGCCGGATTTTTTTGTCACTGGCATGTTTAACGTCGTAATTAATGCTGGCAATATCTTGGATTAAGATTTTAGCTTTTTGATAAAGTAATTCACCGGCATTGGTCAGTATTAACTTACTTTTGCGATTTTTCTGAACAATCAATGGGTCTTCAAACTTTTTGGCCAGCCTTTTGATGGCCATCGAGATTGTTGGCTGAGTAACGCCAAAATAAGCCGCGGTAGTGGTGTAATTACCACTTTCAACCAATTTACAAAAATAAATTAAATCTTTTTCATTCATTCTGAGATAATCCTTTTTTAAGAAAAATAATAAATATTATTTATAAGTGAATCTTTTTATATTATATTAAATCACTTGAATAATTGCAATAAACAGTTGGTAAGTCAAGCTCTAAGAGTAACTTTTTTGAGTAATATCGATTAAAAATAAAGTAGATTTATGTTTATGAAAACGATATATTTATTTCTGTTAATAGATTTATGAAAGTGCAGGTAACTATTTTGCTTTACAATTCAACTCTTAAATGGGATGCCGTCTATGATGTAATTGTAGTCGGTTTTGGTGGTGCAGGTGCAGGTGCAGCTAGATTTGCAGCTGATAACAATGCCAAAGTATTATTAATAGATGCTGCTCCTGAAGGACAAGAGGGCGGTAATACTCGTTATGCTGGTGGTGCTTTTGCGTGGAGCGATAACTTTGAAGATCTACGTGATTATTACAAGCAAACTTATTATCCCTTTAAATATGACCCTAAGGACTTAGATACCTTTGTCAATAATGTTTTGCAGATGAAGGAATACTCAAAGAAATATTTTGGTATTGAAGCTCAATACACAGGTAGAAGACCTGAGGGTGAGTATCCTGAATATCGTCATGCGTCAACAATGCGTTCGCAAAGTATGACTCAGGGAATGTACAATGGTGGTTTCTGGAAATTACTGCGTAAAAAAGTTTACGAAAGATTAGATAAGATTGATGTCTGGTTCTCAAGTCCAGCTCAACATTTAATTCAAGATCCAGAAACCAAAACAATTTTGGGTGTTCAAATTAAGCACCAAGGTCAAGTTCGTTATGTAGCTGCCAAAAATGGTGTTGTTCTCTCATGTGGTGGTTTTGAAAACAATCAAGACATGGTACAAAACTTTTTGGGTCAAGGGTCATTAGCACCAATTGGGACATTGTACAACCAGGGTAAAGGAATTGATCTTGCTGTTGAGTCTGGTGCACGTTTATGGCACATGTCCAACTATGACTCACACGGTTTTTCATTAAATGAAGGTCAACCAAGAGAAAAGTTCGCTTACATGATTAACTGGAAGAGCCTATTTAACGGTAGTATTTTTGTGGCCGGGGATGACGGTACACGTTATTATCGTGAGGACGAAGAAGATCGCCACGGTTATAAGTACAACCACGGTAACTGGATTATGTTGCCTAACCAAAATCATCCGCATATTGTAATGGATCAAAAACAATATGAGCAACTTGCTAAAGATGATTCTGCTAAAGCTGATCAAATTAAGGAATTAATTTCTTATGCCATCAAGGCAGATTCAATTGCAGAATTAGCTGAAAAGATTAAGGCTCCTAAATTGGAACAAGCAGTTACTGATTTTAATTTCTTCACTGACAAAATGGAACGTGACATGGTTTTGGACCGGAAAATTGAGACAATGCGCACATTTGGTGCAGGTCCATACTATGCAATTCCAATTCGTCATAATATCTTGCATACTCACGGTGGTGGTCGCCGTAATGAAAACTGTGAAGTGCTTGATATGGCAAATAACGTCATTCCTCATCTCTATGAAGCTGGAGAATTAGGTGACATTTTTGCTACTAAATATATCGGTGCTAACAGTATTGCTGATTTATTAATTTCAGGAAAAATCGCGGGAGAAAACGCTGCATGGCCAAAGCGCAAGATTATTGACTTTGAAGTTATTAGTCATGCAAGTAAGGCACCAGAATTACAATCTGACGCCCACATTTCGACAAGTGATTATGAAGCTGGTCCTAATCAAGGTATTGGCATCAGTGAAAATGGTATTAATGATGTTCCAATTATCGTTCGGGTAACTGCTAGCGATGACAAGATTACTGATATTGAAACTTTGCAGCAAAAAGAAACACCATCACTTGGTGGTCGTGCTATTCCAGCTTTAACAAAAGCAATGTTGGCTAAGCAAACAGTCGATGTTGATGCCTTCAGTGGTGCTAGTGTAACTAGTGCAGCGTTTAAGGATGCAGTCAAGCAAGCATTGCAAAATATTAAGAAGTAGAAAAGAGCCTTAACCGTGAAAGTAACTAAAAATACTAAATGGAATGGCGATTATGATGTCATCGTTTTAGGTTTTGGTGGTGCTGGTGCTACTGCAGCAAGATTTGCAGCTGATAATGGTGCCCAAGTTTTACTAGTCGAAGCTGCACCATACGGTCATGAGGGTGGCAATACTCGATATTCTGCTCAGCACGTCGCAATGGCCCATGATCGTCAGCAAATTTCTGATTATTATCATGAACTAGCTGCACCTTTTGCCGTTGACGAAAAGACAATGGATGTCTATCTTGATGGCTTTATAGAAATGCCGGAATATTTTAAAAAGTATTTTGGTTTAAACCCGTTTATTTGGTCAAAAGATTTTCAGCTAGGTGATCATTTAGCGAATAAGAAGCAGCTATGTGAATATCCGGAATATCAAGGTGCTACAACGTTTGACTTTGCTTTAGTTCATAATCGTGATTTTGATGCAGGACTGTGGAAGGTTATTCGTCAGGAAACGTTACAGCGAAAAGACCAAATTGATATTTGGCTAAATTCAAGAGCAACAAGATTATTGCAGGACCCAGTAACTGATGAAATCACTGGGGTTGTAATTAAGCGGCAAGAAAAGCAATACTGTATTCATGCTAAAAGGGGTGTAGTGCTTGCAACTGGTGGCTTTGAAAATAATGATAAAATGCAACAGGATTATTTGCATATTACGCACTTAACCCCATTAGGTACCTTATATAATAAAGGCGACGGCATCAAGATGGCCGGCGAAGTTGGCGCCAAGATGTGGCACATGAGCAATTATGAATCCCTTGGCATAGTTCCTAGCTACGTAATTGCAGAAGAAGCTGGTCAGCGTGGTCGCCAAATTAGTCGCTGGCAAAATGTGAAATCAGGTTCGATTATTGCCATAGCTGACGATGGCAGTCGGTTTATGCGTGAGGATGCAAAATTCCGGCACGGTCATATTTTCCAGCATGGCGATTACTTGTTGCCACACGCTTACGATCATGCTTGGCTTGTCTTTGATGAACAACAATATCAAAAATTTGTTCAGGAACAAAAAGCCGGTAATTTAAAATATCAGAATTTCTTTGATAAATTAATTAAGGCTGATTCAGTAGCCGCTTTAGCAGACCAAATGAAGTTATCTGCCAATACTTTGATTGCTACAATCAGCCGGTTCAATCGCTTTGCAGATAGTGGTCGTGATTTAGAATTTGGGCGGGCACCAGAAACAATGAGCAGCTTTAATTTAAACGATGCGGTATATGCTATTAAGCTAGCTCCAGCCGTTTTGAATACCCAGGGCGGCCCGCAACATGATGAACAAGCCAGAGTTCTCAATAACGCTGATCAGCCGATTAAACGCCTATACAGTGCTGGAGAATTGGGCGGCATCTGTGCTAATCGTTATCAAGGTGGCGGCAACTTGGCAGAATGTTTAATTTTTGGCAAAATTGCTGGCGAAAATGTGGCCCAATTATCAGATGCTGCAGAAGTTAAGCTTACTGAACAAGTACCGCGAATTAATGACTTAATTGATAGCGAGAGTGAAAGCAAGATTGAACTTAAGTCTAACCAATATTTAGGGTCATCTGAAGCTGGAATTGGTGGTAAGGTCTTGGTTCGGGTAACTTATCAGGATCAAACTATTAGCAATGTTGAAGTACTTGAAAACCATGAAACTGAAGGCATTGGTGCGGTTGCAATTAAGCAATTGCCTCAACAAATAGTTGACCAAAACTCGACAGATGTTGACGCAATTTCAGGCGCGACAAGTACCACTAAAGCCTTAGTAGAAGCTGTTAACCAAGCAATCGGTAAAGCCAAAAATAAAGGAGAAAAATAATGTTAGATAAATTTGAATGGAAAAAGTGGCTGCTGCCCGTAGCAGTTGGCATCATCCTGTGGCTAGTAACGCCATTAAAACCTGCTGCAATCAGTATTCCTGCATGGCATTTGTTTGCAATTTTTATTGCGACAATTATTGCCTGTGTTACTAAACCACTACCAATGATGGCAACGACGATTATTGCCATCGTGATTGCGACCTTGACTGGTATCTTTAAGATGGATGAAGTCACAGCTGGATTCGGTAATTCAACTGCTTGGATGGTTGCAATGTGCATGTTCATGGCTGCTGGCTTTATTAAGTCAGGCCTTGGCAAAAGAATCGCTTACTTCTTCGTTAAAACCTTTGGTAAGAGAACTTTAGGCTTGGCATATGCATTATCAATGGTTGAAACTGTTTTAGCAATTGGAATTCCAAGTAATAACGCCCGTGTTAACGGTATTATGTACCCAATTATTGATAATTTGTCCAAAGAAATGGGTTCCGATCCTAAGAAGGGTACCCAAAGAAAGATGGGTTCATTCTTAGTCTTTAATGAATACGAAGTGAACATTGTTACCTCAACTATGTTCCTTACTGGACTTGCTGGTAATATGGTAGCATTGGGAATTGCTAAAACGCAGAACATCTCAATCTCATGGATGCAATGGTTTGTTGCTGCAATCGTACCCGGGGTTGTTTCTTTAATAGTTGTACCGCTTATTTTATATAAGATTTATCCACCTGAGGTTAAGGCAACACCAAATGCTCATGCATGGGCTGATAACAAACTGAAGGAATTAGGTAAAACAACTGTTGCCGAAAAAATTATGGCCGTTGTCTTCATCTTGGCCGTTGTTTTATGGCTTATTGGCTCAAAATTTGGTATTGATGCAACCGAAGTTAGTTTTATTGCCGTAGCTCTATTGTTAATTACTGGCGTAATTAATGTTAAAGACTTACTCGGTCAAAGTTTTGCTTGGAATATTTTAACTTGGTTGTCAATTATCATGTTAATGTCACAAAAACTAATGACATTAGGCTTCTTCCCGTGGTTCTCAAAGACTTTGGGTAATGCATTACACGGAATGAATTGGATTTGGGTTTTGGTAATTCTTTACCTAGTTTACTTCTATTTACATTACTTATTCCCAAGTATTTCAACTCAAATTTCAGCCTTGTATGCCGGTTTTTTATCAGTTGCAATTGGTGCCGGTGTTCCACCATTGATGGCAGCTTTAATGCTTGCTCTTGATGGTTCATTATACCTATCAACTTCAACTTATTCTGCTGGTCCTGCAGCCTTGCTTTCATCAACTGGTTATGTTTCTAATAAAGATTGGTGGAAATTAAGCGCAATTATCGGCGTGGTTCTGAATATTATCTGGCTTGGCGGCGGATTACTTTGGACTAAAGTAATCGGTATGTGGTAAAAAGCCCGAAAAAAACTAATACAACAGCATTTTATTGTGCTGTTGTATTTTTTTACGTAATTTTGCTTGACAAATAATGAGTTAATAATTAAAATATTCTTAATATTTGAAAAGCAATGAAAAGAAAAGTAAGTTTGCAGGTAATGTACAGAGAGTTCCGATTACTGAAATGGAATCACGAATGCAAACAGAAAATCCCTTGGAGCTATCTAGTGAACTAAGTAACTAGGATTGGTAACACCCATTATCGTGTTAGCGTATCGCTGCTTTTGGCCGTACGTGAAGTGACTGTTTAATTTAGGCAGATGCATGAATTAACGGTAAAATAGGTGGTACCGTGCCGAGCAAGCACCCTTGAAGAAACTTCAAGGGTGCTTTTTTATTGCAAAATAGGCAGGTGATGGACTGATGAAAGTTAAAATTAGCATCCAAACAAGAATTGAACAATTTTATCCAAATGGAGGTTAAGTATGAATGAATTAGAACAAGATGTTAATCAAAAACCATTAACTTGGAAACAGTATTTAGTTGTAGCATCATTGCTATTTGGCTTATTTTTTGGCGCTGGAAATTTAATTTTTCCCATCCACTTAGGCCAAATGGCAGGAGCTAATTGGGGTCAAGCTACCCTTGGCTTTTTGGTAACTGCTGTCTTATTGCCGTTACTATCAGTATTAGCAATTAGCGTCACGCATGCCAAAGGTGTTTATGACATTGGTCTGCCGCTAGGTTCTGCTTTTGCGTTAATTTTTATGGTGTTAATTCACTTAACAATCGGTCCGCTCTTTGGGACACCACGTACTGCCAGCATTTCATTTACCGTTGGTGTTTTGCCGCTCTTGCCTAAATCATGGGCACAACCAGGATTGTTTGTCTTTTCCGCACTGTTTTTTATCTGTGCCTTTTTAGTCGCATATAAGGAATCTAATATTTTAACTAGTATCGGAAAAATACTAAATCCACTCTTTTTGTTACTACTATTTGTTATCTTTTTGTTAGGCTTTTTTTCACCAATGGGTCGCGCTAATGCTCAAAAGGTGACTGCTGCTTACCAACAAGCACCATTTTTTAACGGCTTTTTGCAAGGTTATAATACAATGGACGCCTTGGCTGGACTAGCATTTGGGGTAACAGTAGTAACTGCTGTTCGCCAAATGGGTAAGACCACTGCAAAGAGCAATGCTAAAGTAACGGCTAAAGCTGGTGTTCTAGCTACAAGCACGATTGGCCTGATTTACGTTGCGTTAATTTGGCTTGGTGCTACTACCTTGAATCATTTTAAATTATCACCAGATGGTGGAGTAGCCTTTAACCAAATTGTTACTTATTACCTCGGCAGCTTTGGTCATGCTTTACTAGCAACTCTAATCACAGTAACCTGTTTGACGACTGCTGTTGGTCTGATTGCAGCATTTGCACAAGATTTTCACCGTAGTTTTTCTAAAGTGAGTTACCATGCTTGGCTATTTTTGATGACGCTAGCTTCATTTTTGACAGCTAACTTTGGCCTTGATACGATTATTTCTTGGTCAACACCAATGCTCATGTTTCTGTATCCATTTGCAATGGTGCTCATCTTACTATCAATTTCATCGTCATTATTTCACCGTGACCCTGTTGTTTACTTCTGGGTTGTACTGTTTACATTAATCCCAGCATTTTTAGACATGGTTGCTGCCTTTCCGCCAGTGATCAGTCAAAGTCCATTAGCACTGGCTTTACATGCTATGCAGCTTAAATATTTACCGTTTGCAGCAATTGGGATGGACTGGTTAATTCCCGCTCTTGTTGGTTTAGTAATTGGTCTTGCTTGTAGTTTTGTCAAAGTAAAAACAGCACAGACAGAATCATAGTTTCAGCAAATTTTTTCATTTTCTTGTTGACAAAAAATGGCTTAATGATTAAAATATTATTAATATTTAAACAAGCGAAGAAAAGAAGAGTACAGTTGCAAGTAGTGCTAAAGAGAGTTCAGACGGTGAAAATGAACCACGACAGCAACTGGAAAGTAACTTTGAGCTATCTAGTGAAGTAAAAGTAGCTAGTATTGGTGACACCCATTAACGTGTTAGCGTATCGCAATTGCTGTACGTGAAGTGATTAATAAGTTGATATTTATGTTGATTTATTAGTAAGATAGGTGGTACCGTGCAAAAGCACCCTTGATTTTTTAAGAATCAAGGGTGCTTTTTTAGTTACCTGCTAAATTTCGCTTTTTAGGAAGTGACAATCTTGAAAAATAAATACGTGTGCTAGCAGTAATGAATTTATTATTGCATTGAATAAAAACTGGAGGTTAATTAAATGGAAGAAATCGAACGAGACATAAATACCAAGCCATTAACGTGGAAACAATATTTGGTTGTTGCTTCATTATTATTTGGACTATTTTTTGGGGCAGGAAACCTAATCTTTCCCATTCATTTAGGACAAATGTCCGGCGCAAATTGGGGAATTGCCACAATTGGCTTTTTGATCACTGCCGTTCTGTTACCACTTCTGGCAGTTTTGGCAATTAGTGCCAGCCACGCCAAGGGAGTTTTTGATATTGGTCGGCCATTAGGACCTAAATTCGCTTTGGTCTTTATGGTCTTAATTCACTTAACTTTAGGGCCACTATTTGCTACTCCAAGAACGGCGAGTATTTCCTTTTCGGTTGGTTTACAGCCAGTTTTACCACAAAAATTAGCTAAACCTGGTTTACTAATTTTTTCAGCAATTTTCTTTATTTTGGCATTTATCATTTCTTATGAGCAATCAACGATTTTGGACAGCATTGGTCGAATTTTAAATCCAATTTTTCTATTGTTGCTTTTTGCCATTTTCTTAATGGCCTTTTCTTCACCAATGGGTGCAGCCAAACAGCAACAGGTAACCGCGGCTTATCAAAGTGCACCATTTTTTAACGGCTTCTTGGAAGGCTACAACACAATGGACGCCTTAGCAGGGTTAGCTTTCGGGTATACAATTGTTTCTGCTGTTCGGCAATTAGGTAAGACAAGTGCCAAAAGCAATGCAAAAGTTACAGCTCGTGCAGGGGTCTTAGCGACCAGCGCCATTGGTATTATCTATATTGGCTTGATTTGGCTTGGGGCAACAACTCTCAATCATTATCACATTTCACCAGATGGCGGAACAGTTTTCAATCAGATTGTTACCTATTATTTAGGTAATTTCGGTCATGCTTTATTGGCAACTCTAGTTACCTTAACTTGTCTAACGACTGCAGTTGGCTTAATTGCTGCATTTGCACAAGATTTTCATCGTAGTTTTAGCAAGGTTAGTTATCATGCTTGGCTGGGAATTATGACTTTTGCGTCGTTTTTAACTGCTAATTGTGGGTTGGATACGATTATTTCTTGGTCGACGCCAATGTTAATGTTTATTTATCCAATTGCAATGGTTTTAATTATCCTGTCAATTACAGCAAGCTTGTTTGATCACGACCCAATAGTTTATTTCTGGGTAGTTTTATTAACAATTATTCCTGCGATTTTTGATATGGTTGCTTCATTTCCACCAGTTATCAGTCAAACTCACTGGGCTTTGCAAGTTCGGGCATTGCAATTACGGCTTTTGCCATTTGCGTCAATTGGTATGGATTGGATTATTCCGGCAGTAATTGGATTAATCATCGGTTTAGCATTTCATTTTTATCGTCAAACAAAATTAGCTAAATAATTCATCAAAAGCTAGGATTTTAGTCCTAGCTTTTTAGTACCGAATTTTTGACAACCATCATTTGCCACAGTAGATTAAGGGTGCAGAACAGATAGAGTTAGTTGTATAAAGATAGGATTGATTTATTTTGGCAAAAATGAAAATGACGGGTAAACCTGAAATGCAGATGCATCAGCAACAGCCGATTACGCACATGGGTAAAATGTCAATGCATGGTAATGACATGATGATGCATGGTGGGCAAATGATGCACATGGGTAATTTAAAGCAAAAATTCTGGGTATCGCTGATTTTGGCATTACCAATTTTGTTTTTAAGTCCAGCAATGGGAGTTCATCTTTTATTTCAGTTTTCTTTTCCAGGCTCTGACTGGGTAGTGATAATATTTGCAACTGCCTTATTTATCTATGGCGGCAAACCATTTCTCAGTGGTGCCTTTTATGAGTTAAAAGATAAAAAGCCAGAAATGATGACGTTAATTTCACTTGGGATTACTACTGCTTACATTTACAGTTTATATGCGTTTATTCAAAACAATTTTTACCCAAACTCTGGTCATGTGATGGACTTCTTCTGGGAACTAGCAACTTTAATTTTGATTATGCTGTTAGGGCACTGGATTGAAATGAATTCAATTATGCGAGCTGGGAGTTCTGTTAATGATTTAGCTAAGTTATTGCCTGATCAAGTTCATGTTCAAAGGGATAATCAAATAATTAACGTTCCACTTGCACAAGTAAAAAAGGGCGCTGTAGTTATTGTCAAAGCTGGTGAAAGTATCCCGCTTGACGGTACTGTTATTGCTGGAAAAAGTGAGGTAAATGAATCACTTGTTACTGGCGAAGCACGATTGGTCACGCGCCAAAAGGGAGACCAGATAATTGGTGGTGCCAGCAATGGTTCTGGAAAGTTAACCATTAAGGTAACAAATTCTGCTAATAATGGTTTTTTGGCTAATGTTAATCAGTTGGTTCAATCCGCGCAAAGGGATAAATCAAATTTGCAAACACTTGCCGCTAAAGTCTCAGGCTGGCTATTTTATGCAGCACTAATTATTGGAATAATTGCGCTGATTGTTTGGACTACTAATCAAGGGATTGCCGCCGGACTTGAGCGACTAGTGACAGTATTAGTAATTGCTTGTCCGCATGCATTAGGATTGGCGATTCCGCTAGTTAGTGCCAAGAGTATGGCGATTGGTGCCAAGAATGGGTTACTAATTAGAAACCGTAATGTGATTGACTTGAGCCCCAAAATTAATTACATGTTACTTGATAAGACTGGAACCTTAACCGAAGGCAAGTTTCAAGTGCGCAAATATGCCAGCCTAAATGAACAAATGACGCAAGAACAAGTATTGACGCTGATTGCTTCACTTGAGCAAGATTCGACTCATCCAATTGCACAGAGCATTCTACAATTTGCCCGCACTCACAAAATAGATTTGTTACCAATCTCTGATAGTAAAAATCTGCCGGGAAAAGGAGTTACAGCAACAATTTCTGGTCAAAAATATTTTCTGATTAATGAAAAAGCCGTTCGTGAACAAGTCCCTGACTTTCACCAAGTTGTAACTGCAGATTATACAGTTAGTTATTTGCTGAAGGGACATACTGTGTTGGGCTACGTAGCGGTTGGTGATCAACTTAAACCCGACGCAGCTTCATTGATTAGTAAAATTAAGCAGCATCAGATTACACCAGTGATGTTGACTGGCGACAATCAGTCTGCGGCACAGGGGATAGCCCGCCAATTAGGTATTACCGAGGTCTATGCGGAATTGATGCCAGCGGATAAAGAAAAAATTGTCGCTAATTTGCAGCAAAATGGCAGTAAAGTGATGATGGTTGGTGATGGGATTAACGATGCACCAAGTTTGGCCCGTGCGGATATTGGCGTAGCAATTGGTGCCGGGACTGACGTGGCAGTTGACTCTGCAGATGTAGTTCTGGTTAATAGTCGTCTGTCAGACATTGTTGATTTTTTAGAATTAGCTCAAAACACGCACCGAAAAACTGTTCAAAACTTATGGTGGGGTGCAGGCTATAATATTGTTGCATTACCACTAGCAGCAGGTATTTTGGCACCAATTGGGATTATGTTAGATCCAGCAGTGGGCGCAATCTTGATGTCGTTATCAACGGTAATTGTTGCGATTAATTCAGAAATTTTAAAGATATAGTTAACTTTTTTACTATATTTAACTTTATTATTAAAAAATAATTCGTATTTTAGCAACGCTTAAGGTATAATTATAATTAAATGTTTTGATTTATGGAGAGAATGCAATGGAAAACAAAGAGGCATTACTAATTATTGATTATACCGATGATTTTGTTGCTGATCACGGTTCATTAACTTGTGGTAAGGCAGGTCAAGATTGCGAGAAAACGATTATTACTTTGGCTGAACAATTTGCTAATACAGGTAATTATGTTATTTTACCAACAGACTGTCATCATTTAAATGATCCTTTTCATCCAGAAAGTAAGCTATTTCCGCCACACAATATCGAGGGAACAAGTGGTCGTGACTTTTATGGCCAGTTAAAGCCGTGGTATGAGGCAAATAAGGATAAGACTAACGTATGGGCAATGGCTAAAACACGATATAGTTCTTTTGTTGGGACAAATCTTGATTTAGATTTGCGGATGCGGGATGTTAAAAAAGTCCACTTGGTCGGGACTTGTACTGATATTTGTATTTTGCAAACAGCCATTTATGCTTATAATCTAGGTTATCAAGTTGTTGTGCATCAAGCTGGTGTTGCTGGAACAACACCAGAAAATCATCGTTTTGCCTTAGCTAATATGAAAAATAATCTTGCTGCTGAGATTATTTAATTAAAACCGCGTTTATCAGAACGCGGTTTTATTTTATGCCAGCTTTTGCTGTTGTAGATTATAAATTACTACGTCTTTACGTTTACCAGAAAGAAGGAAATAAGTAAAGACAAGATAAATTATGCAGAGCGTTAATGTTTCTTGCCAATCAAATGTTGTCGGAACGGGCATAATAATCTGACCGCTGGTCACAAATGCAGCTAGATCAAATATACTATGATAAATTATGGTCAAGAGAATAGAGTTGGTATATAAATATATAGCTGCAAAGACAATACCACTACAAAATGCATTAATTGCTTGTTGAATACTGGCTGCTACTGATTGTCCGGCTATTATGTTAAAAAGATGCAATAAGCTGAAGAGCATACTTGAAATGGTAACGGTTCCTAATATTTGTCCTTGCCAGTGTTTATGATAAAAAAGTTTTAGCAATAAATTTAACGTGCAAAAACGTATTAGCATTTCTTCACTAATTCCAGCCTTAACGCCACTTAAAAGCATCATTAAATTAAAAGCTTTAAAATGAAAGTTCCAGTTAGTAATTAGGTTATTCCAATTGGTAGCCCGATTAAAGCCGTTGAAAAAGCAATCTGCTGTAACAAAAATAATTATTAAGAGTATGACTTTAGTGTTAGTCTGTTTACTTATCTTAAGTTGTGGTAATTGAAAATTCCATTCGTGCATGGCAATTAAAGCAACAATAGTAAATAAAATAGCGTTGGTAAAACCAGATGATGTTAGTACAATTAACCAGCTACTACAGTGAATAGTGAGACCTTTTGGATCGATACCTGAAAAAATGATGAATAGAATAAAAAAGCGACCAAGAGTACTTTTAATTTGTGAGATAGCCAATTTGGTTATTGGAATAAAAGCAATTAAAAGATATAGAATAGCGATTGTGACTGCAAAATCAAGATTAATTAAGTAAAACTTTCGAGTAAATTTAGTAATTATTATAAGCGACTGTGGAATGGTAAAAATAGAGATAAATACTTGAAAATAATTATTTAAAGGTTGGATTACAGTATCAATTAACTGAGTAAATTCTAAAATAATGAAGAAAAATGCTAGTGTAGCACTATGATTATTAAATAAGATCATATCTGCAGTAGCAATTAGTAATTGCATAATTGTTTGCCATAAATACCAACGTTTGATTATTTTAGTTGTTTGCATAATTATATTTTCCTCTGCCTATGTTTGAAATTAATATATTATACTAATATATTGTACTATAAATATCGCTATAACTTTAAAAAATAATAGGAGAATAAGATGCTTAAAGAAGTTTGTGTTGAAAATTTTACTGTTATACCAAGAGTAATTGCGGCAGGAGCTAACAGAATCGAATTAAATAATAATTTAGCTGTCGGCGGAACGACGCCATCATATGGTGTGATTGAGCAATCTGTTGATTATGCTCACCAGCATAATGTGCCGGTAGTTGTTATGATTAGACCGCGTGGCGGTAATTTTATCTATAATAATGAAGAATTTGCGATTATGCTGGAAGATTTAAAAATTTGTGCTTCATTGAATGTTGATGCAGTTACTTTTGGCTGTTTGACTGCTGCACATAATTTAGATAAAGCACAAATGAAAAAATTAATTGCTGCTGCTCAAGCTGCTAACATGACTGTTGTAATGCACATGGCATTTGATGAAATTCCGCAAGAATGCCAACAGGAAAGCTTGAATTGGCTAGCTATACATGGCGTTAAAAGAATCCTAACTCACGGCGGTGATTTAACACAGCCAATTATGGAAGCTGTACCACACTTACAAGAAATTGTGTCATGGGCAAAAGACAAAATTGAGATTTTAGCTGGTGGTGGAATTACTGCGGCCAATTGTGAAGTCGTTGCGGGTAAACTAGGAGTAACTCAGCTTCATGGCAGTAAAATCGTATTAATGAATTAAAAAAGTTGCTTCTAAACGGCTTTGTTTAAATAATTAAAAAATCACCTTTTATTTTTAAATTATTGAAAATTTTAGTTAAAAAATGTATTATTAGTGTGGAATTTAAAAAACTAAAGTATAATTTTAAGAATATTAGGGATTCAGTCCCAAAAGGAGACTTATTATGAGCAAAGAAGAATACCGTGTAGAAAGCGATACGATTGGTCCAGTAAAAATTCCTAAGGATGCATTGTGGGGCCCACAAACAGAACGTAGCCGCAATAATTTCCCAAGTGGTGAATTAATGCCATTGGCAATTGTTCGTGCATTTTTACATTTGAAGAAGGCAGCTGCTCAATCAAATGTTGAAGTTGGTGATGAGCCTGAAGAAAAGGGTGCAGCAATCGAAGATGCAATCAACGAGCTTTTAAAGCTTGATGATGTTGATTTACAAAAAGATTTTCCGCTTCATGTTTTGCAAACCGGTTCAGGTACGCAAAGTAATATGAACGTTAATGAAGTTGTTGCTAACTTAGCTAACAAACTGCATCCTGGGTTGGATATTTTGCCAAATGATGATGTCAATCGCGGACAATCATCTAACGATACTTACCCAACTGCAATGAATATTGTAGCTGTTGAAGCTTTGGATAAATTAGAGCCAGCAATCCAACACTTAATTGATGAATTGAAGATTAAGCAAGACAAATATTGGAAGACAGTTAAGGTTGGTCGCACTCACTTGCAAGACGCAACTCCTGTTACCTTTGGTCAAGAATTGTCCGGTTATATTTCAGCATTGAAGCATGATTTAGCTTACATTAAAGAATTGAAGCCAACTTTGTACGAATTAGCAATTGGTGGTACTGCAGTTGGTACAGGCTTGAATGCTGCACCAGGAATGACTGAAAAGATTGCTGGTAAACTATCAGAAGATTATGGTCATACTTTTGAAGTTAAAACTAACAAATTCTGGGGATTAGCCCATCACTCCGGTCTTGATGTGGTTCATGGTGCTTTAAAGACCTTAGCTGCTGATATGTTCAAGATTGCTCAAGATATCCGTTTCTTAGCTTCAGGTCCTCGTGCTGGCTATCATGAATTAAACATTCCTGCCAATGAACCAGGCTCATCAATTATGCCGGGTAAAGTTAACCCAACACAAGCTGAAGCTGTCACAATGGCTGCCGCTAAAGTTTTCGGTAACGACACAACCATTACTTTTGCAGCTTCACAAGGTAACTTTGAAATGAACGTCTTTAAGACGGTGATGATTGCTGCATTTTTAGATTCTTGTGATATTTTAACTGGTACAATTACTGGCTTTGCTGATAAAATGGTTGCTGGTCTGACCGTCAATTCTGTAAGAATGGACGAATTATTGGAAAATTCATTAATGACTGTAACTGCACTGTCGCCTCACATTGGCTATCATGCTGCTGCTAAGATTGCACAAGCTGCTGATAAAGAAGGTACTACTTTGAAGGAGGCAGCTTTAAAGAGCGGCGAAGTAACTGAAGCTCAATATGATGAGTGGATGGATTACATGGAAATGACCAATATTGACCGGACAAAACCCGAAGAATAAATAATAGAGGAGAAATATGGCAAAATTTATTTTTACCCCAAGTCAAAGTTCTGAAATTAAAAGTGACTATGATGCAATAATCGTTGGTGCTGGTGGTACTGGCTTAACTGCTGCAATTCAGGCACATGAATTAGGATTAAATGTTGCAATTTTTGAAAAAAATAATGATTTAGGTGGCAATACTAACAGGGCATCATCAGGGATGAATGCTTCTGAAAGTTTGGTGCAATTAAATGACGGCATTATTGACGATAAGGAAGACTTTTACAAGGAAACCTTAAAGGGTGGCGGTTTAATGAACGATCGCGACTTATTGCGTTACTTTGTTGACCATTCGGCAATTGCAATTAGCTGGTTAATGGAGCATGGTATTGAATTGACTAATTTAACAATTACTGGCGGAATGAGCAAAAAACGTGCTCACCGTCCAGCATCAATGGCTCCAGTTGGTGGTTACCTTGTTACTGGTTCTTTAAAGAAAATTCAGGAAGACAATATTCCGATTTTTAATAATTCTAAAGTAATCAAGTTAATTGAAAATGGCGCAAAGCAAGTTACTGGAATTGAAGTTGAAACTGATACAGGTGTTAAAACAGTTAATGCTAAGGCAGTGATGCTTGCTTCAGGTGGATTTGGTGCTTCTAAAGAAATGATTAAGAAGTATCGTCCAGATCTTGCTGAATATAAGACAACTAATCAACCAGGTGCTACTGGTGATGGTCTGAAATTAGCTAGTGCAGTTGATGCTCAATTAGAGCAAATGGACTTTATTCAAGTTCACCCAACTGCTCAAACTGATACCGATCATGTTTATTTGATTGGTGAAGGGCTTCGTGGTGAAGGTGCGATTTTAGTTAATAATGCTGGAAAACGGTTTGTTAATGAACTAAATACAAGAAAAATTGTTTCCGATGCAATTACTAATTTGCATGAAGATGGCGCTTATCTGGTATTCGACCAAGGAATTCGTGACAACTTTACTGCAGTTGAATTTTATGATCATGTTGGTTTAGTTAAGCATGGTGCAACACTTGCTGATTTAGCTCAAGAAATTGGTGTTGATGCCGATAATTTGGCAGCAACTGTTGCAAATTGGAATGATGCTGTTGCTGCTAAAAATGATTCTGATTTTGATCGTAAGACCGGAATGGATCGCTCAATTGATCACGGTCCTTATTATGCAATTCACATTCATCCTGCAATTCATTACACGATGGGTGGAATTCATATTACACCAAAAACTGAAGTTTTAGATACAAACGGTAACATTATTAAAGGCTTGTACGCTGCTGGTGAAGTATCAGGCGGACTGCACGGAAATAACCGTATTGGTGGTAATTCAATTGCCGAAACTGTTATTTTTGGTCGTCAAGCTGCCATTCAGATGACGGAATTCATTCAAGCGAATAACTAGTAATTCTAAAGAAAATAATCACAAAGAAACTATCTCAAACGGGATAGTTTCTTTTTTGATTGAAATCAATTGAAGTAAGCGGATTAAATCAATGGTTTCTTGTTTAAAAATTTAAAAATAAAATTATTTATTTTAAATATTGAAAAACAAACTAATCAGTTTTATAATAATTTGTGTAATAAAGTACAATATTTTTAAATATTTGAAAGGAAATTCGACTATGAATAGAAAAGTACTGCTTGTTGGTGATGGCGCTGTTGGTTCAACCTTTGCTAATGATTTACTGCAACATACAAAAGTTAATGAATTAATTATTGCTGATGTTGTGAAAAAACGCCCAATCGGTGACTCAATGGATCTTGAAGACATTACTCCTTTTGCTGGTGAATGCGACATTCACCCTGGCGAATATGCTGATGCAAAAGACGCTGATGTTGTTGTGATTACAGCCGGTGTTCCTCGTAAGCCTGGTGAAACTAGATTAGATTTGGTTAACAAAAACGTCAATATTTTAAAGAGTATTGTTCAACCAGTTGTTGATTCCGGCTTTAATGGAGTTTTTGTTGTTTCCGCAAATCCAGTCGATATTTTGACTACATTAACCCAAAAATTGTCTGGTTTTCCTAAGAATAAAGTTATTGGAACAGGAACTTCACTTGATTCAGCTCGTTTACAAGTTGAATTGGCTAAAAAGCTAAATGTACCAGTTGCAAGTGTTAACTCAATGGTTTTAGGTGAACATGGTGATACCTCATTTGAAAACTTTGATGAGTCTTTAGTTGCTGGAAAATCATTGCGTGACTTTGATGAAATCAATGATGAAACCTTAGCAACTGTTGAAAGTGATATTCGCCAAAAAGGTGGCAAGATCATTGAAAACAAGGGTGCAACTTTCTATGGTATCGCAGTAATGTTATCTCAAATTGTAGGGGCAATTTTAGATAATCATGCCATTGTTTTACCACTATCTGCACCAATCAATGGTGAATATGGCATCAAGCATGACTTGTATTTAGGAACTCCAACGGTTGTTGACGGTACTGGAATCAGCCAAGTCATCGAAACAAAATTATCAGAAGAAGAACAAGCTAAGATGATTAATTCAGCTGATAAGATGCAAGAAGTCCTTGCAGGTGTCAATTTAGATTAAAAAAGAGGCGTTTTTAATGGAAGATGGCAAACGAATTTTTTTAAAAAGAGAATTGCCAGATGCTGCAGTAATTAAGGCTTATACCGAATTACCTTCATCCAATGTGGCAGACTGCATGAACAGAACGGGTGCAATGTCACCTCGGATTAGGTTAATGTCTAAACCTAAAAAGGAAATGTGTGGCCCAGCTTTTACTGTTCATAATCGGCCGGGAGACAATTTAACAATCTTTGCCGCATTAAAATATTGTAACGCAGGTGATGTTGTTGTTATTGACAACGAGGGTGACAACACACGAGCTGTCATTGGTGAAGTGATGATGACATGGCTGCGAGACCAAAGACATGTTGCCGGCGTTGTTGTTGATGGCCCGATGCGGGACATTGACACACTGAGGGATTGGGATTTACCAATTTATGCGGTTAGTACAACGCCTAACGGTCCTTATAAAGAAGGACCTGGTGAAATTAACGTTCCAATTTCATGTGGTAATACCAGCGTTTATCCTGGTGACATCATTTTAGGTGATGCCGATGGAGTTGTTAGAGTAGGTCGCGAAGACGCTGCAGAATTATTGCCAAAGGTTCAGGCTTTTCATAAAGAAGACGATGCTAAAGCTGCAAGTTATCATGATGGTACTGGCAATTTAGACTGGGTTGATGTAGAGCTTGCTAACAAAGGTTACAAGATTATTGACGATACATATCGCCTTTAAATGATAAAGAAGGATAATCATGAAAACTTTAGAGAAAGTGAATTATAAAGGGTTTATTTGGCCTTTGGTAATCGGAATCGTCCTGTGGTGTGCAACACCTTGGCGACCAGCTGGCTTGACACCGCAAGCTTGGGAAATGTTTGCTGTCTTTGTTGCTACAATTGTTGGTTGTATCACAAAACCATTGCCAATTGGTGGGACAACATTAATTGGTTTAATTACAACTGTTTTGGTTGGACTTGCACCGATTAAAGATATTCCAGATCCCAAAACTGGCGTTGTTAATAAGGGTATCTTAAGTGCTTTTAGTAATTCAGCTGCGTGGCTAATTGCGATGGCTTTTATTATGGCTTATGGAATCAGTAAAACCGGTTTAGGTAATCGAATTGCCTACTGGATGATCCGACGCTTCGGTAAAAAATCAATCGGTATTGGTTATGCGATTACTGGTCTGGAACTAATCTTAGGAGCTTTAATTCCATCTAACAGTGCCCGGACTGGTGGGGTTGTATGGCCTGTTACTAAGTCAATTTCAGAAAGTTATGGTTCAAAGCCAAATGACCCATCACGAAAGAAAATTGGTGCTTATTTAGACTTTATGGCCTTTCATGCTAACACTATCTCAACGGCATTGTTTATTACTGGTGCTGCGCCAAACTTAGTTGCCTCCCAAATGGCTGCTGAAAAAGGCTATAACATGAGCTGGATTAGCTGGTTTATTGCCGCATTAGTACCTGTAATTGTTGCAACAATTATCATCCCAATTGTTATTTACAAAATTTTCCCACCAGAAATCAAGGAAACACCTAATGCTAAGAAATGGGCTGACGACCGTTTAACTGAAATGGGCCCTGTAACAACACCTGAAAAGATTATGGCTGGTGTCTTCCTAATTGCAATTATTCTTTGGGTTTTATCAGGAATTATTAAGATTCCGCAATTAGATTCTACTTTTGTTGCTTTCTTAGCAGTTGGACTTCTTCTGTTAACTGGCGTTTTAACAATGAATGATGCTTTAAAGCAAACTGGTGCTTGGAATATTCTGATTTGGTTATCAATCTTAGTCTTTATGGCTGGTAAATTAATTTCCTTTGGCTTTATTGATTGGTTCTCAAAGACAATTCAATTAAGTCTGCACGGTGTTAGTTGGCAAGTAGTTTTAATCGTTTTAGTCATTTTAATGTTCTATACCCACTACTTCTTTGCCAGCGGTACTGCTCATATGACAGCACTGTACTTACCATTCTTATCCGTTGCAGTTGCTACTGGTGCGCCACTTAAATTAGCTGCAATGCTGCTTGCATTTACTGGTGCAATTAATGCCTCAACAACTCACTATGCTAACGGGCCTGCTTCAATTTTAGCTACGACAGGTTATGTTAAACAAGGTGAATGGTGGAAGATGAACTTCCTATTAGGAATCATTTATTTATTGATTTTTGGTATTATCGGTACGTTGTGGATGAAAGTCATTGGTATGTGGTAAGGAGTAATAACAGTGGATTTTACCACTAATGATGGTATCCGTTTACATTATTACGATACAAATGAAGCTAAGCCGGTAATTGTCGCGATTCCAGGTATTGGTGGGTCAAGTCAGATGTGGCTGGAGGTCATAAAATTATTTAAAAATGATTTTCGCTTCATTATTTTTGATCCACGTAACCAAGGCCGTTCACAAAGAACGTATAAGGGGCAAAGAATTAGTCGCCATGCTGAAGATTTGGCAGAACTATTTCAAAAGCTTGATTTACATGATGTAGTTGCTATTGGTAATTCAATGGGAGCAGCTACTTTATGGTCTTATCTTTCTTTATATGGTGCTTCTCGGGTGCGGGCAATAGTTGATTTGGATCAACCACCAAAGATGGTTCAAGATCAAACTTGGCAATATGGCTTTAAGGACCTAAGTTGGGATAATTATCCTCAATATTTAAAGATCGATTTTGGCAATGCATTCTATGCTCATATTGATGATCAAATGTTTGCGAAAGCTAAGCTTGAGGCCAAAGAATATCCTTATCGTGCCGAAAATAATTATCTCTGCTTAATTGATCATGCTGAACAGGATTGGCGCGATGTATTAATGGATATGACAATTCCGATGCTTGTTTTAGCAGGAGAAAATTCACCATTTTTTGATTATCATTTTGCATTTGAAATGCAAAAACTTAATTCCAAGATTCAGGTTCAGATTATCAAGAATTGTGGACATCTAGTTCAGGCAGAACAGCCACTTGCAATGTATCAAGCAATTATTAATTTCTTAAAGGATGTGACCCAATGGACCAAATCGTAGATCTTTATTTAAGTGATCAAACAGTTCGGACTAAATGGGAAAAATTCTTGATTAAATTGGGCTTACACGATTTTAGTTCTCGCGAAGTTGATGTCATTGACCATACTTTAGGTATTATTAATGATGAAGGTGAATTAGTAGGAACGGGAAGTGTAGCCGGCAATGTTTTAAAATATATTGCTGTTTGTAATCGGGGGGCAACTCCTGGCAGCCGTTTTAATCAAATGGTAACAGCTTTACAACAATATCAATTTAACCGAAAGATTTTTCATAATTTTGTATTTACTAAAACGCAATACTCAACTAGTTTCCAACATCTTGGCTTTACAGAATTGGCTCATACTGATGTAGCTGCTTTTTTAGAAAGTGGTACGCCAGATGTAAATGACTACTTGGCTACAATTCCACAGGTCGAAGGCAAAAAAGACAAGAAGGTAGCAGCAATTGTAATGAATGCTAACCCTTTTACTTTGGGTCATCAAAGGCTTGCTCAGCTAGCTAGTCAAGAAAATGATTTAGTTTATATTTTTGTTGTGGCAACAGATGCTTCCTTATTTAAAACTGAAGAGCGGATGCAGCTAGTAAAGAATGGAACTGCTGATTTAAAAAATGTTCATGTTGTTAGTGGTAGCGACTATTTAGTTTCGCAAGCTACTTTTCCGGCATATTTCTTAAAAAGTCCGGATGATTTAATTAAGACACAAACTACAATTGATGCACGTGTTTTTAAAAACATTATTGCACCTAAGTTGGCAATCAGTCGGCGATATTTGGGGACAGAACCTTTCTCACATACAACTAATTTCTACAATAAGAGTTTAATTAACGAACTCAGCCCCCAGATTGAAGTCAAGATTGTGCCAAGATTTAGCAATGATGATCAAGTAATCACTGCAACTAAAGTAAGGCAACTAATTAAAACAGGTGACCTAGCAGCAATTAAGTTGCTCGTTCCGAATATAACAATGGACTTCATTAAAAGTAATCAAAAAGTTTTACAAACTAGAATTCAGAAAGGAATGAATATTAATGGAAATTAAAACAATTGGTGTCGCAGGAACTTTAGAATCCTCAGATATTCAAATTATGATTTCTAAAGGTAATGATGGGATTCAAATTGATTTGGATTCAGAAGTAATCAAAGCATATGGCGATCAAATTAAAAAGGTGATTACTGATACTTTGGAAAAGTTTGGTATTAGTAATGCGAAGGTGAAAGCTACTGATAAAGGTGCACTTGATTGTGTCATTGCAGCTCGTACTTTAGCTGCAGCACAAAGAGCTACTGAAACTACTGATAAACCAGAATTGGAGGTATTGCAATAAATGACTTACGTAAAGAATCGTTTGCGCCGGACGATGATGTTTGTGCCCGGCAATAATCCAGCAATGGTTAAAGATGCTGGTATTTATGGTGCAGACTCAATTATGCTTGACTTGGAAGATGCTGTTTCCTTAACTGAAAAGGATGCTGCCAGAATGCTTGTCTATAACGCAATTAAGCACGTTGATTTTGGCGGTGCTGAAATTGTCGTTCGGATTAACGGTCAAGATACGCCATTTTATGACGAAGATGTTAAAGCAATGGTTAAAGCCGGTGTTGACGTTATTCGTTTACCAAAGACAGAATCTGCTGAAATGATCCAAAAATTAGTTAAGGACATGGAAAAAGCAGAAGAAGAATACGGTGTTGAAAAAGGTTCAATTGGTGTTATGGCAGCGATTGAAAGTGCTAAAGGTGTTTTGAACACACCAACTATTGCTACAGCAACACCTTTAATGATGGGACTTGCTGTTTCTGGTGAAGATTACACTGCTGATATGCATACTCACCGTTATCCAGACGGGCGTGAATTGGAATTTGCTCGAAATATGGTTCTTCAATCCGCTAGAGCAGCTGACGTTTATGCTTTTGATACTGTCTTTTCAAATATGAAAGATACTGAAGGATTTTATCGTGAAACCAGATACATTTATGAGCTTGGTTATGACGGTAAGTCATTAGTTAACCCACGTCAAATTCCAATGGTTAATGATGTCTTCAACCCAACTAAAGAAGAAATTGAAAACGCTAAAAACGTTCAAAATGCAATTCGAGAAGCTAAAGCCAAGGGCTCAGGTGTTATTTCAATGAACGGCAAAATGGTTGATAAGCCAGTTGTTGCTAAGGCAAACAGAGTCATTGAAACTGCAAAGGCTTCTAACTTAATTGATGAGGAGGGTAATTACATTGGAGAATAAAGTTAATCGCGAATTACCAGACAATTTAATGTCAGAAATGAATTTAAAGCCATTTACATCAGCAACTATTGGTAATCCAGAAGTTCAAAGAGTTGCACCTAAAGTGCGAGTTACTGCTGGTGAAGACAAGGTTGTTGATTCACTTGATGATGTAATTAAGAACAATCTTAAAGATGGGATGACGATTTCTTTTCACCACCACTTTAGAAATGGTGACTTTGCCTTCAATAAAGTGATGGATAAAATCATTAACATGGGTTATAAAGATTTGACTCTGGCTCCATCTTCACTTACCGGTGTAATGAACGATAAGGTGATTGAAGCCATTAAAAAGGGTGTTATCACTAACATTGTTTCTTCAGGAATGCGTGGTTCACTAGGCGACTTTATTTCTCACGGTGGTTTAAAGAATCCAGTTATTTTCCGTTCACATGGTAATCGTGCGCGAGCAATTGAAGAGGGCGATATTAAAATTGATATTGCCTTTCTCGGTGTTCCAGTTTCAGATCCAGCTGGTAATGCAAATGGTCAAGACGGTGATGCTGTCTTTGGTTCACTTGGTTATGCTTTAATTGATGCGCAATACGCTGATAAAGTGGTTTTATTAACTGATAATATTGTCGAATATCCAAATACTCCAGCTTCAATTAAACAAGATCAAGTTGATTATGTTGTCAAAGTGGACAAGATTGGTGATCCAGATAAAATTGGTTCAGGAGCAACTCGTTTTACTAAGGATCCAAAAGAATTAAAGATTGCGCAAATGGTTAATCAAGTAATTATTAATTCACCATATTACAAGCAAGGCTTTTCATTCCAAACCGGTTCTGGTGGTGCTGCTTTGGCTGTAACACGTTATTTACGTCAATCAATGCTTGATGATGGCATCACAGCTTCATTTGCATTAGGCGGTATTACTAAGCCAACAACTGATTTGCTTGCAGAAGGTCTAGTTAAGAAAATCATGGACGTACAGGACTTTGATAAGGGTGCCGCAGCTTCAATGGCACAAAACAAAGACCAACAAGAAATTGACGCTTCATGGTACGCTGATCCTCATAATAAGGGTGCAGTTGTTAATAATTTGGACGTTGCTATTTTGTCAGCATTGCAAATTGATACTGACTTCAACGTTAACGTAATGACTGGTTCAGATGGCGTCATCCGTGGTGCAATTGGTGGTCACCAAGATGCAGCTAATGCTAAAATGACGATTATTACTGCCCCACTTGTTCGTGGCCGTAATGCAACGGTGGTTCCTTCTGTTGAAACAGTAGTTACTCCAGGAGACTCCATTGATGTCTTAGTAACTGAACGCGGGATTGCCATTAATCCTAAACGGCAAGATTTGATTGCTGCATTTGGCAAGGTCCCAGGTTTGCAAATTCTTGACATTAAAGAGTTGCAAAAGATGGCTGAAGGACAAGTTGGTATTCCAAAGCCGCTTGAATACACTGATCGGACTGTTGCTTTAGTTGAATACCGTGATGGTTCAATTATTGATACTATCAAGCAAGTTAAAGACTAAAAAATTATAAATTAAAAGCGTGGAAATAAGTCAGAGCTCGTTTCCACGCTTTTTTAGTTATAATAATTAGTAAAAGGGAAGTTTATCATGAATCAATCAATTTTTTTAACGGGAACACCGCAAAGTATCCCAGATGTGTTAGCTGCTAAAGATCAACGCGTAGCACTACAAACACAGCTTTTTAATCAGAATCCCAGCAGTACATTACTAGATATAAAACTAAATATTCCGGGGCCAATCAAAAATAATCATTACTTAAAACAACTTTTTACAACTGGCTGTACAAATTTAGAGAAAGACTTGAAAGCTCAAGGTATTAAGTATAACTTGGTAACGAGCTGGGACAATCCTAGTGGCTGTGAAAATTTTTATTTATTAAATGCTAATGCCAAAGATGTAAAACAAGTCACAATTACTTTTGAGGACGAAAATAGATTAGGGCGTCTTTTTGACGCTGATGTCTTGATTAAAGAGCAAAATGCAGCTTTATCGCGGTCAAAGCTGGGCTTACCTGTCCGTCGTTGCTTTTTATGTAATCGGCCAGCTAAAGAATGTGCACGATCACGGCGTCATAGTGTGGCAGAATTACAAAATTATATTAGCAATATCTATAATGAAGAATTTAGCTAAATTCAATATTTTTGTGCAACACACGTTCAGCAATACCGCTGGTAGTAATTAAGTGGGTAACTATGCCGCTTCTTAATGCACCTAAGAGAGCATCTTCTTTGAAGCGATTTTTAACAATTACAAACCGTTTGGGAATCCGCATAATTTCGTCAAAACTAATTCCGCAAATATGAGTTTCAATTGGCTGGAAGAAGTTGCCGTTAATATCATACGGTCGACCAAAAATCATGCCAGCAATGCGACTACGATCGATATTTCTAAATAATTTATCTGCATAATAGTCCATGAAGAATTGTCCAGATTCTAAGGATTGAGCGGTCCCGATACTTGCAAAAACTAAATCGATTCTAGGATAAAAAGTTTTAATGTATTCAAAAAATGGCTCTTGTATGATGTCTTGAACAAAGCCTGGATTGATTGTATACAGTGGGGCTGGAAATGTTAAACAATTGGCACCAAATTTATCAGCTGCCTGTTGTACCAGTTGATTTTTCCTTTTACTTGCATTAACGGCTTGGCCGACAAGCTGAACAAAAGTCAGATTTTCACGTTCAGTTTCGGGAAAATTATTAATGATATCTCGAATTAATGTTCCCCAAGTTAAGCCGACTACGTGAGCTGACTTAGTATAATTTTGAATTTGCTTAGCAGCGTAATTAACGATCATTTCGTTATCTTGGTTTTTCGTTTCTAGATCTTCCAAAATGTATACTTCTTTTAAATGAAAAATTTGTTGGAACTTACGCTCTAATTTTTCGGCCCGTTTTGGACTTTGGTAGATGCTAATCTTTACAATTCCTTTTTCTTCGGCTTCCTCTAACGCCTTGGTAATCAAGTAACGCGAAAGGCCGTATTTTTTGGAAATGTCAGCGATATTTAATTTGCTTAAAAAATAATCATGTGCAATATTTGCAAGCTGTTCATCTGTTAATAATGTCATTTTCCTATTCCTTATATATTTGTATTAATCTATATTATATTACAAATGAAAAATTTTGCTTGATTGTTTTACCCTGTATATAGAAAATATTTTATTTATTTTTAATTAGATGAAACTACTCTAGCAAATCACAGAACTTTCCATCAGTAATTTTTTGAAGGTCATCAGGATTTAAGAACACGCTGCGGCCAACTTTACCACTGGAAACGCCAATTTTTACTTCATTTTTCATACTGCTATCTAGAAAAATTGGAAAATGATGCTTAAAATAAATACCAATCGGTGTATTTGCACCATGAACATAACCTGTGGTCTTTTCTAGGTCTTTGAGGGGTAACATTTCGCATTTTTTATTACCAGAATTTTTAGCCAGCTTTTTCATGCTTAAATGCTCGGTAACAGGGATAACACCAACAAGTGGTCCTGTTTTATTACCTGTGCAAACCAAGGTTTTGTAGACCAAATGTTCTTTCTCGTTTAAAATAGAAGTATCCATTTGGGCAACACCACCAGAATCCTCATGGGTTGTAAATTGTGTTTGTTCATACGGAATTTTATTCCGGTCTAAAATTTTTTCAACTAATGTTTTTTCAAGTTTATTTTTTTTCTTTGCCATATTTATCACCTTTTTTATGATAGCATTGCCTGGATAAAAATAAAAAGGGAGTTTTAAGTTAAAATGAAATTATTAATTATTAAAATTGAAACTAGTCATGAAGTAGAGGACGCACTTAGCGTATACAGCCAAGATGTATTGCATGCTTTAGGAACTGAAACTAGAAAGCGGTCGGATTTTGAGCATGCCGGTTGGGAACACGACTCAACGATTGTTAATTTAGATGAAATTAAAGACTTGCCTGAAGACATGCAATTTTTTGCATATTTTGATGAAGAAGCTGATGCTAATGAGCTGGTTCAAAAATATCATAATAAACTTGCTGAATTGAAGGGCTATGGCTTGGCAATCGGTTCAGACAAAATTACAACATCTTATATTCAGGATCAAGACTGGAACACTGCTTGGCAAAAGTTTTATCATGTGATTGATTTTTCCCGTTATTTAGCCATTGTACCTGAGTGGGAAGATTATCAACCTGCCTTTAAGGACCAACAATTGATTAAGCTGGACCCAGGTTTGGCCTTTGGTACGGGTAACCATAAAACGACGCAACTAGCAATGATGGGTCTAGAACGGGCAATGACAACGCCTAAAAGTGTAATCGACGTTGGGACTGGCTCCGGTATTTTAGCAATCGCTGCCGCACTTCTTGGTGCCAAAAGCGTTGAGGCTACTGATATTTCTGATGAAGCTGTCACGGCAGCTGGTGAAAATATTAGTCTAAATAATTTGACCAATATTAAGGTAGAAAAAGCCAGTTTATTGCAAGGTGTTTCTGGCAAGTTTGATATAATTGTAGCTAACATTTTAGCTGAAATCCTGCTAGATTTGATTCCGCAAATGGACGAACATTTAAATGAGGGCGGCCAGATTATTTTCTCAGGTATTGATTATTTGCAATTAGATAAAATCAAAGATGCCCTTGACCAATACGGTTTTAGGATTACCTTGACGATGTCCCAAGATCGTTGGGTCGGGCTAATAATTGAACGCAAATAAAAGTAAAAAAGACTATAATGTAAAGTTAGGTAAGGAAGAATAGATTGATTATTAAATTCAAACAATTTAAGCAAAAAGTCATGGCAATCCCGCTAATTCGTAAATTAAATCAGTTTCAGGCAATGCCAATCATTTGGTGGAGCCTATTAGTGGCGCTGTTACCATTTGTCTTTAGTTTGCTGCAGATACCAATTATTTTGCGCGTCGGCTTGTTGTTTATCATTGTTAACAATATTATCAGTTACCACGTTGGGCGCCTATTAATTAGCCTTAAGTTACCAGAATATTGGCTGCTTGTGTTACCAATTATCTTTTGTTTAGCGATGCTGATTAGATTTGCTAAATATAATTTATTATTCGGCCTTATTTACCTTATTTTTGAAATTTTTGGATTAATGGATAGACATATTTATAACTAGAAAGGGCGATTTAAATGTCGAAATACATTGAAATGACGCATGATCAGGTAATAGCTGCCTGTAAGAAGTATATGAATGACAAGCAAATTGCCTTTGTTGAAGAAGCTTATGAATTTGCTAATGAAGCTCACAAGGATCAAAAGCGGGCTTCAGGCCAGCCTTACATTGTGCATCCAACTCAAGTAGCTGGTACCTTGGCAAATTTGGGACTTGATCCCGATACGATTGCTGCCGGTTTTTTACATGATACAGTTGAGGATACGCCAGTTACTAACGATGATATTAAGAAAAAGTTTGGCAAAGACGTTGCCTTTATTGTTGACGGAGTAACCAAGCTTAATAAGTACGAATATAAATCGCACCAAGAATTTTTAGCTGAAAATCACCGGAAGATGCTAATTGCAATGGCGAAAGATATTCGCGTTATCATGGTTAAATTAGCTGATCGACTGCATAATATGCATACCTTGCAACATTTACGTCCTGATAAGCAGCGTCGGATTTCTTCGGAAACAATGGACATTTACGCTCCACTTGCTGATCGCTTGGGTATTGGAACGATTAAGTGGGAACTAGAGGACATGAGTTTCCATTATTTGAATCCTAAGGCTTATTATCAAATTGTAAATATGATGAGCCTAAAGCGCAGCCAACGTGAAAAATACATTCAGGATGCAATTAGCACGCTGGAGACTAGTCTTGATAGTTTAGGTATTAAATACGAAATTAATGGTCGCCCCAAGCATATTTATTCTATTTATAAAAAAATGGTTAATAAGCACAAGGACTTTGATGAAATTTATGATTTATCTGCTGTTCGGGTGATTGTTAACACTGTCAAAGATTGTTATGCGGTGTTAGGTGCGGTTCATACCAAGTGGAAACCAATGCCAGGCCGCTTTAAGGACTATATTGCGGTGCCTAAGGTTAATGGCTATCAATCACTTCATACAACTATTATTGGTCCTGGCGGCCGGCCACTGGAAATTCAGATTAGAACTAAACAAATGCACGAGGTCGCTGAATACGGGGTTGCTGCTCACTGGGCATACAAGCGTGGTAATTTTGCCGGCGTTGAACAAACCAGTTCGAACGAGAAACTGGACATGGTTCGGGAAATCTTGGAGTTAAAAGATGAAACTCAAGATGCTGGTGAATTTATGAAAAATGTTAAGAGTGAAATCTTTTCTGATCGTGTTTATGTTTTCACTCCCAAAGGCGAAGTTTATGAATTACCTAAAGGTGCAGTGACGCTTGATTTTGCTTATCAAATCCATACGCAAGTTGGCAGTCATGCTGTTGGCGCCAAGGTTAATGGTAAATTAGTGCCGCTTGATTATAAATTGAAAAATGGTGACGTAATTGACATTATGACCCAGTCAAATGCGACACCGTCGCGTGATTGGATGGATATTGTTAAGACCTCGCGAGCACGAAATAAAATTCGTCGCTATTTTCGCAATTTAGACCGTGAAAATAGCATAGAGCAGGGAGAGCAAATGGTTGCCGACAAATTGCGCGACCAAGATTTGTCTCCTAAAGAATTTATGGACAAGGACCATCTGGAGAAGGTTCTAGATCAGTTTAATTACCATACTGCTGATGAAATGTTCGCTTCAATTGGCTTTGGCGATCTGTCTGCAATTAGTGTTGTTAACCGGCTTACGTTGGACTTAAGACGTCAAGAAGAGCAGCGCCGCCAAAAAGAGCTTGAAGAAGAGATTTTAAACTCTGGTCAAAAAGCTGCTTCATCGACTCAAGCTAATAAATCTGCTAATTCGCCGATGACAATTAAACATAAGAATGGCGTAATGATCCAAGGCATTAGTGATTTAATGTTACATTTAGCCAAGTGTTGTAATCCTGTTCCTGGTGATAAAATAGTTGGTTATGTCACTAAAGGTCGCGGTGTAACAATTCACCGCGCAGATTGTCGGAATATTACTAACGATGCAGCTAGTCAAGGTCGTTTGATTGATGTTCAGTGGGAAAACGTTGGAGATAGTTCTAAGCAAGCCTTTAATGCCAATATTGAGGCCTTTGGTTACAACCGTGAACGCCTTCTAAGTGATGTGATTACAAAATTAAATACTGTTACGACTAATATTAGTAACTTATCGGGTAAGGTAAACGAGGATAATATTGCTCATATTTATGCTACTGTAGCAGTTAAAAACGCAACTCAACTTGATGAAATATTGAGTAGATTGCGTGATGTACCAGACATTTATGAAACACGAAGGGCGGATAATTAAGTGCGAGTAGTAATTCAACGGGTTAATCATGCCCAAGTGAATATTGATGGTAAAACTGTTGGTCAAATTAATCTTGGTTTACTGTTGTTAGTTGGTATTAAAGAGGGCGACGACTTAGCAAAAGTTCAAAAAGCAGCTGTTAAGATAGCTAAGATGCGAATCTTTGAAGATGAAAACGGCAAGACTAACTTAGCAATTAGGGATGTTGGTGGTGAAATTTTAAGTGTTAGTCAATTTACACTGCTAGCTGATACTAAGAAGGGAAATCGTCCAAGTTTTATCGAGGCAATGAGACCGCCGAAGTCAAAGCAATTATGGGAAGACTTCAATCAAGAATTGGTTAATGCAGGTTTGCATGTTGAGACTGGTGAATTTGGTGCAGATATGAAAGTTGCACTTGAAAACGATGGCCCGTTCACAATCGTGTTAGATTTATAAAAAACGGCAGAAATTTGCATTCTAGGTTGACTTTTTGCCCTTAAAACTATAAGCTAAAACAAGATTATCAATGACAAAGATTGAAGATAGCAATTTCTATTAAAGAGACCGCTCAACTGGTGCAAAAGGCGGATAGAAAGCTAACTGTGACCCCTTTAGCAGATAATGTGCGCGTCGCGAGCGTTATTCGTAGCAAACAAAAGGTGGTACCGTGCGAAATTTAGCGCCCTTGATTTTTTCAAGGACGCTTTTTTATATTTAAAAGGATGATTAAATGAGAGTTCAAAAACCAAAAGGAACAGTAGATATTTTACCTGAACAATCTGGTTCATGGGAAAAAGTCGAACAAACTGTCCGTGACTTCTTTAAGCAAGCCAATTACCGAGAAATCAGAACACCGAGTTTTGAAAACTATGAAGTCTTTTCACGTTCAAGTGGTGAGACTTCTGATGTTGTTGAAAAGGAAATGTACGACTTTAACGATAAGGGTGGCCGGCACATTGCTTTGCGTCCCGAAGGGACCGCTGGTGTTGTCCGTGCCTATGTTGAAGACAAAATGTATGCCCCAGAAGTAGTAAAGCCATTTAATGTTTATTACATTGAATCAACTTTCCGTTATGAACGTCCGCAAGCTGGCCGGCAGCGTGAATTCCACCAAATTGGAGTTGAGAGTTTCGGTTCTAGCAATCCACTAGCAGATGTTGAGACGATTGTCTTGGCTCACGATTTATTGGCTAAACTCGGTGTGCAAAATTATGAATTGCATATTAATACGTTAGGTAACGCCCAAGTACGTCAAGACTATCATGATGCTCTGGTAAACTATTTTACGCCACTAAAAGACCAGTTGTCTGATGATTCTAAGCGACGTTTAGAGAAGAATCCGTTGCGGATTTTGGATTCTAAAGATGAACAGGATAAGCAATTTTTACCAGATGCACCAAAGATTATTGACTATTTGGATGCAGATTCTAAAGCTAGCTTTGATGAAATTACCAGTATTCTTGATCAACTTAATATTAAATATGTGATTGACAACGATTTAGTTCGCGGGCTTGATTATTACACCGGAATTATTTTTGAATTTATGGTTGAAGATAAGAGCTTGTGGGAATCAGCTACTACTATCTTAGGTGGTGGTCGTTACGATCATTTGGTACAAGAGTTTGACGGCCCAGAAACACCAGCCGTCGGTTTTGGGATTGGTGAAGAACGGATGATGCTGGTCTTGCAAAAGCAAAATCCAGCCTTGTTTGCCGATCAAGGAATTGACTTTTTTATCACTAATATTGGTGAAGAAACTGGAATTAAAGCCGTTGAAATTGCCCGTTCATTACGTAAACAAGGCTTTAGAGCTCAATATGATGTTGACCAAAAGAAATTAAAAGCGCAATTTAAGAAAGCCGACCGCGTTCATGCTAAGTTCGTTATTACTCTTGGTGCAAAGGAATTGGCTAATGGTACACTAAATATCAAACGTCTATCTGATGGTAAGACAATCGATTTGCAGCTTGAAGATGTTGATGACATGAAGACAGTTATGGAACAATTAAAGGATTAATTATGGAACAAATGGAAAAAAGAACAGACTACTGCGGCAATATTACTACTGCATATCTTGACCAAGAAGTTAATTTATACGGTTGGGTGCAACGCGTCCGCAATTTAGGAAATTTATTATTTATTGATTTACGCGACCGCGAAGGCCTGGTGCAAGTTGTTGTTAACCATGATTCCGGTGAAGAATTAATGGCAACTGCTGAATCACTTGGTAGTGAATATGTTGTTCAAGTTAAGGGACAAGTAGTTAAGCGTTCAAGTGTTAATCCAGAAATGAAAACTGGGGAAGTTGAAATTGAAGCTTCTGAAATTAAAATTTTAAATAAGTCTCAAACGCCACCATTTGAAATTAAAAATGATATTGAAGTTGGCGAACAAACTCGATTAAAGTATCGTTACCTTGATTTACGCCGTCCAAGTTTACAGCAAGCAATTATTTTGCGGTCAAAGATTTTACGTGCGACCCATGAATACTTTGATGAGAACGGCTTTATTGATATCGAAACACCAATTTTAGGAAAGTCCTCACCAGAAGGTGCTCGTGATTACCTTGTGCCATCAAGAATTTATCCTGGAAGCTTTTATGCTTTACCACAATCACCGCAATTGTTTAAGCAATTATTAATGGGGGCAGGCTTTGACAAGTACTACCAACTGGCAAGATGTTTCCGTGATGAAGACTTGCGCGGCGACCGTCAACCTGAATTTACCCAGATTGATATGGAAACTTCTTTTACTGATGAGCAACAAGTCCAAGATTACACCGAGGGATTACTTAAGAAAATCATGAAAGACGTTATGGGTGTTGAATTAAAAACGCCAATTGCGCGGATTTCTTGGACTGACTCAATGAATAACTACGGTACGGATAAGCCTGATACTCGTTTTGGCATGTTGATTCATAATTTGAACGACATTTTTGCAGATAGTGACTTTAAGGTCTTTTCTGGTGCAATCCAAGATGGTGGCTTCGTTAAAGGAATTGCCGTTAAGAATGGTGCTAAAGCATATTCACGTAAGCAAATTGAGAAAAAGCAAGATTACATTAAACGTTATCACGCTAAAGGCTTGGCTTGGGTTAAATTCGAAAATGGCGAATTTTCAGGACCTGTTAGTCGCTTCCTAACGGATGACAACCAAGCAGCTTTAATCAAGGAATTCAACCTTGAAGGCGGCGAATTACTCGTCTTTATTGCTGATAAGTGGAAAGTTTGTTGTGACTCTTTGGATCATTTACGGCGTGAATTTGCCAAAGAAACGGGAATTATTCCTAAGCACATCTTTGACTTTATATGGGTTGTTGACTGGCCATTATTTGAATATGATGAAGGCTTTGGCCGTTGGATTGCTGCGCACCACCCATTCACAATGCCTGATGATGAGGGAATTAAGTTACTTGATACTGACCCACACAAAGCGCATGCTCGCAGTTACGACATTGTAATGAACGGAGATGAACTTGGTGGTGGTTCAATCAGAATTCACAAGCGCTCAATCCAAGAAAAAATGTTTAAAGCTCTTGGCTTTACTAAGAAGCGAGCATATAAACAATTTGGTTACTTGCTTGATGCACTTGACATGGGCTTCCCACCACATGCTGGTTTGGCCATTGGTCTTGATCGCTTTGCAATGATGCTGGCAGAGAAGGACAATATTCGTGATGTTTTAGCATTTCCAAAGAATGCCAGTGCATCAGAACCAATGATGCATGCTCCAGCACCAGTTGCTGAGCAGCAATTGACCGACTTGGGGATTGAAGTTGAATCACAATATCAAGAAAGTGTTGCGCAAACAGAAGCTCGATTAGAGGAAGAAGCTCAAAAAGATGCGGACCAAAACGCAACTTGGGATGCAAAATAAAAATAATAAAAAGCGGTGTGATGGGTTAAGTTCACATCGCTTTTTTTTCAAAATAAAGGAGGTTATCAAATGGCAGCTAAATATCATCGGGCATTTGGCGTGTATGGCATTATGTATCAGCAAGAAAAGTTAATTGTGATCAAAAAGCATGGCGGACCATATACCAATCGCTATGATTTGCCCGGAGGTAGTCTTGAAGATGGTGAAAAACTAGAAACTGCAATCGTGCGCGAAATCCAGGAAGAAACTGGTTTTACTGCTCTTGAAGCAGTCCAAGTAGGAATTACTTCTTTTCGCTATCCTTGGGACTATCAAGAATGGCATTTTAATCAACATCTTTGTGTGTTTTATCAAGTTAAGCAGTGGCAGGGTCAATTGCAAGAAACAGTTAAGCAATTTGCTGGTCAAGATTCTCTTGGAGCAGTTGCTGTTTCTTTAGAACAACTTAATTTGGAAAATTCATCACCACTGGTCTTAAAGGCCAAGGAGTTTTTGCAAAATGATCAGAAATTTAACTCAGCTGACCAAACATTCTCCTCATGGCCAGTATTAACTAAAGCAGTGTATTAAAAAAACGATAACCAGCAATGGTTATCGTTTTTAGATTGATGCCTAATTATTTTAAGTTGTTTAAAAATGTTAAAGCAGCATCGTAGTTTGGTTCATCAGTCATTTCGTAAACTAATTCTTGGTATAGAACTTCGCCATCAGCAGAAATAATCCAAACACTTCTTGAATCTACGCCACTTTCAAGGTAAAGACCCATTGCTTCACCGAAGTTGTGACTTTCATCAGATAAAATTTCCATGTTTTTAACGCCTTCAGCAGCACACCAATTCTTTTGGTCAGCAAGGGTATTAGTAGAAATCGTGTAAAAGTTGATGTCAGAATATTTATCAACTTCATTGTTGAAACGCTTGGTTGAAATACTGCAGACACTAGTGTTAAGGTCAGGAACAACGCTAATCAAAGTTGGCTTGGACAACAAGTCAGCTTTAGTGGCTTTGCTGCCATCGGCTCTAACTAAAGTAAAATCAGGTAACTTTTCACCAATCTTAGGTGGCTCACCGTTAGTATATAGAGGCTCGTTTAATCTTGTAATTTTCATAATAAAATCCCTTCGTTTAACTAATGTCTAATTTGATAAATTATTTATCTATTCAATTTTACTATAAAAAACTCCGAATTACGTCTACTTTGCTTACTGTTTATAAGTTACTGTCGACGTAATCAGTAATCCGCCGAATGGATTCTTGTAAATCCTCAGCAGAAGCAGCGTAAGATAAACGCACATAGCCTTGGCCACCTTTGCCAAAGTAGCTACCAGGCATTAGTGCGACTTTGGCTTTATTAGCTAAATCAATCGCAAATTTCACATCATCTTGCCCGAATTTGGCTGGAATTTTAGCAAAAATGTAAAATGCCCCTTCAGGGGTAGCCATGCTAAAGCCACATTTGCGTAAACCAGTTTCGATAATCTTTAATCGACTTCCGTAAGTAGCGCGAGCAACAGGGTAGTCGGCTGCACCATGAACTAAAGCTTCGGTTGCGGCAGCTTGGACGTTATCAGTTACCGAAGTAATTAGAAATGAGTTAACTTTAATTACTGACTTCATGAGTTCTTTAGGTCCAGCCATATAACCAATCCGCCAGCCGGTCATTGCAAAACTCTTGGATAAGCCTGATAAAAACAGTGTCCGTTCAGGAATGATTTGCGTTAGTGAGTAATGCTTTTTGTCACCATAAATTAATTCTGAGTAGATTTCATCAGTGACGGCAAAAAGATTATTATCGGTGATAACTTGAGCGAGTTCTAATAAGTTTTGCTTACTGTAAACGCGACCGGTAGGGTTAGATGGGTCCGTTAAAATGACGGCTTTTGCACCTTTTCCTTCATTTGCCAGTACCTTTTTTAAATGAGCTGCAGTCAGGAGAAAGTCGTCTTGTGAAGTATCGACTTCCACTGGAATTGCCCCAGCCATTTTAATAATGCCAAAATAAACGCCCCAAACTGGAGTAGGTACTAAAATTTTATCGCCAGGATTAAGCAATGTCATACAAGCAACATTCAATGCTTCAGTTGCACCAACAGTGACACAGATTTCGGCAGCAGGGTCGTAATCAACACCTAAACTATCATTTAAGTAATCACTAATTGCCGTTAATAATTGTGGTTGGCCAGCTTCTGGAGCATAGTGAGAATCGTCCTTTTCAATATCAGCAATCGCGGCTCGTTTAATATGTTCTGGGGTATTAGCATCAGGTTCACCAATGGTTAACTTGATAATCCCCGGAATTTTAGATGTTTCGTTATTAAACGTAGTTATCTGCGAATCAGCTAACTGCGCAATTTTATGATTGATTGTTCCAGACAAATTTTTTGCTAGATGTGGCATAATTAAAAAATCCTTTCTGTTAATTATTTACCTTTTAATTATATACCATACGACAATAGTGAAATTATAAAATAAAAAATTTAATTAGTCCTTAAAAATGACTGGGCATGCAAATCTTTGTTATAGTTAGGGCGAAAGAAAGATGGTGGTATTTTATGGACCAAGAAAAAAAGAAAGAACGCTTAAAGGAGTTAACGCAAGATCAGTATGCGTCAACGCAGAATGCAGCGACTGATTATCCGTTTAGCGGTAAGTATGATGATTTTTATCAAAAAGGAATTTATGTTGATATTGTCTCAGGTGAGCCATTATTTTGTAGTGAAGATAAGTACGATGCTGGTTGTGGTTGGCCGAGTTTTACCAAGCCAATTAAAAAGTTAACCTATCATCGCGACCAGTCGCATAATATGGAGCGAACAGAAGTCAAAAGTCCCGATGCAGATTCGCACTTGGGACACGTCTTTACAGATGGCCCAGCTGATGAAGGCGGGTTAAGATACTGCATTAATTCGTCGGCATTAAAATTTATTCCGTATGATCAACTTGAACAATCAGGCTACGGCAAATATCGTCAATTATTTGTTTAATTTTTGAACAGAAAAAGAGTGTTAGAAAAATTCTAACACTCTTTTTAGTTTAAACAATTTCTTGTTCCCTAAATCGTCCATAAACGCGTTCAACTTCACTAACACTCATGAAAGCATAGGGGTCGCATTTTTTAATAATTTGTAAAATATCATACATATCATAGCGGTCGATTACCGTAATTAAAACCGTTTTTTCATCATGGCTATATGCACCTTCGACGTCGTGAAAAATGGTAATTCCCCGGTGCATTTTTTCTTGAATGCCATCGATAATTGTTTGGGGATGTTCCGTTACAATTGTAACCTGCAACTTTTGGTGTTGCGTATAAACGGCGTCAATCACCCGACCATTAATAAAGATGGTTAGGGCAGAATAAAGGGCACGGCTCCAGCCGAACGCAAAGCCCGCAGCAGCGATAATCACTAGGTTAATCATAATATTAACTTTGCCGTAACTGGCCCCAGTTTTCTTTCGAATAACAATCCCGATAATATCAAGGCCACCAGTTGAAATGCCGTTTTTAAGCGCAAATCCTGTTCCTAAGCCGTTTACCATGCCACCAAAGATAGCACAAACTAACGGATCAACGTGCATGTTGATTGGATTAATTACGTGCATCATGATTGACCCAAGGACAACTGAAATTATGGTAAAAAAGGTAAATTTGTGACCAATTTTAAACCAGCCTACCAGAAACAGGGGAACATTAAGCGCAAAGTACATGACTGAAGTGGTCAATGTAAAAGGTAAAAAGCGTTCGCTCAGCGTATTTATCAGTTGGGCAAACCCGGTTACTCCGGAAGAGTACATATGACCTGGCGTCCAAAAGAAATTTAACGCGACCGCAACTGCCAACGAATAGAAGAATGCTGCTGAAATTTTGGAAAGTAAATTATATCTTCTATTAAACTTATCCAATTGATCCATATAGTTAGTAATAACTCCTTATAATTAAAGGTTTTAGGACTTGGTGCATGATATTTGTGTACCAACTATCCTAAAACATTACTCAATTCGTTTTCTATTTTATCATTAATTTAACTTTTTTCCTTCCTAATAATTTTAAAAAAGGTAATCTCTTAAAAATTAAAAAAGCCACCAGCTAACTAGCTGGTGGCTCATGTGGACGATTAAACTAAGTAAAAAACATATCTGTATTTATGATAGTATAATTATTGTTATTATAAGTATATACTAAAAGGAACGTCCACGTCTTTAGTATACCACTATTTTGTTATATTTTGTTTATTTGTAAAATTATTTTCCCCAGTGTTCCTTAATGAAGTTTTCACGGCCACCGGCTTCTTCAACAGAATATCTTAGTGGATCTTTTTTGTAAAAGTCTTGGTGGTAATATTCAGCTTCATAAAAATCGCTTGCTGGTTCAATTTCAGTAACAATTGGTTTGTCAAATTTACCACTATTTGCCAATTCATCTCTTGACTGTTCTGCAGCTCCCTTTTGTTCAGGCGAATTATAAAAAATCACAGGACGATAATTGTCGCCGCGATCTTGGAACTGCCCTGAAGCATCGGTTGGGTCAGTTACTTGCCAGTAGTATTCAAGCAACTTTTTATAAGGCATTATTTGTGGATCAAAAGTTATTCTTACAGCTTCCGTATGTCTAGTATCGCCAGCACACACCTGCTCGTATGTTGGGTTAGCAACATGGCCGCCAGTATAGCCCGAAATAACCGACTCAACACCTGGTAAACTGTCGAATGGCTTGACCATACACCAGAAGCAGCCGCCGGCAAAGATTGCAGTATCTTTTTGATTAGAATTTTGTTGTTCACTCATTATTAATTACCTCCGAAATATTCTTCTTATATTAAAGCATAAATTATTAAAAAACAGTTGATAATCGCCAATTATTGTTCTTCAATTCCTAAATGATTCATAATTAATGCCGCAGTTTCTTCAATTGAACGGTGAGCAACATTGATTACGAAGCAACCAAGCTTGTCGTAAAGTTTCTTTGCGGAATCGAGTTCGGCTTTAATTGAATCAGTATTAGAATATGTCGTATTGGGATTAAGGCCGTATGAAATCATTCTTTGCCGTCTAATTTCGTTTAATACCGACAGATCATTAGTTAGACCGATAATCTTTTTGGGATTAATTTTATAAATTTCTTTTGGAATATGGGTGTCGGGTACTAGCGGCAAGTTAGCAACTTTTAGATTCTTATTAGCTAAAAAAAGTGACAGTGGTGTTTTAGAAGTTCTTGAAACTCCTAATAAAACTACGTCTGCTTCCAAAAAGCCCTTAGGGTCTTTACCATCATCGTACATTACGGCAAATTCCATCGCTGAAATCCGGTCAAAGTAGTGCTGGTTCATCTTGTGTTGGGCACCAATTTTTTCTAGTGGCCGCATACCTGTTACCTTTTGCAATGCTTCAATAGCAGGGGATAAAATATCGACACTCTGAACCTTGTGTTCCCGGACAAATCTAATTACCGGAATTTGCATTTCATCTTTAACCAAACTATAAATAATGATTAAATTGGAATATTGCTCAATTTCTTCAAAAACATCATCAAGCTTGTTCTTATCGGTAATAAATGGGTAGCGGCGATAATTAACCTGGGCATCAGGGAATTGTGCAGCAGCCGCAATTGCATTGTTAAAGGCAGTATCACCAGCAGAATCAGAGATGATAATGATGTTGACTTCTTTTTTAGTTTCTTGGCTCATTGTTAACTCCTTTTTAATCAATTATACATTTTTCAAAAATGCATTAACAGATTTAGTTAAAATAATGCTGTAAAAAACTTTTTTAAAAATATTGCATGTATGTATTGACCCTTGCGTGAGGTTTGATATAATTTAAATAAATGTATGACGGTAACGTCAAGAAATGGAAGGAGGGATCACACATGGCCAAGACAGTCGTTCACGAAAACGAGTCTATTGATGATGCTCTTCGTCGTTTCAAACGTTCCGTTTCAAGAAGTGGTACCTTGCAAGAATACCGCAAACGCGAATTCTACGAAAAACCTAGTGTACGTAGAAAGCTTAAATCTGAAGCAGCACGGAAACGTAGACATTATTAATATATAAAGAAGCGACTTCTATCTGTTGATAGAGGTCGCTTTTTTACAGGTAAATTTCGTTAATTGTTTTCTACCACGGACTAGATTTGCTATAATTTAGTTAGATTCTATATTTAGGAAGAAGGAGAACTTTTGAGTTTATCAGAACAAATTATGGCTGACATGAAGGAAGCCATGAAAGCACGTGATAAAGTTAGATTGAATACGGTGCGAATGATTAAGTCAGCCTTGATGAATGAAAAGATCAAGGCAGGACACGAACTCAGTTCCGATGAAGAACTGACCGTTTTAAACCGTGAAAAGAAGCAGCGTGAAGAGTCAATTGAAGAATTTACTAAAGCTGCCAGAACCGATTTAGCTGATGAGACCAAAAAGGAATTGGCAATTGTGGAAGGTTACATGCCTAAGCAATTGTCCGAGGATGAACTTGAGCAAATTGTTGTTAAAACAATTGCCGAAGTTGATGCTAAGGGTAAGTCTGATTTTGGTAAGGTAATGAAGGCTCTGATGCCCAAGATTAAGGGCAAAGCTGATGGTACAGCAGCTTCTAGTACAGTGCGCAATCATCTAAATTAAGCAAGAAAAGGAGCGAAGTTTTTGGCTCAAACCAATTTTATTCCTAAAAATCCAGAAAACATCCAAAAACTAGTTGGAATTAATGATGGTAATCTTAACTTATTAGCTGAAGGTTACGATCTAAGTGTAACTGATACCGGAAACCAAATTGTTGTTGATGGCGATGTTGAAAATACGCGGAAAGTAATCGCAGTTTTAAAGGCGCTTGACAACGTTGTGAGCACCGGTGTTAACATTGGTGCTCCTGATGTTGTCAGTGCAATGAAAATGGCGGAAAAGGGCACAACAGAGTACTTTGCTGACTTATATAAAGAGATTCTAATTCGTGATGCTAAAGGCAAACCGATTAGGGTTAAAAATATGGGGCAAAAGCGCTATGTTGAAGCCATTAAAAAAAGTGATGTTGTATTTGGTATTGGACCTGCTGGTACCGGTAAAACATTCTTGGCCGTTGTTTGTGCCGTTGCAGCCTTTAAAAAGGGTGAGGTTTCACGGATTGTTCTAACTAGGCCTGCTGTTGAAGCTGGTGAATCTTTGGGATTTTTACCAGGAGATTTAAAGGAAAAAGTTGATCCGTATTTGCGGCCAATTTATGATTCGCTTTATGCAATTCTTGGAACTAACACAACTGACCGGTTGATGGAACGCGGAGTAATCGAAGTTGCTCCTTTGGCATATATGCGGGGGAGAACGCTTGATGATGCCTTTGTTATTTTGGATGAAGCGCAAAATACAACTGACGCGCAGATGAAGATGTTTTTAACGCGGTTAGGCTTTAATTCAAAGATGATTGTCAACGGGGATATGACGCAGGTCGACCTACCGGGTCGACAACGTAGTGGCTTGATTGATGCGCAGCGAATTTTAAAGGGTATTGACCAAATTAAATTTATTCGCTTCACTGCTAATGATGTTGTCCGTCATCCAGTGGTTGCCAAGATTATTAATGCTTATGAGAAAGAGGACGAAAGACATTAATGACGCCTATTGAAATTACTTATAACGACGAGGTTGGTTTTTTAGAAAATGCCGATCGTGACTGGCAAGATTGGATTGCTAAGTTATTATTACTGGCTAAAAAGGAAATTGCTAAAGACAGTAATTTAGCAATGAGTATCAATTTTGTTAATGAAGAACGCAGTCACGCTATTAACAAAAAGTATCGTGAAAAAGATCGACCAACAGATGTCATTTCATTTGCAATTGAAGATGGCGATGAATGTCTTGACCTTGCAGCATTTACTGCAGATCCTGATTTTCAAGAGGATATCGGTGATTTGTTCATGTGTCCAAGTGTGATTAAGCGTCACAGCAAGGAATACGGAACAGGCTGGGACCGTGAATTTGGTTATACCCTAGTTCACGGCTTTTTGCATCTTAACGGTTATGACCATATTGAACCTGATGAGGCAAAAGAAATGTTTGGCATTCAGGGCAAAGTACTTGAAGAATATGGCTTGCCGCTGTATCCTGACCAATTAGATGAAGGCAGAGGTAAATAATGACTGAAGAGAAGAAAAATAAATCCGGTTTCGTTGCGTTAGTTGGTCGACCAAATGTTGGTAAATCAACGTTAATGAATAATCTAGTTGGACAAAAGGTGGCAATCACTTCTAGTAAGCCGCAGACCACCCGTGATAAAATTTCCGGTATTTATACAACAGATAATATGCAAGTTGTCTTTGTTGATACGCCGGGGATTTTTAAGCCACACTTAAAACTTGATGATTACATGGATAAGGCTAGTGTTTCTAGTTTAAACGATGTTGACATGGTTTTATTTATGGTTGAACCTGAGAAAATGGGTAAGGGCGACGAATACATTGTTAATTTGCTAAAGCAGGTTAAAGTACCCGTCTTTTTGGTAATCAACAAGGTAGATCAAGTTAATCCTAATAACTTGCTGCCAATTATTGATTCTTACCGTAAGCTTGATTTGTTTAAGGAATTTTTACCAATTTCTGCAACTCAGGGAGTGGGCATCACAGATTTAGTCGCCACATTGCACCAATATTTGCCTGAAGGTCCAGATTATTATGATCCCGAGCAGATTACTGATCGACCTGAATACTTCATGGTTGCTGAATTAGTGCGTGAACAAATTCTGAAGTTAACAGCTGAAGAAGTACCACACGCTGCAGCTGTTTGGGTTGAACGCATGAACCAACATGAGAAGGGGAAATTGCAAATCGAAGCAACGATTTATGTTGAAAAAGATGGTCAAAAAGGGATTATTATCGGCAAGGGCGGCAAAATGCTCAAGCAGATCGGTATTAATTCCCGTCGTCAAATCGAAAACTTGCTTGGTGAAAAGGTTAACCTTCATTTGTGGGTTAAAGTGCAGCGTAACTGGCGGTCTGACCCAAGCTTTTTGAAGCAAATTGGTTATGACAAGAAGGCACTTTCATAAATGACACGTGAACTTAAGGAAGTTCAAGGCATTATTTTTAAACGCCAAAAATTTAAAGAAGCGGATTTATTAGCTAAAATCATTACCAAAGAAAATGGCATCATTACAATGATTGCCCGAGGAGCTTTGCGGCCTAAGTCAAAATTAGGAGCAGCGCTGCTTAATTTTTCTTACGGAACGTATATTATCTATACAAGTGGTCAGGGGCTTAGTAATCTGCGTACTTATAAAGAAGTAAAGCAATTTGATGGTTTATTCAATGATTTAACTAAGAATGCTTATGCTTCTTTTATTTTGGACTTGGTTGACCATGCCTTTGTGGAATATCAGCCCTTAGGCAAGTATTATGCACTAGCTGAGTTTGCTTTACAAAAAATCAATGCTGGCGTCGATTCCGAAATGATTACACAAATTTGTCAAATGCAGCTGTTAGCTGCTTATGGGGTTGCTCCGGAATTGCGCGGCTGCACGATTTGTGGTAAAAGGCAGGGTGTTTTTGATTATTCGATTAAACGTGGCGGGATTATCTGCAGCGATCATTTTTATCAGGAAACAAGCCGAATGCATTTAGAGCCCAAGGAAACAGCTGTTTTAAGAACAATTGGCTTATTGCCAATTGAGCGGCTAGGTTCAATTGCTGTTAGTGATGCAACTAAAAAAGCAACTCGTAAGGCGATTGACCGAATCTATCAAGAGACAGTTGACCTTAATTTAAAAACCAAAAAATTCTTAGATGAATTAAAATTATTTTAACCAAATCCTTTGGTTACATCCGTGATTATGGTAAAATACCAGTGTGCTTTGGTAATGATGAGGATTTTAGAAAAAAGTACCAGTTAAGCGAGTGTCGTTGGTGTAAGGACATCTGGGAAACAGGCACCTCTAGCCAATTCAATTAAGAGCAGAGAAGATATTCTCTGAATTAGGGTGGAACCGCGATCAAATCTCGTCCCTATGCAAGTTTTGCATAGGCTTTTTTTATGGCCTAATGCAGGGAGGAATTAATATGGCAAAGAAAAAATTAACAATTCAAGAAATGATTTTTAAATTGGAAGAATTTTGGTCTTCCAAAGGTTGTATGATTATGCCATCATACGACGTTGAAAAAGGGGCAGGGACAATGAGTCCGTATACTTTTTTACGGGCAGTTGGTCCTGAACCTTGGGCAGCTTGTTACGTTGAGCCGTCAAGAAGACCAGCAGATGGCCGTTATGGTGACAATCCTAATCGTTTGTTCCAGCACCATCAGTTCCAAGCAGTAATTAAGCCAGCACCAGAGAATATCCAACAATATTACTTGGACAGTTTACAAGTATTAGGTATTAATCCACTAGAACATGATATTCGGTTTGTTGAAGACAACTGGGAAAACCCATCGATGGGTTGTGCCGGTGTTGGTTGGGAAGTTTGGCTTGATGGAATGGAAGTTAGTCAATTTACTTACTTCCAAACTGTCGGTGAACTTGATGTTAAACCAACGATGAGCGAAATCACTTATGGTGTTGAGCGACTTGCTTCTTATATTCAAGATGTCAATTCTGTTTTTGACTTAGAGTGGGGCAACGGTGTACTTTACCGTGACATCTTTAAAGAAGCAGAATACGAGAATTCTAAGTATGCCTTTGAAGAATCTAATCAAGAGAATTTATTGAAATTCTTTGATGTTTACGAAAAGACAGCTAAACACTTGCTAAGTCAAAACTTGGTTCAACCTGCTTACGACTATATTTTGAAGTGCTCACATACCTTTAACTTGCTTGATGCACGCGGAGCTGTTTCAGTTACTGAGCGTGCAGGTTATTTGGCACGAATTCGTAACTTGGCTCATGAAGTAGCTGTGTGTTTTGTTCAAGAACGTGAAAAGCGCGGCTTTCCATTATTAAAGAATGCAGAAGACAAGAAGGCGGGGCGTGAAAATGACTAAAAATTATTTATTTGAAATTGGAATTGAAGAAATGCCGGCGCACGTGGTTTCACGGAGTGTGAAGCAACTGGCTGACAGAACCAGCAAGTTTTTAAAAGAAAACGGCTTAAAATTTAAGGATATCAAGACTTATTCAACACCGCGAAGACTAACAATTGTTGTTGAAGAATTAGCCGAAAAGCAAGCTGATATTGATGAAGTTAAAAAAGGCCCAGCTAAGAAGATTGCCCAGGATGCTGATGGTAATTGGACCAAAGCAGCACAAGGATTTGCTCGCGGTCAAGGCATGACAACTGACGATATTTACTTTGAAGAACTTAAGGGTACAGAATATGCTTATGTTCATGTTAAGCAAGAAGGCAAAAAAGCCAGTGATATTTTGCTTGGGATGAGCGAAATTATTAAAGCGATGACTTTCCCAACTAAAATGCGTTGGGACTCGCATGATTTTGAATTTGTGCGGCCAATTCACTGGTTAGTTTCCTTATTTGGCAGTGATGTTATTCCAGTTAAAATTTTGGATATTACTGCTGGTCGTAAAACTGAAGGGCATCGCTTTTTAGGTGATTCTGTTGTTCTTGCTAATGCGGATGATTATGAAGATGCATTGAAAGATCAATTTGTAATTGTTGATGCTGGCGAACGTAAAGAAATGATTGTTCAGCAAATGAATGCTTTGGTTGAAAAGAACAACTGGAAGATTAAGCTGGACAAGAACTTGCTTGAAGAAGTTACCAATTTGGTTGAATATCCAACTGTCTTTGCCGGCACTTTTGATGAAAAATACTTACAAATGCCACAAGAAGTTCTGATTACTTCAATGAAAGATAACCAACGTTACTTCGAAGTTTATGACCAACAAGATAATTTGATTAATCACTTTATCGCTGTTCGTAATGGTAACAAAGACTATCTTGACAATGTTATTTCTGGTAACGAAAAGGTATTAGTGGCGCGGCTTGACGATGCTCAATTCTTCTATGATGAAGACCGCAAGTATCCACTGAGTCACTTTGTTCAAAGATTGAAGAATGTTTCCTTCCACGATAAAATCGGTTCAATGGCAGAAAAGACTGAACGTGTTCAGATTATCGGTAACTTTTTAGCAGAAAAATGGGGCTTAGATAAGCAAACTGTAACCGATTTTGACCGGGCTAGCGAATTATACAAATTTGACCTAGTTACACAAATGGTTGGTGAGTTTGCGGAATTACAAGGTGTGATGGGGATGCACTATGCTCGCCTTGCTGGCGAAAACGAAGATGTTGCTGTTGCCATTAAGGAACACTACATGCCATTATCTGCAGAAGGTACACTGCCGCAAACAACCGTTGGTGCACTATTATCAGTAGCTGATAAGCTTGATACAATCATTACTTTCTTTGCTGCTGGCATGATCCCAACATCATCTAATGATCCGTATGCTTTGCGTCGTTATGCTTATGGAATTGTCCGCATTTTGCTTAATCAAAAGTGGACATTACCGTTTAACCAAGTTTTGCCACAAATCGTGAGCTTACTCGATGGTAAAACTGCCGCAAAAATGCCAAAATCAGAGAGTCAAGATGAGGAAATTGCTTCCTTTATTCGTGATCGAATTAATCAATACTTGCAAAAGAATAAGTTCAAGTATGACATTATCGATGCTGTTCTTGCTTCTAGTCAACAAGACCCAATTCAAATTTTAACTGCCGCAACTGTTTTGCAATCACACCATGATGATGAACAGTTTAAACCTGTTGTTGAAAGTTTGACACGAATTAATAACATTCTGAAAAAGGCTAAATTTAAGGGTCAGGTTCAGATTAATCCAGAGCTATTTAGCGATGTAACTGAAAACGAGCTTTATGCTGGTGTTCAAAACTTGCAGTCGTTAACTGATTTAACTGAAATTTATGATGGGTTTGTTAAATTACAACCAGTTATTGACCGCTACTTTGACACTAATATGGTTATGGCTAAGGATGAAGCTGTTAAAAATAACCGCTTGGCACAATTAAATGCGATTGGTGACTTGGCTGAACGCCTAGGCAATTTGAGTAAATTAGTTATTAAATAAGTTAATCAAGAATGGGTGATATGAATGGCTGGTTTAATTCCAGAAGAAACGATTGCTAAAGTTCGCAATAATGTTAACATTGTCAATGTAATCAGCCAGTATGTCTCACTTGAAAAGAAGGGCAAAGACTATATTGGTCTTTGCCCTTTTCATGAAGAAAAAACGCCCTCATTTACCGTTAATGAGGAAAAGCAGTTTTTTAAATGCTTTGGCTGCGGCAAAGGTGGCAATGTTTTTAAATTCTTGATGGAGAAGGATAATTTAACTTTTCCAGAAAGTGTTCGTAAAGTTGCCGATTTTGCTCATATTGATATTGGTGAAACAGGGCAATCGCAAGGTCATGCTACTAATCCACTGCTTAAAATGCACCAGGATGCCTGTGACTTTTATCAGCGAGTGTTAACCTCAACCAAAGCTGGTAAACGCGGATTAGAATATGCTCAATCACGCGAACTGGATGATGAAATTATTGCCCACTTCAATATCGGCTATGCGCCCAAACAGAACAATCTTTTGTTGACATATTTACGCGGACATGGTTATTCAGATGATGAATTAGCTGCTAGTGGGTTATTTGTTCAAACACAAGATGGTGAACTTTTTGATCGTTTTCGCGATCGGCTGATGTTTCCGCTTAGTAATGAGAGCAACTACGTAATTGGTTTTTCTGGCAGACGCTTGTCAACTGACAAGACAGAAGCTAAATATATCAATAGTCCCGAGACAAAAATTTTTACTAAATCTAAGTTGCTGTTTCATTTTGCGGAAGCTAAAAAGGCAGCTCGCGAAGAAGGTCATTTGGTCTTGTATGAAGGGTACATGGATGTTATTGCGGCATATAAGGCTGGAATTAAGTCCGGAATTGCCTCGATGGGAACAAGCTTGACCGATCAGCAAGTGTACATGTTGCGTCGCATCACCAAAAATATTGTTATCAATTATGATGGTGATGATCCCGGCGTTCACGCAGAAGAACGAGCAGCTAAGATGTTCGATAAGGCTGGCGGCTTTAATGTGGGGATTGTTGTTTTACCGGAAAAATTGGACCCCGACGAATATGTTAAAAAATACGGCGTGGAAAAATATCGTGATGAAATTAAGGGTGCACTAACGCCAACCGATTTTTTCTTAAAACGATTAGCTCAAAAGTACAATCTGGCTAATGATCGTGAAAAAATCGCTTATCTTAGCGATGCCGTCAAAGAAATCGCGGAGCTGTCCAATCCCGTTGAGCAGGACCTTTATTTAGAACGAATTGCGCAGGCGCAAAATGTGTCTAAGGATTCACTCAAGGTCAATTTGCTTCGACAACGGCGGATTAACAACGCAGCGCAAAGACATAAAAATAATGCTGGTCCAGTTGATCCTATTTTAGAAGACGATTCAACACCAATCATTGAGGGTAATCAAACAGCCAAAATCGATCCGGTTCAAACACGATTGTTATACCTATTTATGCATTCGGAACACGCGCGTGATTTTTTACTTGAAAATAATTTTTTATTTCCTGATGAGAAATATGCCGATTTAGCTGAATTATGGTTAAAATTTAGTGAAGAACACGAAAATCCTGAAATAAATAGTTTTTTAGATTTTATTCCTGACGAACTTCAAGGTATAATAGTAAGTACTGAAATGACAGATATGCCCCAGGATTTTTCTGACCGCGAACTTGAAGAGCAGATGGCCGCAATCGAGATGCGTAAAATCAATGCACAGCTGAAAGATTTAGAAAATCAGTTGCAGGATGCAAAACGCAAAACAGATACAACTGAAATTATTGCCATCACTCAGAAAATTTTGCAGTTAAAAAGAATTCAGGGTCAAAGGGGGGCTTTTTAGTGGTAGAAAAGAAAAATACTAGCAAAACAGAAGAACTATCTTTAGATAAGGTAGTTAAGAAAATTGTCAAGGAAGTTAAAAAAGACAAGGCAATAACAGAAGACGAGTTTACTAAGCAGTTAATTAAGCCATATAAGCTGCAGGGTAAGGCTGTCGACCAACTGGTGCAGGAATTTGAAGACAACGGTATTAGTATCGTTGACGAAAAGGGCGAACCATCAAAATTAGCCTTAAAGAAGCAAAAAGACGTCGAAAAAGCTGAATTAAAAGATATGTCAGCTCCTTCAAGTGTCCGCATGAACGATCCAGTTCGGATGTATTTGAAGGAAATTGGTCGGGTGCCGCTATTGAACGCTGACCAAGAAATTTCTTTGGCTAAGAGAATTGAAAAGGGCGACGAAGAAGCTAAACAAGAATTAGCAGAAGCTAACTTGCGGTTGGTTGTTTCTATTGCAAAACGCTACGTTGGCCGCGGGATGTCCTTCCTTGACCTCATTCAAGAAGGAAACATGGGCTTAATGAAGGCTGTAGATAAATTTGACTATAGTCTTGGCTTTAAGTTCTCAACTTATGCCACTTGGTGGATTCGGCAAGCAATTACGCGTGCTATTGCCGATCAAGCGCGGACAATTAGAATCCCAGTTCATATGGTTGAAACCATCAATAAGCTGATTCGGATTCAACGGCAATTGTTGCAAGACTTAGGTCGTGAGCCAGTACCTGAAGAAATTGGTGCCGAAATGGATATGCCAACAAGCAAGGTCCGCGATATTTTAAAGATTGCTCAAGAACCAGTGTCGCTTGAAACACCAATTGGTGAAGAAGACGACTCACATTTAGGTGATTTCATCAAGGATAAGGACGCTACTAGTCCTGAACAACATGCTTCTTACGAAATGCTCAAGGAGCAATTAGAAGAAGTACTTGATACTTTAACTGATCGTGAAGAAAACGTCTTACGTTTGCGGTTTGGTCTTGATGACGGCCGGACACGGACACTTGAAGAAGTAGGAAAAGTCTTCGGTGTAACGCGTGAACGGATTCGGCAGATTGAGGCGAAGGCTTTACGCAAGCTGCGTCATCCTAGCCGCTCTAATCAATTACGTGATTTCTTAGATTAATAACCAAAAAAGATGATTATATCCATTGCGGTAAAATCATCTTTTTTAATTAAAATAATTCGTCATGATTGCCGTCAAGCAAGTGCTCATAAATTTGTTCATTAAAGTAAACGAGCAAATCACGGTCAAAATTATAGGCAAGCTTGTGGCTCATTAATTCATCCTTACTCATCCAAGTTAAAGAACCTTCATTTGAGGCCTTCACTGTACCCGTAAATTCATTGGCAATATAGAAAAATACAATGTAGCGGTGATCGTTATCATCGTAGAATTGCTTAATCCCAGCTAAACGAGGCTGATTAATTGTTAAGTTTGTTTCCTCTTTAACCTCGCGAACAACAGAATCGTGGAATGACTCATGCGCTTCAACGTGGCCACCGGGGAAAGTTAATCCGGGCCAAGTGGGATCATTGCGATTTAAGACCAAAATTTGATCACCGTTAGTTATCATACACATGTTGGTTAATGTAACTCGTTCAGTTCTATCCATAAATCCTCCTAATTTTTCGTTTCTTTATCATCTTACCACTAACCATTTTCTTGAAAAAGGCGTGAATTTTCACTTGTCAAAAAGGAAAAATAATAAACAGCTAGTAATTTTTGTTTTACTGACTGCAACTACTAATTTTATTATGTTAAAATTTGAGTGATACCTAGAGAGCAGAGGAACAAAAATGAATTTACGGTTAAATACTTTAGCACAAATGGTGGATCAAGATGCGCGGGTGGCTGACATTGGCACCGACCACGCGTACTTACCAATCGCACTCGTGCAATCTGGCAAAATCGACTACGCAATTGCCAGCGATATTGCTCAAGGTCCACTGGCCAATGCCCAAGAGGATATTACTCAGGCTGGGCTTGAGCAACAAATTGAAGTGCGGCTAGGTGCCGGTCTTGAAACAATCACTCATGAAGATCGGATTGATACGGTTGTGATTGCTGGAATGGGCGGTAAATTAATGACGGAGATTCTCAATTCCGCTTGGCAAAATGGCTTTCAGTTTCCAACTTTGGTACTTGAACCCAATGTGGGTGAACCCGGCGTACGCAAGTGGCTGGTAGACCATAGTTATCAGATTGAAGCCGAGGACTTAATTGCAGAAGCTGGTCATACCTATGAGCTAATTAAAGCCGTTCGTGTGCCAGCCCCAGTAAAGTTAAATGACGCGGAGATTTTCTTTGGCCCATTAATTTTAAAGGCTAAAAATCCGGTCTTCTACCAAAAGTGGCGTGGTCAACTAGCATACCACCAGAAATTACTGGTCAATCTAAACAAGGCTAAAAATAAAGATACAGAGCATATTGAGCAAATTGAACATGAAATTACAATGATTAAGGAGGAATTAGATGACCAAGGTTAAAGAGATAGTCAAGCGTTTGCGGCAAGATTTTCCCGAAGAAATTGCTAGTCAGGGTGATCCTGTCGGACTCCAAATCGGCTCGCTGGAGCAGCCAGTTACCAAAGTGCTAACAACACTTGATGTGCGGCCACAAGTTGTTGAAGAAGCAATCAGTCAAGATGCTAATTTGATCATTAGTCACCACCCATTAATGTTTCATCCAGCGCGTAATTTAGATTTTGCTGATCCGCAAAATGCAATGTACGGTCAGATTATTGCACATGGCATTACTGTCTATTCAATCCACACTAATTCTGATAAGGCGCAAAATGGTTCAAGTGATTGGCAGGCAGAAGAACTAGGACTGACTGACATTGAGCCATTTTGCTTGGATGATGACGGCATTGCAATTGGACGCAAGGGTAAACTGCCACAAGTGATGACTGCCTATGATTTTGCTTACTATGTTAAGCAAAAGATGGGTATTAAAATGGCGCGGCTAATCACTTCCAATAACCAAAAATTGATTTCTAGTGTTGGCTTTATTTGTGGTGATGGTGGTAAGTATTGGCACCGTGCAGTTAATGAAGGATTAGATGCCTTTATTACGGGGGATGTTTATTATCATACCGGTCATGATATGATTTCTGCAGGATTGACGGTAGTTGACCCAGGGCATTATGCCGAGAAGCTATTTAAGTATCGGGTCTTTGACTTACTGCAAAAGTGGAATACTGAGCAAGACTGGCAGGTAGAAGTTGCTGTTTCTCAGGTTTCAACCAATCCGTTTCAAGATTTAGTTTAATTTAAGGAGAAAAAATGGAATATCCAAATTTGTTACCAAGATTTTTAAAATATGTCCAGGTTAATTCACGCTCTGATGAGCATTCTGACCGTTTTCCGTCGACAGAGCGAGAGGAAAACTTTCAAAAACAGGTTATCATGAGTGACCTGAAGGGATTAGGTTTAAGTGACGTTCATTATAACCAAAAGTCTGGTTGTGTGATTGCCGAAATTCCGGCCAATATTTCTGAAAACGTGCCGGTAATGGGCTTTTTGGCTCACAGTGATACAGCTGACTTTAACTCTGAAAATGTTAAGCCGCAAATCCACGAAAACTATGATGGCAAGTCCAAAATTCAATTGGGTGATTCTGAATTTTATTTAGATCCTGAAGTTTTTCCGCATTTAAAAAATTATCAGGGACAAACGATTATTACGGCATCTGGTGATACCTTACTTGGCGGCGATGATAAGTGTGGTGTGTCCGAGTTAGTAACATTTGCTGAATACTTACTCACTCATCCAGAAGTTAAGCATGGTAAAATTCGCCTTGCCTTTACCCCAGATGAAGAAATTGGTACAGGCGCAGAACACTTTGATGTAGCTGAATTTGGCGCAGACTTTGCCTTTACTGTTGATGGTGAAGCTCCAGGTAAACTTGATTGGGGCACTTTCTCGGCAGCGCAATTCAGTCTTGATATTCAGGGTGTTAACGTGCATCCAGCAGTTGCCAAGGGCCAAATGATTAATGCTGTCCAAGTTGGAATCAATTTCCAAAATCAATTACCGCAAATGGAAGTACCAGAAGAAACAGACGGCAAGCAAGGGTTTTATCATTTAATGAACTTTACTGGTACCGTTGATAATGCACATTTGGACTACATTATTCGTGACTTTGAGCGCGATGGTCTTGAACAACGTAAGAACTTGGTTAAGTCGATTGTTGACAAGATGAATGCCGAGTTTGGTACTGAGCGGATTAAGCTCAAGATGTGGGATCAATATTACAACATGGCCGATGAGTTAGCTAAACACATGGATATTGTTAATTTGGCTCGTGATGCATATAAGGCAGAGGGGTTGACGATTAACGAAGATCCAGTTCGTGGGGGCACAGATGGTTCGCAATTAACTTACATGGGTCTGCCATGTCCTAATCTGTTTGCTGGTGAGGAAAACATGCACGGCCGTTATGAATATACCGTTTTGGAGTCAATGTACAAAGCCGTTGACGTAATGGTTAAGATGGCAGAATTGAACGTTACTAATAATAAGTAGTGGAACAAAATCATCAATAATCCAGTGTTTTATTAAAAATATTTGAGGGCAACAAACGCTTATTTCTCTAAGTAAAATTAACTTTTGCTTGTTTTTAAAAAGTTATGCACAAATAACTTAATTTTCAAAAAAGCTCATTTTAAAGCTGATATATCAACTAAAATGAGCTTTTTATTTTGCACAATGACAAAAAATGTATTTGTGGAACATTGGAACTAACTTAAAAAGGATTGCTTTAAAACACTAAATAGGTTACTATATAAGTGTGTTAGGAAAATAGTACAGTGAGAACGGAAGGTGAACTTTTGGAATTTAAGGATAATATTCCTATTTATCTGCAGATCAAGCAATATCTCTACCGTGAGATTGTTGTCGGCAAATTACAGCCTGGAGAAAAGATCCCGTCGGTACGTAAATTGGCAGTGCAGTTAACGGTTAATGTAAACACGGTACAGCGGGCGTTGCAACAGATGAATGATGAAGGAATTTTATACACTAAGCGTGGCGAAGGAAATTTTGTCACAGAAGATACGGATTTACTAGCGCAGACTAAGCAAAATTTGATTAATGGTGAGTTAGACAAGTTTGTGCAGAGCATGAATGCTTTGGGGGTCACAAACGATCAGCTTAGTTCGATTTTAACGAATTATTTGAAGTAAGGAGTTTTGTAATGGAAAATGTACTTGAAATTAAAGATGTAACTTACAAGAAAAACCAAAAATTGATTTTAAAAGATGTCAATTTAACTTTGCAACCGGGTAAAATCGTTGCACTTCTTGGAGAAAATGGGGCAGGTAAGACCACATTAATGCGGATTATTAGTGGAATGGCTAAAAATTACCGCGGTAGCGTAAAAATTGATGGTTTTGACAAGGACGCTGAGAAAAAAGCACATTTGTCATTTACTGATGGCTTAACTGGCTTTAATGATTCTACTAAAATCAAGGCTGTTGTTGACTTTTACGAAGTTGTCTACCAAGATTTCGATAAGTCGGAATTTGAGCAATTGCGCAGATTTATGAAACTAGATCTTGAAATGCGCCTTAGTCAATTATCACGGGGAATGCGTGAAAAGCTGATTATTGCCCTGACTTTTGCTCGCAAGGCTGATCTGTACCTACTTGATGAACCATTTGGTGGTATCGACGCAATGGCACGCAAAAAGATTATCAATTCGATTATTCTTTGGAAGAATGATAACGCAACGATTCTTATTTCAGACCATTTTGTTAACGAAATTGCATCACTACTTGATGAAGTCGTAATTATTAAAGACCAAACTATTTATGCTCATAAGTCAGCCGACGAAATTCGCAGCAATCATGAAACCATTGAGCAATATTACGAAGGACTTTATGATGGGGATGAGGAAGACTAATGGCTGCTTTTGAACGTTTATTTACCGAATTATTTAAGCAAAAATGCAAAAAGGCCCATGTAATAATTTTGCTGCAATTTTTAAGTGCTTTCGTTACTACGGTATTTGCCTATTTTGAAGGAAATATGATAGTTAGTGGTAGTGAACGCAAAATAGATTTATTTTTACCGTTTTTATTTATTTTCTTTTTCGCATTTAGTTTTTTGTTTTTGCTAATTTACCTAATTATCACTAGCTTTCAAACTGAACAGATTAACCACAGTCAAACATGGCGGTTAGCGCCACTGAGTGATGCCAACATTTACTTAGACAACACACTTAGCTCGTTTGTTAACTTTATCTACTTAGCCTTATTGCAGGTAATTAGTTCGATAATTTTGTTTGGCATTAGCTACTTAGCTAATAAACGAATTAAAAACGGCTGGGATAATATGATGGCAATAATCAGAAAAGGCAACCAAAGTAATGCCACGATTGCTGACTTACTTGGTATAGCATTAATCACCATTCTGCTTGGGTTATTAGTTTACCTAGTTATCAGCTTTTTAAACTTTAGCAGTCAGGCAATCGTTGACTTCTTGCCGGCAGTTTCAAGCAAGCTAGTTGTGACAATCATTCGCTTAATTTTAATTATTGCTATTATGTGGCTTTTAACCGAGATTTACCAGTTTATTAAACCAGTTATTACCTCGCCATTAAGCTACATGTTGGGCGTAGAACATTTAACTATCTGGCCAGCAGTAGGCTTGTTTACGGTACTTGATGTAGTCTTGGCAGCCATTAACATGTTCCTTGTTAGCAGATTCTTTGAAGCAAAGCAAAATAAGTAATTTGAGGTAAAAAATGACAGTTTTTAAGCATTTATTTAAAGAACTTTTTAAGCAAAAGAGACGGAATGCTAATGCGGTAATTATCATTCAATTTGTCGCTGCTATGGCAATTTTGTTAATTACAGTGTGCAACTTAATTATTAATAAAGACTTTTCAAGTGAAGATTGGCGCGATATCGAGCCATTAAGCTACATACTTTTCGGTCTCTTTAGTTTTGTTGCCTTACCAATTTATCTAATTGTTACTTGTGTTAAAAATGAGCGCTTCAATCGCAGTCAAACTTGGCGCCTAGCACCGGTTAATGATGAAATGTTTTATTTGGATAATATTTTGAGTTCGTTTGCATCAGTCATTTATCTAATGGTAGCGCAATTTGTAATTACTGCTGTACTAGTTGGGCTTAGTTCATTACTATTTAAAGATGTTTTCAACGATACAATTAAGTCTTTTGTCAATGGATTTAAAGCTGGAAGTGGATTGCACTTTAATATTGTTGTTGGCAATGTCTTACAAATAATCTGCTTTATCATTTTATTTAGTCTATTTACCTACCTAATTATTAGTTTTTTAAATTTTGCCACGCGGTCAATTATGGATTATTTGCCGGGGATGTCTAGTAAGACTGGGGTATTCATAGTCCAGGTTGTATTGATCATTTTAATTATGAGATTGCTAACGACACTGTTTAAAATATTTGGCAGACTTATAACGTCGCCAATGGGTTTGTTAGGTAGTGCAAGTACCGGCTTGGGTAAAGCAATTCTGATTTATTTGGTACTAGATATTGCTCTTCTTCTAATCAACATGTTTTTAATTAATAAATTTTTTGAAGCGGCACCAAATAAGTAACTGAAGTAGGGAGGCACTGCTATGACAAGTTTTGGACAGTTATTTAAAGAATTATTTAGAAGTAAAAGTAAAAAGTCGTTGCAAATTTTTGTTATCCAACTAATTGCTGCCGCTATTTTAGCAGGCGTGATGACCTTTAAGGCAATTGCAATTCAGGGTGATCCGTTTTTCACCACGTTTCATAGCTTTTTATTCAATTTAACAAGAGTCGTTATGTGGACTGGATTCATCATTGTCTTGGGCAGCTTAATTGGTACCGTGTCTGATACGGAAAAGATCAACCGTAGTCAAACTTGGCGGCTAGTTCCAGCAACTGAAAATACTATTTATTTAAGTAATATTGCTAGCTCACTGGCTTCATTTGCTATCCTGGTCTTACTAGAATTTATTTGTGGAATCGGACCGATGCTGCTGCAATACTTATTGAGCGGTCAACAATCAATGCTTGTAAGCTTCTTTAGTGACATGGCTAAACTTGGTTGGTTAAAGTGGTGCCAAATTTTGGCTGTACTAGCTCTTATCGTTTTAGCTATCTATTTTACAGTGAGCTTTTTAAATTTCAGCAGTCAGACAATTGTTGACTTTTTACCACATTTTTCAGGAAAGCTGACATTAACGATTGTTAGAGTAATTATTATTTTACTGATTTGCTGGCTTGGGGTTAGTGTCACTAACACTCTCTTACCGATCTTTAATTTACCATTTGAATTAATGTATCAAGGAGCAGCGAAGCTGCAATTGTTGAGCAGTATTAGCATTTTAGTGATCTTTAACTTATTCGTGGGTGCAATCGATCTGTTATTTATTAATAAATCGTTTGAAGCAAAGCAAAATAAATAATTGTTTAACAGCAAGAAGGCATAAAAATGACTAATTTTACTAAGTTATTTGGCGTAATGTTTAAGCAAAAAAGAGGGACCGCACACTTATTAATCGGCATTCAATTATTGGCTGCATTTGTTATTGCAGCTTTAAATTGGCTTAATCATAATGCAATGAACGTTTATTTTAACCGTTTGGAAATGAATGACTTTTTCCCGCAGTGGGGGATTTTCATAATTTCTCTGAGCTTTTTATGTCAATTAATTTTCTTTCTAGTTGCTGTGTCCAAGACGCAGCAAAATTGTACTAGTCAAACTTGGCGACTAATTCCCGTAAGTGATACCAATTTTTTCTTAATTGATTTTGCAAGCACGATTATTAGTGCAGTTTATCTGGCATTCTTGCAATTACTTGCGTTAGGCTTTGTTTTTGGCATTTCTTTTATCACGAGTAAAAACTTTCACGTTGACTTTCTACAAGAACTGCATAAAGACAGCCAAATCATCACTTACAATGGCATGGCTGCCGGCAGACTTGTAGAATTAGTCAGCTTAGTTTTATTGCTAGTTATTGTAGTCATTTTAGCAATTAACTTAGTTTGCTTTTGCTGGCAACTAATTGGCAATATTTTTAATAGTAGGTCAAATAGCGTGATATTAATGCTGTGTTGGTTTTTCTTCCTGTATGGCATTTGCCGACCAATTTTATCAGTATTTAATTTCTTACCACAGGCATTAAACTATCCACTTAATTTTATTGCTGGACAATATACAGCGGGCGTTAGCAGCTCAGTTGGCATTTTACTTTTGATTGCTGTGGTACTGTTTGCAATCAACCTTTACTTAGTTAATAAATTTGTCGAAGCAAAAGCTAACAATTGATTTTTAACATTTAAACAACAAAAGACCTTCAATAAACTTGAAGGTCTTTTTTGTGTGCAATAAATAATTTGTAATAGCCTAGTAGATTGAATTATTAAATGAAGGAGATACTTTAACTTATTAATCTAAAGATACTATTTATTATAATTTTTAACTTTAGCAATGATTAACGGTAGTAGTACTACTAATGCAAGCATTATTGCCAATACATTGGGAATAAACTTAATAACCATATTAAATACTAAAACCAAATAAATGATCAGCAAGATAATATTATACGTTTTTTTCATTATAATTTGTAAATTATTAACACGATTATAATGCAATGTTCAAAATTTTAACAATGTCATCAGAATATAACTTCTTGTAGTGACCTACAGGAACCTTATCATCATGGGTGGCATGTAGTCCCATTTCTTTAAATTTAGAATCGTCTTTTATACCAATTTCTTTTAGGCTCTTATGCATACCAACCATAGTGAAGAAGTCAGTAAATCGTTTAATCAAAAGGTCGATTACTTCTTCTTGTGAAAATGCATAAGTGTCAATATTAAACATCCGACTGGCAAGCTGAACAAATTTATCTGGCAATTCCTTGCTGACATACTTCATCCAAGCTGGAAAGACAATAGCCATTCCTTCGCCATGAGTAATACCATATTCAGCACTTAGCTCATGTTCAATTCGATGAGAACCCCAATCAGGTTCACGCCCTGATTCAAGGGAGTTATTGTGGGCAGTTACAGCAGTCCACATAATTTCAGCACGTAATTCATAGTTAGTTGGATCTTTAGTCAATTTGTATGCCGTAGCCATTAGAGCAGTCATAGCTCCTTCAAGCATACGATCAGTTAAATTAACATCTTTAACTATCGTAAAATATCTTTCGAGCATATGAGACATCATATCAGAAATACCAGCTCCTGTTTGGAATGCAGGAACTTTTAATGTGTATTCAGGATTCAAAATCGAAAATTTAGGAATAATTAAATTGGTTTCTACACCGAGCTTAAATTCACCATTGTCGATGATGGTAGCATTAGACATTTCCGAGCCAGATGATGCAGCAGTTGAAATTACACCAATTGGTAGGGACTTTTCAACTGTTACTTTACCTTGGAAAAAGTCCCATGCATCACTATCATAAAGTGCTGAAAATGAAACAGCCTTTGCTGTATCAATAACGGAGCCACCGCCAACAGCTAAAATAAAGTCGATTTTATTCTCACGCACGATATTAGCTAGCTTATTTACTAAAGAAACTTCTGGATTAGGAACAATATCGCCATTTTCAATATAGTTGATTTTAAATTTATTAAATTGCTCCTTAATTACAGCCGAAATACCAAGGAAATTATAGTAATCACCACTAAATAGAACTAAAACATTTTTGGTTTTAGTTAATTCACTAGTTAATTGACCAACCTTTTTTTCTTCACCCTTACCAAAATACATATTAGCTGGGTTGTAATAATTAAAATTCTGCAAAATAAACCTCCTTAAAAATTTTTATAACTTACAGCGCTTACAGTATTGCACAAAAATCAATTAAAAACAATAAAAACCAAAATAAAAGTATAAAAAATTATCTTTTTTTGGTTTTATGTTGAATTTATTTTGTTTATGATTATAATCTATAACTGTGAGCGCTTACTAGAAAACTTATCAAAAGATCTTAACTAAAGGAGGTCTGTAATGAACGAAAAAAAAGAACTATCTCAATCGAAAAGCGGTAGTTTCATGGGGCTAATGCCCTTAATTATATTTTTGATTTTATATGCACTAACAGGTTTTATAACCGGAAAATTTGACAGTATGCCGTTACTAGTCGGAATGATTATTGCTTCAATGGTTTCTTTTGCATTAACACCACCAAAAGGAACAGAAAAACAAAGTTTTGACCAAAAAGTAATGACATTCTGTAAGGGTGGTGGTGAACCAACCTTAATCATGATGGTAGTGATTTTTATTTTAGCTGGGGCCTTTCAAGGCGTTGCCACTAAAATGCATGCTGTTTCTTCAATTACTAATTTAGGACTAAGTTTATTGCCATCACAAATGATATTGCCAGGGATATTCGTTATTGGCTGTATTTTGAGTTTTGCTATGGGTACCTCAATGGGTACCGTTGCTGCATTAATGCCTGTAGCTGTTGATGTAGCTGTTAAGACTGGTGTTAATCCAGCGTTAATGGCTGGTATCGTTGTTGGTGGGGCAATGTTTGGTGATAATAACTCGTTTATTTCTGCAACTGCTATTGCTTCTGCACAAACTCAAGGTGTAATGCAACGTGAAAAGTTCAAATTAAATATCATAACTTATCTTCCAGCCCTTGTAATTAATATTATTTTGTTAGCTATTTATCCTATTAAAACTGTCTCTATGAGTGGTTCGTATTCATATAACTTAGTTGATATTATTCCTTACTTATTGGTCATTATCCTATCACTTGTTGGAATGAATGTTATGCCAGTAATGATTATTGGAGTTTTATCAGGTATTGTCATTGGAATTATTCATGGTGACTTTAGCTTAATTGGTTCGATGACTTATGTTCAAAGTGGAATGGCTGGAATGGAAGATATGTCCATTATTGCAATTTTTGTTGGTGGACTAGTTGAAGTCATGAAGTATCTTGGCGGAATCCAGTGGTTAATGGATAAGCTGGGTAAAGAAACTAAGACCAAGCGTGGAGCTGAATTTTCAATCGGTATGCTCGTAACTTTACTTTGTGTAGCAACTACTAATAATACGATTGCAATTATCACTGTAGCACCATTAGCAGAAGAAATTGGACATAAATTCCATTTAGCAAGGTCAAGAGTTGCTACTTTGCTTTCAATGTATGCAACCCACGTTCAAGGTTTAATTCCATATGCTGGTCAATTGTTAGTTGCGGGAGCAATGGCAAAGGTATCCCCAGTATCAATTATGCCTTGGGTTTGGTATTGCTACCTAACTCTGATATGTAGTATTTTGTTTGTCATTCTTGATTTTCCTAGAGTTAAAGTTACTCCAGAATCCGGTTACGATAATTTCGAGACTAAAACAACAGACAAAGTAAGTGAAGCAATAAATTAAAAATCAAAGGAAATAAAATGGATTATTCAAAACATTTTTTATTAAATACTGAAACAGTCAAACAATATGTTAAAGATAAGACAAATATTTTTGATGGAACTGATGTATCAGATTTAAAGAGTAAAGAGATTAGTGACGGTAATATTAATTACGTTTACTCAGTTGCCAATTCTCAAAAATCAGTTGTAGTTAAGCAGGCTGATAATAAAATCAGAACTTCTGGAAGAGAACTAGATCGACATAGAAATGTACTTGAATATAAGACTTTAAGCATTGAAGGGAAACTAACCAATGGTATGGTTCCTAAAATGTATAACTATGATGAAACGATGTCAGCAATCATTATGGAAGACGTTTCTGCCTATAAAAACTTACGTAAAGAATTGCATGCTGAAAAAATTTTTCCAAAATTAGCAGAACAAATTTCGTCATTTATGGTAGATGCTCTTTTACCTACAACTGACTTAATATTCGATCGGCATCAAAAGAAGAATGTAGTTAAAGAATTTATTAATGTCGATTTATGTGATATTACTGAAGATTTGGTTTTAACAGAACCATACTACAACTATAAGAATCGTAATACATTTGATGATGCTCTAGATAATTTTGTTAAACAAAATTTGTATGAAAACGATGAATTAAAGGCTAATGTAGCAGAGCTTAGAAATAATTTTATGAATAATGCCCAGGCATTATTACATGGTGATTTACACAGTGGCTCTATTTTTATTAATCAAAATGGAATTAAAATTATTGATCCAGAATTCGCCTTCTATGGTCCAATTGGTTATGACATTGGGAATGTACTTGGTAATTTGGTTTTCCCATTAGTTGTTGAATACAGCAAAAAAGAAAATAAAAATTCTGAATTCATGACTTGGCTTGAGAATACTATTGAAGATATTTTTGACTTAACAATTAAAAAGCTTTATCTGAAATATGATGAATTAGTTGAATTTCCTTTGTATAAAGAAAGAAAATTTGAAAACTCTTATATTTCTTCAATCATTGCTGATTCTCTTGGTTATGCAGGTACAGAAATTATTAGAAGAACAGTTGGCGATTCAAAAGTTTTAGAAATAACTTCTATTACGAACGTTGAACAAAGAAATATTGTTTCAAAGGCTCTAATTAAAATTGGTACGGACTTAATTTTAAATAGAAAACTTTATAGTGCTGGTAATCAACTGATTTCAGATATTGCAGAAATTTCTGATTCAATCATATAAGGAGACATAATTTGAAAAGAGAAGACAAAGGAATGCCATTCCTTTTAAAATATGAAAATGTTGCTTGGTATGAGAATGGCATCGTAAAAATTCTTGATCGAAGAGTTTATCCAACTAAAAAGCATTTTGTGATTTGTAAAAATTATCATGAAGTCATTAAAGCTATTCAAGATATGGTAACTCAAAGTGCTGGACCGTATACAGCGGTTGGCATGGGCATGGCATTAGCAGCTTATCAATGTAAAGATATGGCCGAAGACAAGCAACTTGAGTTTTTGCTTCAGGCAAGCCAAGAACTTGGAAATGCTAGACCAACAACAGCTAATCGCTACAAAAAAATAACTGATAGAGCTTATGAGGTTGCAAAGAAAGCAATTCAAGATGGTAGCAGTCCCATTGATGCAATTGTTGAGGATACCGTAGATTCATTAAATCGTCGCTACTCAACAATGCAAAAGGTTGGCGATTATCTAGTTGATTTATTCCCCGATCATTCAGGTATTTTAACTCAGTGCTATGGAGAAACAATTATTGGTGCAATTATTCGTGCTGCAAGAAGAACTAATAAAGTTTTTAAGATTTATGATGCAGAAACTCGGCCATTTATGCAAGGTGCAAGATTAACTGCTAGTTGTTTTGCTGAATCAGGTTTTGATACAACTGTGCTAACAGATAACATGATCAATTTTGGGCTAGAACATGAACGAATTGACTTTTATACTTCTGCCGCAGATACCATTGCAATGGATGGGCATATTGCTAATAAAATTGGAACTAAACAAATTGCTATTTTAGCAAATCGTGTTGGTGTGCCATATTTTGTAACAGGTATACCTGATACAGATAAAAAAGATACTAATTCAATTAAAATTGAATTTCGTGATCCTAATCAAGTTCTTGAATTTCAGGGAACTCGGGTTTGTGCTCCTGATGTCCATGCAATTTATCCCGCATTTGATATAACACCACCGGAATTAATTGGAGGAATTGTAACAGATAAAGGTGTTTATTCACCATATAACTTAAATAAATATTTGACTGATGGAAAAGTAGAGGAGTTTTATTAAAAAATGAAAATTTATATTCGTGCAGAAATTGTTGATGATTTACGTGCTAAATTAGCTGATAAATTTGATGAAGTTGTTTACGATCCATGGACAAAAGATGGTAAGCGATTCTATCCAGATGAAATGGCTGAAAAAATGGCTGAAGTTAATCCGGACGTTTTAATTACAGAACTGGACCAAATTAACGACAAAGTTTTAAATGCAGCAACAAATTTAAAATTAATTGTTGATTGTCGATCAACTCCAGAGAATATTGATGTTCCAGCAGTAACAGCACATAATGTACCGTTAATCCACACTCCAGCAAGAAATGCTGAAGCCGTTGCTGAAATGTTAGTTGGTACTTTAGTCATGCAGCAAAGACAAATTATTCCAGCAAGACAATGGATCCTTGACGGTAAGTGGGTACCTGGTACAACTCCTTACTATATTTGGAAAGGGCATGAGTTATATTCACAAACTATTGGCTTTGTCGGTTTTGGAGCAGTTGCACGTAAAGCAGCTCACTTGCTTGAAGCATTTGGTTGTAAAATGTATTTCTACGATCCATATGTTGAACATGCAGACGGTCCAGTAGAAAAGACTGATCTTGCCACTATTTTTAAGAAATCTAATATCGTATCTGTTCACTTACCAGTAACTAAAGAAACTGAAAGAATGATTGATGCTAAATACTTTGATTTAATGAATAAGAATGGACTATTTGTTAATACTTCAAGGTCAGCAGTAGTTAATAACGATGACTTGTATGATGCATTGGTCAATAAGCAAATTAGTGGCGCAATACTTGACGTTTTAGATGTTGAACCACCAAAAACAAAAGATGATATGAAATTAGCTCTACTTGATAACGTCATCTGTACACCACATATCTGTGGCTCTACTTATGAAGTTGTACTTCATCAATCAGAAATTGCTGTTCAATCTATTCTGAACTTCTTAAATAAAGATTATAAGCATGCAAATTTGATGAATCCGACTGTAATAGGAAGCAATTAATATGGCTGACAAGAAGTTTTACTTGCTCATAGATATTGGAACAGGTAGCAGTCGAGTTTGTTTAATGGACAATCTAGGTAAGGTTTATGACCTGCAGCATATTTCTAATGAATATCAGTCTGATAAAAATGGAGGAATGTTAATTGATATTCCAACTTTTATGAGGAATCTTCAAACTGCTTCTAAAAAAGTTTTAAGTTCATTTGATAACCATATCTCAGCAATTACTGTTTCAGGAGCTAGACAGACATTCTTTTTAACTGATGAAAATCAAAAATTACTTTTTGGTATTCCTAATATTGATAGTAGAGGGGAACGTTTTATTAACGATTACGTTGATAATTTTATCCAAATTCAAAATATTACCACACGAAGCTTATCTGCAGATTTTTTGGCAATGAAATTAGTAGGATTAAAGCATGATCGACCAGAATTATTTGCTAAAGTTTGTTCATTTACAAGTTTAAGCGAAGCTTTTGCATTACTGTTTTGCAATAAGTTAGTAATTGAATATTCACAAGCTGTTGAAACACAATTATTCGATTTACATACTAAAAATTGGGATAAAAACCTATTAGATATATTCGGATTAACTAACATTAGATTACCTACTATTGTTAAAACAGGTACTAAATTTAAAGTAACCAATATAGATATGCTAGAGAGTTTTGGAATTAATCGTCAAAGTAGCTGTGATTTCGTAATTGGGGGAGCTGATACTCAACTAGCAATGAGAGCCATCACAGATGCACAAGATACTAGTACCTTGTGCCTGGTTTCCGGAACAACTAGTCCAGTTTGTATTCGTTCAAAAGAAGCTTCAAGTGATACTAATTGCTGGCTTGATTTGGATCTTGGCGGTGACGATTATGTCTTAGAATATAATCCAGGTGTCACAGGTCTTAATTATGAATACGCTAGACAGGTATTATTGCCTGAAACCAGTTATAAAGAAATAGAAGAAGATATTTCTTTGTCTAGTGAACAAAAAATACTTGCAAATTTAACTACACAAAGTTTTCGTAAATCTACAGGAATTAATGGTTATGGAGGTTGGTATATGTTACCACCACTTTCTAAGAAAATAACCAAAAAGGAAATTGTTGGCAGTGTACCATTAGACATTGGTTTTGCAATTTCTCAAAAAATTAAACAATTAAGTAAAACAGTATCCAATACAAAGGATACAATCGTTGCCTGTGGTGGAGGGATGAATTCTCAAATAATTCCCCAAGTTGTCGCTGATATAACTGGTAGAGCAGTAGCGATATATTCAGATTTTCAGGAGCCATCAATTATTGGCTGCTTTAATGTTGCTAATGAAGCAATGGGAGAAAATAATCAGAATATCTCAAGGCCATTAAGATTCAAATATCAACCGCATAAAAACGAAAAATTATTACGTTGTTATTATCAATGGCAAGAAATTGGTAATAACACAGTTGTCAAAAAATAGGAGAATAAAATTATTATGGATTATATTGAAGAAAGAAATAAAATTGTTGAATTTGGTAAAAAATTGGTTGATGAGCATTTAACAACAGGTACTGGTGGTAACTTGAGTATCTTTGTTCCTGAATCAAAGGTAATGCTAATTAGTCCATCAGGCATCGACTATTATGAAACTAAACCAGAAGATGTTGTTGTGATGGATCTCGATGGCAACATTCTTGAAGGTGATCGTAAACCATCAAGTGAATTTGAAATGCACTCAATCTTTTATAAAAATAATCCTGAAATTAAGTCTGTAATTCACTCGCATGCTGATTTTGCTACAGCAATGGCTTGCTTAAACAAAGATGTGCCACCAATTCATTATGTAGTAGCTGATTTATGCAAAACATTGAAGTGTACTAATTATAAGATCTATGGTTCTCATGATATTGCAGTAGAAGCTTACAAGACTATGGGAGAAGATCATGGCATTTTGCTTGCAAATCACGGTCTTTTAGCTATTGGTAATTCGATTGAATCAGCAATGGGTAATGCTAGAAATATTGAATTTTTGTGTAAATTGTATATTTATGCCAGTGCAGTAGGTACCCCTGTACCATTGAATGAGAAACAAATGAATGAAGTAGCTAAAAAATTTACGACATACGGACAACCTAAAAAATAAAAAGAGGGGGGTCAAATACCCCTCTTTTTATTTCAAATATTTTAGATGGTGAAAATATGATTTTTAGTGAAAAATTAATTATAGATAACGCGTCTGTCCAAACTAAAGATGAACTTTTTAATTTAGCAGCAAAAAAATTATCTGAATTAAAAATGATAAATAACTCGTATCTGCCTGCTTTACAAAGGCGAGAAAAAAGTTTTCCTACAGGCCTGCAAACAAAAACTATTGGTGTTGCTATTCCACATTGTGACCCAATAAATATCAAAAAGGATGGTATTCTTGTAGTTCGCTTGAATAAGCCTATCCCTTTTCAACAAATGGGATCTTCTGATACTGAAGTTGAAGTGAAAATAGTGTTCTTTATTTGTTCTACGGGAGCTCAACAACAATTACAGAATTTACGAGAATTAATCGCAATGTTCCAAGATGATAGCTTTTTAAAAGAAGTATATCAATCAAAAGATTTGTTTGATGCACTATCTTTATGGAAAGGAAAATAAAAATGAAAAAAACAATTAATTTATTAGCCGTTTGTGGCTCAGGAACTGTCAGTTCAACAATGGTAGCTGAAAAAGCTCAAGAATATATTGAATCTTTGGGCTTTAATGTTCAAGCTGAAGAGCTAAATCCGCAGCAGGCTTCTGAAAGAATCCCATCCGGTGATTATGACCTTGTTGTCTTCACATCACCAATACCTGGTACATATGACATTCCAATTATCAATGCAACTGGATTGTTAACAGGTATCGGTGAAGAAGATGTGTTTGAAAAAATCAAAGAAGCTATTACTGAATAGTAATGTATATTTAATACTTATCTTAAAAAGATAGGAGGCAAATAAATGCAAACATTAAAAACAATTATGGATACCTTTGGAGCAAATATCTTTGTACCAATCGTAATTTTCCTAATTTGTATCTTCATGAAGATAAATGTTAAAAAAGCTATTAACTCAGCTATTCTTGCAGCTGTTGGTTTAATTGGTTTTGATATGATTACTAATTATTTCACACCTGTTATTTCTCCAGTTGTTGACAAAATGGTAAAGTTGGCACACCTAAACTTACCAGTATTAGATATTGGTTGGCAAGCTACAGCTGTAATTGCTTATTCTACTCAAATTGGAATGGTCTTTATTGCCGTATTACTAATTTTTCAAGTATTTTTATTTGCAATTAAGTGGACTAACGTTTTTATGCCAAGTGATTTATGGAATAATTACTCATTAATTTTATGGGGCTCAGAACTTTACTTTGTTACAAAAAACATGTGGCTAGCTAGCTTTTTAATGCTATTTGGTAACATGGTATGTTTACTGTATTCTGAAGTTATAGCTAATCGCTGGTCAACATATTATGGATATCCTCAATGTACTTTATCTGCACCTCACCAAGTTGGTAACGTACCCTTTGCCTTAATTTTAAATGTAGTTTTATCAAAATTAGGTGCTGATAAGATTCAATTAAATCCTGAAAATATTCGTAAAAAGCTTGGATTTTTGGGTGATCCAATGATTATTGGTTTTATCGTTGGCTTTTTACTTGGTTTTATTGGTAACTTTACAACACTAACTGCAATTGCATCATGGGGACAAATTTTAACTACTGCAGTTACTACTTCAGCAGTTATGGCAATCTTCCCAAAGATAGGTAGTATTTTTGCAGCTTCATTTTCAAGTATTACATCTGCTTCCCAAAAATCAATGAAAAAGGGTGGTCGAGAATGGTATGTTGCTGTTAATGATGCATTAGGCTATGGTGAAAGTGCAACGTTAACTACTGGAATTTTAATGATTCCGTTTGCTTTGATTATGGCATTTATTTTACCAGGTAACATTATCGTGCCAGTAATGTGCTTAACAGGATTTGCATATGATTCAGAAATCAATATTGCTTTAGCAGATGGTAATATTTTTAAAGCATTAATTATGGATATCTGTATTTTTGCAGGTCAGCTGTATATCGGTTCTTATTTTGCACCTATGTTTACTAAAATAGCTAAACAAGTCGGGGTTAAAATTCCTGGTAATAGTTTGATGGTTATTGGTTTTGTAGCTGCAAATATTCTATTGGGATTAATTACAATCGCTTTTATGACTAAAAACCCATTAATTATTGGAATTGTAGTTATTTTATATATTGTTCAGTTTATTTACTTCAAAAAAAACAAGAAGAAGGTTATCGACACAATTGAAAAGCATTCAGATTATTCAAATGTTCATGTAGCGAAATCATGACAAATTAGACGCTTTTAAGTTAGTAAAGTGAATTATCCAGCATTATAATAATAGCTATTAAGGTATTAAGTTGAATTACTTAATACCTTTTTTAGTGTATTACATTATTTGTTGCTAAGTAATTTGTTGGTTAATATAATTTTGTTATATGCTTATTTAGAATTGATAAACAGAATTTAGAAATTAATTTGGAGGATGTAGAGAATTGAAATTTGAAAGACTAGAAAAAATTGAAGAGCTTTTAAATTTATCTGGTAGTGTTACAGTTAAGCAATTATCCGATGAACTTGGAGTTTCAAAAGAAACAATTCGAAAAGATTTAGATTACTTAGCTTCTAAACGTAAAATTGGAAGAGTACATGGTGGCGCGTATTCTTTTTTAGCTAATAAATCTGTGCCTTTTAAAGCTAGAAATTCAATGTTAGCAAACATTAAAAATGACATTGCAACAAGTACAGCAAAGTTAATTACTAGCCAAGGAAATATCAGTTTTTTCTTTGATTCAGCGAGTACTTCTTTGCGAGTTTTAAAAGTTTTAAGTGCAACTGGAAGAAAATTTACAGGTATTACTAATTCTGTTGAATGTTTAAACTTTGCTTTGACAAAACCGACATTAGACTTTTATACAGAAGGGGGAAAGCTAAATAAGGATAATTTAAGTTTTGAAGCTGAGAATGTAAATGATTATGCAAAATACAGTGCTGATTACGCAATTCTTAGCCCAACTGGAATCGATATTAAATGTGGTATCACAGATAAAGATCCAATTGTAGCAAAAACAATGCAAGTATTTATTCAAAGAGCCAAAAAAGTATATTTGGTTGCAGATCATACTAAAATCGATTCAGTTAATACTTTTACAGTAGGTAATTTAGATCAGATCGATGGTATAATTACTGACAAAGTTAGTGATCCCAAAAATTGGAGTATAACTGCTAAAAAGAATGATTTTCTATTCAAAGAAACTAATAGTGATAAGCAAAAAAATAACTAAACAACAAAAGACCTTCAATAATTTGAAGGTCTTTTTAAGTAAGTTAATTAGTTTTAATGGCTTGCTGCCATGTAATCATAAAGCTGATTAATTTCTTCAGGAGTGAATTTACCCTCGCCAGTTTTCATTGCATGAATTTTTTCAACTGATAGGTGGCTGGCAAAGGCTAAATCAGTATCTGTGACGTGATGTCTTACTTGATAATCAATAATTGCATCGGATAACTCTTCTATTTGATGATTCATAATTATTCTCCTTTACAATTTTATTTTAACGAAAAATTGCTTAAATTCAAAGAGAAAGAATATTAAAATCCCTGAATTTTGTTGAAGGGCCAGTAACGTAAGACAACTTTGCCGACTAAGGCACTACGTTTAACAGGACCAAAGATGTGTGAGTCTTTAGAAATGTCACGGTGATCACCCATTACCCAATAGTAGCCCTTTGGCACCTTGTAGGTAAAATTGGTTGTGTATGTTTGTCCAGCCGCATTATCAGCTTGCTTTAAGCTGTTATCCAAGTATGGCTCCTTAAATAACTTGCCGTTAATGTACATTTTGTCATTTTTAGAGACCAACTTATCACCAGGTAAGCCGATAATCCGCTTGATGTAAAGTGCACCGGGAACATCATTAGCTGCCTTAGGTGCTAGTAAAACAACAACATCATTACGTTTAGGTTCAAAGTGCCGGACAGAAATTAGGCGGTCATTATTTTCAAAAGTTGGCTGCATTGAAGGTCCTGATACGCTATCATTTGAAAGAGCGTAGGTAAAGACGAGCCAAAAGATGCCTAAGATGACGACCATCATCACTACAACGTCAAGGATAAATTTTCCTAAACTTTCTTCTTCGTTTTGTTTATTTGCTTTTTTTGCCATAAAACTTCTCCTTTATTTGTTATCTTTTATTATAACTGAAATCTGTCTGTTTGAATGGTAAAATCAATATAGGAATTGAATATGACGAATTTTTTAGATAAAGTTAACCAATTAAATGGTCAAATTAAACATCCAGTAGTAAATAAGCAGGTTGCAGAAGTTAACCAAATTATTAACCAGCTGGATCAAAAACAAATTTTAACAACGGCACCGGTAAGATTAGGCTTGTTACCAGATGAGGTAGAAGAAATTTTGGAGCAAGTTGGACAGGGGCAAGCTGCAGATATTAAGGTATTAAATCAACTGCTTAATAGTCTGCGGCAATACTTATCAATTAGGTATGGCATTTGGTCACTACCCAATTTAACAACGGCACAACTGATTAAGGAGCAATTGCACGTAAACACTGCATTAGAAATCATGGCTGGTAATGCATATTGGTCAAGGGCTCTGGACAAGGCACAAATTAGGACAATCGCGACTGATTCATTAGAATGGTCCAAGACTTCCGCAACTGGTAGTCAACCAGCTTTTAATGTCATAGATTTAGATGCAGTTCAAGCAATTAAGCAATTTTCACAGGTCGATTTGATTATTTGTTCATGGGCACCCAACTTTACCGAGAGTGATTTATTGGCAGTTGCTGCATGGAAAAAGTATAATCCTAAGAGTCGCCTGCTATTTATTGGTGAGAAAAATGGAGCAACAAATTCGCCTGCCTTTTGGCAAACAGTGAAATTGCACCATTCGGCACAACTGCGGCAGATTAACCAGTCATTTCGCAGTTACGATTTTATTAATGAACAAATATTTGAGATAGAACATGAAATTTAAAAAATTAGGTTTAATTATTGTTTTTTTCTTAGCGCTTTTAGGCATTGGCAGCATGTTGTCTAACGTGCAGTCGCACGAAGCCGACCAGTTGCTGGAAGCCTATGGCTTAAGTAACAATACCCGCTATATTGAGATTAATACCGAGCAAAAGGTTAATACCTTTTTGCGCTACTTAACCCAAAATTACCCCAAAAACAAAATTCAAGTTCATCTTGAACGGCGGGGGACATCCCACCAAACACTTATTTGGGCTAATCACACGATTATTAGCTTGCCTACGGAATCTGGCCGTTACTTTTCGGCTGACGATTTTAAAGGGCAAGTTTCCTTTGCAGTTCTGGGACTGAATGCGAAAGTTAAAACGTTAAAAACGCAGGGCAATCAATATGTCGTCTTGCACCATAAATATTATTCCGTAATTGGGACTCTGAAGCACTACCGGCAAATGAAGCAAGATGGCTATTATTTGTCAACTGGACCTAAACAGCCAACGGGTGAATTTAAACTAGAAAATTACCAAATTATTATAGATGCCTCGGACAAGGTTATTCGTAAAATCGCGGCACATTATGGCGGCAAGGTAAGGACACCGTTATTTGTTAAGAAACACCAGATTCACCGCTTTTCAGTTATTCGGGAGATTTTATTAATCATTATGTTTGGCATAATTGCAATCATTTGTAACCTGCTGCTCGCTTTAATTGATTGGCAAACAGTTAAACGGACTAACCTGGCCGGCAACTTGTTACGCAATTGGTTTATCAATCGTGGTATTAGGCTAATTTTAACTGAATTATTGGTTACAGTAGGTGCCTACCTCTTTTTATGCTGGCGTGCATTTTACTCTAAACCTGACCATCTGATGTGGCTGCTGGCATTTAGCTGGTTCCTCATTATTTGGGGCTATATTTTCGGCATTTTTTACTTATCACGAAAGGAGCGGTATCGTGCTTAACTTGCCCGCAGAATTTACAAATAAATATCAAAAACTACTTGGTCAGGAGCAGGCAGGCATTATGTTTAAAGCAATGGCTGAGCCGAGTAAAAAAGCATTTCGCCTTAATCCGCTGAAATTTACGCAGCAAGTTTCCTATGATTGTGAGCAGCCTGTACCAGAGATCGAGGCAGCTTATTATGGTCAAGTTGCAGGTAATGATCCAGAATGGGTTAGCGGCACGGTTTATTCGCAAGATCCGTCAGCAATGTTTCCGGCTACTTTAATGAAAGCTAATCCCGGCGACAAAGTTCTTGATCTCTGCGCGGCTCCAGGTGGTAAAAGTACAGCCCTAGGTGAGCAACTCGCTGGTTCGGGATTATTGGTAGCTAATGAAATTTCGGCGACACGAGCCAAAATTTTACGAGAAAATATTGAACGCTGGGGGATTACCAATTGCTTAATTACCAGTGAGGATCCAGTAAATTTAACACCGCAATTCTCGCAATTTTTTGATAAAATTTTGGTGGATGCACCATGCAGCGGTGAAGGCATGTTTCGTAAGAATCCAGATGCAGTTAATTATTGGTCGCAAGATTATGTCTTAGTTTGTCAAAAGCGTCAACAAGAAATCTTAACGCAAGCTGTTAAAATGCTTAAACCCGGTGGTGAATTGGTTTATTCAACTTGTACCTATGCCCCAGAAGAAGATGAGCAGATTATTAGCTGGCTAATTAACGAATTTGGCTTTTCTGTGGTGGCACCAGGTTTAGATTCTGCTAAAATTAGTCACGGCCGGCCTGAATGGGCTGATAATAATCCCGCTTTAAAGGAGACCTTGCGCTTTTGGCCGCAAGACGACTTAGGTGAAGGGCAATTTGCGGCGAAGTTAAAATTGCCTGGCAACGTTGAACAACGACAAACTAAAGAAAAGAAACGTAAGAAAACTCGCTCGAAGATGCTGTTAACTAAGGAGCAGACCGAATTAGTAGCTGCGGTTTTAGAAAAATTCAATTTACCACAGCCCTTAGCCAATTGGCGTCAAGAAATTCGCGTGAGTCATGACCACGTTTTTCTTCCCGCGATTAAAGCAGCTAACTTACACCTAAAGGTAATTAACAATGGTCTAGAATTAGGTGTCTTAAAGAAAAATCGCTTTGAACCGGGACATCAACTAGCAATGGCATTAAGCCAAGTTCAGCAGGATCGAGTAGTTGAATTAAATCACCATGATTATGCAGCATACTTACATGGCGAAACGGTCCACATGAAGACTGACTTGCGCGGTTTTGTCTTAGTGAGTGCACGCCAGCTAATTTTTAGTTTTGGTAAAGTTACCGGCAACGAGGTACTCAAAAACTTCTATCCGAAAGGTTTACGAACTCTCAAGAAAGGTTAATTAGGTAAAATGATTAAGTTAATTGCAACAGATATGGATGGTACTTGGCTGACCGATGCTAAGACCTATGATGTTGACCTGTTTTTGCGTGAATTTAAAATTATGCAGGAGCGTAACATTAAATTTGTCGTTTCTAGTGGTAATCAGTACGAAAATTTGGTAACGAGATTTCCAGAAGTCGCTGATCAGATTTATTTTGTTGCTGAAAATGGGGCCTTGGTTGCCAAGGGTAAGCAGGTAATTCATACTGATAGCCTATCTGATAATGATTTAGCAACAATCGTGCAAATTACACGGCAATACGATGAAAAGGCAGTCGCTTCCGGATTACTAAGTGCTTATGTGCTAGATAGTGATAGTCCGGAATACATTGAGGAATTGCGCAAGTACTACTATAAAATTACGCCGGTGGTTGATTTTGCAAACTTAAACGATCAGATATTTAAGGTAACTTTTGACGTAGCTGAAGCTAAAATGCCGCAAATGCTAGCTGAACTAAAACAGAATTATCCTAATCTAGGTTTTGTTTCTGGTTCTGCGGGGTCAATTGATATGTCAACTAAAGGGATGAATAAAGCTGTCGGCTTGCAATACCTGAGCAAGAAGCTCGGAATTAATCCCCGTGAAATGATTGCCTTTGGCGACAGTGGCAACGATGTTGGAATGCTTAAGTATGTTGGCCGCGGCTATGCAACTGGCACGGCGCTGCCAAGTGCGAAGAATGCGGCGGACCGAATTATTGGTTCCAGTAATGATAGTGCTGTCCAAAAAGAAATATGGCGCTTATTAAATTAAATAGCTAGGGAAAGGAATTAAAAATAGTGAATGATTTTATCCAAAAAATGACACAACACGTTTCCGTACGAGATTTTGTCGATGAGCCGTTACCAATTGCAACTAAAGAAAAGTTATTAAAAGCTGCTAATAGTGCTTCATCGTCAAATTTTGTCCAAGCATTCTCAATCATTGAAATCACGGATACTCAGAAGCGCCAACAATTAGGTGAAATTGCCAACTGTCCAGAATATGTCATTCACAGTGGTGCCTTTTATGTCTTTGTCGCTGATTTATACCGGCAAAAATGTCTTTTAGAACATGCAAATCAATCATTAGCGGGCATTAAAAATATGGAAGCACTGCTAGTCAGCGTCATTGATGCAACTATTGCAGCTCAAAGTATGGCAATTGCTGCTGAGGAACTTGACTTGGGCATTTGCTATATTGGCGGCATTCGTAACGACTTGAAGCAAGTTAGTGAAATTTTGACATTGCCAGAATTTACCGTACCAGTTTTTGGCATGACAATTGGCGTTCCAACCAAGAAGAATGGACCTAAGCCGCGAATGGCTTTAGACCAAAAGGTCGCGCAAAATAGTTATGATAAAGCGAAGTTCACTGATTTAACAGCTTATCAGCAACTAACTGCGGCATATTATGCTAGTCGTAACAGTAACCAACAACAAACTGATTGGCTACAAAAGAATATTGACTTTTTTAGTGAAGCAAGACGACCTGATGTGGGTGCTTTTCTACAAAAGCAGGGTTTTGTATTGAAGTAGAAGGTTAGAGTAGGCGTATGATGCTTGCCTAATGTCATAATTTAAATTATGTAAAATTAATTCAGAAGAGGACTAGTTTCCGATATTTTATCGGGAGCTGGTCCTTTTAAATTTGCATCAGTTATGAAGAAGTCTGGCTTTAACTAATTTTTGCTCATAATTAAACATAGTTATGGAAAAATATCATCTGCCAAAATCGCTTTTCCATAACTATACAGCGTTTATCAGACATCTTTAAGATATTACATTAAGCAAAAAATAAATTATATCTTTCACAAAATAGTATTATTTTGGCGCGTTTAGGCATAAAATGTCGGTAAAAGATACTTTTTACTTAAATGAAAGGGTATACAATACTGATGAGAGCGGAGAAAGCATAATGACCGAGCAAACTTCTAGCGAATTACAAAATTTTTTGAAAAATCTTGGGTACCCGTTTGATTCTATCTCAGGCTTACTTGACTCAAGTGTCATTGATCGTTATTTAAATTCTAAATGGGAAAAGAGCTCACATGCCTTTGCCATTTTAGATAAAGAAGCCAGCGATCAGCAATTACTTGCATGTAGTGATGTTAGCAAGTTTTATCCGTTTATTCCTCCGTTCTTTGCTGCTTTGTCTAGTTCAAATGGTCTGCAGGCAATCAAGCGTTTGGCCGCTTATGAAAAGCTAGTTGGCCCAATTGTGATGGGGATTTTTGAGGAAGGTAAAAATCTACGAATTCATATCAGTTATTTGGACGACTACCGTAAATATTCTAGATTTAGTTTACTAGTTGACCAAATTTCTGTAATTAGCCTACTGCGAACAGGGACGAATTCACAAATTATCCCAGTTTCAATTGGTAGCAGATTTAAATATGGTCCAGTAATTACCGAATATCTAGGAATATCACCGCAAAAAAGCCGCGACAATTATTTAGTCTTTAAATTAAGTGATCTTAAGCGTTCATTTTCGACAGAAAATGATGTTGTCTGGAGTTTTATGGAGCCAGGACTGAAAAAATATCTTAAAAAGCTAAATGCTGATCCTCCTTTTGTGGCAGTAGTTCAGAATACCTTGTTCAAGTTAATTGCCGGCGGCAATTTTCAACTAAAAGACGTAGCTGAAGCTATCAAAATTTCACCGCGGACCTTGCAGAGATGGCTTAAACGAGAAGGGACCAGTTTTAAAGAACAAGTAACTATTGTTCAAAAAATATTGGCACTTAATCTACTGCAAGACTTAACTTTAACTACTACTGAAGTAAGTTTTTTAGTTGGCTTTAGCAATGTGACTTCGTTTTATAAGGCATTTAAACGCTGGACAGGCAAGACAGTCTTAACATATCGTCATCAAATTATTTTAGAAAAAAGCATGAATAATGATCCGAATTAACGTAAAGGAGGAACAACGATGTTCTTAAAAGATAATAATTCTTGGAATGCTGTTTATGATGTTATTGTCGTTGGCTTTGGTGGTGCGGGGGCAACTGCAGCCAGGTTCGCTGCAGATAACGGCGCTAAGGTGCTGCTAATTGATAGTGCACCAGAAGGTCACGAAGGTGGTAATACACGCTATTGCGGTCAGATTGTCCAAGCAGGTTATGACTTTGCCAAGTTGAAGAAATATTATGAACAAATGACGGCTCCACTTGATTTAGATGAAAAAGTGCTGGATACATTTGTTCAGGGAATGGTTGATTTGCCAACTTACTTTGAAAAATATTTAGGTGGCAAGGCCTTTAGTGTCAGAAAAAATCCCGGCAACAAGAATGTCGCCTTACTGGCATACATGATTGCTGAATATCCAGAGTTTGAAGGGGCAGAAACAAATGATGATCTGCTTATTCATGACCAAATTTTTGATAGTGCATTGTGGAAACGATTGCGGCAAAATGTCCTTGATCGTAGCAGCAAAATTGATGTTCTTTATGAAGCACCAGCCAAGCATTTAATTCAAGACGAGGATAAGACCATTATTGGTGTACAGTTTGAACAGAATGGCAAATTATATAATGCCAAAGCAAATAATGGTGTTGTACTGACCTTAGGAGGCTTTGAGAACAATGAACAAATGATTCAGGATTACCTCGGTGAAACTAAATTGTTGCCATATGGGACTTTGTATAACAATGGTGACGGTATTAAGATGGCCATTGAAGTTGGTGCTGATCTATGGCACATGAACAATTATGAGCCAGGCGGACCGGTCAATATTGCTGCCCCTAAAGGTCAAAGAGCGCACAGCACAATGGCGTGGAAATCACTTTTTGGTGGCTCATTAATTACAGTTGGTGACGATGGTACGCGTTATATTGCTGAAGACGATCCTACCAGGCATGGTCATCGCTATAATCATGGTATCTGGCGCATTCCACTTGCTCAAGTACATCCCCACATGATTTTTGACCAAAAGAAATATGACGAATTCATGAATCAGGATAATGATAATTTCCAAAAAGAGAGTTTAGCCAAAGTTGTTAAATCAGATACTCTCGCTGACTTAGCTAAGGAAATAGATGTAGAGCCAGCTGTATTGAAGAACACAATCGCAACCTATAATTTCTTCGTTGATCAGGGCGTTGACTACCAATGCGGGAGAAAGCCAGAATCAATGGTTAAAATTTCTATGACGGGACCATTTTATTCACTAGCTCAGCAACATACGATGTTAAACACTCAGGGTGGCCCACGCAGAAATGAAAAAGCAGAGGTCTTAGATACTGACCAACAAGTTCTGCCGCACTTATACGCTGCAGGAGAATTAGGCCACATTGGCGCTAACCAATACAACGGTGGTGGCGATATTGCCGACTGCCTGATTTTTGGTAAAATTGCCGGTGAGAATGCTGCTAAAGTAAAGGAACCAGTTGCGGTTAGTGGTGCCAGTATGGGTGAGCCTATCGCTAGTGGTGACTTCCCAGCATCTGCTTTGAATGAAACTAATTATGAAACCAAGCCAAACCAATACATTGGTAAATCAACGAGTGGCATGGGCAATGAAATCGTTGTTCGCGTGACGGTTAATGATGAAAAGCAGCCAACACAGATTGAAATTCTTAAAGAAAGCGAATCACCAGATTATGGTGGTAAGGCATTGAAGCAACTACAAGCAAAGATGATTGAAGAAAAAACTGCTGATGTTGATGCTGTTTCTGGTGCTTCTGCCACAAGCAAGGCATTCAAAGAAGCTGTATCTGTAGCGTTAAAGCAAGTTAAATAATAAAGGAGGCAATTATGGCTAATTTAAAAGATGGTACTTATCAAGGTACAGGTTCGGGAAATCGCGGCGAAGTTAAAGTTTCTGTCACTGTTAAAAACGGCGCAATTGCAGCCGTCAATGTGGATCAACAAGAAGAAACAGCTGGTATTAGTAGTGCAGCTTTGAAGAAAGCCCCAGAACTAATTATTGAACATCAATCATACAATATTGATGCAGTCACCGGTGCGACAATTACGTTTACTGCTGTTGAAAAGGCAGTTAAGGATGCCTTATCTAAGGCAGGCGACAGCAGCGCATTTGCCAAGAAAGTCGACTTAAGAACGATAACTAAAACTGATGATACTAGGGATTATCGTTACCTTGATCCTGCCACATTGAACTTCGAAGATGAGGCCGATGTTTTAATTATTGGTGCCGGTGCAGCTGGATTATCAGCCGCAATTTCTGCCAGACAAAAGGGTGCTTCTGTTCTTTGTCTAGAATATACATCAAGTTATATGTTGTCTGATATGACCTTGTCAGGTGGTTATTATAATGCCGGTGGTGGTACAAGTTTGCAGAAAAAGCAAGGCATTGAGGATACTAAAGAAAACTGGGATAATTATCTAAAAGCAGTTGGTCAAGGCTATGAAAATGATGGCATGCGTGAAGCTATTGTCGAACATGGTGCAGAAGATTATGAATGGCTAGCTAATGACGTTGGGGTTAACTTTGAAGAAGTCCAAGAAATCGGTAATGAACAAGCTATGAAAGCTTATGCTAAGCCAGCTGCTAGATCTCATTTAACCGTTGAAAAGAGTGGCTATGGTTTATCTAAACCTTTATTTGAAAAGGCTGAAGCAGTTGGCAGTAAGTTCATTTTTAACATTACTGCAGAAAATCTAATTACAGATAAAAATAATTGTGTAATTGGTGTTCACACAAATAAAGGTAACTTTAAGGGTAAAAGTATTATTGTGGCAACAGCCGGTTTCTCACGTAATAAGGAATTACTTAAGAGCTTTGCACCTGACTTTGCCGTTGGTGAGTCTTACGGTTCAATCAGACAAATGGGTGATGGCATTACTATGGGTGCTGAAATTGGTGCCAAATTGCGTGATATGTGGATGCCAATTGCTAATTCAATCGGTACACAATCAGGTGATAATGTTTGTATTGGGCCTTTGTGCACTGCTTGGACCAAGCCTTACATTTGGGTAGGTACTGATGCTAAACGTCATTTTAGAGAAGATATGTATTTTGAATTTGCTTCAAAGAAAATTGCAAGTTTAGATCAAGGATATGTATGGCTACTATTTGATGAAGGTATGGCTAATGAAATGCCTGCTGCCTTTTCAGCACCTGCACCATCGCCACATTTAAAGCGCGAAGTTGAAGACGGCTACTTTAAGAAAGCTGATACGATTGAAGATTTAGCTGGACAAATTGGGTTAGACCCGCAGACCTTAAAGCAAACAATTACTAAGTGGAATCAGGACGTTACAAAAGGTGCTGATTCGGAATTTGGCCGAACCAAAAATCTAACTGCCTTTAAGGCACCTTATTATGCTGCTAAACTTGCACCATCAACTCCTGATATGGCAGGTGGGTTAGCGATTAATCCTAAAGCAGAAGTTTTGGATAATTTGAATAAGCCAATTCAAAATCTCTATGCTGCTGGTAGTACAACTGGCGGCTGGCGTGGGATGACTTATCCTGGCTGTGGGATGGGTATTACCAATGCTGTTGTCTTTGGTAGAATAGCTGGTGCACAAGCTGCTGAAAATGCTAGTGAAGACACTACTTCGGGAGCTTCAAAGAATAAATAATTAAAAAAGAGTCGATTGTTTTTTGGATACATCGGCTTTTGTTAGCGTAAAGTATTTGTGGGGAAAATAAAAAATAGAAGAAAACCTTCTGTTAAAATGTAGTTTGAACAAAATTTACATTCAGAAAGGTTTTCTTCTATATGACTAGTTTACTACAAGACTTACAACTTTTGTTAGATAATTTGACTGCCAATACTAATAAACTGCTGGACAGCCAGCTTACTTTTGATGATGTCTTAGAAATATTCATGCAGGAATTACGCCGTTAGTCTTCTCAAACTAGAGCGGTTATTATTTCTATGATTAGTCAAGAATAAATAAAAAATATGATAGTCGCGAGCGACTATCATATTTTTTTGCCATAATTTTAATTATGTAAAGTTTTAACTTAACTGCCTGATTAAATCATGCAAGGGAAGGTCAAAATACTGCTTAATACTTGCTAAGTTAGTCAAATCCTTTTGACCAAAGACAGCTAATAAACCGGCTAATTCATGCTGCCAATTTTGAATTGTCCGCAATAAATATTCGGGTGTATTTTGCTCCATTGTTTGCAAAAAGACGTTAGAAATACCAACATATTGTCCACCCAAACATAAGCCCTTGAAGACATCCAGAGGATTGCGAACACCACCAGAAACGATCAGGTTGACTTGCTCTTTTTGGGCCATCATTGCCGCAATAACTGTTGGTAAGCCCAAAGTTTCTAGGTAAGAAAGGTCACTTTGATTACGCGCGTTTTCAATTTGCGCGAAATTCGTGCCACCACTACCAGCAACATCGAACCACTTAAAGCCTTCATTTTTAAGCAATTGAATGGTTGCACGGTCAAGACCAAAGCCAACTTCCTTAATAATTATTGGAACGGTGATTTCTTGCCGTAAACTTTTAAGATTATCCAGCCAGCGAAAATCACGTTCACCTTCAGGCATCGCAATTTCTTGAACTGTATTTAGGTGTACCTGCAAGGCATCAGCCTGTAATTCGCTGACAATTTTTTGGGCATCTTTAGGTACCGTTTTTGCATTAATATTGGCAATAATAATCCCATCGGGATTAGCATCGCGAGCCACTAAAAAGCTGTCTAGTTGTGCGTGTTCTTTAACTAAAATACTGGCTGAACCCAGAGCAAGAGCAATCTTAGTTTGGTTAGCAATTTTGCCCAGCTCTTTGTTAATTAATAATGACTTAGGCGAGCCACCAGTCATCGCGTTAATAAAGAAGGGGGCATTAACTGCTTTACCAAACATTGTTGTTTTAATTGCATCTAAATCAATTCGCGTTTCTGGCAGTGCTGGCCGTAATAAATGCATTTGGTCAAAGCTGTTGGCTTTTTCAGGTTCGAAAAAAGTTTGGGCTAAAGTTAAATGTTCTTCTTTACGTTTAGATCTGATTGACATTTTTTCTCCTATTGGGCAAATCTAACCTGATGAACGTGGAAGTTAAGAGGCTGGATGCCATTTTCCTGCCACTGACTTTCCAGTGCAGCCACATCAGTTGTCTTATCAGCAATTACAATGCCGCAGTCGCCGTTACCAGCACCAGAAGTCTTAGCTGCACCGCCGAAGTCCTCGGCAATGTTAATTAACTTAGAAAGCCGCGGAATTTCAATTGCAATTTGATTAATTCGAGCAAAATGCTGCAGCAGGCCACGATTAACGCGGATTTGCTTTTTAATTAAGGCAATATTATTTTGCTCAAAACCGGTAATCATCTTTAATACACATTCGCGTGATGCCTGCAAAAATTCGCGATATTCGCCATTCAGGGCAGCACGATTTGCATTAGTTTCATCAACCAGTCGTGAAGTTGACGCTGGCTTGTGGCTCCAGCCAATCATTAGGCGCATCCCTTCTGGCGGCGTCAGCAACTGGATTTTCAACCCTGGCCATGCCTCGTCTACAATACTTGACAAAGTTTTGTTAGCTAGTTCGTCAGTCAGCCATGCCTTATCAAAGGTTTGGTAGGCCAGCCAACCGCCGTAAACACTAGCGGCAATATCACCAGCAGAGCCATTACCCTGAACGGAGTAGTGTGAAATTGCGGATAATTTGTAAACTAATTCGTTGCTAAAAGGCACATTATAAAAGCGTAAAATTGCTTTAACTGTTGCCACGGTAACCGCCGCGCTAGAACCCAAGCCGTATTTTTTACCATCAGCTGAATCTAAGTCAGAATTAACGTGCAGGTCGTAAACCTTCATTTTAATATTCTGTTCAATGCAGTAACGTTCTGTGTAAGAAATTGCGGCTAAAATATATTCAAACGGATTATCACGATTATCAATTACCATTTTGGCGCCTTTACGCACCCAATGAATTGAGTCCTGTGAATACTGCTTGGAGTGGATTAGGCCCGTTGTTGACTTGCTTTTAGTAATTGAAACCCGAATAAACTGGTTAACTGCGACTAAGATTGCAGGGCAATCTTGTTCTAAAACAGCATATTCACCAGCAATATATAATTTCCCGGGTGCTTGTTCTGTGATCAATTAATTTAATCTCCTAATCAATTAAATTACGCTAATTAGTCCAGGCATGAGATACCTGGACCAAAACTTGCATTTACTATCTTAGCATTCTTAAACACAGACACAAATGAATTGGTCACATCTTTTACATTTCTTAACTGGCAGAGAACTTTAACGTTAGGGCCGGCATCGATTGTGTAGTAACATTCAATCCCACGCGCGCGCAATTGCGCAACTAACTTGATAGCTTTAATAGTGTCCGGCTCAAAATAAGTAAAGCCAGGCTGCGCCGTTAAATTAATTGCGTGCATCTCGCTGGCATTAAGTTCGGCTAGTTGTCCCAAATGAGTAAAATCATTTTCTTTAATGGCAGACGTCATTGCCGCCATTTCTTGCTCATTACGCGCCAGCCACGGCTTAAAAAAGGGCGAAGATTGTGCTTGCTTCATCCCACCAGTTGATGACAGTTTCTTGGGCTGCTGATTTAATTCAATTGCCAAAAGATGTAAGTCCATCTGCTGCGGATTTTCGTCCAAAGCGTAGGCATAAGAGGTCGCATCATCCACGCCTTTTTGCCAAACAGCAAAACCGCCATAGATTGACCGGCTGGCCGAACCTGAGCCAAGTCTAGCTAAGCGCGACAATTGCCGCTGATTAACGTCTAATTCGTAATATGCGCAAAAAGCTCCAGCCAAGGCCGCAAAAGCAGAACTAGATGAGGCTAGTCCTGCGGCTATTGGTACGTGATTAATTGAATGAACGGATAATGAACCGGTCACGTTAAAGTGCTGTTGTAGTTTTTTTAGATAAGCAAAAACGCGCTGGGCACTTTTGTCAGTTTGTTCAATATTATTTAAGAAAAAATGATTTCCCGTTGTGCTCGCTGTAATTTTAGTATCCGTATAAAACTGATCCAAAGTCATTGACAGACTGGACATTAACGGCAGCCGCAACTGGTCATCTGCCTTACCCCAATATTTAATTAACGCAATGTTTGTATGTGCTCGAACTGTCTTCGCCATTAAATTTCCTCAATCCATGAACCCGTGATTAATGTTTGACTGACGGCCGCTATTTTGTCTGCCGTTTTCCGGTTAGGGCATAGGGCAATTACAATACCGCCAAGGCCACTACCAGATAATTTAAAGCCTAAAGCCCCGTTAGCCAAGGCAAGTTTTTGTAACTGGTCGATTTTAGTGGTGGCTAACCCAAACGCCTGCAGAATTGCTTGCGCCTGACTAAAAATATGACCAACTTGAATTTGATCTTGGTTAAGCCATGCCGCTTTAGTTGCAGTAGCTAATTGTCCTAGCTGAGCAATCATTTGCTTTTTAGCAGGATCGGCCATCATTTGCGCGTGAACCAGTTTAACCGCTTCTTTCGTGCTGCCAAGTTCTCCCGTATCCATGATTAACAAAGTGGCCCCGAGCTTTGCGTTAAGTGTTTTAGGTCCCATTTTCTGGTTAAAAAAGACTAAATTAGTAGAATTAACGGTTGCCGCATCAAGACCGGAGGCCTTGCCGTGATTAATCATTTCGGCATGGTTAGTAATCACCATGATTTCTTTTTCTGTCAGATTTAATGCCAAATACTCATTCATCGCCTTAGTTGTGGCCAGAGCAACAGTTGCACTGGAGCCGAAACCGCGTTCTGTTGGAATTTCACCAGTATAAGTGATTTTAAGCGGCACAGTACCATCTGCCTTAGTCAGTATCGTCTTGACCACGTATTTTAAGCCGTCATATTCATCCGGCGCAGTAAAAAAGGGCCCGTGATAGCGAGCAGTATCCATCCACATTGTTGAGTTCGGTTCAACACTAGCTTTAATCTGCAAGGACATAATCGGCATGGCGAGGGCATCGTAACCATAAACAACTGCGTGCTCACCAATCAGGATAACTTTGCCATGTGCTAAATAACTACATTTCATTTTATTTAAGATCCTTAATGTTAGTAAAAAATTGCGGCTCCTATGCTAAAATATTAGCTAAGGAGAAGTGAACAAATGATCAAGATTCTAGTCGGTCGCCAAACAGATCCCTTGCAAGAAAAAATTCTGCAACTAGCAATTGAAAATTATCAAAACCAGCCAGAACATGAAACTTTTATCATTGTACCTAATCATATTAAGTTTACCACAGAAATTAGGGCAATAAATAAGCTTGCGCTGAGTCAAAAGCAAGTTGAGCAGTCAGTGAAAAATCTGCAGGTTTTATCATTTTCACGACTAGCCTGGTACTTTTTAAAAGACGCTGAAGAAGGACTACCAACGCAATTAGATGATGCAGCTGCGGCCATGCTGCTGGCAAAAATCATTGAAAACCAGCGTGACCAGCTGCATTTATTTAAAAACGTCAGCGTTAATTCTGGCTTAGTCAAGCAGCTCTATGACACTATTTTGCAAGTCAGAGCAGGTAACTTAGACCTCGATGAACTTGATGACAGTAATTTAGACTTAGAAACGAAAAATAAAATTGCGGATTTGCGAGTTATTTATGATGCCTTTATCACTGAAATTACGGATAAGTTTTCAACCAAAAATGAAGTGCAACTGCAGTTAAACGAATTATTAGCCAGTAAAAAAGACTTGGGTAAGACGGATTTTTATTTCAGCGATTTTTCACACTTTTCGCTGCAAGAAAGTCTGACCATTAAGCTGCTTATGATGCATGCTGGCAGTGTTACCTTGGCTTTCAAGACGAAACTGGGACAAATTGATTTTGATGCCGAGGCCGGCGATTACGATTATGTTATTCAAAAAACAATTGGTCAGTTAACGCACTATCTTGATGACCATAACTTAAATTATCAGGTTATTGGAACACCAATTGCACCCAAGCAATCAAATCGTGAGTTACTAAATGAGTTTTGGACGGGAACAATTGCCACACCCGAGAAACTAAATCAGGTTCAGTTAGTGCGTGCCGATTCACGTTACTCTGAAGCGTACTTTGTCGCCCGCACAATTTACCAGCAAGTAGCTCTGAGCAACTATCGCTACCGTGATTTTCTGGTATTAGCGCCTAATTTGCACGAATATGAAACCTACCTGACGCCAATTTTGCGGCAAAATCAGATTCCATTTTTTAATGATCTGCAACAGGAGATGAAGTATCATCCCCTGGTAGTGTTGATTGAAAATATTGCCCAGCTGCTTACTAGACCCCTGCAAACCAGCAATTTGCTGGCGATTTTAAAAACGCGGCTGTTAATTCCAGATTGGTATCAGGAAGAAGCCGCCTATATTCACGATGTTGACGAACTTGAAAACTTTGTCCTAGCGCACGGAATTAACCATAATTTATGGCGCCGCGATTTTACCAATTACGTGGCCGCGGAAGTCATCAGATTAGATAAAATTCCTAATGAAGTTGCTAACATCAGCAAGCTTAAGGATTATTTTGTCAAGCGAATTTCCGATTTACTTACTGAAATGAAAGAAGAGACCGACAGTCAACGTGCCGTTACCATTTTCTTTAACTTTTTAACCCAAAATGGGGTTCCAAAACGTTTGGAAAAATGGCGTGAAGATGCTCAAGAGCAGGGCGAATTGCAACAGGCGCAGCAGCCCGAACAAGTCTGGGACTTATTAATCAATTTACTTCACGATTATCTATTGATTAATCCCGATAAATTCGATATTGATAGCTTCTTTTACGTGTTAACCAATGGCTTCAAAGAAGCAACATTTTCGCAGATTCCGTCTACTCTTGATGCGGTCAACCTGTCTGAAATGGGAATGATCCAAACCAGTGGCTACAAGCAGGTCTTCATTATTGGGGCAACCAGCAACAATCTGCCAGCAATCCAAAATACCCCAGGCTTTTTAAGCACGGAAAACTTAGACAAGTTGAGTCAGGCGTTTGGTGAAGACTCTTACTTAGAAGACCGCCAGCAACTGAGCAATTTAGATCAGAATTACCAGTTCGGCGTGTCACTTGCTTTGGCCCAAGATAAGGTTTACCTTTCTTATCCCGTTTTAAACGCTGCTAATGAGGAGCTTGAGCCCTCAATTTATTATGAGCGATTAAAAAATGCAGGTGCGCCGGAATTTAGTCAGCATAACTTGCCGGATAAATTGCAGGATTTGTTGTCATTTTTAACAAATCCTGAAGCCAGCCTCGGTTATTTGACTTATTTGAATCAAAATAAGCCGCAGTCTCGCGTTCAGCAATTATTAGACCTGACGCAAAAGTATCTACCGCAAAAAACGGCAATGGTTCTTGAAGCCAGTCAGTTTGATAATCGACCTGAAGATATTGGTCCAGAGTTGGCCCAAAAGTTATACGGTGAAAACCTTAATTCTTCAGTTTCGCAGTTAGAAACTTTTTACGAAAATTCTTACGAATATTTCTTAAATTATGGCTTGCGGCTAAGAAAACGGTTTGAAAATGAGCTTGATGTGATCCAAGCCGGCAATTATTTTCACGAGACCTTTGACCGCTTAGTTAAGGAATTAAACCAGCAAAAGCTGGACTTAGCAGAAATCGATCAGGCCACCTTGCAGAGACTGCTCGAATTGGCGCGGGCAAAAATGCAGGATGAGACTAAATACCAGCAGTTAATGAATGATCCGTTTAATAAGTATCTATTCAGGTGTTTAGACCAAACAACAACTAAAGTCGCCAATAACTGGCACCGTTCTTTGCAAAAAACGCCGCTGCGGGCCAAATATTCAGAACTCAGTTTTGGCTTAGGCGAAAAAGTTAAGGGTCTGAACTTTGAAATTCCTAATTTAGCAGGTGAGCATTATGTTAACTTACGCGGCAAGATGGACCGGGTGGATCTTGCGCAAATTTCTGACCAGCGGGAGTTTTTGGCGCAAGTAATTGACTATAAGTCATCGGCGAAGAAGTTCAATCTCGGCTTATTTTATAACGGCATTTCTTTGCAGATGGTGTCTTACCTTGACGTCTTAGCACAAAATCAGGACTTCTTTGTTGGTAATCATCCGTTGTCTTTATTAGGGGCTTTTTATCAAACAGTTACCAGACAAATTGAGCGCCTGAATGGTAAAGACTTGATTGGCACTGATTTAATGCTAAAGCAGACATCCCTTGATGGTAAAACGCGGCTTAAATATACCGGATTAATCAATAATGATCCAGATTTACTATTAAAGGCTGAACCACTGCTTGAAGAAAAAGGCCAAGCCTCAGAACTTTATACTGGTGTTAAGACTAAGGCCAAAGGCGGCTTTAGCTTTAGTAATAAAAATGATTTTACTGAAGATGAAATCGACCTGTTATTAAAGTATGACGAGGATTTAATTAAGGCGGCTTCCAGCCAGATTCTGTCGGGGCAAGTTAAGCTCAATCCATATCAATATAGCAAGGGCAAAAACGCCTTGACCTATTCTGACTATCGCGATGTCTTCTTTTTTGACGCCATGCTCAAGGAAAATAAATACCACCAGATTAGTAATTTAAGTAAAAAAGAACTGCTTAATAAAATCAAAGAAAAATTAGGAGAGAGTGACTAGATAATGCCCCAATTTACTAAAGAGCAACAGCAAGCAGTTGATGATCGCGGGCAAGATATTTTGGTCTCTGCATCAGCAGGTAGTGGGAAAACTACGGTCTTAGTTGAACGGGTTATGCAAGAAATCCTGGCAGGCACCGGCGTTGACCAATTGCTCGTTGTAACTTTCACCAAGGCGGCAGCCCAAGAAATGAAAGCGCGGATTAAACAGGTCCTAGAACAGCAGCTAGGGTCTGCAAATGACAAGCGTTATTTACGCCAGCAGCTTAACCAAGTTGATACGGCTAATATCTCGACAATCGATGCTTTTTGTCTGGATGTTATTCACCGCTTCTATTACGTAATTGATATTGATCCTAGCTTCAGCGTCTTAACCGATGAGACGCAGGCGGCACTATTGCGTGAGCGGGCACTGCGAGAAATCGAGGGTGAATTTCTAGAAACAAAGGACGAAGACTTTATTGCCTTTTATGATAATTTCGCTGGTGATCGGGATGCTGATTCAGCTCAAGGCTTGCTGCTTGATCTATATGACTTTGCGATGGCCAAGCCGGATTATCGTGATTGGTTGAAGCTGTTAAGTCAAAAATACCAGGTGGCAGACAATATTATTACGTCTGATTTATGGCAAGAGCAGATTAAACCGTATTTAAGCAATACTTTTACCAGCCTTAATGAAAAAATTGAGCGCTTGCTTGCCAGCAGCCAAATTGAAACTAAAGAATTAAGAAAAGTGCATGAGAGCTTTACACAATTTCATCAGGCGTTATCAAATTATCGCCAAAGTCTGGCAACTGATGACGATTATGAGACTCAACGGGCATATTTACGCAGCTGCGTTTTTACTGGAAAGTACCGTAAATCTAATAAGTGGGACGAGGACCTGCTTGACGTTTATCAGGAAAGTCAAGCTTTAAAAGAAGAAGCTAAGAATCAAGTCTTTTCAACTTATACCTCTTTTTACGTGACGGACGAGTCCGAACAACTAGATCTGTTAAAGCAGGGACAAAAAATCACCTCGGCAATTACTAAGGCGGAGTTAGCTCTGATTGATCGCTTTAACCAGTTAAAACGGGCGGAAAACTTGCTTGATTATAGTGATATGGAGCAACTAGCCTATCAGATTCTTAGTCAGGACACGTCTAATTCACAATTGGCTCGTGACTTTTACCGTAATAAGTTTAAAGAAATTCTGATTGACGAGTATCAGGACATCAACGCCCTTCAAGAAAAGATTTTGCAGCTGCTGAAAAAAGACGGCCAAAACAATCTCTTTATGGTGGGGGATGTTAAGCAGTCGATTTATGGTTTTCGGCAAGCTGAACCGAGTTTGTTCCTGCATAAATACCATGCAGCTGCACAAGCGGAAAATAAAAATCAAGAACGAATTTTATTATCGGCAAACTTTCGCTCTACTAAGCCGGTTGTCAAGTTGGTTAACCAAGTCTTTGATAGTGTGTTAAGTACCGACTTTGGCGGGATTGATTATCCTAGCGAAGGTCAACTAGTTTTTGGCGCGCAATATTATCCGTCAAACTTGCCAACAGCTAGCGAGGTTCTTTATCACGAAAAAGAAACCCAGCAAAATCATTCTGATGAAACCGAACCGGAAATTGATGCCAGCGAAATTACGATGGTCATCAATCGTATTCAGCAATTCAAGCAAGAGAATTTGCAGGTTTATGATGCTCATTTAGGACATCAACGTCCCTTTAAGTACAGTGATATTGCCGTTTTGACCAGAAGTCGCAGCGATAACCTAACAATCATGCAAGAGTTTGCTAAAAATCACCTGCCATTGTTTATCACGGACGCCAAAAATTATTTCCAAACGCTTGAATTAACGGTAATTATGAATTATTTAAAAATCATTGATAATCCGGACCAGGACATTCCACTCGTAGCAGTTTTACGTTCACCCTTGTTTAACTTCAAAGAGCCGGACCTGGCTAAAATTCGCATTCATAGCAAAAATACGAGTTTTTATGATGCTTTGACTTCCTATGTGACAGTTGGTGACCAATTAAGTATTCAAATTAAAGCCTTTTTAAATCAGCTAGATAACTTACGGCAATTTGCGACTAATCACCGGATTTCCGAATTGATCTGGAGTATTTATGAACGGACCAGCCTTTTGGAAATCATGACTGGATTACCTAACGGCGAACAGCGCCGAGTTAATCTTGAGGCTCTGTACGAACGAGCAAGTTCCTATGAAAGTGCGGGATTTAAGGGTCTGTACCAGTTCATTAACTTTATCGAACGCATGCGGCGCAGTCAAAAAGATTTGGCCCAACCGCTATTAACTAAAGAAGCTGGCGATGCCGTGCGGCTGATGACTGTTCATGGGTCTAAAGGACTTGAATTTCCACTTGTTTTTTACGTTGGGCTCCAACATCGGTTCCAGATGCGTGACCTAAGCGGTAATTACATTATTAATGCCGATAACGTTGGACTGACCTTGCGGCGCAAACATTATCGTGCGGACTCACTGGTTAAGGCAATTGACAATATCAAGCAAAAGCAGCAATTACTGGAGGAAGAAGCACGAATTTTATATGTTGGGCTAACGCGAGCCAAACAAAAACTTATCTTAGTCGCCGACATTCCGAGTTTTCCTAAAAAAGTCCTGACTTGGGAGCACCAATTAAATGATAATGGTCAACTTGCACTAGCCGATAAGCTAGCGGCTACCAGTCCAATGAACTTTATTGGCCCCGCAATTCACTTTGACAAACAGCCAATACAAAAGATTAGTGATGTCACAAGTGAGTTAGATCAAAACCAAGACTTGCTAATTATCAACTATGATAATGAACAGATTGCTGGAGCAGTTTTAGAAGAAGAACGCCAAGAGGAAACGCAAGATTTAACTTTACTGAATCAAACAGCGCAAAAATTGTATGACTTTGTTTATCCATTTAAGGATGCCAGTCAAACAACGGCGTACCAGGCCGTTTCAGAAATCAAGAAGGCCTTCAATGACCCGATTGATACGGATTTAGAAAATGCGCACCTCTTATCATCCACCAACCGTTATTTGCAGCCGATTGATACCAAACCCAATTTCCTATTTGAATCAAAATTTACTGGTGCGGAAATCGGAACAGCAACGCACCTAATTCTGCAGTATTATGATTATTGCGGTAGTGGTGATGATGCACAATTAGATGCCGAAATTCAGGAATTGGTTAAGCAGAAAAAATTGAACCCGCAAATTGTTACAAGTCTGAAAAAAGATGAAATCAACTGGTTTGTTCATAGCGATTTTGCTCGCGATTTTTGGCAGCAGCCAGGTAATTTAAAGCGTGAAGTTGATTTTTCCAGTTTAATTGCGGCAACGACCTTGTTTAACCAGTTTAGTGATCCTGATGCCAAGATTTTGGTTCACGGGACCATTGATGGTTATTTTGAAGCTGACGACGGGATTATTTTGTTTGATTACAAGACTGACCATGTTGATCTGAATAATTTAGATACGGCAATTGCTAAGATTAAGCAAAAATACACGGGGCAGCTTAGGTTGTACGAGCAGGCGCTTAATTCTTTTGCCAAACAAAAAGTAACCCATAAATACCTAATTCTACTTGACGCAAAAAGGGCGGTAGAAGTTAAATAGAAGAGAAAAGGAGGGCGGAACATGACATCATTTGCTAAAGACACTTTTGCGGTTGTTGATTTGGAAACAACAGGCACGCAGCGTGAGGACGATAATCATATCATCCAGTTTGGCTGCGCCATTATTAAAAACCTGCAAGTTGTCAAGACCTATTCGTTCATGATTAATCCTCACCGTGAAATTCCCTTGGCAGTTCAAAATCTGACCCACATTCATAATGAGGATGTTGCTGGGCAAAAAGACTTTGCTTACTATGCTCCCAAAATTATTAAACTTCTTAAAGGAACGGTTTTTGTTGCGCACAACGTTAACTTTGACCTGCCGTTTTTAAACTATGAATTAGTTAATCACGGCTTTGATGAGTTAGCTAACAAGGCAATTGATACGGTTGAATTAGCCAAAATCGCCTTTCCAACCCTGCCATCATATAAGCTTAGTGACTTAACGGCACAATTAAAAATTAAGCATTTAAATCCACATAAGGCCGATTCTGATGCTTACGGCACTGCCATTTTATTAATTGATATTATCCATCAACTTGAGACTTTGCCACAAGCTACGCTCAATACCCTTAGCTCACTGGCTCACGGATTAATTCGTGATACCTCATGGATCTTTACAACGATTGCGGAAAATGCTCGGCAGCAAAAACGCCCGTTGAGTAAAGACCGGATGCAGGTACGTAATATTGTTTTGCAAAAGCAGCAAGTAACTACGCCAAGTAATCCCAAAACCTGCAAAGCGAAATTTCCGGTTAAGGACGACCTTAAGCGAAAACTGTTTAAAGGGAAAATTAATTATCGCCAGCCGCAGGTCAATTTAATTAACCAAATTGACAACTTTTTAGGTAACGGTAATGAGCGGGCAATGCTTGTTGAGGCTCCTAATGGTACAGGAAAAACTTTTTCTTACCTATTTGCTTATGCTTACCGACTTTATTCTAGCCGAAAATTAGTGATTGCGACGCCAACCAAGGTTTTACAAAATCAGGTGATTAGTCAAGAAATTCCGCAAATGCTGGCGGTTACTAAACTTGACCTGACCGCAGAAGTTGTTAAATCAAGCAGTCACTACCTTGACCTCGATGGTTTTTATCAGAGTCTCTATCAGGGAACACAGAACAAACCTACCTTGATTTTGCAAATGCGGATTTTGGTGTGGCTGACGCAAACAAAAACAGGTGACCTAGATGAATTACAGCTAACCAATTATCGGGCGCCATTATTCACGCAGGTCACTCATCCGGGGGATGCACGCGTCGGCAGCAATTTTGCGGCTGTTGATTTTTGGAATCTAGCAAGACAGAGGCAGGAACAAGCCGATATTTTAGTAACCAATCATGCGTACCTAGCTAATCATTATAACGATTCTATCTGGGGCCAAAACCCATACCTTGTAATTGATGAAGCCCATAGGTTCGTGGACAATGTAATTACTTCGCGCAATGATTCGTTTCAGTTTGAGTCGCTTTGGGGTGTGCTTAGTCATATCCGCAATCTGCTGTATTACGCAGAGGATGGTATTTCTAACCAATATGGTAATGACACGCAGCTTAACTTTTTACTAGAAAAATTAAACCCAGGACTCATCGACCTGATTCACGTAATGAATAGATTACAGAAAATGTTGGCAGCTAAAAAATTGCGAGCAATCAATCAAAATCTACTGGCAAATGGCAAATTGCTACTTAGCTTTCAAGGAACAGACCTCTTTCCTAAAAAGGGCCAGTTTCGACTGCGGCTCAGTGAATTTCAACGCAAATTAGAGAGTGTCCGGCAGCATCTTAACCAGATTTTATTTAAGCTTGATAAAGAAGCTGGAGATACAACCAGTGATGAAGATGCATTATTAAGTGAAATCACGACGCAGCTTGATCGCCTCGACTTTTACATTGAAAAGAGTTATCAATTATCTGATTTGCTTAATGACCAGACAAATTTGCAGCAGGAAGGCTTTATTGTTACCTTAACTAATCCGCAAGATCCCCTTAGTGCTAATCTTAGTTGGCTAATGCTAGATGCCAGTAGTGAATTAAAGCAAATTTATGCGCGCTTTGACCATTTACTGTTTGTCAGTGCGACCTTAACTAGTGAGAATAATTTTACTTTTGCGATTAAGCAGTTAGCCTTGGCCGATTTAATGCCCAAGGAGTACATTGGTAAGAGTACCTTCAAGCTAGCAAAGCACCTTGAGGTGTTATCGGTTAAGGACATGCCAGACTTTAGTGATAGTCAATATATTACGCAATTGGCAGATATTTTGACTAACGATTTAGGTAAGAAAAAGCATGTATTAGTACTAATGACCAATTTGGACCAAATTAAAGAAGTATTTACGCTGATTTTAAATTCACCTAACTTACGAGACTTCGAGATTTTGGCTCAAGGATTGTCAGGGTCAAATAACCGGATTGCCAAGAGATTTGCAATTGCTAATCAGGCGATTATCCTCGGCGCTGACAGCTTTTGGGAAGGAATTGACTTCCACCAATGCGGGATTGACCTAGTAATTGCGGCAAAATTACCGTTTGAATCGCCAGATCAGCCAGAAGTCAGATTACGCCAAAAGAAGTTGCAGGATGAGGGCTTAAATGTTTTTCGGACTGACACAATACCGCGAGCAGTAATTCGCTTTCGTCAGGGGATGGGGCGCTTGATTCGCGGTGAAGAAGATCGCGGTCAATTTGTGATCTTAGATTCACGCATTTGGCAGAGAGATTATGGTAAAGTATTTCTGGATGCAGTTCCGGTTAAAACGCAAAAAGTCAGTTTAAAGGAGTTACGAGATAAGTTGGCTAATTATGATTAAAGATGATACGAGACAAACAATTAAGTTCGTTACTTGGGTGGTAATCATTATCGCGCTGCTCTACCTCATGTTTGTGGCGCTTTTTTACCAAGCAGGTCAACCTGGGCGCAATGAAACGCAGAATGTTAAGCAGATAGCAACCAGTAAAACACCGATTACGTTAGTCCAAGCAAGCTATCACTTAGACCGCGAGGTCAACAGTTATTCGGTTAAAGGTATTAGCAAACATAACGACACATATTATTTTATTTACTTGCCAGGATCGAAGAAGGGTTATCTTTATCCTGCTAAAAAGGGCGTTAGCGAAACTAAGATTAGAACTGAGTTTAATCAGAAGCAAACTGGTGGTAAAATTAATCAGGTCAACTTGGGTTGGTACAAGAACAAACCAGTTTGGGAAGTTACAGCCAAAAATGCGGCTGGTGATTATAGTTACAAATTATATGAATTTAAAACCGGAAAATTTATCGGTTAAGTCGCGAAAAAGATAAAACTTTGGTATGATTAACTTGATACAATAAGGAAAGTGGAATAAGAATTTATGACAGAATTAATTTCAATTAGAGACTGTTCCGAGCATGTTGATGAAGAAGTTGAGATGCATGTTTGGCTAACAGATAAACGTTCAAGTGGGAAGATTATTTTCTTACAATTGCGTGATGGTACCGCGTTTTTCCAAGGAATTATGCGGAAAAATGACGTTTCTAGCGAAGTATTTGAAGCCGCCAAGTCATTGCACCAAGAAGCTAGTTTTTACATCAAAGGAACTGTTCATCAAGATGAGCGCTCACACTTTGGCTACGAAATTCAAATTTCGGACCTGAAGATTGTTACTAACAATGAAGGCTACCCAATCACAAATAAGGAACACGGGATTGATTTCTTGCTTGATCACCGTCACTTATGGTTAAGAAGCCGGCGGCCATTCGCTATTATGCGCATTAGAAATATTATTTTCAAAGCGACGGTTGATTTCTTTGAAAATGAAGGTTTCGTAAAATTTGATGCGCCAATTTTCATGCATTCTGCACCAGAAGGAACAACTGAGTTGTTCCATACGGAATACTTTGGTGGGGATGCTTACTTATCACAATCAGGTCAACTTTATGGTGAAGTTGGTGCTGAAGCCTTTGGCAAAATTTTCACCTTTGGTCCAACATTTAGAGCCGAAGAATCTAAGACTAGACGTCATCTAACCGAATTTTGGATGATGGAACCAGAAATGGCATGGATGCATCAAGATGAATCTCTTGATATTCAAGAAAGATTTTTGTCTTATGTTGTTAAGCAAGTATTAGCTAACTGCCGATATGAATTGGAAATCTTAGGTCGTGATCCTAAGAAGCTTGAACCAGCTGCAGAAGGTAACTACACTCGTCTATCATACGATGATGCCGTTAAAATGCTGCAAGAAGGTGGTCGTGACTTCAAGTGGGGCGATGATTTTGGTTCTCCTGACGAAGCTTATATTTCAGAAAAATTTGACCGACCATTCTTTATCGTAAATTACCCAACAGTAATTAAGCCATTTTACATGAAGAAGAACCCAGAAAATCCTAAGGAATACCTATGTGCTGATGTTTTGGCACCTGAAGGCTACGGTGAAATCATGGGTGGTTCAGAACGTGAAAGCGACTATGACATTCTGAAAAAGCAAATTAATGAAGCTGGCTTGAATGAAGATGATTACAGCTGGTACCTTGACTTGCGTAAGTATGGTAGTGTGCCACACTCAGGCTTTGGCATGGGCTTTGAACGTGTAATTGCTTGGATTTGTAAATTAGACCATGTTCGCGAAGCTATTCCATTCCCAAGAATGATTAACCGCATCGAGCCATAAAGTTATTATTAGTAGAATATTATTAAAAGTTGAACTAAAGTTTTTAGTTCAACTTTTTTAGAGGGGAGAATTTAATTGCACTACAATGATTTTCGCAAATTAGGTTTTACTACTTTACCTAATGGTCTAATTGCCTATTATCCGCAGCTTAAAATTAGTGATGCTGAATTAATTTTAATCATTCAATTAGAGGCCTTTGCACAAAGAGGAGAAAACTTCCCAACAAATGAGCAAATTGCTGCTAATACCAATCTTTCAACCGGTGAGGTAGCCAGTATTATCCAGCAATTAATTGACCAAAACTATTTAAGCATTGACCAATTAACTGACAAACAAGGCCGCATTGGCAATTTTTATAATTTAGATGCACTTTATCAAAAGTTGGACCACTTTTTAAGTACCAATGTAATGATTAAGAGCCACCAAGACCAAACGGAAAGGGTCAGTGATAGCTTAGATAATAATCCACTTAACACACTTGCACGACAATTTGAAATTGAGTTTGGTCGTTATTTAAGTCCAATTGAGCGCGAAGAGATTTCGGCTTGGCTGAATGTCGATCACTATGACCCGGAAATCATAAAACTGGCTTTGCGAGAAGCAGTTTTATCACAAGCATATAGTCTAAAATATGTTGACCGTATTTTGTTAAACTGGCAAAGACATAATCTCAAAACCGTCTCTCAAGTTCAGAAATTTTTACAAAGGAATCGCTAATGGCACACGAAAAATTATTAAGCACTGAAGAAGCACGCAAAGTATTACGTACAATTAATAAAATGTATCCTGACGCTAAAAGCGAACTCATCTGGGACAGCAACTTCCACTTACTCTGCGCAGTTTTAATGAGTGCGCAAACAACAGATAAGATGGTGAACCGCGTAATGCCCCAGTTCATCGCTGATTATCCCACACCAGTTGAGCTGGCACAGGCAACAATTGCGGATATTGAAGATCATATCTCTAAAATTGGCTTGTATCATTCTAAGGCCAAGCACCTCAAAGAAACCGCCCAAATTTTAGTTGAAAAATATGACTGCCAAATTCCAGGGGATAAAAAAACGCTTGTTACTTTACCAGGAGTTGGTGTAAAGACTGCTAACGTTGTCTTAGCCGATGGCTTTGGCATTCCAGCAATCGCCGTTGACACTCATGTCTCACGCATTTCCAAGCGATTCCACATCGTAGCTCAAGATGCAAAACCACTGGAAATTGAAAAAAGATTGGAAGAAATTTTACCGCCTGAAGAATGGATTCACACGCACCACGCAATGATTTTGTTTGGCCGTTATTCCATGACAGCCCGCGATAAAGACGATCCGTATACTTACTTGAAATAAATTGTCGTTATGTGCACTAAAAGATAGTATTATGATAATTCAATCAACATTAAGAGATCTAGTTTTGACTAGGTCTTTTTTCTTTCATCTAATCATGATAAAATTATTAAAAATATTGTTATGCTGAAGAGCAAATTTATTTACAAGGAAGTGATGACAATGAGAATCCAATTAACTAGTAAACAAGCGATGGAGATTGCCTAACAAGAGCAATTTTTATTTAAAAAACTTTTGTTAGAGCAAATTCCATGGCTAAATCAATTAATACTGAATTGTAGGTGTGATAGTTATGGAATTTATTAAAATTATTAATCTAACAATTAATCATCAGGGGACAAAGCTATTCGTAATCCCACATTTAAAAATTAGTACAAATGAAAAAGTTGGTTTAATCGGTGAAAATGGTGCTGGTAAAACGACTTTAATGCGAGCAATTGTGCAAATGCCAGAAACAGCTCATGGTAAAATTATTAAAAATTGCTCACTGGTATATGTCCCGCAATTATTGCCGCAAACTGATTGCAGTGGCGGTGAAAAAGAAAAGGCAGCACTAGAAGCGGCTTTTCACCAATTAAAAGGGCAACCAAATAGTATGCTGCTGCTTGACGAACCAACTTCAAATTTAGATGAAGCTGAACAAAAATGGCTAATTACTAAGTTGCAAAGCCTAACTTGTCCCTTGCTTGTCATTAGTCACGATCGGCAATTACTGAATGTCGTTACCAATCATACTTGGGAGTTAAAGAACCAGCAAATTACTGCCTTTAGCGGCAATTTTGCAGCCTACGAACAGCATTCAGCTCGCGAAAAAGAAAGCCATGAAGTTCAAGTGCACCAACATGAATTAAAACGCAAGCGACTGCAAAAAGAGTACCAGAATAAACAAAATCAAGGTCATACTGCTCGCAAACGTAAAGCAGGAATTTCCACATCAGATTGGAAATCACGTGGTGATGCCACTGGGACAGAACGAAAATTATTGCGGCAAAGTCGAATTTTAACCAAAAAAATTGCGGCAGAAGCCGCAGCAGGTAAGCATCCTTATAAGCAACAGCCAATTACACTTAAAAATATTACTGCTGATTTGAGTAAATTAAATTTACCAGCCAAAGCTAATCTAATAAGCATTAAACCGCAAAATGTTTCTTGGCAAAATCAAGAACTGTTTAAGATTACTCACGAATTACGGCTGCAAGCTAATAGTAAAATTGTCCTAACTGGACCTAATGGTAGTGGTAAGTCTGTCTTTTTGAAACAATTAGCAGGTCAGCACCTAACTGGATTTTATAACAAGCAATTAAGCACTGGTTATTTTAATCAGGACTTAACAGCTTCGCTATCACAGGAAACTGTCTTGCACCAAATTTTACAAGGATCAATTTTTGCTCGTAGCACAACAATGCAGCTTTTAGGTGATTTGCATTTACAAGTGGCATTTAATCAGCCAATTACAAAATTGAGCGGGGGTCAATTGGTCTGCTTTAATTTAGCTCAGGTATTGTTAGGGCGGCATAATTTACTGCTACTTGATGAACCAACTAATTTTTTAGACATTAGCTCAATTACAGCTCTAACAGATTTTATAAAAAATTATCCGTTTGCTTTGATTGTCGTGTCACATGACCAAAAATTTATTACCGATCTGAATTTGCCTAACTGGCAAATCAAAGATGGTCTACTGCTTAATGGGGCTTATCTGCAATCAAATAGTAATCAGAAGCAAGAAAAAATTGCGCTGCTTAAATTCAAACGTGATCAAATGATTGCCGATCCTACGGCAACTTTGGCACAAATCAAGGAAATTACACAGCAATTACAAAAGTTAATTAGATAAGCAAAAGGTCTTCACAACGTGAAGGCCTTTTTTGGTGTTATTAAACTTTATGGATTAATACCTGAATCATTTTCAGCTGGTGCTTCTTCATTCGTTGAACTTGACGACGAGGAACCATTAGAACTTGGCTCATGATTTTCAGGTTGATGATTGCTTTGATTATTTTGATGGGTATTTGTATGATGCTGACTGTCGTGCGACTGTGCAGTTGAGCCGTTTTGCTTCTTATGCTGCTTGGTCGCATGGTTTTGCTGCGTGTTAGTTGTTGGACTAAAGCTGTTGGTATCAGCTTGCTCATCATCCTCATCGTAATTGCTACTGTCGTCAACAATTCCGCTAGGAGCATGACCACGAACGAATAATTGCCATTGACCACTTGAAGAAACTTCAGGAGGATTAGAATTTTTAGCAATTCTAGCTCGAATAACTGAGCTTGGCTTTTGCCAATCAACATTGGGCTTATTCTGCATCAGATATGACATCATGCTCTTATACAGCAGCTGAGCAGATTGTTGACCAATACCAGAAATAGTTCCATCTTTTAGATTGTCATAGCCTGTCCAAACACCCATGACATAACTTTGTGTGTAACCAACAAACCAAGAATCTTTAGGCGTTGATGCATAGCCGGGGTAGCGAGCCAAATCTTGGTCTGAATATTTAACAGAACCAGTTTTACCAGCTTGGTGCAAGCCAGCAATTTTGGCACTAGTACCCGAACCATTTTTAATGACACCCTTAAGCATATCAGTAATCATGTACGCCGTTGACTTACTCATTACCTGAACACCAGCAGAATCATAATTGCGGGTTAGACCATCTGGAGTTTCGATTTTAGAAACAAATTGTGGTTTATGATAAACACCCATTGCTGCAAAAGCACTAAAGGCACCGGCCATTTGCATACTTGAAGCATTAGCTCCAATCGCTACCGACAATCCTGAAGATTTTGGAACGTTGACTCCCAGCTTTTTCGCAAAAGCAGCAGCTTTAGGAACACCAACTTGCTTCAAAGTCTTAACAGCAGGAACATTACGGGACTGCTCCAATGCATGACGCATGGTCATCATGCCATCGTACTTGTTATCCCAGTCATAAAGTTGCACATTCGTGCCAGGGTAATAGTATTTACTGTCATCAAGCATTTTGGCCGTCGACCAGTTTAAATATTGAATTGCTGGACCATAATCAAGCACTGGCTTAATTGAAGACCCAGTTGAACGACTGGTCTGAACAGCACGATCAAGCCCGAGCTGAACAGAAGGCAAGTGCCGTCCACCTAGAATAGCAACAATGTGACCGTTGCTTGGATCAACAACTGTGGCGCCAACCTGCATTTGATCATTAGTAAAAGGTACTAGACCATTATTAGCAAGCTCATAAAGCTTATTTTGGGCCTTTTGGTCGATATTCACCGTAATTTTGAGGTTATCACGATAAGGATCAAAACCCTTGTCTTGCACCTCACCAATTGCTTCTTTAATGTAAGGATCATCAATCTGGCGTAATTTGGTTTGTGCTTTTTGACTATGATGCTTTAGACCTTTTTTAATGCTTTCTTTACTTGCCTTATCGTATTGCGCTTGCGTGATTTTCTTATTATCAAGCATTGCATTTAAAACGATGTTTCGGCGATATTTAGCATATTTAGGGTAGGTATACGGATTATAAGCGGTTGGTCTGTTGGGCATCCCAGCAAGTAAGGCCGTTTGTGCCAGGTCCAGCTTGCTAATACTCTTACCATAATAATAATTAGCAGCAGTACCAATGCCATAATTACCGTAATTCATGTAAACCTTATTAATGTAAAATTCCAGAATTTCATCATGCGTATATTCGCGCTGAACGCGCATTGCCAGCCATGCTTCTTGAGCCTTACGTCGCAATGTCCTTTGCGAAGCATCTGTTGAAAAGACCGTTAACTTAACTAGCTGTTGGGTAATTGTTGACCCACCAGCAGCAATCCCTTTGCTTTGAGCGTTAGTCAACATTGAACCAGCGATTCTAATTGGGTCAATACCTAACTTATCTTTATAGAAGCGTTTATCCTCAACAGAAACCACCGCATCCTTAAGCAGCTGTAATTTAGGACTGTCCTTAACATAGATCCGCTTTTCTGAACCTAATGATAAAAGAAACTTACCATTAGTAGTGTAAAAGCCGGATGAGCCGCCGCTTTCAAGCTGGGCTTGACTGATATTGGGCGCATCCTTTGCATAATATGCAAAAAGACCAATTCCCGAAACAATTAATAGCAGGGCAGCTAGAAGGCACCACTTAATTATGCGCCACCACAAGGGTTTAGGCTGCTTTTGTCGATATTCTCGGCGTGACTGGCGCTGATTATTTGAACTAGATTTATTGTTTGCCATTACTCATATTCCTATCTGTAATAAAACGGTCAACAGCGATTAAATAGGGCAGCGTAGGCTGAAAACCGCTGTTAATTTCAACCGACCATTTTTCTACCTCAGGTAAAGTTACCGAGCTCTTATCCTTGGTCCACCATGCTTTAATGATGAAACTAGCCGGGGTAACAAAGTACCGCTTTAAGCTTGTAAAACCAATGATGGTAAAGCAAATTCCTTGCTGCTTTAGACATTCTTCCAAATGCACAATTTGGTGTTCATGAAAGTTTTTTAGCGGGAAATTAGTCTTGTTTTTGGTTTCTTTGGCTTCAAAGTCTAAATAATAACCTTGATATACCCCATTATAGTCCGTTGTCGACTCTTGGCGAAAGTATGCTTCGCGGATTACAGCTCGAGAGCGTTTGGGATAATCAACCTTGACAATCTGTACTGGCGTTGGCTTTTTATGCACAACGGCAATCTCCTTTAAACGATAATATTTATTTGACTCGTTAATCATTTGTTCCAAAGTCATCCCGCGTCCAGAAAAACTGACATTCTTGCGGTGTTCAAAGTTTTTGCGGATTTTGGGCTCTTTAGTTGATTTACGAAATGCGGCTAAACTACCGCTTGGATATTTGACCATCAATCTCACTCCTGCTAGCATTATAGCAATAAAGAAAAAAATTTTGAACAAGGAGCCATCTCTTTCACTATGCAACGACTGTGGGTTACTGGTTATAGAAATTACGAATTAAATACTTTTGGTGATAAAGATCCTAAAATAAAGATCATCAAGTTGGTTTTAGAAAAACATATGACAGCCCGTTTAGAAGATGGGCAACTTGATTGGGTAATTACCGGCGCTAACTTAGGAGTTGAACAGTGGGCCAGTGAGGTGGCAATCAAATTACGTGAACGTTATCCTTTGCGCATTTCAATAATCACGCCGTACGAGGAATTTGCAGGCCGCTGGAATGAGGCCAACCAAGGGAAATTTATCAATTTAAAGAATCAAGTTGATTTTTACGCTTCAACTTCAAGCAATGCTTACCAAAGTCCGGTGCAGCTGCGGAATTATCAAGACTTTATGTTGACACATACGGATCAAGCATTAATGATTTATGATCCCGAAAATCCGGGTAAGCCAAAATTTGATTATAATTTAATCAAAAAATACCAAGAAACCAAGGATTATCCCCTAGAATTAATTGATTTTTATGATTTACAAGATGCTGCGGAAGAATATCAGGAAAGTCTTGAGGATAAAAAGCTGTCAGAATAACCGAAAATATTTCTTAAAGTTAAATTTACGGTGTTAAGCTGGTACTCTTTTTGCTAAAATAAGAGGGTATGATAAAGGAGTTGTCATTACTATGCCAGATTTAAATGATATTCAATTATCCACTGAGGATATTTTAAAAAAACAATTTAGAACTAAGGTCAAGGGCATTGACCCAGACGAAGTCGATGCCTTCTTAGATAAGGTAATTGCTGATTATGATACTTTTGAACAAATTATCGAGGACCTCTATGGTCAAATCGGCGATTTGCAAGGAAAATTAATCACTGACCAGAAAAAAGAAAAAACGCTAAAAAATCAGCAATCACGGCGTACTGTGCCAACTGATACTGTCCGGACTTATACTCCGAGCAGTCAAGCTAGCACATTTAATTCTTTTGTAGATAATGATAGCGAGCAAGAAACCGAAAATTCGACTAATATGGCAATAATTCAACGCATTTCCGCCCTTGAGCGCAAGGTCTATAACTTGGAAAGACGAGTTTATGGGTTACAAAAGTAATTTCTTTTGGTATAATCTTTTTTAGTGTGAATTTTGAGCGGTCGCGGTTTGGCTTTGTGCCGAGCTGAGGAAAGTCCACGCACGCACAAGCTGCGATGCTTGTAGTGTTCGTATTTAGCCCAATAAGCTAAAGAATTTTTAATTACGGCGGAAAAAGTGCTAAGTCTTTGATATGCATGACTATCCTGAAAAGTGCCACAGTGACGAAGCAGCAGTGGAAACGCTGCTGGTGGAACGAGGTAAACCCTGCGAGCGTGCAACCCAAATTTGGTGGGGGCGTCTCAACCTAAGAAATTGAACTAAAGGTTGGATTACTTTATAGTAAAGATAGATGGCTGCTGAAGGTAATTTTGCCAAAATTACTGGAACAGAACGTGGCTTATAAAAATTTGCACTGGCAGCGTTGAGCTTTTCAAAGGGCTCAACGCTTTTTTTAAGAAATGAAAAGGATCATTATGAAACAATACCAACTTTACACAACAATGGGCGCGGGCTTTGAAAGTGTCGTCGCCAAAGAATTACAATCACTTGGTTATGAAACCAAAACAGAAAATGGCCGGGTTTTCTTTAAGGGTAATCAAGCAGATATCGTTAAGACTAACCTGTGGCTGCGAACCGCAGACCGCGTTAAAATTTTGCTAAAAGAGTTCAAGGCTACTGACTTTGACACGCTGTATAACCAAGTCTACGATTTTGACTGGGCAGACTTATTGCCAATCGATGCCAAGTTTCCAGTTCAAGGCCGTTCCGTTAGGTCAAAGCTGCATTCTGAGCCGGGCATTCAATCGATTGTTAAAAAGGCCATTGTCAATAAAATGTCTGACCAGTATCACCGTCGTGGCTTTTTACCAGAAAGTGGCAACGAATATCCGCTAGACATTCACATTTATAAAGATACAGCGCGAGTTTCTCTTGATACAACTGGCGCGAGTTTGTTTAAGCGTGGCTATCGCATCGAACACGGTGGCGCACCGTTAAAAGAAAATTTTGCGGCCAGCCTAATCAAGTTGACCCCTTATGATGGTACACACCCATTAATTGATCCCATGACTGGTTCAGGAACTTTGGCAATTGAGGCAGCGTTAATTGCCAGAAACATTGCTCCTGGTACTTGGCGCAAATTTGCTTTTGACGGCTTCGACTGGTTTGATGCTAGTTTGCACGAAGCAGCACTAGAAGAAGCTAAATCTCAAGTTCGACCACTAGAGCAGCCAATCTGGGCCAGTGATATTGACCAGTCAATTTTGGAAATTGCTAAGTTGAATGCTCATAATGCTGGCGTACTGCAGGATATTAACTTTAAGCAGGTAGCGGTTAAGGATTTTGCGACAGACCTAGAAAATGGCGTCATTATTGCTAACCCACCATACGGTAAACGATTAAAAGATAAGGAATCTGCTGAAGCATTATATAAGCAAATGGGTGAAGTCTTCCGTAAATATGACAGCTTTAGTCAATATTACTTGGTTGGTGACCCTGATTTTGAAAAATGTTTCGGTCAAAGGTCAACTAAAAAGCGTAAATTATTTAACGGTAACTTGCGTGTTGACTTTTACCAATATTGGGCAAATAGAAAATGATTACAGATAAGTTAAATGCTGAATTTTGGGTAATTACAGATACGCATTTAATTGCGGACAGTCTTCACGATGATGGCTCAGCTTTTGCACGAATGCAAAATACCAGTCAGGGTAAAGACCTAGTGTACCAAGAAGTTGCCTTAAGTGCCTTTTGTAAGATGGCACAAGAAAAGAAGCCCGCAGCAATTGTTGTAACTGGCGATGTTACTTTTAATGGCGAACTGATTTCCGTACAAAAATTTCAAGAGATTTTTAGTAGTTTGACTGAAACAAAATTACTGGTTTTGCCTGGTAATCACGATATTTATGATGGCTGGGCCCGCAGTTTTAAAGCTGCTAAGCAAAACTTAACTCCGCAAATTAGCCCCCAGGCTTGGCGACAGGTTTTTAAATCAACCTATGATTGCAGTTTAAGTCAAGACCCACGTTCTCTAGCATATAGCGTGCAGTTAAATCCGCAATATCTTTTGTTAATGCTGGATTCCAACATCTATGAAACTCAAGAAAACTTCAGTTCTCCGAATACTGAAGGGCAGATTAGTAATGATCAATTTGTCTGGCTTGAAAAGCAATTGATTGTCGCACGCCAACATCATTTACGGCCACTGCTATTTATGCACCATACACTCTACGTTCATAATCCAGAAGTTAATCGCGGTTTTGTTTTAAATAATGCGCCAATTTTACGGCAATTATGCCAAGAATACGACGTTAAAATGGCTTTTTCCGGTCATATTCACGCACAGAATATTGTTGGCCCAGTTGGCAAAACACCAACGACTGAGGTTGTGACCTCTAGCTTTTGTTCTTATGACCAAGCTTATGGTGTTGTTAAAGTTAGTCCTGAGCAAGTTACTTATCAAAGAAAAACATTTGACATGGTACCGTATTTGACGAATCTAGAGCGACAAAATTATCGCTTGACCCATTTTCACCAATATTTAAAAGATATTCAGTTGCGCAATTTAAGTAGTCAATCTGCAACCAACAATTCACTGCTTGATGAACAATCACCATTAATTAGAGAGGCAAATGACTTGTTTCTCAACATGAATTTTAATTATTTTACTGGTCACAATCATATTAGCCAGGAAAAGCTCGATGAAATGCATGATTCGATTGCTTACAAAACACTTGAAGCAATGCATCCTAAATTCCGTAATTATATGAAAACATTGCAGGATACATCGCAACACAGTAATTTAGCAGCAACAGTTAGATATAATTAGGAGTAGTTAAATGAATAAAAAACACTTTATTATTCTTGGCCGTGTAGGGCTAGTCTATTTCAGCTGGGTATTTGTTGTTCTATTTCTTAGCTTGATCATCGCTTATGAGGGCACACACATTACAAACTGGCCAGCAATCATTCTCGGTCTAGTTTTTTTAATCTTGCTCATTTATACCTTTTTAACTTCTTACTGGAGTGAGCAGTACTTTAAATTGCCATTCAGGGCTAAAGTAAAAAACAGCAACCAGCCAGAAATGTTCTGGCAATGGCGACGTTTGAATGTTTACGTAATCACCGTTGCCGATTTAGAAAAATATTATCTATTACGAATTGCGAAAGATTAGATTAAAAGCAGTCAACTAAAAATGTTGGCTGCTTTTTTGTAATTACGATTTAGCCTGTATATAAGAAAATACTTTTAAAATTTGCTATAATAGAAGTTGATTTTAACGAAGGTGGGACCTAAATTCTAATATGAAAAGGCAAGACGATAAAATGACAACTTAATTTAAAGACAGAAAGAAGAATGCTAATTGAAAACAGATATTCAAATTGCACAAGAAGCACAAATTTTACCAATTAATGAAATCGCAGCTAAGGTAGGCTTAACTAAGGCTGACCTTGAACCTTATGGTTATGACAAGGCCAAAATTAATTGGCAAGCAATTAAGAGAGTTCAGGCTAACGATCACTTAGGTAAGCTGATTTTGGTAACCTCAATTTCACCAACACCAGCTGGTGAAGGTAAGTCAACAATGACAATTGGACTTGGTGACGCGATTAACAACCAATTACATCAAAAAACTGTAATTGCATTGCGTGAGCCTTCAATGGGACCTGTTTTTGGTCTTAAAGGTGGTGCCACTGGTGGTGGTCAAGCCCAGATTATTCCAATGGAAGATATTAATCTGCACTTTACAGGTGATATGCACGCATTAACCGCTGCAATTGATACTTTAGCAGCACTTGTTGACAATTATATTTACCAGCAAAATGACCTTCATCTTGACCCTGACAAAATTTTCTTGAAGCGCGGAATTGATGTTAATGACCGTAGCTTAAGGCAAGTAACGGTTGGACAAGGTTCTAAATTCAACGGAATTGAGCACAAGTCAAGTTTTGCGATCACCGTTGCTAACGAATTAATGGCAATTTTGTGCTTGGCAACAGACATTAACGATTTGAAGAAACGAATTGGTGCCATGCTGGTTGGTTATACAACTACTAATGAACCAGTTTACGTTAAACAACTTGGCTTTCAAGGGGCAATTGCTGCACTTCTTTCTAATGCACTAAAGCCAAATTTAGTACAAACAATTGAATACACACCTGCATTAGTGCACGGTGGGCCATTTGCTAACATTGCACACGGTGCCAACTCCGTTATTGCAACCAATCTTGCCCTTCATTTAAGTGATTATACTTTAACAGAAGCTGGTTTTGGTAGCGATCTCGGCGGCCAAAAGTTTATGGACTTTGTATCTACTAAACTTGATAAAAAGCCTGACGCTAGTGTTGTTGTTGCAACGGTGCGGGCATTAAAATATCAGGCTGAAGGTTCAACCGATAATCTAGATCAGGAAAATCTCTCTGCTTTACGCAGCGGCTTTAAGAATCTAGAACGCCATATGAATAATATGCGCAATTATGATGTTCCTGTAATCGTCCTAATTAATCGTTTTGCAACTGACACACAAGCAGAACTCGATTTGCTAATTCAGTTAGTTAACGAGCAGGGAATTGACGCCAAGGTTGTTGACTATCATGAGCAAGGTTCAAAGGGTGGTATTGAGGCTGCTCAGGCTGTCGTTGATTTAGCTAATTCTGGTAAGTCCAGCTTGACACCAACTTATCAAGCAATGGATGACGTCAAAACCAAAATTGCTAAAGTTGCCAAAAATATTTATCACGCAACAAGCGTTGACTACAGCGAAAAGGCTGAGCGTGATATTCAAGAATTAGAAAAGATTGGAAAAGATAAACTGCCTGTTATCATTGCCAAAACACAATATTCATTTACTGATAACGCAAAATTACTGGGGGCACCAACTGATTTCACTTTGCACGTTAAGGGTGCAAGTTTAAGAAACGGTGCTGGCTTTATCGTAATTACTACCGGCCATGTTTTAGATATGCCGGGATTACCTAAGCATCCAGCAGCACTTGATATTGATGTCGACAATAATGGTAAAATCAGTGGTTTATTCTAAAACTTATTTATGCAATTTTTATATTTAATTATTTCTTTAGTGGTTGTCCTTGCAGACCAAGGACTTAAGTCATTTATCAGCAACAATTATGCTCTAGGAGAAGTTCATCAAGTCGTGCCGCATATTTTGTCATTTACTTATGTCCAAAATAATGGTGCTGCTTGGAATATTCTGACTGGGCAAATGTGGCTCTTCTACCTGATTAGCGTTTTTGCAATTGGTGTTTGCCTGTTTTATCTGTTTAAGCCCAAATACAAGAACATGCTATTTGATTGGGGCTTAGCTCTTGTGTTAGGGGGAATTATCGGTAATTTAGTTGACCGCATTCACCTCAAATACGTAATTGACATGCTGCAATTAGATTTTATGCATTTCAATATCTTTAATATTGCCGATTCCGCAATCACTGTTGGCATTATTTTGGTGTTTATTTATCTGTTGTTTTTTGATGAAAGTGGTAACGTGAATGACTGAAAACTATCAGCTTGAAGTTAAGACTGAACAAGGACGGCTCGACAAGTTTATTGCTGCCAAAATTGCGACCTTATCGCGTACTCGTATCAAAGAATTGATTCAAGACAAACAAATACTCGTCAATAAAAAGCTCGAAAAAGTTTCTTACAAGGTACAACCTGGTGACCAAATCGAGGTAACAGTTCCGGCTCTAAAACCGTTAGCAGTTACGCCAGAAAATATTCCGCTGGATATTGTTTATGAAGATGAAGATGTCATTGTCGTTAATAAGCCGCAAGGAATGGTCGTTCATCCAGCAGCAGGACATCCTGATCATACTTTAGTTAATGCGCTTTTATACCATACAAAAGATTTGGCTGCCAGTCCTGAAGGTTTTCGCCCAGGAATTGTTCATCGCATTGATAAAGATACATCAGGCTTATTAATGATTGCCAAAAATGCTCATGCGCGAGAAAGCTTAGAAGACCAGCTAGCTCATAAGACTAATAAAAGGCAGTATTTAGCAATTGTTCACGGTAATTTTAGTGAAAAGAGCGGTGTGATTGATGCACCAATTGGCCGCAATCATTACAATCGCAAAAAGATGGCCGTTGTTGAAAATGGCAAAGATGCTGTCACGCATTTTACAGTGCTTGAACAATTTAAAGATTACAGTTTAATTCGTTGTCAATTAGAGACTGGTCGAACACACCAAATTCGTGTCCATCTATCTTATATTGGTCATCCCGTTGCAGGCGACCCCTTATACGGACCACATCATACCTTACAAGGTCATGGGCAATTTTTACATGCTCAAGTTTTGGGCTTTTCACAACCATCTAGTGGCAAGTGGCTTGAGTTTCAGATAGAGCCACCGCAAATCTTTTTGCAGCGGCTAGCTGAATTAAGAGAAACTAAGTGATTACATGAAACGATATTTAATTCTTGAGGATGGCAGCTCGTTTGAAGGTGAAGGCTTTGGTGCCTCTATTATTTCAACCGGTGAATTAGCAATTCAAACCAGTAATTATGGCTATCAAGAAGCATTAACTGATCCAACCAATGCTGGCAAAATACTTGTTTTTACTGCGCCAATGATTGGGGGCAACGGAATTAATGCGATTGATTACGAAAGCATTACTCCGACTGTTAAGGGAATTATCGCCAACGATGTTGCTCGAAATATCTCTGATAGCGAAAATTTTCAAGATTTAAATTCTTTTTTAAAAGAAAAGAAAATTCCAGCATTATATGGCGTTGATACACGAGCTTTAGTACACTTATTGATTGCAGAAAAGACCATTAAGGCGTCAATTATGGACACAAGTGACGAGCATGCTTTTGACCAAATCAGGGCGCTTGTCTTGCCTAAAAACAAATCGGCTGCGGTTTCAACTAAAAACGCTTATGCAGCACCAAATGTTGGCAAAACCGTTGCTGTCTTAGACCTCGGCCTCAAGCACTCAATGCTGCGAGAATTATCATTAAGAAAAATTAACGCAACCGTTTTACCTCTTGATGCTTCTGCAGCCGACATCAAGAATTTACGACCGGATGGCATTATTATCTCGGGAGGACCAGGTAAGGCCGCTGAAGTTAAAGCTACTTTGGAGCCAATGTTTACCCATTTTTGTGGAAAGTATCCTATCTGGGGCATTGGTCTAGGCTTTTTAGCTCTTAGTGACTACCTTAATTTCGAATTAGTTGACTTGCCTGAGGAATTTAATGGCACTAATTATCCGGTAATTGAACAAAATTGCAATCACATTTGGCAAACAGCGATGAACATCTCGCAATTAGTCTTGGCTGATAGCGTACAAATGGAAATGGAACAGGAATACTTTGACCTGCACAGTTATTTACTGGCGGGCTTTTGTAATACGCAGAAAAAGATAATTGGTACGGCCTTCAACGCTGAAGGCGCACCGGGAAGTCTTGATGCATTATCTATTTTTGATGATTTTGTAAAGATGATGGGGTAGAGTATGCCTTTAGAAAATGATTTAGATAAGATTTTAATCTTTGGGTCAGGACCAACATTGGTAGGTAGTGTTGCAGAAACCGACTTACTAACCTCTGATGCAATCAGAGCACTTTTAGAAGAAGACATTCATGTGGTCCTTGTAAATCCTAATCCAGCAACAATTTCAACTGATAAAAGACCAGGAGTAACTGTTTATCTTGAACCAATGACCTTAGACTTTTTAAAGCGGATCATTCGTATGGAAGAACCCGATGCAATTATTCCTGCATACGGCTCAACCACGGGTTTGTCAGTAACGATGGATTTAGTCAATGATGGTATTTTGCAGCAAATGGGCATTAAGCTGCTTACGCTAAATAAAGAAACATTGATGATTAATTCTCAACAGAAAATGACTGCTTTTCTTAAGCAAAACGGTCTAATTGTCAATCAAAATTGGAAGCTATCTGATTTTACCATTGAAAATTTGGCGCATGAATTAGACACAAAAGTTACTTTTCCTGTTTTACTAGTTAAAAAAGAGCGTTATTTGCCCAACAAACAGACTATCTTTCATAAAACTCAAGATTTAGTTGATTACATTAAAAAGGAACGGCAATGTGAAGGCTTTTCCTGCGATGACTACCGCTTAATTGAAGACTTGTCTTCATGGGAAGAAGTCATTGTCAATATTATCCGCGATGGTGATGGCAATGTGCTATTTACCAGTTTTGCGGATTCGATTGAGCCGGTTGCAATTAATGCTGGGGATTCCGCGATGGTGATGCCGGCATTGACCCTGAATAATGACCAAGTGCAACGCATTAGGCAGATTGCTCAAAAAATTGCAGCTAGCTTAAAAATAGTTGGTATTTTGAATATTCATTTTGCTGTTAAACATCAGGGAACTAAGTTTGATGTCAAAATTTTAACTATTAAACCACGATTAACTAGAAGCGCGATTTGGACACAACGGATTGGACTTTACAGTGTTGGCTATATCGTTAGCAAAATCGCGATTGGCTATCGCCTTAATGAGATTACAGACCCCATGTCTGGGCTAAACGCTGCAATTGAGCCAACGCAAGATAAGGTCGCTGTGCGCATGCCGTATTGGTCATTAACGCAATTGGGAGCAAACTACTATTCCTTGGGTAAAAGAATGCAATCAGGCGGGGAAGCCATTGGTATTGGGCGCAATTTTGAAACGGCATTTTTAAAGGGTCTTGCTTCAACAATTAATCTCAATACGGCCGTGCAATTATTTGTCACAGAAGCAGAAAAAGACAAGGAAGAAATTAAGCAAGACTTACTTCATCCTGACGAAATGCATCTAATTAAGTTGCTTGCAGCTATTGCTAAAGGATTTTCTTATCAAGAATTACAACAGCTGTTACAGCTGCATCCCGTTTACTTTCAGAAATTGCAAAACATTGTCAGGATTGGACAAAAATTAACCGAAGACAAGCCAGGTGATGAACTACTTCTCGAGGCCAAAAAGCGCGGTTTTCGTGATGAATTAATTGCAAATTTAATTGGAACTAGTCTTGATGCCTTGCAAAAGCATCTCAAAAAAATCCATTTGTCACCGTCCTATTTGCAGATTGATGGTTCATCAGGTGTTTATCGGCCCAATGTTTCTGCTTATTACAGTGCTTTTGGCGTTCAGGATGAAGTCGAGCCACTTATGGCCAACAATAAGGTACTTGTGATTGGTATGTTGCCATCACAAGTGTCAGTTACCAGCGAGTTTGACTACATGATTAGTCATGCGGTGCAAACTTTACATAATAATAATTATGTCACTATCTTAATTTCCAATAATGACGAGTCCGTAGCCACTAGTTATAAATATACTGATCGCATCTATTTTGAACCAGTAACGGTTGAAAATATTGTTCAGGTAACACGCAAGGAAAACATCAAAAATATTTTACTCCAGTTTTCTGGTAAAAAGATCAATGCTTTAGGAGATAAGCTTGTACAATGTGGTCTAAATGTTTTAGGTAATCATAGCGAGAATCCTGTTGACAAGATTAAGCAGCTGCTGACAACACCAATGAAATCACTTAAGCAAAATCCTCTTTTGACGACTACTGACGCTAAAGAAGCAAAAACATTTATTCAAGAGCACCATTTTCCAATTTTAATCGGTGGTTTCAATAACCAAGGGGTTAAGCAAAAATCGGCCGTTGTTTATGATCAGCCAGCATTAGAGAAATATATTTTGGAAACTCAGCTATCGAAAGTAACTTTGTCGCACTTCATTGAAGGCAACAAGTATGAGATTACGGCAATTTCTGATGGGAAAGATGTTACTATTCCGGGAATTATTGAGCACTTAGAGCAGTCAGGTTCACACGCTTCGGATTCAATTGCGGTCTTTAAACCACAAAATTTGTCTAAAACGGGCAAAAAATTGCTGGTTGAATATGCGACCGAATTAATTAAACGGTTAAAGATGCGGGGTATCTTCACGCTTCACTTTTTAATTGTCGATAAGAGTATTTATCTGTTACAGATTAAGCCGTATGCTGGGCACAACGTTGCCTTTTTATCGCAATCATTGGGTAAAGATATTACATCATACGCAACAGCAGTGTTAACTGGAAAGAATTTAGCTGACTTAGACTGTAAAAAGGGTTTATGGCATTCAAATAACTTTATTCATGTTAAGATGCCTGTCTTTTCATACGTTGACTACAATAGTGGCAATACTTTTGATTCCAAAATGAAGTCATCTGGCTCGGTAATGGGCCGCGATACAGAATTGGCTAAAGCTCTCTATAAGGGTTATGAAGCCAGTGGATTACATATTCCAAGCTTTGGTACACTTTTTATCTCTGTTCGTGATGAGGACAAGAAAAAAATGACGGAGCTAGCACAACGCTTTAACCGGTTAGGCTTTAAGATTGTGGCTACCGAAGGTACTGCTAATTCTTTCGCTGAAGCTGGGATTACAACTGGTGTGGTAAGCAAAGTTCATTCGGATCCGAATAACTTATTAGAAAAAATTCACCAGCATAAAATTGTGATGGTGGTTAATGTTACTAATCTTTCAGATACAGCAAGTGGTGACGCAATAAGAATCAGAGATGAGGCTTTAAACATACATATTCCTGTTTTATCTAGTATAGAAACTACGGAACTAATCTTGCAGGTGTTAGAATCGCTATCACTAACCACGCAACCAATTTAGAAATTTGATTAGCTAACGCAAAACCGAGAATGCAATGCATTCTCGGTTTTTTTAATCTATTCGTTTACTTAAAACACGGTCTTTTTCTGGGGTAACTTCAATCGAGTTCTGTCCGGTATAAATAACAAATCCAGGCTTAGCACCGTTTGGCTTCTTAACGCGCTTATCTTGGACATAATCTACTTGTACATGTGCTGAGTCTTTAGCTTTAGAAAAGTAGGCTGCAATTTCAGCAGTTTCTGCAATATCGGCATCGGTAGGATGGTCATCTTGCAAAATAACATGTGAACCAGGGATATTCTTAACATGGAACCAAAAATCAGTTTTGTTTGCCTTTTTAAGAGTTAACCAGTCATTTTGGTAATTATTTTTACCAACTAGTACTGTTTTACCAGAGGTTAGCTTAAACTTATTTAAATTATGTTCTGTTATTTTTTTTCGGCGTTTTTGCTTCTGCGGCCGGCGAATATAACCTTGGCTGATTAATTCATCAGTGATTTGGTCAATATCTTGTGGTTCAGCGTTATCAATCGCTGTTTGAATGGAATCAAAGTAGGTCAAATTATTCTGGGCGATGTCAATTTGCTGCTTGACATGCTTAATCGAATCCCGCAGCTTTTTATAACGGGTAAAATACTTCTGACCATTACGCGCTGGGGACAATGCAGCATCAAGTTTAATCTCAATTGGCTGGTTATTATCATAATAATTTGGCAAAGAAATCTTGGTCATCCCTGGTTTAACTTGCCTCAAATTTGCATTTAAAATTTCGCCCCGAATGCGATAGCCCTCGGAATTTTCTGCCTGATTAAGCTGCTTATTAAGTTTGACAATTTTGTTACTTAACTTTTTTTGTTCATTTTTAACAACGCGCTCAACTTGACTTGCTTTTTGCTTAACCCAATCACGATTAGCCTGATATTGATAAAATTCATCAAGAGCATGGTTCAAGTCCGAATCTGTACTTTTTTGGACTAAATCTAGGTGATAGGGCAGATAAGGAAAGATTTTACGCTTATTATTAGGCGTTTTTAAAACAAACGCGCCAGACTTATTAAATTGCTGCATAAAAATTTGAAAAGTTGAGTAAGAATTATCATCTTCCAAATAGCCGGTCAATTCATCTCGATCATCTCGGTCTAACCCACCAACTTTTTTAGCAAAAGTCGCTGGCTCGCAACCAGCCATTTCCTGGTTAAAGTCACTTTCTGTTAGCTCAAAGCCATTTAAACCCGGATTAAGGGGTGGCAATTCATATTTTGCCTTAGGCAATAGAATTCGGGCCCGGTTTTCATCAGGATTAATCCGCTTCAATAAATCAATTATATGACCGCTTGTTTGGTCATATAAAATCACGTTACTATGGCGACCCATTAATTCAACCGATAAAACAAGTTGTACCTGATCACCGAGCTCGTTGCGATTACTAAAGCAAAAATTAATAATTCGATCAACTCCAACCTGATTAACAGACTGTAAAACCGAACCTTCAAGATATTTACGCAGAACCATTACAAAAGTAGGCGCCTTATCCGGATTGTTAATTGCTTGTTTAGTTAAATAAAACCGCGGATATTGTGCATTTGCAGAAATCAATAATTGTTGATTTTTGCGTTCTTTTCTAAAAGTTAAAATTAAGTCTTGGTTAAAGGGCTGGTAAATTTTTGATAAACGGCCACCAACAAGAGCTGGAGCCACACTGTTTAATAGGCTATGAATAAATAAGCCGTCAAATGCCATAAAGATCACCTCAAAATACGAACTCTATTATACCAATTATTTAGCAATAAGTATAAGTATCGTGATACCAAATTTCTTAAAATAGCGTACAATAGCAATATATTAACAAATTTAATGTTAGCTAAACAAATTATTGCAAAAAGATGCTATACTGGTAATATATATTAATGAATATCGGTATTTATTCTTTATAAGTTAAAATTAATATCAAATTGTTTCACAATAAAATTATTTGCACACTAAGTATGATTGTTTCACACTTTAATTAATCTAATAAGTGCTAATTCATCAATGATTTACATAATTTTAATTGTGAAAATTTATAGTATGGGAAATAATTTTATCTTTTAGTTAGTTAGAGGAAAAGGGTTAGTTGAATGGATATTTTATGTTTTAGCACAATTGCCGCGCAAATAAAAAATGAAATCAGTCGTAAATGTGGGTTAAATTTATCGCAAACAAGAATTTTACTATACTTCGATAAAAATGGTAATCAACCTCTAAAAATGGGAAGTTTAGCAGAAAACCTCAATATCTCTTTATCAACATTGAGCAGACAATTACAGCAGAAAAAGACTTTGGCTTTAGTTGAAATCACTCGTTCTGAAAGTAATTCCAGTAAGTCAGTTGTCTTAAATGAGGCTGGTACTCAAAAAGTTACCGAGTTAAAAGCTACTTTAAAGCAAATCGAAGAAGTACTCTTTAAGGATTTTTCACCAAACGATCTTGCGCAGTTAAGCACTACAATTAATCAATTGGCTACTAAATTAGAAACAGTAAAGTCTCTTTAGATAGATAGTAGAATGCCCGCCTATTTTTATGCTATAATTTCTCTTGTATCACATATTAATAAGCGAAAGGTTAATTAAATGAAAATTGCATTAGTTACCGATAGTACTAGCGTTATAACTAAACAAGAAGCCGAAGACAATAATATTATTATTGTGCCAATTCCAATTATTATTGGTAATGAAGAATATTTAGAAGATGTCAATATTACTTCCGACAAGCTTTTTAAATTGCAGCGGGAGGGTGCCGATTTTCCTAAAACCTCACAGCCAAGTATGGGCAGTATGATTAGCCTCTTGGACAAGCTACATAACGAAGGATATGAAGCAATTATTGCGATTACACTTTCTAGCGGCATTTCAAGTTTCTATCAAAATTTGTGTAATATCGCTCAAAGTCATCCAGCGTACAATCTTCATCCAGTTGATACCAAGATGACTGTGCGCTTGCAGGGGAATTTGGTCTTGGCTGCTGCAAAAATGATCAAAAATGGCTTAGATTTAACGACTATCCTTGATCACTTAGAAAGGATCAGAGCAACAATTGACGAAGTTTTTGTCGTTAACGACCTGAAAAACTTAAGTCGTGGTGGCCGTTTAAGTAATGCCGGTGCTTTTATTGGCTCGATGCTTAATATTAAGCCACTATTAACCTTTAGAGACGGCGAAATTGTTGCCTTTGACAAAATTCGTTCAATGAAACGAGCTTTTATCAAAATGGAAAGTTTGGTGGTTGAAAAAATCAACCAATTGCCATACAAGGATAAAATCAAGTTATTCATTATTGATTCAAATGATGAAAGCCAGGTTAAAGAGGCAAACGAATTTTTATTAAAAGAATTCCCAGATAAGACGATTTCAATCACCAGATTTAGTCCCGGCATTGCAACTCACTTAGGTGAAAAATCACTTGCCATTGGCTGGATGATTGACATTGACAAAATTGATTTAACAAAATAATTAGCAGCTATCATAGCTGCTTTTTTCTGTAATGTTTAAAGGAGAAAATATGGATAAAAAAGATCAGTTTGCTGATTGGGCAATTGAATTACAAAGCTTAGCTCAAGACGGCTTGGAGTATGGTCACGATAAATTTGACTTAGAGCGCTACGAGCGAATTAGGGCTATTGCTACCGAAATGATGGCAGCTAAAACCGGTTTGCCACTCAAGCAAGTTAAGTCACTATTCAGCAGTGATGACGGGTACCAGACGCCTAAATTGGGAACTCGTGCAGCGATTTTTAAAGATGATCAAATTTTACTAGTGCGAGAAACCACTGATGGTGCTTGGTCAATGCCCGGTGGTTGGTGCGAACCTAATGTGTCCGTCAAAGAGAATTGCCTTAAAGAAGCCAAAGAGGAGTCAGGGCGTGATGTAGTTGCCGAACGAGTAATTACGATTCGCAATCACATACATACAATTCGCGGCGAGCGAGCAATTAATGTCATTGATGTTTTCTTCCTATGCCGTGAAGTTGGCGGCGAGTTTGTCAAAAACACGGAAACAACCGACTGTCGCTATTTCAGTCTTGAAGACCTACCTGAATTATCAGCTGAACGAAACAGTGAAACTGAAATCAAGACATGCTTTGATGCATATTACGACTCTAACTGGCAGACAACTTTTGAATAAAATTTTAAACACATGATTGGCGAAAAATTACTGTCAATTGTGTGTTTTATTAGTTAAAAAAGAATTGACAAAAAAGGTCAGAATAGTAAGATTAATTAAATTAATAAATAATGAAATAATATTTAATTTAATTAATCAAAGGAGTGAATCTTTATGACGAAGAACATCGCACCAGAAGACCTTTATCAGTTGAGATCAGTTTCTCAAGTACGATTTTACGCTAATAACATCTTCTTTACTGAAAATTTTATTAGAAAAGATAGTAACAGTTATCTAGCCAATTTGGTTAGCCTCGATCAAGACAAAAACTATCGTGTTTGGTGTCAGAAAGGGTTAAACAGTAGTCCGCGAGTATTGGGAGATTTTCTCTATTATCTTCATCAAGAAGACGGCAAAAAGATGCAGCTTTACAGGATGCCAATTGATGGCGGCAGCGCACAGCCTTTCTTGTTAACTGATAGTGAAGACACTTCAGTTCAAGAATTAGTTGTTTCAAATGATGCGCAAGCTTTGTATGTGAAGACTAAGAAAACTCAGGAACAGCCGAAATTCAAAACGGAAAAATTTCCAGAAGTTAGACATGTAACCAAGCTTAATGGCCGTTTAGATGGTTATGGCTGGTTTGAAAATGATGCCGAATTTTCACTGATTAAGATAGATAAACTAATGCAAGAAGAAACGGTTTTATTTACAACGAAAGATGATTTTGAATTAGCAGCGGTCGCTAAGGCAGGAACTGATATTGCTTATATCAGAGGGCGCCAGCCTGAACTTGATACCGATATTGATTACACCAAGGCAGTGTATCTTTATAACGAAAAGACAGGCAAAACTCAATTGATTACTACTGATGTTGCTCAAGGGAGTTTTTCTGCCGCAGCATTTTCACCGGACGGCAAGACTTTAGCATTGGTTGGTAATGATAACAATTATCCAGGGCAAACCATCAACGATCTGTGGCTGTATTCCTTAGAAACTAAGCAATTAACTAATTTAACTCAGCAGTTGCTCGACGTTGATGTAGGATACGAAGCGGCTCTAACTGCAGACTTTACCCAAAATTTATGCAGTAACAGTGTAGTTTGGTTAGATAATAAACAGTATATTTTTACTGCCTTACATCATGGTCATAGTCAATTGTACATGGGTAATTGGGATACTGTGCAACTAATTCGTGATGAAGCTGAAGACATCACTGACTTTTGTGTAGCTAGCCCACAAAAATTGCTTCTGACAGTTTCAAAACAGGCATTGCCAAGCGAATTATTGCTTTTTGACATTGAAACTAAAATTGTGACCGAGTTGTATAATCCTAATCATGACTTCGAACAAACACATAGTTATCTTAAGGCGCAAAAATTCACTTATCTGTCTAAAGATAAAACACAGGAATTGGAAGGCTGGTACTTACCTGCAGCAAACAAGCCTAAACATTCACCAGTATTGATGTACGTTCACGGTGGTCCACATGCAGCCTATGGTGAAGCCTTTTTCCATGAATTTCAAGTTTTAGCTAGTTGGGGCTACGGAATAGTTTACGTTAACCCACGTGGCTCAACCACATATGGTCAAAAATTTTGTAATGATGTTGACGGCCATTATGGCGAGAATGATTTTTCTGATGTCTTAGCTGGTTTAGATTATGCCTTGGAGCATTTCCCTGAATTGGATAAGAACCATCAATACATCGCTGGAGGTTCTTACGGTGGTTTCATGACAACTTGGGCTGTAGGACACACCAAACGATTTAAAGCAGCAGTTGCCCAGCGCTGCGTCAGTGACTGGATCAGTATGCATGGCACTTCAGATATCGGTTATTGGTTCGACCGTCAAGAATTACAAGCAGACTTATTCAGCGATGATGAAGCCCGCCAAAAATATTGGCGAATGTCACCATTAGCTTATGCCCAAAACGTAATAACACCAATTAGGTTACTCCACGGTGAATGGGATATGCGCTGTCCAATATCACAAAGTGAGGAGTTCTTTACTGCTGTCAAGCTGGCAGGAGGAGAAACCGACATGATTCGTTATCCGCAATCATTCCACGGTGTATCACGTAATGGCTTACCATCTCTTAGAATACACAGAATGTATGATATTAAAGAATGGTTCGATAAACATCAATAAAAATATCGTAGTTTTATATCAAAAGAGTTTTGGAAAAAACTCAGCACAAAAGGGAATGTTAGAATTAAAAAAGCTAACATTCCCTTTTTTATATAATGTTTTGTTCATATTATGCTCTTGAAAGTTACAAAAACTTAAAGATATTAGCAATATCATTCGATTTTAACGGCTACTTATATAACCTAATTTTTTCAAAATTAGAGTTTTTTCCAGACACTTTTTTGTCTATTTTATTTATTTTCTGTTTCAGAAATTTCGTTTAATGCGTCACGCTGTTTCTTTTGATCGACATGCGTATATAAATCAGTCGCTGAGGTGCCTTTTTGCCCAAGCTGCTGTGCTACAAGCACTTGGTCCTTAGTCACGCCATAGAGCTCAGAAGCAAGTGTATGGCGCAACTTATGTGGCGTCAGTGGATGACCAAAGCTAGCAGAATATTTGTTAACCATTTTTTCAATCGCATTAGTTGTCATTCTTTTTGTCTGCTGATGCCACCGAGTTAGGAAAAACGCCGTTTCTTTCTTAGTGGCAGAATAACGTTCACGTCTAACTTTTTGATATTCAATAATATAATCCAAAGTCCATTCAGCAATCGGCACACTGTCGCGCTGGCCACCTTTACGAGTTACATCAAGTGTAGCCTTTTTTAAATTTAAGTCTGCCAAGTTAACACCGGCACATTCAGAAACTCGAATTCCAGTTCCCAAAATCAAGGCAATAATTGCCATATCACGTTCTTTATTTATTTTAAAACTTGGCAATGCCTGCTTATTGCAGTGCTGCTCGTACTCATTTTCAATAAAATCAAGAAACTGATATTTTAATTTTCCAATGTACATATGTGACTCTAGGATATGTGCACGGTAATTTAACGTCTTTGTATTGTTAAGTGAGTCGATTTTGAGCATCACGTTACGCTCAAAATAAGGCTGACCGTCATTATTGTCAGCAGTGATCGTCAAAAACTTAAATAGGGAACGCAAGGCATTAATTGATCGATTAATCGTTGTCGGTGAATTTAAATGTCCTTGCTGATTTTTGACGTGGCCTAAATAATTAATGTACAGCATAATATCATTGCGTCGTAAATTTGCTAGAGTAGTAACGTCAATATCCTTGTTATCCGTTGCTTGAGAAATGCCTTCTTGACGCAGCCAGTCAAAAAAGCGCCGAATTTCTGTTAAATATTGGTAAGTAGTTGTTAACGAATGGTTGGTGCCGAAATTGTACTCCTTGACAAAATCCGGCATACCTTTTAGTTCGGTTTCAATTAAGTCTAAATACTTTTTGGTTTCCACAAATATGTTCTCCTTGATAGTTACTGTCATTAATAATTATAAAGCAAAAGTAGAATGTATGTTCGAATTTTTGATTATAAAAGTACTATAAACGAGTAGAGGAGGGAGACTAGGAGGCTTGAGGAGTTTTACAAAAATCAATATCCTAAGGCTCTAACTCTTATTCTTGCTAATGAAAATAAGTTGTAGCAAATAGCTTTTGTTAAAAATAAATTCAGTCTTTATAGATATTTTTATGAATTTTAAAAATTATCTATAAGTAATTAAATAAATTCAGTTAGTGCAACCAATTAACTAAAAACACTTTTACGCAGCTGTTTATATCTATCATTAAAATTATAGTTTTAATGATAGCAGCTTAAAAAACTAAATACTTACTGACAATAACCAATAATGAAATTAATTACTAATTTCTTCTATATGTTATATTATGTTATATTCGAAGCTTGTATAAATAATTCAGTCATTACTACTTCGCAATTTAATTATTAATAATAACTAGCAAATTCAAACTAACTGAATTAACAGGTAATTAAGCGTCAACCAAAATAATTTTATTTGACCGTAGAATTGCAATCTCAGCAGTTAAATAAATTTTGCAAGAACTCAAATTGAATTTTTATCAAATACTGTTGCATGATCTAATCATTTACAATAAATCATAATTTAAAGCTAGTCAGTGATGGCTCTTCTGAGTAATAATTATTTTTAAATAACTTTACATAATATATATTATACGAAGCAATATTTAGAATGATTTTTTAACTTACTCTTTTATATTCCTCTAATCGTTGATTTTACTAGATAAATTTGGCAAGAATAGTTGCTGACACGCTAAATTCACCAGCTTAAAATTAATAATTGCTTACTTAAACCAAGTAATTATTTAATTTGAACGTCATTTAAGGATTCTATATTTTAAAAATTATAAAATTTAAGCGATTACTAGACAAAAATTAAATACATGGCATTTAATAATTAACTATACTTTAATCTTCTTGTCTAACCTTTCCCATGTGACAGGCAATTACGCCATTTAAGATAATATTTGCCACTTTTTCCCTTTTTTATTTTAAGTTGAATTTTTCTAGGTGCATTTTTATTTAAATTTTTAGCAAAATGTCCTACAATACTATCTGGGGTTTTTAAAAATAATTTTTAATTTCAAATTGATTACCTGAAATTAAAGATTATACTTATTATTTTTATTATTTTTTGAAAGGGTTGATTTATTCCATGAGTATAAATTTAGGAAAAGAAATATGTCGTCGACGACGTGAACAAAAACTGACACAGGAGGATCTCGCCGAATTAAGCGATTTGTCAGTTAACTTTATCTCACGTCTTGAACGTACTAAGAACCAAAACATTAGTATTCAAAAGCTTGATTCAATTGCCAGAGCTTTAAATACAACAACACCTGATATTATCATGAATGCTTACCGCTTCAAAGAAGTTAAGGTTGAAAATCATCAAGATAATACTCCGGTTTTCATTAAGAAAGTTCTTAACGAATTAAGAAAAATGGCTCCTGAAAAGGCTGAACGCGTATGCAAGTCTTTCATTATCTTAGCCAAAGAAATTAATAAAGATTAATTTTTAAAAATCAAAAAAAGACGAAGTAGGATTAATTCCCTACTTCGTCTTTTTTGTTATTCAATTTTAGTTAAAAGCCTCAGTCAACGGTGGAACAACTTGTTTCTTACGCGAAACAACTCCCGGTAAGCTGATTTCTGAATCTGTAACCTTACCAAAAGCCTTTTCAAAAGCTGCTTGAGCTTCATCTGAGCCAATTACAAGAGCAGTTGAATCAGAATCAAGGACATTGGTAATTAACAGCATGAACATGTCGTAGCTATTAGCATCTGATGCTGCCTGCATCGCCTTTAAGAAAGCATCTTTGCGTTCCATTGCTTCTGACAAATCAACAACGTTGATTTGAGCAACCCGAACATTCTTGCCGTTAAGAGCAAAGCTCTTGGCATCTAAATCAATTAAGTCTTCTTCTGACTTAGAAGCAATGTTAGTACCAGCCTTTAATTCATCAAGACCATAAGTCTTGTAATCAACATCAGCTACTTTAGCTAAAGCCTCAACAGCTTCGCGGTCGTCATCAGTAGTAGTTGGTGACTTGAGCAACAAAGTATCGGAAATAATTGCTGACAACATAATTCCGGCGATGTTTTGTGGAATTTCAACACCAAAGTGCTTGTACAATTTCCACATAATTGTACTTGTACAACCAACAGGCTCTGCTAAATAAAACAACGGTGCACTAGTATCAAAATTCATAATCCGGTGGTGGTCAACAACGTGGGTTACTGTCACCTGATCAATGTCAGAAACACTCTGTTGCGGCTCATTGTGGTCAACCAGCATTACCTTATCAACCTCGTTAGCAGCAGTTTTAATTACCCGTGGTGCTTTAAAGCCAAACTTCTTTAAAGCATAGGCAGTTTCATCATTAGGTTCACCAAGCGCTACAGCTTCAGTGTTAAACCCCAACTTGTTTTGCAAGTATGAGTAAGCTATCGCAGTCCCAATTGCATCAGTATCAGGATTTTGGTGACCAAAAACTAACTCTTTTTCCATTAATCTTCCTCTTTCTTCTTTTATAAAATTTATCGTTCTATTCTATTTTAGCTAATAGACGCTATTTATCCAAGAAATTTTTGAATTCAGTCAAAATATTATTGATCCGAGGAACAGCCTTTTTACCTTTACGATAAACTAGCGAAACAGTAAATGATTCAACTTCTTTTAAATGAATTGGTGTCAACTTAATCTCATCTTTGTGAGCTTGGTAATATGCCTCACTGATAAATGTGTCGTAATCAGTTTCTTGAGCAGTCTTAATTAATTGCTCTGTTGATGACAAGCTGATTGGAACAGTTAAACAATCCTTGATATTAGTCTTGTTACTCAGCTTTTTCTTCATTAATTGCGTTAAGTAAAAACCATCTGGATAAGCAACCCATTCACGATGGGCAAAGCGAGAAATTGGATATGACTTTCCTGCGTCAACTGTATCCTTATGCGTTAAGACCGTTAATTGATCTTCATAAACCGTTGTATGCTCATACTGATTCTGCAATTCAGCTTGACTCTTCTTAGTACTATCAGGCCAGAACATAACCGCCATATCAATTAAGTTATTGTCTAAGTTGTACCACAAATTTTTGCGATCATAGTAAGTCACATTAAGAACAATATCAGGATTCTTTTGGTTGAAGCCAACCAAGAATTTCCGCAATACTTCTGAATTAATGCTATCCAAAATACCAATTGAAATTTGACCTTTATCAGCTTGAGTAAACTCTTGAATGCCGCTTACAACCGAATTAATTGTATTTAATAGCTTAATGGCACCTGTCTGGAGTTCTTTACCAGCTTCAGTTAAATAGAGCTTCTTCCCCATTTGACCAAACAGCGGTGTTCCAATCGCATGCTCAATCTTTTTAATTTGCTGCGTCAGCGCTGGCTGTGTAATTCCCAAAATTTGGGCAGCCTGTGTATAATTCATCGTATCAATTAGTTGTAAAAAATAATGTAATGACTTTGTTGAAAGTATTGTATCTGTTTTAGGCATGTAAAAAACTTCCTCTATCTTAGTAAGAATATATTTACATGTATTATCAAATAAAATCACGCTCATGTCAAAGTAAAATTCAAAATATTTTACAAATTTATAAACGATTTTTACAATTTTTATTTATAAATTGTAAGTCTTTCAACTATTTATAGCTTAATGGTTGTCCCAAAATTAGGTCAACAGGCTGACCATCGCTTACTGTATCAATTACAAACGATCCGTTTGAGTAACGATCTCCCAATGGATAATCATTAGTTTGCAACGTTACTTTTCTTTTACTGCTAGAAACAATTATTAAAGTATGATTTTGACCGTAAGATACTAATGCTGAAATTCGATGTGGCTTTGTCTTTAACTCACGTAAAACAAGCACGCCTCGTTTAGCACGCGAAACCTTGTTAATCAGTTTAGCTTTAAATTGCTTAAAGGCACCTCGCTGTGTAATCAAACCAACTTTAATTAAGTCAAGATATTCAGGATCAACTAAGATGTAAGACACGATAAAATCATCATCCTTCAAATTAACTGATTTAACCCCGACAGCTTTAGCTCCAGACGTCGGTATTTCACTTACGTCATAGCGAACAGCATAAGCATCATGCGTGAATAAGACGATTTCTGCCTTTGTATCAGGTTGAACAACATCAACGCGGACCACTTGACTTTCCTGTGACTTCATCTTCATAGCAGCCATTGCTCTTGAACGATATGTTCTAGTCGGTTGTAAATTAGCCAATTCCAGTTGCTTGATATAGCCATCATTGGTAGCTAGCAGGAAGTTAACATTCTTGTCCAATTTGTCAAACGCAAAGACGCGAATTATCTGTTCTTCACTTGGTAAGCCAATTTCTTGCGACAGATGCTGCCCAGTTTCTTTCCATTTTGTTTCAACTAGCTCGTGAACCGGCCGATAAATGACATTCCCACGATTAGTAAACAGATACATGTTAGCTAAGGTTGAAATTGTCTTCTCAAAGACAACGTCATCACCATCAGGTAAACCGTTTTCCGCATCATCACTTGATTGCCATGAACGTAAGGACGAGCGCTTTAAATAGCCATCATGACTAATTAAAACCCGAACTTGTTCATCAGCAACTAATGCTTTTTCATCAATTTGAATTTTGGCAGTAGCAGTAGAAATTTCTGTTCGCCGCGGATTACCAAATTCCCGTTTAACAGCTGATAATTCACGAATAATTTCTTTTTCTAAAACTTTCTTGTCAGATAACAATTGCTGATACTGCTCAACTTTTTTGTTTAAGTCAGTTTGTTCCGCAATTAAAGCATCAACATCGGTATTGGTTAAACGATACAGCTGCAAGGATACAATAGCTTCTGCCTGTCTTGGCGTAAAGTCAAATTCAGCAGTCAGATTTTTCTTAGCATCAGCCTTATTCTTGGATGCCCGAATAACCTTAATCACTTGATCCAGGATGTCCATTGCATGAATTAAGCCTTGAATGATTTCTAAACGGTTTTGTGCCTTATTTAAATCAAACTTGGTTCGTTTGACAACAACGTCCTTTTCATGGTCAAGGTAAGAAGCCAAAATGTGCTTTAAGCCAACTTGAACGGGCGTCATATTATCAATTGCAACCATGTTAAAGTTATAAGAAACCTGTAGCTCAGTGTTCTTGAACAGATAGTTCAAAATATTTTGTGCGTCAGCGTCCTTTTTAAGCTCAACAACAATTGATAAACCATGACGGTCTGTCTCATCACGAACTTCCGCAATCCCGTCAATTTCCTTGTTAAGACGAATTTCATCCATCTTCTTAACCATCAAAGCCTTATTGACGGCAAATGGAATTTCGGTAATTACAATTTCTTGCCGGTGACCACGGATTTCTTGAATTGAGGTCTTAGCTCGTACCTGAATACGGCCGCGTCCAGTCTCATAAGCTTCACGTAATCCCTTTTGGCCCATGACAATTGCACCAGTAGGAAAATCAGGCCCCTGAACATACTTCATTAAGTCATCTAGAGTAGCATCTGGATGCTTTAACAAATATATCGTGGCATCAATCACTTCTGACAGGTTGTGCGGCGGAATATCTGTGGCATATCCCGATGAAATCCCCGTTGAGCCGTTCACTAGCAGGTTAGGAAATCTTGCCGGCAAAACCGTCGGCTCATATTCCGTATCATCAAAATTAAGCACCATGTTGACGGTCTCTTTATCAATGTCCTGCAAGAGCATGTTAGAAATCTTGTTCAGCCGCGATTCTGTGTAACGCATGGCAGCTGGGCCATCACCGTCCATTGAACCATTGTTACCATGCATTTCAACTAACGGCTCACGCATTTTCCAGTCTTGTGATAAGTGAACAAGTGCACCATAAATGGAACTGTCGCCGTGGGGGTGAAAATTACCCATGATATTTCCGACAGCTTTGGCTGCCTTTTTAAACGGCTTATCGTACGTATTGTTATCCTGATACATTGCGTAAAGGATTCTTCTTTGTACCGGTTTTAAGCCATCACGAATATCCGGCAGAGCCCGTTCCTGAATGATGTATTTGGAATATCGTCCAAATCGTTCACCCATGACCTGCTCAAGCGGCATTTCACGAATTCGTTCTTTTATCGCCATTAATTAAAAACCTCTTTACTCATTTTCTTCTTCTAAGATTGACGCGTTTTCGCCCATTCTAAACTTAACGTTCTGTTCAATCCATTTCCGTCTAGCAGCAACCTTATCACCCATCAAAGTCGTAACTCGGCGTTCAGCAAGAGCCGCATCATCAATCTTCACCCGAATTAGCATTCTAGATTCCGGATTCATGGTTGTTTGCCACAATTGCTCGGCGTTCATTTCACCTAAACCTTTGAATCTTTGTAAAGCATAGCCGCGACCCATATTTTTCTCGTCGGTTGCTAATTCCTCATCAGTCCAAGAATACTTAACCTGTGCCTTTTTACCGCGTCCTTTTTGCAGGCGATAAAGAGGTGGCAGAGCAATATAGACCTTGCCCTGTTCAATCATCGGTCGCATGTACCGGTAGAAAAATGTCAGCAGCAAAATTTGAATATGCGCACCATCATCATCGGCGTCCGTCATAATAATGACTTTATCGTAATTAGAATCCTCGGCCTTGAATTCGGCACCAACACCAGCACCAATGGTATAAATCATGGTGTTGATTTCTTCATTTTTAAAGATGTCTTGTAATTTAGCCTTTTGGGTGTTTAAAACCTTGCCCCGCAGCGGCAAAATTGCCTGAAATTTGCGGTCTCGACCCTGTTTAGCAGAACCACCGGCAGAATCACCTTCGACCAAAAATAACTCATTCTTTTTAGGGTTACGTGACTGAGCTGGGGTTAATTTACCGGACAATACTTCTTTCTTGCGGCGTTTTTTACCATTGCGGCTCTCGTTACGCGCTTTTTTAGCTGCTTCACGGGCGTCTCTTGCCCGTTGAGCCTTTTTAACAAGGTCTTGGGCTAACTCACCGTTTTCCATTAAATAGTACGACATCTGCTCATAAACGAGCGTATCAACTACTGAACGAGCCTGAGGTGTTCCTAATTTACCCTTAGTCTGACCTTCAAACTCAAGTAATTCTTCCGGAATTTTGACTGAAAGAACAGCACTGAGACCTTCACGGTAATCTGAGCCATCAATATTTTTATCTTTTTTACCAAGCAAGCCTTGCTTTTTGGCATAATCGTTAAAGGCACGAGTGAAACCACTGCGGGCACCAACTTCATGAGTACCACCATCAGAGGTTCGGACATTATTAACAAATGAAACTAAGTTTTCTGAATAGCTATCGCTGTATTGACCGCTAAACTCAACTTCCATCCCGTCCTGTTTGCCTTCAAAATAAAATACATCATTCAGAGTATCTTTGCCCTCATTCAAATAGGACACAAAGGACTTAATCCCATCATCATACTTGAAGTCATCATGATGCTCTGGCTCACGTTCATCAGTTAAGATAAAACGCACGCCCTTTAGCAAAAAGGCAGACTCACGAATCCGTTCTTGGATAGTTTCGTATTTATACTTAGTAGTTGAAAAGATGGTCTCATCTGGCTTAAAAGTAATGGTTGTGCCGTCTTTTTCCTTGGTTTTACCCAGCGACTTTAAAGTGCCTACTGGATGACCGCCGTTAGCAAATTCTTCCTCATAAGCTTTGCCGTCACGCACAACTCTAACTTTCAGATAACTGGACAGAGCGTTGACAACTGAAGACCCAACACCGTGCAGACCACCTGATGTCTTATAGTTTTGTTCGGTAAACTTACCGCCGGCATGCAAAACAGTCAGGATAACTTCAATCGTTGGTTTTCCTGACTTGTGCATCCCCGTCGGCATTCCCCGACCAAAATCACGCACAGTCACACTATTATCTTGATGAATGGCCACGTCAATTTCTTTACCATAACCAGCCATCGCTTCATCAACTGAATTATCGACAATTTCATAAACCAATTGATTCAAGCCATGAATATCAGTTGACCCAATATACATCCCAGGCCGCTTACGAACCGCTTCTAAACCGTGAAGAATCTGAATTGACGAGTCATCGTAAGAATTTGTTTTTTTATTTGTTTTAGCCAAATAAACTCCTCCAGTTATTAAATCATCTAAAAAGTCACCGCATCTTGCTTAATCTTTGCTAAAATAGCTTTAAGATACTAAGAGAGCGGGATTTAAATGATAAATTTGAAATTATTACTGGTATTTATTCTAGCATACTTAATTGGATCCTTCCCGACGGGGGTAATCATTGGCAAACTATTTTTCCATGAAGACATCCGTAATTATGGCTCGGGAAACATCGGTACCACCAACTCATTTCGGGTTCTGGGACCACTTGCCGGCAGCTTCGTGCTCGTCGTTGATGTCCTTAAGGGGACGCTTGCAACTTGTTTGCCGCGGCTCTTGCATCTGGGGACACCTAAGTATGTCTTATTAATTTGTGGCGGGCTAGCCGTTTTAGGACATACCTTTTCAATCTTCCTTAAATTTAAGGGAGGCAAGGCAGTTGCGACTAGTGCCGGTGTATTCTTGGGGTACAATCTCCAATTCTTTGGCGTTTGCGCGGTAATCTTCCTACCATTAGTCTTTATTACATCGTATGTTAGCCTATCAAGCCTAATTTCGATTACCGCAATTTTTATCGCGACGTTTTTCTTTCACGATATTTTCTTAACCGTAATCGCGGGCGTTATGCTCATTATTCTTTTTACAAGACATCGAGATAACATTAAGCGCCTTGAGCACCATAAAGAGAATATTATTCCCTTTGGGCTACTTTATTGGTATAAGAAACGCCACCACAAATTATAAACTAGAAATAAATACAGCCAGTTAAACCTTAGTTTACTGGCTTTTATATTATAGCTATTCGAACAATTGTTCGCAAGTATTAATTATAATTAAAAAGAGACACTAACGTGTCTCCTTTTTTGCTTAATTTTAATCATGAAAAGCCATGCCAAAACCAGCTGTAAAAGTAGCATCATGAGCTAAATGGTTCATTCCGTATTTGTCTTCCAGCTTACCATTAGTATCACTTCTGTCAGCAATCCCCCACCAGGGCTCAATACATACATAATCGGCTGTTTGCGGATACTGTGACCAAACACCAACAAATGGTGCATCCCGCAACCAAACATTAACATGAAAAGCACTCGTCTCTGTCTTAAGGGATACCTTATTATCGTGCCCTCTCATTTGAAAAATCAGGGCATCATTCTTAAATAAATGATCGCTTAATGTAATCAGACTATTGGTAGAAGCAAGTGAGCGATTATCCCAGTCAAGATATGAACCCTTTAATGGAATTTGCACTCTAGCAACCGAAGGCTTCGTACTAAAGTAGTAATCTTCCTTACTAATCGAATTAGTTGTTGGAATATTAAATCCTGGATGACCACCGATACCAAAAATCATTTCACCAGCGGACTTATTCGTCACACTGAAGTTTTCTTCAAGCAAATTATTCAACAAATTGTAATTGACCCGCAATTCAAACTTAAACGGATAAATCTTCCTTGTTTCTAGGGTATCTTTTAGCAAAAAGGTAATACTCTCAGCGGTCTGCTGCTCAACAATAAATTCCATATCACGAGCAAAGCCATGTTGCGTCATGTGATAAGTCTCACCCTGATAAGTGTACTCATCATTTTTAAGCCGACCAACAATTGGAAACAACACTGGTGCATGACGTCCCCACACATTGGGGTCTGCCTGCCAAAGATATTCATAATCATTGTGCTGGCTCTTAATGCTTTGCAATTCGGCACCTTTGCTTGAAATAACAACCTGTAAAATTGTATTTTTGATAATGTAGTCCATCTTACTCATCATCCCTTGTTAAAGAATAAACTTAGTCAAATCTTTATTTGTTATTATATCACTAAGTTTTTCATTAACATATGCTTCGGTCACGGTAATTTCACCCATTTCCATGTCTGGGCCTTCATACAACACATCTTCTAGTAATTTTTCAAGGATAGTTGCCAATCTTCTTGCCCCGATATTGTCTGTTCCCTGGTTAACATCATAGGCAATTTGCGCAATGCGATCAATGGCTTCTTGTGTAAAGATTAATTTAACACTATCTGCATGCAACAAGGCAACATATTGCTCTAAGAGCGAATCTGCTGGATCTTTTAAAATTTTAACGAAGTCATCTTTAGACAGGGCATTTAGCTCAACTCTAATTGGGAAACGTCCTTGTAATTCAGGAATTAGATCACTCGGCTTAGTTTCTGCAAATGCTCCTGCAGCAATAAACAAAATGTGGTCGGTTGAAACTGGGCCGTATTTGGTCTGCACCGTCGAACCTTCGACGATTGGCAAAATATCACGTTGCACACCTTCACGAGAAACCTCACCGGAGTTTTTCTTATTACCCGAGGTAATTTTGTCAATTTCATCAATAAAAATAATTCCGTTGTTTGTTGTGCGCTCAATTGCCTTTTGGTAAAGGGTATCATAATCAATCAGCTTGTGCGATTCTTCTTGAATTAAGACTTCGCGCGCATCTTTGACCGGTAAAGTTCGCTTAACTTTTTTCTTAGGAACGAGGTCACTCAGCATTGAGCTCATGTCAAGTCCCATTTGGCCCATCATGTCACCCATTGGGTTAACCTTTGGTGCCTGCTCGACTTCAATCGTCACTTCCCGGTTTTCTAACAAGCCCTTATTCAGCTGCTCGGAGACCGTTAACCGTTGATTGCGAATGTCATCTGTGACTTCTTCTTGGTCAGTAGGTTGCTTATCAGTTTGACTACCGCCCATCAACATTGACATCATATCTTGCATTTCCTGCATCTGATTTTGGCGCTTTTCGTGCTTAATCCCAGGAACCAATAACCGCACCAAAGTCTTATTAGCTTCCTTAGCCGCTTGAGCACGCACGCGATCAAATTGATCCTTTTCTTCCATGCGGACAGCTTCATTAACTAAATCTCGCACCATTGACTCAACATCGCGGCCGACATAACCAACCTCGGTAAACTTAGTTGCCTCGACTTTAACAAATGGAGCCTGAACAATTGCAGCAAGCCGCCGAGCAATTTCCGTCTTACCAACACCGGTAGGACCTGCCATCAATAAGTTCTTAGGCGTGATGTCTTCCTGCATTTTCTTTGGCAATTGCATGCGGCGATAGCGGTTATAAAGAGCAATCGCCACTGCCTTTTTTGCCTCATCTTGCCCAATAATGTACTCATTTAGCAAATTAACAATTTGTTTTGGCGTTTTTGTTTCCATGAATTTTTCTCCTAATTAGAGTTCGTCCGTGATAATTTGATTATCAGTAAAAATATCAATTCCTGAAGCAATTTCCACTGCTTCATGAGCAATCTCTTCAGCCGACATCCCTGTTGAATGTCTTGTCAAAGCAATTGCGGCAGCCTGAGCAAAGTTACCACCAGAACCAATTGCAACAACATTTTCGTCTGGTTCCAGAACTTCACCATTTCCAGAAATCAGCAACAAATCCTTTTCATCAAATGCAATCAGCATTGCTTCTAGCTTTTGCAGAGTAGGATCTTTGCGCCATGATTGAGCCATTTCAACGGCAGCACGACGCAAGTCGCCGCCAAAGGCTTCCAGTTTACCTTCCAGCATATCCTGCAAGCTAACTGCATCCGCAACGCCGCCGGCAAAACCGATCACAACGCGGTCATGATAGATCCGCCGGATCTTTTTAGCTGTTGCTTTGGCAATTACCTTTTCGCCTAAAGTAACTTGACCGTCACCAGCAATTGCTGTTTTACCATTAAATTTTACTGAACAAATTGTTGTCATTATTTTGCCTCATCTTTCTGATTATTACGAGTGAAAAATTGCTCGTAATTAGCCTGTAAGTGGCTCATTGTAACGTGGGTATAAATTTGCGTTGTCGACAAGTTTGCATGCCCCAGTAATTCCTGCACACTGCGCAGATCAGCACCGTTGTTAAGCATTGCTGTCGCAAATGAATGGCGCAGCTCATGGGGATGCACCTTGCCGCTGACCCCAGCCTTATTAAATACTTTTTGCATCACATATTCAATTCCACGCGATGTGATTGGCTTACCTTGATTATTTAAAAAGACTGTTTGTGGGTCAGTTTGCTGACCAAGAAGTTGCGGCCGCGAGTCGGTTAGATATTGCTTTAATGCTTTTTCAGTTTGCTCATCAAAAGCGACATAACGGTCCTTATTGCCTTTACCGTGAACTAAAATAACTTTTAAATCCAAGTCTAGCTGCGACAATTTTAACCCACTAACTTCACTAACCCGCATCCCAGTTGTATAAAACAACTCAAACATCGCAAGGTTACGCACCGTTAGTGGATCACTAGCCGTCAATGTCGCAAAGACCTGCTTCATTTCCGGTGCATAGAAAAATTGGGGCAATTTGCGCGTCTTTTTGCGGAGTACAATTGTTTGCGTCGGATTAGTTTTAACTACCTTCCGCCGTGTTAAAAATCGATAAAATGACCGCAAACTGGACATCTTACGAGCCTGTGTCGTTCTAGCTAATTTACGGTCTGCAAGATTTTGTAAAAAAATCTCAATATCACGTTCAGTAATCTTTTGCCAGGACACAAACCCACCATTAGCCTGCCAAAATGCCTTTGCCTCAAGCAAATCAGTTTGGTAAGACTGGATCGTCTTTGAACTATAATGCCGCTCATTTTGCAAATAAGAAATAAAGCTTTGCAATTCTTGATCTTGCGTTGTCATTTAACCCAAGACTTCCTCTTTAAATTTAGCTAAGCTTGCTAAACCACGTTCACTAATTTTTTCGTGGCGCTCACGCTTATTCCGCACCTTTTTACCTTCAAGCCCCGGAATTAGAGCAAAACTAGCATTCATCGGCTGGAAGTGTTTAGCACTAGTGGTAGTTACATAATTAGCCATCGAGCCAAGAGCTGTCACTTTCGGGAAAACAACCGGCTCTTCTGCCAGCGCTCTTCTAGCCGCATTAATTCCAGCAACTAAACCACTGCCGGCACTTTCCACATAACCTTCAACGCCAGTCATTTGTCCAGCAAAGAACAAACCAGGTTGCTTTTTAGCTTCGTAACTAGCAGTTAAAACTTCTGGTGAAGCCATGTAGGTATTACGGTGCATTTTACCATAGCGAACAAAGCGAGCATTGGCTAAACCTGGAATCATTGAAAAGACCCGCTTTTGTTCACCATACTTTAAATGCGTTTGGAAGCCGACAATGTTGTACATTGAGGCAGCCGCATTATCCTGTCTTAATTGAACTACAGCATATGGCGTCTTACCCGTGTGCGGATCTTCCAAACCAACTGGCTTCAGGGGACCAAACAGCATTGTTTTACTTCCCCGTGCGGCCATTACCTCAATTGGCATACAGCCTTCAAAAACGTCGCTGTTTTCAAAGCCGTGCATTTCAGCTGTTTCGGCATTGACTAGTTCTTGGGCAAAGCGATCGTATTCCTCTTTAGTCATTGGACAGTTTAAATAAGCTGCCTCACCGCGGTCATAGCGTGACTTTTTGTAAACGATCTCCTGATCAATCGAATCGGCCGCCACAATTGGTGCCGCTGCATCAAAGAAGTGCAGACTATCTGTTCCAGAGAACTGTTGGATTTTGTCAGCCAAGGTATCACTAGTTAACGGACCAGTAGCAATTACTGTAATTCCATCTTGCGGAATCGTCGTGATTTCTTTATCATGAAAGGTCACATTAGGTAATGAGTGGAGCTTTTGGGTAACATACTCACTAAATTTATCCCGATCAACGGCTAAAGCACCACCAGCTGGAACCTGGGTTTTATCAGCTGCCTCTAAAATAAGCGAATCTAATTGTCGCATTTCTTCTTTCAATAGGCCAACGGCGTTGGACAATTGGTTGGACCGCATTGAGTTGGTGCAGACTAACTCGGCAAAATTACCAGTCTTGTGCGCTGGCGTTAACTTCGTGGGACGCATCTCATATAAGTCAACCTGGATTCCACGCTTGGCTAACTGCCATGTTGCCTCACTGCCGGCAAGCCCTCCACCAACTACTATTACATTTTTAGGCATCTTAAGATATTCCTTTTCTAAAAAATATTTTTTCTAAATACAAGAATATCATCAAACCATACCTGACTTGATGATATTAACTTAAATTTAACTTTCTTTTACAACGCCTTCATCCTTAGGCTCCTCTTTATAATCACCGTTAGGACACAGAACAACTAAACCCTTTTTGTTTTTCTTTTCAACCAAGAAGTGGCCATCATTAGGGCAGTTACGACCAATCGGTTTATCCCATGAGACAAAGTCGCATTCTGGATAACGCGAGCAGCCAAAGAACTTACGGTTACGCTTGGATTTCTTTTCAACAACATCTCCCTTGCCACATTTAGGGCAGGTCACACCAATCTTCTTGACAATTGCCTTAGTGTTACGACAATCAGGGAAGCGTGAGCAAGCATAAAACTTACCATAGCGTCCCATTTTAATGACCATTGGTGCACCGCAGATGTCACAATTAAAACCAGCAGGTTCATCCTTAATCTGGACCTTTTTAATGTCGGCATCCGCCTTATCGAGCTCCTTTTTGAAGGGATGATAATATTCGTCAATGACCTTGACCCAATTTTTCTTGCCTTCCTCAACGCTGTCGAGATCATTTTCTAATTGGGCGGTAAAGTCAACGTTAACAATATCAGGGAAGAACTTTTCAATTAAGTTATCAACGATTTCACCTAACTCCGTCGGTACAATCGCCTTACCCTCGAGTTTGACGTAATAACGACGCTGAATAGTATCAATAGTTGGAGCATAGGTCGAAGGACGACCAACACCGTTTTCTTCAAGTGAATGTACTAGACTAGCTTCGGTATATCTTGCCGGCGGCAAAGTAAAGTGCTGTTTGTTATCCGACTTAGTTAATTTAACTTGGTCACCTTCATTTAAATCTGGTAATTCGGTATTCTTTTCCTGTTGATTATCGTAAACCTTAGTAAATCCGGCAAACTTCATTTTCGAGCCGGTTGTTCTAAAAATAACACCATTTTGCTCAATATCAGCTCTAACTGTGTCATACACAGCCGGCGTCATTTCACTAGCTAAAAACCTGGACCAGATCAGCTTATACAATCGATATTGCTCCGTCGTTAAAACTGACTTAAGTGATTCCGGTGTCCGGTAAATGCTAGTCGGTCTAATTGCCTCATGGGCATCCTGAGCATCTTGAGCATTCTTAAAGTGCCGCTGACCCTTAGCTGCATACTCTTTACCATATTTTTCATTTAAAAACTTGGATGCTTCAACTTGAGCAATCGGCGACGTCCGCTTAGAGTCGGTTCTCATATAAGTAATTAAACCAACTGTTCCCGATTTACCAAGGCTAATTCCTTCATAAAGCTGTTGGGCAATACTCATTGTCCGCCGAGTACGGTAATTGAGGCGTTTATTTGCTTCCTGTTGCATTGTGGAAGTCGTAAATGGCGCAGCTGGTTGCCGGCGACGCTCACGAGCAACAACTTTGCTGACAGCAAACGCCCTTTTCTTATCAATTTTAGCTAAAACTTCCTTAACGGCATCGTTATTTGGTAGTTCCTTCTTTTTGCCATCAACACCCCAAAATTGTGATTTGAATGCTTTGCGATCCTTTTTAAATTCGGCATCAATTGTCCAGTATTCTTCCGGCTTGAAATTCTTGATTTCCTTTTCCCGGTCAATTACCAGTTTTAAGGCAACAGATTGAACACGACCAGCACTCAAGCCTTTTTTAACCTTATCCCATAAAATTGGTGAAAGTGAATAACCAACAATCCGGTCTAAAATACGCCGTGCCTGCTGGGCATTAACCGTGTCCATATCAATTGCACGGGGATGCTTGAAGCTTTCCTTAACTGCATCTTTAGTAACCTCATTGAAGGTTACTCGGTTTTTAGCCGTATCATCAAGATTTAACGCATGAGCTACATGCCAAGCAATTGCTTCTCCTTCACGGTCGGGGTCAGATGCCAGATAAACATCTTTGGCTTTTTTTGCTTCCGACTTTAATTCCTTAATCGTATCGCCTTTACCCCGAATTGAAATATATTTCGGTTTGTAATTATTATCAAAATCAATTCCCATTTGTGATTTTGGCAGATCGCGAATATGCCCCTTAGAAGCAATTACCCGATAATTACGGCCCAAATATTTTTCAATCGTCTTGGCTTTTGCTGGCGATTCTACAATTACTAATGTTTTTTTACGTTTTTTTGGCTTTGACTTAGTAGGCATCAAATGCCTCCTCATTAAAATTCTAATTTTTAAAAATACTATTCTGAGAATAGAATATTTAATGGCTAGTTGTCAAATCTTTCATTTAATTTAAAATCTGTTATCGGGTTAGCTCCCACTGCAATCAACTTATTTGGTCCCACTGATAATGGACTAGTAATCGGTCCGGGGACAGCATAGACATTGCGATTTTCCTGCAGTGCCAAGTTAGCTGTGATTAAGGAGCCCGACTTTTCTTTAGCTTCCGTTACCACAACACTTTCCGCAAGTCCTGCTAGAATACGATTGCGCTCAGGAAAACGAAAAGGGCGTGGCGGTGTATCTGGTAAATATTCACTTAAAATCAGTCCCTTTTGCATGATTTGCTCCTGAACCTGGTGGTTAATCATTGGATAATAGTGATTTAATCCGTTGCCGACAACAGCAATTGTCTTACCATGATTTTGCAAAGTGGCTTGATGCGCCAAGACATCGACGCCTTTAGCCAAGCCGCTGGCAATTACCACATGATTATTAACTAAATTTGGTACAAGTTGCGCTAAAACTCGCTGACTATATGCCGTTGCCTGCCGCGAGCCAACAATTGTCACAATTCTTTTTTGTAATAAAGTAATATCGCCGCGCGCAAACAAAATTAGGGGCGGCTGATATATCTGCCGCAATTGCTCGGGATAATTGTCATCAAAGAAGCTAATTACTTGGCACTGCTTTTTAATTCGCTTAATTACCTTGCCGAATTTTTCGAGCTTAAAGGCCGCCAAGCTAGCTTCTTTAACAGTTGCAGGTAGTGTCATTTGTTTGATTGTTTGTACAGTGACTTGTTCATCGTTCAGTTGACTGGCAACCTGCAGCATCTTGACATAACCAAGTCCCTTTTGTAATTTCAGGCGTAACAAAAAATTTGTTTTTTCCATTAAAAAAGCCTCCTAATTACAAATACGTAAAAAAGGAGGATATATTCTATTTTGTTTTAAAAAAGTCACTAACTGGTGCAAAGGTTTTGCGGTGAATTGGTGTCGGCCCGTATTTTTCTAAAGCAGCAAGATGGGCACTAGTACCGTAACCGGCATTATGCGCAAATTGATATTGTGGGTAAATTTTGCCGTAATCAGTCATCAAACGATCACGAAAGACCTTCGCTACAATCGAGGCTGCCGCAATCGAATTTGACTTGGCATCACCCTTAATTAAGCGCACTTGCGGCAAATCAACAGGAACATTCATTGCATCGACTAATAATGCATCAGGCTTGCAATCAAGCGCCGTAACAGCCTGCGCCATCGCTAAACGGTCCGCCTCATAAATATTAATTTCATCGATTACTTGCGCGCTTTTAACGCCCACAGCAACACTAACTGCTTCTTGCAAAATCTTCGGGTATAATTCCTGCCGCTTTTGCGGACTTAGCTTCTTAGAGTCGTTCACATCAAGCAAATCAAAATTGGCATCAATAATTACTGCGGCCGTGACTACCGGCCCGGCTAGTGGTCCGCGACCAACTTCGTCTACACCAGCCACAATTTGCCCCTTAGCCCAAAATTGCTGCTCATATTGCATTCTGGTTAAAAAAGCAGCCTGTTTTTGCGCTAGCTTTTCCTGGCGGCGATAGTAACTTGCCAATAACTTTTGAACACCCGCGCGCGGATCGGCCTTTAGAGTAGCTAATTCTGCTTCACTAACTTTATCTAAAGGCAGCTGTTTTATTTCTTTAATTGTCATGGGCGGTCCAGCGTAATTCTACCGACCTTACCCTTACGCAAACGCTGCAGTAAGTATAACGAGAAGCGGTCATAGTCGTCCCGCATCCCGTAAATCTCAGTCATTGCTAGCAATAAGTCAGTGTCGTTAATTTGCGTAATTTGATCTTTAGTTGTTCGGGCAAATTTAGCTAAATCAGCCAAATAATATTTGCGTAAATTCTTTAGTAAAAACAGCGCCACATCATCAGCGTGAAAAATGCTGTCCTTAATTGCGCCAAAAGCAGCTAATTTATAACCGACTTCTTGATCGTCAAATTTAGGCCATAAAATTCCCGGTGTATCCAAAATTTGAATATTACTTTGCGTCTTAAGCCAAGTCTGACCTTTGGTTACCCCCGGCTTATTCCCAACAGCAGCCACATTTCGGCCTACTAAACGGTTAATAATCGTTGACTTACCACAGTTAGGGATGCCAGCAAGGGCAATTCTAATCACTGGATTAGAAGCACCCTTGGCCTCGAATTTAGCAACTTTATCAGCCGCGGCTTTTTTAATCATTCGGACCAGCACTTGCATATTGGTATTGTGCAGTGAGTCCATCGCCATGACGAATTTACCCTTTTGCGTAAGCTTCTTTTGCCAAATCTTAGTTAGCACTGGGTCTGCCAAATCCGCCTTATTCAAAATGATTAGGTGTGGTTTATTGCCTACTAACTCCTCAATCATCGGATTTCTTGATGATTGCGGGATGCGCGCATCTAAAACTTCAACTAAAACATCAATTAAGCCCATCTTGTCTTCAAGCTGGTTGCGCGCCTTGTTCATATGTCCCGGATACCACTGAATTGTCGCCATTTTTTTGTCCTCTTTAACACTAAAAAAGCCCCAAATAATGAGGAGCTTGCTTAATACGCCATCTTTTCCTGATACATCTCATAAGCCTGATCAAAAATACTCATACTAGGTAAATAACCCGCATTTAGTTCTAGGTAATCAGATAGCTTTTCGTAATTTTGTTCCTGCTTAGGAAAAGTTTGATCATTCTGAGCATTATTTGCAAACTGTGCGACTTCATCATTTGAGTCACTGTCACGCTGCGTCATCAAATAACGATAAAAACTTTCTCGATAAGCCATTATTACTCCGTATAGTACAAAATTGCATAAGCACCAAGTCCAGCATGTGTTGCGATTACTGGGCTGGTCTCGCGCACTAGCACATCAATTTTAGAATTAATTTTCTTGATTTTTTGTGCAAAATCCTTTAATTCTTGCGGCACACCATCGAGTGAAACGTAAGAAATACCAACTTCCTTGATTTTATCCTTGTTTGCCTCAATATCGGCTAAAACCCGATTATCAAAAGCTAATGAGAATTTCTTGCCGCGACCTTTTTTAGCCACTTTTAAATGACCGCCCGGCATTTGCAGCTCAATGCGAATGTTCAGTAAAGTAGCAATTTTACCAGAAACAGCTCCTAGTCGTCCACCCTTAATGATATTTTCTAAATTAACAATCATCATGCGCAAGCGCTGCGTCTTTTTAATTTGCTCTAGGTGCGCCAAGATTTCTTGAACACTTTGCTCTTTAAGAGCACCGCGAGCAGCTTCTAAAACTTGCAGTCCTTCAGCTCGATCGGTCAATTGAGAATCTACAATACTTACTTGGTTGGCTTTACCCGCAATTTTAACGGCCTGCCTTGCCGCATCAACTGTGCCACTTAAGCCTTTACCCAAAAAGATACCAATAACGTTACTACCATCAGCAGTTAGCTCATTGATTGTATCAACTAGCCGACCAATTGGCGGCTGGCTAGTCTTAGGTAATTCTTTTGATGTCGTCATTTTTTCGACAAACTCTTGCCGTGTAATGTCTACGCCATCAACATATGTCTGATCATCAATCGTCACCAGTAGTGGGATAATTGTGATATGATATTTTTCGATTTCTTCTGGCGTTAATTGCGCCGAAGAATCCGTCATGATTTTTATCTCTGACAACGTATTTGCCCTCAATTCTAATTCGCGTTACATTTTATGATAAAATGTGAACAATATCAATACTTGCATTATAGCAAAAAAACCTAGTGTAGAAGAAAATGATTGGACTATTTTGATAATGGAATTTAAAAAACTTTGGCAAGAGCCAACTACAAGATCAAAAACATATTACATTTTAGACAATATTTTTAGTGCCATTACCCACGGAATTGGCTTTGGCCTAGCCGTTGCTGGCCTAGTATTGCTAGTCGTTAAAGCTGCCGCTACTGGAAATGCATTACGCATCGTAACCTTTAGTATTTATGGTGCTTGTTTGGTCTTTTTATATCTATTTTCAACGCTATTTCATAGCCTGATCTTTACCCGGGCCCGCAATGTTTTTCAAATTTTTGATCACACATCAATTTTTTTATTAATTGCTGGATCATACACGCCGTATTCACTTGTGGCTATCGGCGGTACATGGGGTTGGGTTTTATTTAGCCTAATCTGGGCACTGACCATTTTTGGCATTATTTACTATATCTTTAACCGTGGTAAGCACACAATCCTTGACACCGTTTTGTACGTTGGCATGGGTTGGCTTGTGATTTTTTCGGGGCAATCACTTTATGTTCGCCTCAGTCCTGTCGGCTTTTGGTTGCTTGTCGGCGGCGGTGTTGCGTATACTATTGGCGCCTTACTGTACACCATGCGCGGCATTCCCTTCATCCATGTCATTTGGCACTTATTTGTGATGCTGGGATCGGGCTTAATGTACTTTTCAGTTCTGCTATACGTTTAATTATTTGCCAAAAAGGCAGTAACTGCATCCGTCGTGTTTTCAAGTTCGCCAGCAATGATCTTCTGCTTAATTTCGGTCAATAAATTACCTAGTTGTGGTCCCGGAGCAATTCCAGCATTAATTAAAAACCGGCCGTCAATTGCCAGTTCAGCTGTCGACTTAATCGGCAGAGCAACATAGCGATCAACTAAAGCCTCGGAATTAACCGGCTGGCCCAAGATACGAGCGACATCAATTGCGTTTAGCAGAATATCTTTTCCTGCTTCAAAAAGTTCAAAATCAGTTGGCGTCCGTTCTGAAAGTAAATCAAAGACTGCAACCACTTTTTCAACTTCGTTAGTCATGGCGTTAGAATTTTTCCAATCGCGCATAAATTTAGCAATTTGCTCGTTAGGGATCTTAAGCAAAATAATAATAATGGCCCACAAGCTAGTTTCGATATCTGGATTAAACTTCAAGCTTGGGTAAACCGTCAACAATTCGCTTTTACCACCAAAATCTGGCACGTCTTCGCTTAATTGCGTATCTAAAAAGACCTGAAAAGCTTGGCGTGAATGCGGGCCAATCCCCATCTTAACAAACTCATCACGAATCCGTTCTACCGAAATCTTTTGCAAGAGCTGGTGGTTATCCTTAACCGCCTGCTCTGTTTTTGTTTCTAAACTAAATTGTAATTGACTCATAAAGCGGACTGCACGCATCATACGTAAAGCATCCTCGTTAAAGCGCTTTTCCGGATCACCAACAGCCCGAATAATATGCTTTTGTAAATCACCAAGACCATCAAACAAATCAATAATTTCACCACTCGTGTTCATCGCCAGTGCATTTATTGTAAAGTCACGTCGCTTAAGATCTTCACTTAAATTCTGTACAAAAGTCACATGATCGGGACGACGATAATCTTGGTAGCCAGACTCGGTTCTAAAAGTTGTAATTTCATAACTGCCATCATTATAGAGGACCGTTACGGTTCCGTGTTTAATCCCGGTATCAATCGATCGACTAAATAGTTTTTTAACTTCCTCTGGATAAGCACTGGTGGCAATATCGATGTCATGGATGTGCCGGCCCAGTATCAAGTCACGGACCGAGCCACCAACGAAGTATGCCTCAAAGCCTGCTTGTTCCAGTGTCTTAAGGACAGGAAGTGCCGCGGTAAAAATCGCGGGTAATTCATTTATTTTCATCATTAATTAATCAACTCATCTATTTATTTTTAATTTTTGTTAGTAAATTAGCACTATTATTTTAATTAATTTTCCAATAGCGTCTAAATCTTATTATAGCCTATTTACAAGTAGAACACGAACCCACTTGTATTATCTCGAAAAATTGCCAAAGAAAAAAGGCCACATCATGGTCTTTTTTACCAAAAAAATTAGTTAATTAGACAATTGATTATACAATTCCTGCATTTCGCCATCCTCTGGTTCTAGCTTTAAATAGCGCTCTAAGAGCTGCAGAACAATTTCGGTAGCATTAGCCTCGGTGTTGAAGAAACGAATCATTTGCTTCAAAAAAGCGGAATTACTTTGAAATTCTGGATATGCCAGCAAGAACTCACTCTTGGCCTTATCACTATTATCCAAATTTTCATAAGATAGCGCTATATTCCAGTGGGCTTGTGGTTCCAAATCACTTTCATCGAGTTGGGCAAACAATTGCAGGTTGGCCTCATTTTTACCTTCATGCAAATAAAGATTAGACAATTGCAGCCGTAAATCGTTATTTTCTGGCTCAACTTTTAAACCGCGAGTTAGTAAACCCTCAGCTGTCTTTAAGTCGTTCAACTTAGCAGCCGCACGTGCACCCTTAGAATATAATACTGGGTCAAGTTCATTATAGGCTAGTCCTGCTTGGCTTGACCGCAAAACCTGCTCATTATCATTTTTGTGCTCATAAGCTGTAGCTAGAAGCGGGTATGCATTCACATAGTCCGGACTTTGATTGATAACGTCATTCAAATAAGTAATCGCCTGATCGTCCTTATTAACATTGAGCATAATCAGTGCAGCTTGATATTTACTATCAATATCCAAAATATCACCGCTATGGTCTTCGATTACCTTGCTAGCTTCTTCATAGCGGCCTAATTTTGCCAATGTCTGGTACAAGCGATCAATCAGGTTGACCTCGCTAAAGTTTTTGTGGCGCGTTAATAAATCTTGATATAAGGCTAGAGCTTGCTCATTATGACCGCTCAAGTAGTCTAATTCGGCTAAACCAAACTTAACGATATCTTCATCAGGTGCCAATTTGGCAGCCTTCATCAGCTTACTATGGGCCGTCTCAAGCAAACCGTTAGTTTGATAATAATCCGCTTGAACTAACAGACTGTCAAGGTAGGCCGAAGAATCCTCTTTAATGTTATACAACAATGACAGGCCATCATCGTCTGCGCCATCATTCAGTAAAATTTCTGCTAAGTAAACCTTAAATAAGTCTTCTTTAGGAAATTGGGCAATTAGGCTGCGATAAACTTCTTTTGATAAGTTAGTAAAACCTAAGCCGGTTAAATTTTCGGCTAAAGATGCCAATACTTCTGGTTCATCATTATCCAAGGCCTTTTTTAATAAGTCTTTTTCCTGCGAAAAATCTTGTTTTTCAATTGCGTCAAGTAATTGTTCAGAATACATTTAGTCCCTCCATTACCTTAATTATGACATAAAATTAGCTTAACAAGAAACATCCTGAATTATTTATGCTCACCAAAAAAGACGGTGACCATCACATCACCGTCTTTTAAGATAAAACTATTAAATTATTTAACAGCTTCTTTAAGAGCCTTACCAGGTCTAAATGCAGGAACCTTACTTGCTGGGATTTCAATTTCATCACCAGTTTGTGGGTTACGACCCTTGCGGGCTGCACGTTCACGAACTTCAAAAGTACCAAAGCCAATTAATTGAACCTTGTTACCTTTTGCAAGATCATCTTGGATTGCGCTAAAAATTACATCAACAGCAGTAGCTGCGTCCTTCTTAGTTAATTTAGTTCTTGAAGCTACTTCTGAAACTAATTCTGCTTTATTTGCCATCTGGACTTCACCTCCCAAAATTTGAGTCCCCCTAACTGGACTCAAAGCTTATTCTTCAACCGAAGAATAAGAAATAATGATTACAATTTAATCATTGTTTCCATGCACTCAAAATAGCACAAAAGCCTTACTACAACAAGCTTTTTTATTAAAAATATTATTTTTTGTATATTTGTAATATACAAATCACTTTCGCTTCCGCGCTATTATTTTAATTGGTGTTCCTGTAAAATCAAAATTCTCACGCAATTGATTTACTAAAAAGCGTTGATAAGAAAAGTGCATTAATTCCGCATCATTAACAAAAACTACAAATGTCGGCGGATTAGTCGAAACCTGGGTCATATAGTAAACTCTTAAGCGTTTACCCTTAATCATTGGCGTCGGCACTAATTTGCTTGCTTCTAGCAATAAGTCATTGAGCACACTAGACTTAATTCGTTGATTTTGGTTTTGGTAAACTTGCTTAACCATCTTGGGAATTTGCTCAAGTCGCTGACCGGTTTTAGCAGAAACAAACAAAATCGGTGCGTAATCAAGATACTGGAATTCTTGCCGAATAGTTTGCTCAAACTCTTTAGCACTGGTGCTGCTCTTCTTAGGTAAATCCCACTTGTTAACAATGATGATAATTCCGCGGCCCGCATCATGGGCATAACCAGCAACGTGCTTGTCTTGCTCGCGAATACCTGTACTTGCATCTAAGATAAGACAAACAACGTCTGAGTGCTCAATTGCCCCCATTGCGCGCATTACAGAGTACTTCTCCGTCTTTTCGTAGACTTTACCACGACGTCTGATACCAGCGGTGTCGACAATCCTAAATTTAGTGCCATCTTCACCAACAAAAGGACTATCAACGGCGTCTCGAGTAGTTCCCTCTTCATTGTTGACGATAACGCGCTTTTCACCAACTAATTGATTAACAATCGATGATTTACCAACATTTGGTCGGCCAATAACGCTAAAAGAAATTTGGTCGTCAGCTTTTTTAGCTAGGTCTTTTGGCAACTCGCTAACAATCCGATCAAGTAAGTCACCGATTCCCGTTCCATGGACACTTGATACTGGGATTGGATCACCAAAGCCTAAGCTGTAAAAGTCATATATATCAGCCCGCTGCTCAGGGTTATCAGCCTTATTTACAGCCAAAATAACCGGCTTTTCGGTGCGATAGAGTAAATGGGCAATCCGCTCATCTAAGTCCGTCAGGTGATTAGTTACGCTGGTTAAAATCACGATGACATCAGCTTCGTCAATTGCAATTTCTGCTTGCGCCCGAATTTCATCTTCAATGCGGCCATTTTCCCACGTAATACCACCAGTATCAATTAGGTCAAACTTTTGCCCCATCCATTCAGCCTTGGCATAATTACGGTCACGAGTGACACCTGGCTTATCTTCAACAATTGCTAAACGCTCATTAATAATCCGGTTGAAAAGCGTTGATTTACCAACATTTGGTTGGCCAACAATTGCAACTACTGGTAAAACCATCTTTCAGCCTCCTTTATAAAATAAAAAAAGCCGGCTATCCAGTCGGCTTTTTTATTATGATTAACGACGGTCCTTTAATTGGTCACCAATAATGTCACCTAAAGCGAAACCACTGTCTTCGTTGTTCATGTACTTCTTAACAGAATTTCTGTTATTGTTGTATGAACTGTGTGAACGAGAACCTTCATTGTCAGAGCCTTTAGAATCAGCTGCTTTCATTGAAAGTGAAATCCGACGTTCACTTGGGTCAATGTTCAAAACCTTAACCTTAACAGTTTGGCCAACTTCCAAAACATCACTAGGTTTGTCCACGTGCTTGTATGAAATTTCTGAAACGTGAACTAAGCCTTGAATACCGTCAGCAACTTCAACGAAAGCACCAAAGTTAGTCAATGACTTAACTTCACCTTCAAAAATGTCACCTTCGTGTAAGTCTGAAGTAGCTTGTTCAAATGGAGAAGGTTCAGTTTGCTTGATTGAAAGGGAGATGCGATGTCTGTCATCATCAATACCGATAACTTTGACCTTAACATCTTGACCAGCCTTTAATACATCGCTAGGCTTATCAACGTGCTTGTATGAAATTTCTGAGATGTGAACTAAACCGTCAACACCACCAACATCAACAAAAGCACCAAAGTTAGTCAAACGAGAAACTTTACCTTCAACAACATCGCCAACAACTAATTGTGATGCTACTTTATCAAAGGCTTCTTCACGTTCTTCTTCAATTAAGTCCTTATGTGAAAGAATCAGACGATTCTTACTTGGATCAATTTCGGTAATCTTAAGTTTCATAGTCTTACCAATGTAAGGCTTAAGATCGGAAACGTAACGGTTAGAAATAAGTGAAGCTGGTAAAAATCCTCTAGTACCAACGTCAACTAATAAACCACCACGAACAGAAGCTGTGACAGTACCTTCGATTGTCTTACCTGCTTCAAAGTCCTTTTGTAATTCGTCATAAGCTTCTCTTTCCTTAAGACGAGTTACTGAGAAGAAGAACTCACCGTTTTCCTTGTCGCCACCGGCTTTTCTTAAAACTAAAGCCTTAAGTTTATCACCCGGTTTAACAAGGTCACGTAAATCGGCGTTGCGGTCTGAAGTGAATTCACGACGTGGGATTACACCTTCGACACCAGCATTTTCAACACCAACATCGATTTGGCCGTCTTCAACGTCTAATACTTCTACATCGACGATATCTCCGACCTCAACCCCTTGCATTTGTTTCAATGCATCTAAAAATTGATTACTGTTTTCTGACATTATTTACCTCCCAATATCATAATCTAATTCTAAATGAAAGTTAGATATTTTTCTACTGTTTTAACCCCTTTTTTATAGTTTTTTTTGACTTTTTTTAATTTTAGCCAAAATTGCAGCCACAACTTGGTCAATTGACATGGTCGTTGTATCGATTTCAATCGCATCTGACGCCTTTTTCAGCGGCGAAATCTCCCGATGAGAATCTTTATAGTCGCGATCTGCAATGTCTTGCTCAATTTCATCGACCGTTTTATTGGACTTAATCCCGCGCTCCTGCAAGTCAAGCATCCGTCTTTCTGCTCGCGATCTTGGTGTTGCCACTAAAAAGATTTTAACTTCGGCATCAGGTAAAACAGTCGTCCCGATATCACGGCCATCCATTATTACATTTACTTTCCCGGCCATTTGCCGCTGCAAAATAACCATCTTAGCCCGCACACCAGCCAAAGCAGACACCTGTGAGACATTGGCAGAAATTTCCGGTGTGCGAATCTCGCGGGAAATATCTTTCGTGCCAGCAAAGACCTTTTGTTCACCGTTGACAGCTTTAAGTTCAATACCATCTTGGTCGATTGCTTTTAAAATTCCAGCCTCATCGCCATAATCAAGGTGATGTGACCGGGCAATCACCGTACATGCACGGTACATTGCCCCAGTGTCAATGTAAATAAAATCTAACTTTTGCGCAATAATTTTTGCGACTGTACTTTTACCAGCTGAAGCTGGTCCATCAATTGCTACTTGCATTCAATCAAAAAGGGACGCATAGTCCCTATCCTTTCTTAATAATTATCTCAATTTAAGTGTTTGTCCGGCATATACTTGGCCGTCAGTATCAAGGCCATTAAGTCGTACTAATTCTTGCGGCAAGACGTTATTCTTTTGTGCAATACTAGTTAAAGTATCACCAGCTTGAACAACATATTGACTTGGTACCTGCTGCGTTTTTGCTTGCGGCTTTTCATCTGAGGATTTCTTAACTGTAGCTTTTTTAGCTTTAACTTTTGGTAACTGCTGCGTTTTAGCTGTAAACTTCGCCTTTTTTGGTTTGCTTTTAGCCACTTGTTTTACTTGCTTCACATGCTTAGCAGATTTTTTAGACGACTTTTTGGTTGTCTTTTGCAATTCAACAGCCTGCTCCTTGACCTGACCACTTGAAGCTAAGTGATGAACAACAGGAATAAGAGCAATAATCACAACGATCAAAACGGTCATCGTGATTAGCCAGCCTTTATAATGTGGCTTGTTAATCACAACTCTGGGCTCATTTGGACGTGCATAATGTTTATATAATTTTTCCTGTTTTTGATTCATCAAAATACCTCGATTCACCTAACTTATTTAATTTTAGCATATTTACCGGCGTTTTTGGATAAAAAAATCGGCCATTTAAATGACCGACTTAAGTTAAATTATCTCTTTAAATTAAAATTCTTTTGAACAAAAGGTTTCAAGTTACGTAAAACTGCTTCAAACAATAGGTAAACAACAACGCTGTTGATTAATCCCTTTACAAGATTGAACGGAACAATTATTCCGAAAATATATGCTCCCATTGATGGAATATGTAACATCTGACCTAAGTATACCTTTTCGGTAAACCCAAGCAAACCAGAATAGCCGTGGATTGCTGGCAATTTTGGTATCATTGTTACGGCATACATTGGCGTTAAAATTAAGGCATTCAGAGTTGCCAAAACAACTGCCATGGCAATTGTCCCACAAATCAAACCAATAATTGGCTTAACGTGGCGCTTCATTCCACTTGTTTCATCATGCTTCATATTTCTAGTAACAAAGTAAAACGGTAATGCAAAGGAAATTGATGCTAATAATGCTGCTAATTGACCAACAACACTTGGCAAGCTAAAGCCACTGTAGATTAAACTGAGCAGCATTCTAATAATCGCAATAAAAACCCCTGGCCAAACGCCAAAAAGAAACATCCCAATTGTAATAATGACATCAGAAAAATCAAATTTTAAGAAAGTCGCATTTGGTAAAATTGGAATCCCTGTAAATTTAATAATGACAAATGCTACCGCACCAAACATCGCACAGGCGATTAATAATGCTAAATTACTCGTACTCTTACTCTTCAAAAAACTTACCTCCAAAACAATATTAGGTCTGTTGCTCCAAGCAACAGACCTAATAAAAGCAAGCTTTTTATCTACTTTTCTTTTAGTTTAGTCTGTCTTCTTTCATCTAGACTTTAACTATCGGTACCACTATGGGATTCCACCGTTTACACGGGTCGCGGACTTACCGCCGGTCGGGACTTACACCCTGCCATGAAGACAACAAACTCTTTATTAATTTCTATCAATATACTAGTCTACATGTTTCAATCTGTCAACTTCTTCATGAGACAATTCGCGGTATTGACCAGACACAAGACCATCAAGAGTCAAGAAAGAATACTTCTCACGTGCCAGTTTTTCAACTTGATGGTTAACAGCCTTAAACATCTTTTTAACTTGGTGATAATGTCCTTCATGAATGGTTAATTGGACAATCTGCCGGTTATGCTTTTTATCTGTGCGAATGACCTTTACCTTAGCTGGGGAACTCTTATGGTGGTCAAATTCAACTCCGTGCGCTAATTGCTTGCTTTCTTCAGGCAATAATTGCCCCTCAATGCGGGCAACATAAACCTTAGCAACCTTATTACGCGGATGCATCATTAAATTAGCCAATTCACCATCATTAGTCATTAGTAACAAACCCGACGTATCGTAATCAAGGCGCCCGACTGGATATAACCGGTATGGCAAATCGCTAAAGTAATCGACCACCGTTTTTCTACCCTTGTCATCGCTAGCAGTTGAAACAACTCCCCGTGGTTTATAAAACACATAGGTGTGCAAGCTTTCACGCTCAATTGGTTCGCCATCAACCGTAATGTTGCTGAAAGTTTCTACTTTAGTCCCAAGTTTAGTGATAATTTCACCATCTACAGTGACGCGACCTTCCGCAATCATCTTTTCAGCCTTACGTCTTGAGGCAATTCCCGCCTCAGCAATTACTTTTTGTAAACGTTGTAATGCCATTATTTTTCTCCTTTTTGCATGCTGGTCAAGTTCTTATTAGCCTGACCCTTAGCCGCAAATAAATCTATTTCGCCTTCCGCATTAATACTGTCATCTTCAAAATCTTCAATTAGCGGCAAATCGGCTAAACTTTGGTAGCCAAAATACTGCAGGAAGTAATCACTAGTGACATACAGGTTGGGATGTCCCGGCGCATCCTTTTTGCCGTCAACCTTAACTAAACCGCGCCAAATCAATGTTTGCAATGCACCAGATGAGTTAACTCCGCGAATATCATCAATTTCAACCCGCGTGATTGGCTGGCGATAAGCGACAATTGCCAAAATTTCCAAAGCTGACTGACTGAGCGTTTTTGTTAAGTCCTTTTGAAAGTAACTAGCTACTATTTTAGCAACTTCAGGGCGTGTCGTTAGCTTGTAATTGCGGTTAATATGCAATAGTTGCAAACCTGAATCATGATTTTCCTGTAATTTATCAGCTAAATTTTTAGCTAGTTCCCGTAACGCCGGCTGACCAACCTGCAATAATTCGCATAAATTATCACTAGCAATCCCGTTGTCTCCTGCTACATAAAGTAGCGCCTCTAATTGCGCAATTTTACTTGGCATTAACATCAATTCCTTCTAATTCTAAGTCACCATAGGTTCGCGATTGACTGACTTTGATTTTCTGCTTCTTGCATAATTCCAATAGCGCTAAGAACAAGCCGATAACATCAGACAGGCTATGCAGCTCATCACTGCATGCAAAAAAGCTGACCCTTTTTCCACCAGCGGTTTTTTCTTCTAAAAAAGTAATCATTTCCGTAATTGGTGTTTCCTTTACCTCGACGGATGCAATATCAGGCTGTCTGATTTTCAGCCGCTGGAGCACTACCATAAAAGTGTTAGCAAGTTCAGTTGCCGTAATCTGCCCAGTCGGAAGAAGCTGAACTTTTTTAGTTTGCGGAACACTCTCCTCTTTAGCCGCAGTAATCGGCACTGCTTCATTACGTTTCTTAAAATAAGCCGATATCTTTTTAAAGACCGAATACTGAACTAATTGCTGAACTAACTCATCCCTTGGGTCCTCCTCGGGCTCATCTTCGACAAAATCATTCTGTGGCAATAAAGACTGCGATTTAATTCGCAAAAGCGTTGACGACATTACAAAATATTCACCCGCAATTTGCAAATTTAATTGCTGCATCTGTTGCAAGTAAGCCAAATACTGACTAGTAATCTGCGCGATTGGAATGTCATAAATATCAATTTTCTGCGACTTAATCAGGTGCAGTAGTAAATCCAGTGGGCCCTCAAAATTAGGTAATTCTAAAGTTAAATTATCACTCATGTTTTTTATTTTCTGTTAAATATTTAAGTAGGCGGGTCCAGTCAGGTAGAGCAGTCACCCGTTTATTAGGATTGCTAGCTGCCAATTCACGGACTGCCGCTGCCTCGTACTTGGGACTGCGATAATCTGGAGCAAACGAAAGATAGCGAATAATAATAAAATTCGCATCATTCTGTGTCCCGATAACCCCAATAAAATTGGCATTATTTTCGCGGTACAGGTAAAGCTGAAATTCCGAACTGGTTTTATTCAAGTTGATTTCATCTTTTAGATTGGCAAGATTTTTAAAATCCTTTAGGTAAGACAAAAGACCCATGGCGACCTTTTCCTTATCACTTTTACATTCAATTAACATTTAATCACCTAAGTTCGCGGATGCGCCTTGGCATAGACCTGGAGAATATGCTTTTGCGATAAATTAGTATAAATCTGGGTGGTACTAATATCAGAGTGGCCCAAGATTTCCTGTACAACACGCAAATCAGCCCCATTTTCTAATAAATGGGTCGCAAAAGTGTGGCGCAAAGTATGTGGTGTCACATCTTTTGTTATCACTGCCATCCGACAATACCGCTTAATAATCTGCCAAACTGCTTGCCTGGTTAATGAGCCACCGCGATTATTGAGAAAAATATAATCGCTAGCCTTACCGACCTTTAATAATAGTGGCTCGCGAACCTTAGTCTGATAACTTTCAATCCACGAAATGGCAACTGGACTAATCGGAATTAGTCGCTCCTTGGAGCCTTTACCAAAGACCTTTAGCAATTTTAATTCTTCATGCAAATCATCGAATTTTAGATTAATTAATTCGCTAACTCGAATCCCGGTGGCATATAGTGTTTCCAGTAGTGCTCGGTCTCGCAAGCCTAACTTTTGATGAACATCAGGCTGGTCTAATAAACGCTCAACCTCATCAACTGTCAGCGCAACGGGCAATCGCTGCTCCTTTTTAGGTGGATCAATCTCAAGCATTGGATTTAACTTTTGGATGTTTTGCCTAGCTAGCCACTGGTAAAATTTTCGCAAGCTTGAAATCATCCGACTAATCGAGCTGGTGGCCTTATTTAAATCACGCTGTTGAGCTAAAAAGGCATCAATATCTAAGGCCTTAGTTGGCCATGCCGTTAGATTTTCGTTAGTTAAAAACGCGAGAAACTCAGTTAAATCTTGGCGATATGCTGTAATTGTATTCGCACTTAACCCGCGCTCAACTTGACTGTACCGCAAATAATCCTCAACTTGTTCCTGCAATTTACTCATTTTGGTCATCGTTTGGATCGTTGACTAAGCTAATTGTGCCGCTAACTTTATCTTCAGTGATGTATTTGCCCTTTAATAAGTGACCTAATGCACGTTTAAAGGCAGATTTAGAGATCCCAAAGTAATTCTTAATTTCTTGAGCATCGGACTTATCGTAAAACGGCAGAGTCTTCGTATTCATTCTACGTAAACTCATCAACACCATCTGCGCGTCATCGTCAATTTCTTCAAATGCCCGTGGTAAACTGCTCAAATTAAGTCGGCCATACTGACTAATGCCGACAACGCGTCCCTTAAACTGTTCACCTAAACGCAATGGCCGTGCCATTTGTGAGGAATGAACAAAGCCCAAGTAATATTCCTTGGTAATTACAAAAGCGCCCAAGTCACGACTGGCATAAACTGTGCCAAAGATATTTTTGTTTTCCATATCATTAGGAAAATGTGCTGACAATTGTTCGAAAATATTTTCATCGGCTAATTTTGCCCAAATACGATCTTTTTCATCAGTTATCAAATGGACTAATAACTGGTCATCTTTACGGGGCCAGCGGTCTTTATTAAATGGTAAGTCGTCAACTGACAACACCACATCCTTATCAGGCAAGCCAATATCGATAAAAACACCCAAGTTATATTTAACTTCAGTAACTTTTCCCCAGCCATACTGGTCTTGTTGGGCAAATGGTAAAAACTGCGTCATTTCACGATTGTGCTGCTTATCATCATACAAAAACCCGCGAATTTCATCACCAATTTGGGGCTTTTCTTCTTGAGTAATTTCCTTACGCTTTAATTCATAAGTAATGCCATCAATTTGCACATAATATGCGTCTTCATTTTGATCAATTACTTTACCTGTTTCAATCGTGCCTAGCATAGTCACTTCTCCTAATTTTACATAATTCTGTCTTTATTAAGTATAAAAGAAAATGCTGCAAAATAAAATAGCCAGCACTTAAGCTGACTATTTTATTTAATTATCTTGTTAATTACAGGTTAGAAATTTCACCTTGGTAAATTGCACCACGACGAGCATCAACCGTAATAGTTGTACCACTAGCAATCTTTTCTGTTGCGCCAGTAACACCAACTACAACAGGGATGCCAAGTGACAAGCCAACAACAGCAGCATGTGAAGTTAAGCCAGATGCTTCAACTACTAAACCAGATGCCTTCTTAATTGCAGGCATGTAATCTGGGTCAGTTGTCTTAGAAACAAGAATGTCGCCTTCCTTAACCTTGCTGTTAGCTTCTTCTGCACTGTTAACAACAACTGTCTTACCAACAACAGAGCCGTTACCAACGCCTAAACCTTGAGCTAACTTGCTACCGATAATTTGTAATTTCATCAAGTTAGTTGTACCTGAATCACCAACTGGAACACCAGCAACAATAATTACCAAGTCACCATCTTTAACGTAACCTTGCTCTTTAGCAACTTTAGCAGCAACTTCGAACATATCATCAGTTGATTTTGGCTTTTCAGTCAATAATGGTTGGACACCCCAAGTAATACCTAATGAGTGTTGAATTTTTTCATCAAAAGTCAAAGCTAAAATATCTGCGTTTGGACGGTATTTTGAAATCATTCTTGCAGTGTAGCCTGAATTAGTGGCAGTAATAATTGTCTTAACGCCCAATTCTTGAGCAGTTCGAACAACTGATTCACCGATTGCTTCAGTTACGTTTGAACCCTTGTATTCTTCAAACCGTTGTAAAGCTAAAGTGTTACGCTTCAACAATTCACGTTCAGTTCTTTCGTCAATTTCAGCCATTGCCTTAACAGCTTTAACTGGGTAAAGACCATTAGCAGATTCACCAGAAAGCATGGTGGCATCAGTACCATCAAGAACTGCATTGGCAACGTCAGATACTTCGGCACGAGTTGGACGTGGGTTTTCTTGCATTGAGTCAAGCATTTGGGTAGCAGTAATAACTGGTTTGCCAAGTGCATTAGCCCGTTTAATTAAGTCTTTTTGAACAAATGGAACATCGATAAATGGAATTTCAACACCCATGTCACCACGAGCAACCATTAAACCATCTGAAACTTGTAAGATTTCATCAGCATTGTCGATTCCTTCTTGTGATTCAATCTTAGGATAAATCTTAACGTAGTCACAATTAGCGTCTTCACACAATTTCCGAATGTCAAGAATATCTTGTGCTTTACGAGCAAAGGAAGCAGTGATGAAGTTAATTCCGTGTTGCAAACCAAATTTAATGTCATCAGTATCTTTTTCAGTAATTCCTGGGAGGCGAATTTCAACACCAGGTGCGTTAACACCCTTCTTAGAACCAATAACACCAGTATTTTGTGCTTCACAGATTAATTCACGGTTTTCATCATCTTTGTCTGTGATTAATAAGTCAACTAAACCGTCATCGATTAAAACGTGACCGCCAACGTGGGTATCGTCAAACAAACCCTCATAAGTAACATGAATCTTGTCCTTGTTACCCTTCTTAGAGTCATCCATTGAAACGCGAATAACATCACCGGTATTAATGGTAAATTTTCCGCCTTCTTGTTCAGTAGTTCTGATTTCAGCACCCTTAGTATCAAGGTCAATTCCCAGAACTAAACCAGTTTCTTTTTCAACTTGGCGCACCATCTTCATCCGTGATAGGTGTTCTGCATGGTCACCATGCGAGAAGTTAAACCGGAATACATTTGCACCAGCTTTTGCTAAAGCAGTAATTGTTTCAATATCATTTGAAGCTGGCCCTAACGTACTAACAATTTTAGTTTTCTTCATTATGTAAAAATCTCCCCAAAAAATCGGCTAATTATTTAGTCATTTCTTCATTTATATCTAGCAGTGTTTCATCACTGTGGTGCTTTTCATCAAACAAATCAAGGATGTCATGCGTACTTAACTTATTATTCTCCATGCCGACAGCTAAACCGCCTTGACCATCGAGAAGTAACTTAACCGCATAATTGCCCATCTTTGTGGCGTTAATCCGGTCAACAACGCTCGGCGAGCCGCCACGTTGCATATGACCTAAAATATTAGCACGGGCATCAAAGTCGCCATACTTTAAGAGTTCAGCCTTAAAGTCATTAGCGTCCATCACACCCTCAGCTAATACGACAATACCATGATCTTTACCGTCTGCAAAGCCACGTTTCAGTGTTTCAGCAATTTCTTGAACATCATATTCGCGTTCAGGAACAACAATTGCATCGGCACCACTGGCAAGACCAACACGCATTGCAATATCACCACAGCCGCGGCCCATCACATTAACAATGAACACACGGTGGTGGCTGCTTGCAGTGTCGCGAATCTTATCGATTGCTTGCATCGCAGTTGTACATGCAGTATCTAAACCGATTGTATAATCAGTATACGGAATATCGTTATCAATTGTTCCCGGAAGACCAATTGAATTAATACCGAGACGAGTTAAAGCTAATGCACCATGGTATGAGCCGTCACCGCCAATAACGATAACAGTATCAATGCCATGCTTTTTTAGCTGCTCAACCCCCTTTTTTTGCACTTCTTCTTGTGCAAATTCTGGGTAGCGAGCACTATAAAGGAATGTGCCACCTAAACTTATTTTGTGGTCAACATCTTCCGCAGTAAGCGGAACAAAATCACCAGTAACTAACCCGGCAAAACCATAACGAATACCAACGACGCCAAGTCCGTGATGAATCGCAGTTTTGGTAACAGCCCTAATCGCTGCGTTCATTCCTGGAGCATCCCCGCCACTGGTTAAAATACCAATTCGTTTCATGAATTCACCTCATCAAGATTTATTGTGTAATTTCTCACATCATTTAGATTTTAACATTTTTTTAGTAAAAAATCTCACAAAAAACGATTATTTTTCTTGATTTAACGGTCTTTCAGAATGTTAGCGTTAACAACACTTACTTGTTAACACTTAAGCAAAAAATATTTAACCTTTAAAATTAATCGCCTTTAAATTAGTTAAAATATACTGCTTTTTACTTGAATCATAGCGGTCATTTTGAATTCTAATCCCCAGCAGATAAACATTGCCAACTTTTAGATTATCCTGCACTTTTTCATAAACATTAGGAAAAATAACAATTTCTTGTCTGTCAGTTGAGTCAGTAAAAGTGGCAAAAGCCATCGTGCTGCCTTTTTTGGTTCGAATTAACTTTAAATTCAGCAGCTTGCCAACAGCAATCCCCGTTTCATTAATTGCAAAATCACGCAGAGGGCGAGCATTAAACTGTTCTGCGTATTTTTGCGCGGCGACTAGTGGTGAAGTTTTGGTTGAAAAGCCGAGAACTTCATTTTCCATTTCTGCTTTTTCCGCGTTAGTAGCTTCAGGGACTTCCTTCATCGGCACTCCACCTAAACTTTCAGAAAGGGCGATATTCTGTCCTGTCAGTTCAACATTTTCAATGATTTCCTGACTATTTGCCAGTAGTTCCTTACGGTTAGGATACAAGTGATCAAAGCACCCAGCCTGAATTAACGCCTGAATGACTTTTACCTTAATAAACTTCACATCAATTCGCCGCAAGAAGTCATCAAGTGAAGCAAATGGCTTTTGTCTTCTAACTTGAATAATTTCTTTTAATAAATCCAATCGCACACCCTTGACTGCCTTCAGGCTGACCAAAATCCTGCCATTAATGACCTGATAATCCAAAGTACTGTGGTTAATGTCGGGCGGTAAAATCTTGGTACCAGCTTCCTGAGCGCGCATCACGTAATCACTTAACTTCAAGCGGCTGCCACTGTTCGAATTAAGCATTGCCGCATAAAACTCGGCAGGATAATGAACCTTTAGATATGCCAGCCAAAAGGCAATCTTGGTATAGGCTACCGCGTGTGAACGGTTAAAACCATAATTGGCAAACTGTTCAATATAATTGTAAACTCGGCTAGCAACTTCTTTGGCATGACCTTTTTTGACCGCACCCACAATAAACTTTGCCCGTTCTTGTTCAATGACATCCTGCTTTTTCTTAGACATTGCTCGCCGCAAAATATCGGCTTCACCTAATGAAAAACCGGCTAGCACTTGCGCCGTCTGCATTACCTGCTCTTGATAAACTAAGATGCCGTATGTCGGTGCTAAAATTGTCTTCAAACTTGGGTCAGGATAGGTAACTTTCTGCTTACCTTTTTTCCGAGCAATAAAAGTCTGAATATTTTGCATTGGACCCGGACGGTAAAGAGCGTTAACTGCTACTAAATCTTCAAAATTATCTGGGTGTAGTTCGCGCAAGACCTGCCTGATCCCGCCTGATTCAAATTGGAAAACTAGGTTGGTATTTCCTTGCTGGAATGCCACCATTGTCTGGGGATCATCTAGTGGTATCTGATTAGGGTCGATTTTTTTACCCTGCTGGGCAATTAAGTCCAGTGTATCGCCCAAAATTGTTAAATTACGCAAACCTAAAAAGTCAATCTTTAATAAGCCAAGTGCTTCAACGTACTTTTTAGTTTGCTGAGTAACTGGAATTCCCAGCTGCCCCGTTTGTAACCCAGAAATCCCAGCAATGGAATTATCACTGATTACCAGTCCGGCCGCATGGATTGAATAATGACGCGGCAAGCCCTCTAGTCTACTAGCTGTTTGAAACAACAATTTATTTTTGACACTAGCACCAACTAGCAGGCGCATCTTCGTCGACTGCTTATAAGCCTCTTCTAGCGTAATCTTACCCTTGGCAAAGGGAACACTATTTGACCACTTAGTTAATTCAACCTCGCTTAAGCCAAACACACGCCCCGTATCACGTAAAACTTGCTTAGCTGCTAGCGTGCCAAAGGTTAAAATCTGCGCCGCATGATCCATGCCGTATTTTTGGAACATATACTTAATTACATCATCACGCCGATTGTCCGGAATATCTAAATCAATATCTGGCATTTCATGTCTTGCTGGATTTAAAAAACGCTCGAATAACAAATGGTACTGAATTGGATCAACTTCTGTAATTTTTAAGGAATATGATACTAGAGAGCCACAAGCAGAACCACGTCCTGGACCAGTGGTAATTCCTGCACGATGGCAATAATTAATTACATCCCAAACAATCAAGAAATAATCATTAAAGCCCATCTGATCAATAACACCTAGCTCGTAATCAAGCTGCTTTTGGTAGTTAGCCGGAACTGGACGATTGGTAAACCTTGCCTGTAATCCTTTTTGAGCTAAATAATTCAGATATTCCTTCGAAGTTGGGAATTTTTGCTGCTTATATTGGGGCAAAACTGGCGTCCGAAAAATCACTTTAGCGTTGCAATCCTGGGCAATTTGCCAAGTATTCGCTAGTGCATCATCTAAATCCATTTCATGATAGCGAACACTTAATTCCTGAGCTGATGCTAAAAAGTGCGACCCCTTTTGCTTGGCTATTTCCTCGGTATCTTGTAGAACTGTTCCTGTTTTAATTGCCTGCAGTGTCCGCCGCAAAAATTGCTCATTTGGTCTCAAATAACGTGTATCCTCCACCGCGACCGTAGGAAGAGAAAATTGCTTTGCCAGTGCTTGGACATAAGCAAGATAATTTTCCTGGTGGCGTGAGGCATACACCCCTAAATAAAGCGAACTGGATTGCGGTACTAACTTAAGCAGCTGGCGAACAAAATCATTCCCTAATTGTTCCTGCTGCTCTTGCAAGTGAACCAATTCACTGCGGTCATTAGCTGGGACAATCAGCACTAATTCGCCTAAGTATTTTGTTAATTCAGTTAAAGTTAAAATCTTTTGATTAGTCCCGTTCTCAGTTAACAAATTAATCGCACTAGATAGTCGCAAAAGATTACGGTAACCGGCATCTGACTTAGCCAGAGCAATTAAGTCATATTGGTGGGCACTATCAATTAAGCCATTAAGTCGCAGCTGCATCCCTAATAGCGGCTTAATACCGACTTTTTGGGCTAATTCATAAAAATTAACCAATCCGTAAGTAAAATTAATATCCGTTAACGCAACAGCCTCATACCCCTGCTCTTTTGCTGCTTGCAGTAAGTCCTTAATTTTAATTGGACTAGCCAGCAGCGTAAACGAGCTAATATTTTGTAATGCGGCGATTTTCATCTTTAAGCTCCACCTTTCTTCTAAAATCAGTATACCAAAAACTAACTTTTTAGTTTGAAAAAGCACATAAATTTTGCTAAAATTCTACTATATATGAAAGAGGGAACTACTATGGGTCGTTATATAGTGACTATCTGTTGGAGCGTTGTCTACATGTTAATTGTGGGCTTTATCGCTGCACCATTAACACAGAACGTCTTTAACTTACAAGACGCCGTGATTGTTGGTATAATCTTCGGTATTTTGTTTGCGGCAATCATACCAACAATTACCGCTCATTCAAGTAAAGATAAAAGTAATTTTACCAAGCTTAAATAATTTTGAATTTAAAAACCGCTAACCATTTTGGCTAGCGGTTTTTATGTCTAAAAGAAATGATAATTAGCTTGCGAGTCAACTTTAACTTGCCCGCTTGTTAAAAATTCCTGAAACATTTGCACGTAATCTTTATCAGAAATTTCTTCAATTTTATCTGGGCTGTATTCAGGATAAAAGCCCCCGCCCATTACACGATAATTGTTAACGGCCAAGTAATAGTTACGTTTGTCTTCAATTGGATGGCCGTTTAATTCCAATTTAGTTAGGCGCTGGCCAACTGGACGCGTAATATCTGCTTCATAATTTACAGGGTAAAAAACATCAAAGTTAAAGAGAAAAGCACGTTTTTCTGGCAAAAATGTTACTTTGCCCGCAGCATCTTTAGTCAAAAATGACAAACTATGCTCGATCACATGGCGTAATGCGCGGCCAGTTAGTTTCACTTTGCATAGCTGGTTAGAATACGGATAATTAAGCAAAATATCCCGCATGGTCACCTGTTTGCCAAAGCCCTTAGCTGTTTCGCTCATTACCGCAGTTGCAGAAATATCAGCACCGGTAAAATGCAGCTGCATCGCCTGCAGTAAGTTAATAAACGGCGCTCCCTCTAGCCTTGCCTTAGTGGCGTTGCCAATCGGTGCTGGCTCACTTAATGTCGCAATCGGTTGATCTAACCAACTTTGTGTTTTTTGATCCAGCGCTTCGGTTAACTCATCAACTGTCTGATCTGCAGCAAAGTCCTTAGTCGTAATCAACTCAGTTGACATTGACGTGATTTTTTTAGTTGTATCGTCAATATCAAGCACTACCTTGCCAACGGCCTCGCCGCGATAGCCCGGTTGAACAATCGCGGTCTGATTAACCACCATCTGCATTTTTTGGTGCTGGTGGCCCGTTAGAAAAACATCAACTTCAGGGATTTGCGCTAAAATTTTGGCGCCCTCATTTTCACCATTATGCGGCATAATTTCACTACCTGTTTGCGGATCATCTTCAAACCCGCCATGATAAATAACCGCTAAAACGTCAACCTGGGGACGTAAAATTTGCGCATAATGCTTAACCTCGACAAAAGCAGAGGTAAATTTTAGCCCAGCAACATGGTCTGCCGGTTCCCAATGTGGAATGTACTGGGTGGTAATTCCAATTAGGCCCACCTTAATGCCATGCTTTTCAATGATGCGATAAGCCTGACCAAACGCTGTCTTATCAGTTTTTTGATTTAAAATATTAGCATTCAACATTGGCGCCGTATTTTGCGCAATATAATACTTCAGGTAATCTAAGCCATAATTAAAATCATGATTGCCTAAGACTCGTGCGTCATAGCCAATAGCATTATAAACATCTGTATACTGCTTAAGCGCCTCTTTTGTGTCCGCATTATGGACGTAGGAAGCTAAAGGCGCGCCTTGAAGGCAATCACCCGCATCAGTAACAATAACGTTTTCAGCGCCATATTTTGCTTGTTCTGCTTTAATAGCACTAGCAACTCGACTTAACCCAAAAGGAGCATCATAATCCGTATTTGTCTGATAATCCGTCGCTAGCAAATAACCGTGAATATCACTAGAATGTAAAAATACTAATTTCATAATCTTTTTTCTTTCTATAAAAATTTGGGGCAAAAAAAAGACACCAAAATTTTGGTGTCCTTTAATTAGTTGTTGTCGCTAGCGCTAGTTTCGTTAACCACTTGACGACCCTTGTAATAACCTTTAGGTGAAACACGGTGACTCAAACGGTATTCACCAGTAGTTGCATCGTAATGCATTGCTGGAACAGCTAACTTGATATGGCCACGACGTGAACGTTTCTTTTGCTTAGAAGTATGTCTCTTAGGAACTGCCATTTAAATTGATCTCCTTTATTGTAGATTTAAGTTTTAGAACGCTAATAAAAGTGCCTAAATTACCTCACGTGTGTTAATGATACTATTGAATGATAAATAAATCAAGATTTATTAGCTTTTCTTATCATGTTTGCCCTTGTTGGAACCCCAAAACCAACCAATTAGAACCCCAATAATGATCATAACGACCAGCACAATAATTAGCGGCAATTTGACGTCAAAGAAGCCAAAACTAATTGCTACTTGGTTAGTATTAAGAACAACAAAAATTACAGCTAATAAAATTAAAACTAAACTGAAAATTAATTTAACCTGTTGCATTTTATCTTTCATATTAAGCTCTACTTTCTTGAAGCGTACTTCAATGATAGCTTGTCGCCAATAGTTGGGAACAAATCATATAACTTAGCTAAGACAGCTAAGCTAAGTGGTAAATTAAGCTCGCGTTTATTGCTGCCAAAGTAATGAACAACCTGCCAAGCAACATCATCAGGATCAAGCATAAATCTTTCAACATTTTGGGCGTAATTACCGCTTTTATCGGCAATATTAAAGAAATTAGTGTAAACCGGTCCCGGATTAACCGTCATGACCTTGACGCCAAATGACTTTAATTCCAACCGTAAAACATTAGAAAACTGGATAACAGCAGCCTTTGATGCACTGTATGCGGCAGACTTAACTGTTGGTATCTTGCCGGCAATTGAACCGAAGTTGATAATTTGACCGTTCTTTTGGTCCATCATCACCCGGCCAATTAAACGAGTGAAATACATTAAGCCTAAGACATTAACTTGGAACATCGCGGTTACTTCTCGGCGGTTCATTTCAACAAACTGCTCAAATTTACCAAAACCAGCGCAGTTAACCAAATAATCAATGTGCTTAGTGACCTTAATAATTTCCTTAAAAGTAGCATCAATTTCTTCACTTTCGCCCATGTCAGTTGGAAAAGTATAAGATGCCGCACCAGATAATTCACGTGCCTCAGCCGCAATCCGCTCAAGTTTGTCCTTACTGCGAGCAATCAAAATCACTGTTGCCCCACGTCCGGCACTTTCTAACGCAATTGAACGTCCAATGCCGCTGGAAGCACCAGTTACAACTACTACTTTATTTCTTAACGAATCACTCATTGTTTTCACCTTTCATTGGAACCTCTACTCGATCAAAATCATTAGCTAAATTGGTATTTGGAAATACTTTCCGAGCCTGTTTTTCTAAATTTTTAGCTTTAGCACCCAAATATCTAGCCGAAATGTGATTTAAGTATAAACTTTTAACCCCATTATCGCGCGCAATCTTAGCCGCTTCAACCGCAGTCGAATGATAATATGAATGCGCTAAGTCAGCTTCATTGCCAGCAAACGTTGATTCATGAACTAGAACATCCGCATTCTTGGCTAATTTGGCGATTGTTGGTGTCGAACGAGTATCATAAATAATTGTTACTATCCTACCAAGTTTATCGGGACCTAAAAAGTCATGACCATCTAACACAGTACCATCGGCCAGTGAAATTTGTTCACCATTTTTTAGTTTACCAAGTAATGGTCCATTAGGTACATTATATTGCGCTAATTTATCCATCAAGAGTTCACCTTGATGAGAATCCTCAACTACCCGATAACCAAAACTAGGTACACGGTGAACCAATTTTTCAGCATAGACCTTAAATCCTTGTCCTTGATAAATTAAGCCACCTTGGTCTAAAACGACAAACTTAATCGGATAAGTAACCTTAGTTCGTGAAACCCGCAGTGCTGTTCGGACAAATTGCTCCAGGCCACTTGGACCATAAATTGTTAAGGGACCAACATCGCCTTGGAATGATCTCGTGGCAAGCAACCCTGGTAAGCCAAAAATATGGTCGCCATGATTATGCGAAATAAAAATCTTGGTTACCTTACGCAAACGAATGTTTGTCCGCAATATCTGGTGCTGCGTAGCTTCCCCAACATCAAATAACCATATTTCATTTATTTCATCAAGCATCTTCAATGCAATACTTGACACATTACGTTTTTTGGATGGCTGCCCTGCCCCTGTACCTAGAAATTGTAGTTCCATATATTTCCTGTTCTAAAATCTTGCGTGCTTAGCAATTGTTTTGGCAATCAAAGCACTATAATACTTTGATCCTACTGGAGTCGGGTGTGTGTTGTCCTGATAAAACCAGCTAGGATGCTTCTTTGAATAATTATACCAATCAATGATAATTAAATTGCGATATTTTTTAGCTGCCGTTTCTAGCAAATTATTAACCTGATTTTGCCACGGCTTACTTGGCACGTGCGTATTAATCCAAAAGACTTGCGTCTTTGGACCCACTTGCTTCATTAACTGATCCAAATCACTCATTGGAAATGGCCCGTTAGTTCCTAAGCCAATTAAGACATTGTTATCTAACGCCTTTTGCGCCTGATATTGACTAATCAGGCCAAAAGCTGCATTTAACTGCCGTGAAACTGCGGCATCAATAACTGCCTTAGGCATCAGCTGCCTAAGAGTGTCGCTTGAGCCGGCCATTACAGAATCTCCAACCGCCGTTAGTTGCACTTTTCGCGCTAATTGTAAATCTAATTGCGAAATACCATATTTTTCGAAAGACTGGTTAACTGGACGACTTTTAGCTGCACGTCGTGCCTCATTAACTAGTTTAGTCCTTTGCCGCGTTTTTTTCTTGGCTTTTTGCAATTTAGTAATTAAAACTTGATTATCTTTTTTCTGTTGCACTTGGTTGACCCTAATTCTTGTAGCTAATTGCGACCTGTTAAAATCGCGGGCTTTAACTGTAGGCGAAATTAAGATGGCTGTAGTACCAATTAAAAATACTAGACAACTAATAATTGCCTGTAACTTAGCAAAATAATTGGTCGTTGACTTCTTAAACAGCTGACTGCAATAGTTCTTGAGTTTGACCCACGTGATTTTACCCAGGGGTCGTTCAATTAACCGGTAAGAAATCTCGCTTAAGATCAAAATCAATGCAATTTCAATTAGTGGATACAAGAAAACATGATCAGCTACATTCGTTACCTTGTCTTCAAAGAAAATCATTACGGGAAACTGATAAAGATAAATCCCATAGCTCCGCGAGCCAATCCAATTAAAAACTGGATTGGTCAGCCATTTATTCCAATGACTACCAGGATGAGCAATAATACCAACTAAGATAACCGTTAGCACCGTAAACAATAACATCCCACCATTATAAGTAAAACTATGTTCTGGATCCATTTGCGGGCTAAAGAATAGCCAAATCAAGCCGACTAATGCCACTAGCCCGACACCATCAAGAATACAAGTGTCAGTAATGGTAACATCAGTCCGTAACTTTTCCATTGGCCAAATTACAGCTAATGTCGCACCCAATCCTAAAGAAAAGAAACGCGTATCTGTACCGTAATAAATTCGGTTAATGTCAACCCCGCTATGATATAAAAGCGCCATTTCTAATGCTGATGCAAGAGAAGCTCCAAACAAAATCCAAAAGGTTGTTTTACGCTTCTTAGAGAATTTAACTAGTAAATAAATCACGATTGGCCATAAAAGATAAAATTGACCGTTAATGGACATTGTCCATAAATGCGTGAACGGTGATTCATTGGTAGCAAACCGCTCAAAATAACTCTGACCATTTATAATTTGCCAAAAATTATAAACATTCAGCAAGTTGGCGACTACGATTTGCGCTAACTTAACCAGTAGATTGCGTTGAAACAAAAAGATATATGCCGCCGACAGCCACAAAACAGCAATTAACGGCGGGTACAATTTTTTTATGCGGCCAAAATAAAATTTGTGTTGATCATAATAACCTTGCTCGCGATATGCCTTAAGCATATGGTCTGTAACCAAATATCCCGATAACACAAAAAAGATCGGCACTCCAAGATAACCACCGACGAAAGTATTAGGATTTAGGTGATATAAAATCACACCAATAACTGCCAATGCTCTAAGTCCAGAGTATCCTGTAATAAACCGATTTTTTGTCATAATGTCTAACTTTTTCTATTTAATGATTCTATTGGACAAATTCAAAGTTGAATGTACCAATTATTACGTCGTCGCCGTCTACGGCTCCTTTTTCGCGTAAAGCGTCATCAACGCCTAAATTCTTTAGCTTACGAGCTAACCGCATAATCCCATCATGATAATCAATGTTGGTCCGCTCAACTAACCGCAGTAAACTTTCACTCTTAATCTCAAAGACGTGATCTTCAAGTTTTTCAATTGTAAATTCATTCTTTTTAGGAGCAGTAAATTTGTATTCCTTAGTTTCTTCAACTTGTTTAGGTGTTTGCTCTGCTTGTCGTTTTTCGACTTCAGCAACCATTGTTGCAGTATCTTGCATCAAGACGTCAACACCTTTGTGTGCCACACTTGAAATTGCGTAAACTGGTTCTTTAATCCCTGCTTCTTGCAAGTTTTGCTTAAATTCTACCAGCTTTTCGTCTGAGCCTGGAATGTCCATTTGCGAAGCAACAATTAACTCTTGCTTATCTTGAAGACTGTCATCATAGGTTAACAGCTCTTTACGAATTGCCTGATAATCGGTTAATGCATCGCGGCCATTATTGGGATCCATTGAAACTAAGTGCAAAATAACTTTTGTGCGCTCAATATGCCGTAAAAATTGGATCCCCAAACCTACACCCTGACTTGCACCCTCAATTAATCCGGGCAAGTCAGCCATTGAGAAATCACGGCCATCAGGTAAGATAACCATGCCCAAATTAGGCGTCAATGTGGTAAATGAATAGGCCGCAATTTTTGGCTTAGCCTTAGTTACAACCGACAATAAAGTTGACTTACCAACGGATGGGAAACCAACTAATCCAACATCAGCTAACACTTTTAACTCCAGTCGAAGAACACGGTCCTCACCAGGCTCGCCATTTTCAGCGATTTCGGGTGCAGTATTGACACTTGTAGCAAAGTGAATATTGCCGCGACCACCGCGACCACCATGAGCAACAACTAATTCTTGCTTATTTTCAGTTAAATCACCAATTTCTTCATTGGTTTCAAAATCATAAACCGTTGTTCCTACGGGAACCTTTAAATAAAGATCCTTTGCACCACGTCCATATTGAGACTTAATGCGCCCGTTTTCACCAGATTCGGCTTTAAATTTCCGCCGATAGCGAAAATCCATCAGGGTTCTTAATCCGCTATCCGCAACAAAAATAATACTGCCGCCACGACCGCCGTCACCACCGGCTGGACCGCCATTTGGAACGTACTTTTCATGGCGGAAAGCAACCATGCCGTCGCCACCTTTACCGGCTTGGACTTCAATCTTAGTTTGATCGACAAATGTAGGCATGTCAATTCTCCTTCCGTCTTTCTAGACTCTAATACATTACTATAACATAAAAATTACTGTTATCATCAGATAAATCCACAATTACAGAGTTAATTTCACTGTTTGTGCCTGGGGCAGCGTTAAGCCGACAGCTCGCAATTCATCAATTGATGCCTCTTTAATCTTTTTAAGCGAGCCAAATTGGCGCAATAGCTTATTTCTGCTTTTTGGTCCAATCCCTTTAATTGAATCAAGCTTACTCGACAACGCATTTTTAGCATGCGTTTTCCGATGAAAAGTAATCGCAAACCGGTGAACTTCATCCTGGATTCTTGTCATTAGGTAAAAGCCCTGCGACTTTGGATCAAGTGGGATTAATTTCAAAGGCACGCCGTTAATCGGATCACCAAACAGCAAGTGGTTGGTCCGGTGTTTATCATCCTTAACCATCCCGGCAACTGGAATATTAAGGTTTAATTCGTTGCGTAAAACATCTTCACAGGCATCAACCTGAATTTGTCCCCCATCCATCAAGATTAGGTCGGGCATCTTTTGGTGCTCACGCAGCAGTCTGCCGTAACGCCGTCTAACAACCTCACGCGTATTTCTGACTTCATCACCACCATTTTGGTGTTCGACTTCACCCTTAAGCTTATATTTACGGTAAGCATTTTTGTCTGGCTCACCGTCCTTAAAGACGACTAAAGCAGAAACGGGATCGGCACCTTGAATATGCGAGTGGTCAAAACTTTCAATAACATGGCCGTATGGTAAACCAAGTGAAGCAAAAATTTCTTTTTGGGCGCCTTTAGTTTTCCTATTGCCTAATTCTAACAATCTAAACTTATCGTCAAGCTTTAATTTAGCATTATCCTTAGCCATATCGAGTAAAGCCCGTTTTTGTCCACGCTGCGGTGTTCTAACCGGCACTTTTAGCACTTCAGCCAATGCTTCATTGTCTAGCCCCTTGGGTACCAATACTTCTTTAGGTAAAATCCGGTTCTTTTGACCGTAAAATTGCACAATAAACGATGCAAAGGTATCTTCTGGATCACTAGTATCAGTTAATGGGTACATTCTCGTTTCCCGCCGCAGCAATTTAGCCTGCCGCAAAAAGAAAATTTGAATAGAAATCCATGACTTATCAACATAAAAATTAAAAATATCGCGCTGTTTATTATCATTGGAAATAATCTTTTGTTTTTCGACGGTTTCTTCAATATATTTCAATTGGTCGCGAATATCTGCTGCCCGTTCAAACTCAAGGTTTTGTGATGCTCCCAGCATCTTTTGGTTCAAATCCTGCTTGACCCAAGCAATATCACCATTAAGGAAACTTTTGATCTTCTTGATTTGAGCATCATAAACTGCTTTAGGTACAGTTTTAAAGCAGGCACCCAGGCATTGCCCCATATGGTAGTAAAGACATGGTCGGCCCTCTTTACCATGACAATGCCTAAGAGGAAACACTTTTTGAATAAACTTCAAGGTTGCCTGTGCAGCATAAACATTGGGATACGGTCCAAAATAATAACCGCCATCACGGCGAACGATACTTGTGAGCTTGGTCTGCGGGTCCCGCTCATTAGTTATTTCAATGTACGGATACCCAGTCCCCTGCTTTAGTTGAACATTATAATACGGCTGATACTTCTTAATTAAAGTGATTTCGAGTAAAAAGGCTTCCTTATCTGTCGATACTGTAATAATGTCATAATCACGGATTTCCTGCACTAATTCAGCGCGGCGGCCTACTTGCTTACTTTTAAAATATGAGCGCACCCGATTTTTTAGATTTTTTGACTTACCAACATAAATAACTGTCCCATTAATATCCTTCATTAAGTAACACCCCGGCTTTGCGGGTAATAATTTTAATTTGTTTTCAATTAATTCAGTTGCCAAAAAATCACTCCTTCGAAAATGCACTATTAATTTTAACATAATTTGGCTGGAATCGATTTTATTCTAATTATCAGTTACTAACTTTACATAATTTTAATTATTTAAAGTTGATGAAATTTATACTAGCTCTCTGCATCAAATTTTATTATAATTGACATAACGAAAGGAAGATAATTATGGGCCTAACTTTTAAAAAACAAGACGAATTAGAAAAATTATTTGATAAATTTGCGACTGTTCCAGAAGACAAAAAGAAAAAACTAAGTAAAGATAATAAAAAGAAAACCGAAGACAAATAAATTAAATTTTATCCTGTTATTGCACCCTGGTCGTGTTTTAACAGGATATTTTTTACATCAAAATAAATAAAAAGTAGATAAAAGTATAATGATACTTTTATCTACTTTAGAACGTTTGCCACTTTATTTGCCACTTTACTGTAAACGTTGTTCAATCCAATTGCCTAATTCTTGAATATGCAATTTTTTAACCGAACTATACGTCAGAACAGTAACATTATCATAAGATAAATCCAACGTCTTCTTCAAATTAGCTAATACCTTATTAATCTGATTCTTTTTGACCTTATCAATTTTGGTGCAAACCACCAAAATCGGTAAATTCAAGTATTGAGCATAATTATACATAGCAATATCATCCTTGGTTGGCTCATGTCGTGAATCAACTAAAATGATTAATCCCCTTAAGTTCTCCCGTGTTTCGAGATAATCCTGAATCATTTCACCAAATTTAGCTCGCTGTGATTTGGAGACCTTAGCATAACCATAACCAGGAACATCAACTAGGTAAAAGCCCTCATTGACAATGTAAAAGTTCAAAGTTTGTGTTTTACCCGGCTGTGCTGAAGTTCTAGCAAGGTTTTTCCGGTTTAGGAAGGAATTAATCAAACTTGATTTACCAACGTTAGACCGCCCTGCAAGTGCAATTTCAGGCAAATCATTTTTGGGATATTGATCTTCACGAACGGCACTAATTGCATAGTTACTACTTCTAATGATCATTAGCGGTTGCCTTCATTTCATCGCCTGATTCATGTCGAATTACCTTAGGTTCAGCATTATGTAAAATGACATTTTTAGTAACGTCTACTTCTTCAATATCTGTCTCACTTGGCGTTTGGTACATAATACCCATCATTGCATTTTCAATAATTGTTCGTAAGCCACGAGCACCCATGTTACGTTCGATTGCTAAATCGGCAATTGCTTCTAAAGCACCATCAGTGAACTTCAATTTTACTTGGTCAAGTGCCAATAACTTAGTATATTGCTTAACTAAGGCATTCTTAGGTTCTGTTAAAATGCGAACAAGGTCAGAATTATTAAGTTTATCAAGGGTTGCAATAACTGGAATTCTACCAATAAATTCTGGAATCAAACCGAACTTAACTAAATCACCAGTTGTTAAATGCTGCGTCCAAGCATCGTCTTGAGCTTGATTAAGGCTATTTTCAGCACTAAAGCCAATAACTTTTTTACCCAACCGATTTTTAACTATCTGTTCAATACCATCAAAAGCTCCACCGACAATAAATAAAATGTTAGTTGTATCAATTTGGATCATTTCTTGTTGTGGGTGCTTACGACCACCTTGTGGTGGAACGGAGGCAATGGTTCCTTCTAAGATTTTCAGTAATGATTGCTGTACCCCTTCACCGGAAACATCACGGGTAATTGAAACATTTTCTGCTTTTTTAGAAATTTTATCGATTTCGTCAATATAAATAATGCCCCGCTCTGCCCGATCAATGTCATAATCAGCATTTTGCAAGAGCTTGAGTAAAATATTCTCGACATCTTCACCAACATACCCTGCTTCAGTCAGAGTAGTTGCGTCAGCAATTGCAAAGGGTACGTCCAAAATGCGCGCTAGAGTCTGTGCCAAATAGGTCTTACCAGAACCAGTCGGTCCAATTAAGGCAATATTTGACTTTTGCAGTTCTGTGGACGAATCAATATCCATTTGACTAATTCGTTTGTAATGGTTGTAAACAGACACTGACAGGACCCTCTTAGCCCGTTCCTGCCCGATCACATATTGATCAAGTTGCTCCTTGATTTCTATTGGTTTTGGCAAGTCATGAGCCTTTTTAAGTGAGTCAGACTTCAGTTCTTCGTCAATGATTTTCTTAGATAAATCAACACACTCATTACAGATATATACGCCGTTACCAGCAATCATCTTTTTAACTTGATCTTGTGTTTTACCACAAAAAGAGCATTTAATTTCTTCCTGATCAGTAAACTGTGTTGCCATACTATTCCTCCTGTAATCTACAAGAATAAGCGTATCATAAATTTAAAAAAGTACCAGACTTATTTGCTTGTAGAAAATAAAAAAGGCGGTTTAATTCAAACCACCTTTTTTATTAGAACTTAAATTCTATTTTTTATCAGACTTGTCGTCTTCTTTTTCGTCTTTAATCTTAGACTTAGCAACTTGCTTAGCGTTGTCAGCAACAAGGTCGATGGCTTTACGAACATTAATATCGTGAGAAAGCATTTCATCTGTCAAAGTACTACGGACAGTCTTCTCATCCATATTGTATTCGCTAGCAAGATCCTTAACTTCCTTGTCAATCTCTTCTTTTGAAGCCTTAAGATCTTCTGCCTTAACAATTGCTTCAAGAACTAAGTTAGTCTTAACTCTTTCTGCAGCATCCTTGCTAAATTGAGCACGCAATTGATCTTCCGTTGTATTAGTTAACTTGTAGTAAGTTTGAGGACTAATACCTTGGCGTTGCATGTTGCCCAAGTACTGGTTCATTTGAGTGTTAATGTCTTCTTGAAGCATTGCATCAGGAATTTCATCAATCGTAGCATTAGCTACAGCACCTTCAATAGCTGCTTGTTCAATAGCATCTTTAGCAGCAGATTCTTTTTGTTCCTTCAAGTTCTTCTTGATTTTATCTTTTAATTCATCAAGAGTCTCAACTGAATCATCAACGTCCTTAGCAAAGTCGTCGTCTAACTTAGGCATTTGCTTTGACTTGATTTCATGAATCTTAGTTGCAAAGTGAGCTTCTTTACCAGCTAAATCTTTAGCACCGTAATTTTCTGGGAATGTAACTACTACATCAACATCGTCGCCAGCTTCATGACCAATAAGTTGATCTTCAAAGCCTGGGATAAATGTGTTTGAACCAAGTTCAAGTGAGTAATCGTCAGCAGAACCACCATCAAAGGCAGTACCGTCAATGGTCCCCTTGTAATCAATGGTTACAGTGTCGCCCTTTTCAGAAGCACCCTTCTTAAGAACAAGTTCAGCATTCTTTTCACGGTCTTTTTCAAGTTCAGCATCAATATCCTTTGCGTAAACACGTGTATTTTGCTTAGGAACTTCAATACCCTTGTAGTCGCCCAATTTAACTTCAGGTTCAACTGAAACAATAGCTTTCATTGTCCAGTCCTTATCAGCATCCATTGCTACAGGTTGAATTTGTGGTTGACCTACAGCAGCAATACCAGCTTCTTTAATAGCAGCTGAATATGCATCAGGCAAAACAATGTTTAAAGCATTCTCGTATAAAGCTTCTTCACCATAGTATTGGTCAAAAATAACACGAGAAACGTGACCTTTTCTAAAGCCAGGAACACGTAAACTATTCTTTACTCTCTTAAAGGCTTGATCCAAGCCACGCTTAACCTCAGCTTGAGAAATATCAAAAGTAAGTTCTCCGGCAGTCTTACCGGTCTTATTCCATTTTACAGACATTAATTAAATACCTCCAATGTCAAGTTCGATCGCTTTGTTGCGTACTAAGTTATCTTACATTAAACGCGCGCAAAAAACAAATTTAGGCAAAAAAAATGTACTTCTATGAAGAAGTACATTTTTTTAACTGTCTCTTTAGAAACTAGTCAAGAATTTCAGTAACCTGACCAGCACCAACAGTACGACCACCTTCACGGATAGTGAACTTAGTACCCTTTTCAATGGCAGCTGGTTTAATTAAGTTAACAGTAAATTCTGTGTTATCACCAGGCATAACCATTTCAGTACCTTCTGGCAATTCAATTTCACCAGTAATATCAGTAGTGTGGAAATAGAATTGTGGACGGTAGTCTGAGAAGAATGGAGTATGACGTCCTCCTTCTTCCTTCTTCAAAACATAAACTTGACCCTTAAATTCTTTATGGGTTTGAATTGAGCCAGGTGCAGCCAAAACTTGTCCACGAACAACTTGGTCACGGTCAATACCACGAAGCAATACACCAACGTTATCACCGGCTTCACCTAAGTCTAAAGTCTTGTGGAACATTTCCAAACCAGTAACAACTGATTTAAGAACTTCTGGTACCAAACCAACGATTTCTACTTCGTCACCGATCTTGATAGTACCACGGTCAATACGACCTGAAGCAACAGTACCACGACCAGTAATAGTAAAGACGTCTTCAACTGGCATTAAGAATGGCTTGTCAGTTTGACGTTCTGGAGTTGGAATGTATTCATCAACAGTGTCCATTAACTTCATGATGACGTCTTGTTGTTCTTTGTCACCTTGTAAAGCTTTCAAAGCTGAACCACGGATAACTGGAATATCATCACCTGGGTAATCGTATTCAGTTAACAAGTCACGAACTTCCATTTCAACTAAGTCGATCAATTCTGGATCGTCAACTAAGTCGGTCTTGTTTAAGAAGACAACGATGTAGTTAACACCAACTTGACGAGCAAGCAAAATGTGTTCACGAGTTTGTGGCATAGGACCATCAGTTGCGGCAACAACTAAGATAGCACCATCCATTTGTGCAGCACCGGTAATCATATTCTTGATGTAGTCGGCGTGGCCTGGAGCGTCCATATGAGCGTAGTGACGATTTTCAGTTTCGTACTCTACGTGGGCGGTATTGATGGTAATACCACGTTCCTTTTCTTCTGGCGCAGCATCGATTTCTGAATAATCTTCAGCCTTTGCTAAGCCTTTTTCTGATAAAACTTTAGTAATAGCCGCAGTTAAAGTGGTCTTACCATGGTCAACGTGACCGATAGTACCAATGTTTACGTGTGGCTTCGTTCTAACGTAATGTTCTTTTTCTGCCATTAAAATGACCCTCCTGTAATTTTGCAAGAAGTCCGTTGAGTAAGTAACGGATAATTCTCTGTTGAATATTGTACTACTTTCATTGGCAAATGCCTAGTATTTTAATGCATAGAGCCATGCCTAATGAAAACGTCCTTTGCTATTATACTAAATACTTCCAAAAAGTAAAGTCTTTTTGTTCAAAATTATTTAGGTAAATTAGCATAAATTTGCTCAAACAGCTTGTGGTGACCTCGTCCATCGTGTTTTTCAATATATGAAGCAAGGTCACTAGCAAAACTGTCCGGCTCATCAACGTACTTAGCTAGTTTAGGATAAAGACTGCCTAAAATCAAGTTTACTTCACCCAAAACTGTCGGTAATTGACTTGGACGGTGATAATATCGCGATCCAATCGCCGAAATAATTTCGCGGTAAACCGTACCTTTTTCCAATAATTCAGTATTTCGAGGGATAAAATCTTCACTTTGGCTTAACACCAAAACGCGTATTTTATCCTTGACGCCAAGACGAACTAAATCTTCACACAAAGCAATTCGCACGGCAAAATTTAAACTTGGATCCAGCAAAAGACTTTGAGCAAAATTAACAAAGTTAGATAAATCTAATTTAAATAGCTGCTCATAATCAAATTGCGTAACGTGTTTTTTCTGCTTAAACTGCCGCATAATTTCCTGTTGCTCAGTTAAATCTATCGGTGTAACCGCTATCTGCACACTTTTTTTACTTAAATTTTCCACTTCAAGTGCTTCAATCAAGAAATGATTGGCTTGCAAAATTTTACTGTATTCAGCAAAAATATCCTGCTCAGAAAAGAGATCTGGCTCTTCTTTGATCAATGCAAAAGCAGCATATTCTTGTCCATTCTTTAAGTATAAGTCGCAGAGTCTAATCACAAGTTCAGCCGTGCGCCCACCGCGCAAAGCCTCTTCTAAGTATTGAATAGCTTGTTCAAAATCACCATTTGCTTCGCTTTTTTGAGCTAAATTAAGTAAATTTTTTTGACTCAATGAAGTCATGTTTAGTCCTTCTGTCCAGGTTTTGGGTTGGACTTTTGCTTAGGTGACATTTGCTGCTCAGCATCATTTTTACTGTTACGCTTTTGCATTGCACGGTGGCGATTTTGATTAACTTCCATCACAACGGGCAAGACTACGGGCCGACGATTAGTCTGCTTGTACAAAAACTTCTCAAGGTCATTACGCACATCTTGTTTAATTTCTGTCCAATCAAATTTTTTATGGGCAAAATTATTATTGATGGTTTCCTTGATTAGCTCGATACTATCATGCATCAGCTTATGGTTAGCCTTAATGTAAACAAACCCGCGGCTAGTAACTTGCGGCTCTGCAATAATCTTCTTTTTACGACGATCAATTGTTACAACAGCAATAAAAATACCGTCATCAGACAATACTTCACGGTCGCGTAAAACTATATTGCCGACATCCCCAATACCTGAGCCGTCAATCATCGTATCCTCACCAGGTACTGGATCTGTTAAGTACAACTTCTTTTGTTTAAAGTCATAATTCAGGCAGTCACCATTTTTGGTAACAAAAATGTTTTCTGGTTTCATGCCAGTTTTGGTTGCTAAATCCTTATGCACTTCAAGCAAACGGTATTCGCCAATAACAGGAATCAAGAATTGCGGCTTTAATGTGTCAATCATCAGCTGCAAATCGCGACCTGTCGCATGACCACTAGTATGTTTAGCGTGCCCTAATTGGATGACGGTGCCACCAGCACGATAAACCATATCACTTGTTTGTGCGAGCCGCGTTTCGACTGAATGCGATGGCGTTGTCGAGACAAAGACTAAATCGCCCTTGTGGATGGTAATCATGCTATGCCGGTTTTGTGCCATTTTTTGTAAAGAATTAAGTGGCTCGCCCGTTTGTCCGGTTTCTACAATTACCGTCTTGTTTTCAGGCGTTGTCTTAAGGTCTTTAACTCGCATTAATAAGCCTTTAGGCACCTTTAAGTAACCTAATTCCATTGCTGTTCGCGTAATTTTAGCGACATCACGACCTGTTAACAAAACGCGTCTGCCCGTTTGTTGAGCAGCATTAAATACTTCCTGCATTCTAATAATGTTCGATGCTTTGGCAGCAACAATAATGCGCCCTTCGGTATTACGGAAAACATTGGTAACATAATCGCCAATACTCTGCTCAGAATTATTTGGAAATGATGCTTCTGCATTTGAAGAATCACTTAAAAGCGCCAATACCCCCTTTTGTGAAATTTCAGCAAGCCGATCCATGTCAGTGCGGTAATTTGGCGCTGCCGATGGGTCAAACTTAAAGTCCCCTGTGTAGACAACTTCACCAGCTGGTGTATGAACATCAATTCCTAATGAATCTGGGATTGAATGTGTTGTATGGAAGAACGAAATATTAGCGTTCTTAAAATCAATTTCGGTTTCGGCATCAATTGTATGGAATAAACTGTTTTTACAACGCTTATTAACCCGCTTAACCTTGATCTTAGCCAGCTCAATTGTTAATTGTGACCCAAATACTGGGATATCATAATCTCGCAAAATATATGGTAAGGCACCGATAGAATCAGCGTGTCCGTGCGTCAAAAAGATGCCGACAACCTGATCGCCATATTGCTCAAAGAAATCAAGATCGGGAATAACCAAATCGATTCCAAACAAAGAACTATCAGGATACTTCAATCCTGCATCAAGGACAAAAATTTCATCATTGACTTGAACGGCAAACATGTCTTTTCCTTGTTCGCGTACGCCGCTCAAAATCATTATTTTAACTTGATCAGCCATTATACTTCCTTTTCTATTGCTATTCAGTTGTTATTTTATGGATCATTGCGATCACAACGTAAAAAGTATCTTTGTTAATTTTAGCATAAAAAGTAATGATGACAAAAATAAAAAAGCCAGTTCTAAACGAGCTGACTTTTTTATCATATTTGCAATTAACGACGTAAACCTAACTTCTTGATTAATTCACGGTAACGATTAATGTCGTTATCTTGTAAGTAACGAAGTAAGTTACGACGGTGACCAATCTTCTTCAGTAAACCAACGTAAGAATGGTGATCATGTGAGTGACTCTTCATGTGTTCAGTCAAGTTGTTGATATCTGTAGTCAAGATAGCAACTTGAACCTCAGTTGAGCCAGTATCGCCTTCGTGGGTTGCATACTTCTTAATGATTTCGTCTTTTTCAGCTTTTGAAATTGCCATAATATTTTTTCACCTTTCACTAAAATAATTGCCGTTAACAACGTTAACCGTCAGGTGTGAGCGTGCAAACAGCGTTAACGGTTCACAACAATAGTATAATACAGATTATTTTTTTAAAAAGCAAGTATAAATTATCTTGCATCTGAGATTATTCTCCAGTATAATCAATTAAGTAAAATTACGATCAATGGAGGTGAATCTCATGCCACAAATTAAATCAGCTATCAAACGTGTTAAAACTCAAGATACTGCAAGAAAGCGTAACGCCGCTCAAATGAACCAGTTAAGAACTGCTGTTAAGAAGTTCAAGACTGCTCAAGCAGCCGGTGCTGAAGACGCCTCCGAATTACACATTGCTGCTGCTCGTGCTTTGGACAAGGCCGCTTCAAAGGGTCTTATTCATAAGAACAAGGCTAGCCGTGATAAGAGTCGTTTGGCTAAATTGGCTAAGTAGTTAGCCTAATTTTTATTGACTAACAAATTAAAAAGACAAGAATCATCATGATTCTTGTCTTTTTTATACATTCAAAATAAATAATTTTAGAAAATTATCTTCACGATATTGGCCGTTTTTGTAATTAAAGTCTAGCTTAATTGCCTCTTCGAGTAAGTTCATCAATTTTTCAAGCGTCAAACGATTACTCAGCGCCAATTTTACTCGGTAAGGATGAACGCCTAGTTCTTTAACAATCTGTGACTCATTTCTTCCCCGCTTTTGTAAAATTTTTGCCGCTAAAATTAATTCCAACTGATTTTCAAAAACTGCTAACAATTGAATTGGGTTGCTACCTTCGCGCAATTGATTGTCAAGTCGACTAATTGCCTCTTGATAGTTGTGTTTTAATGCGGCCTCTAAAATGGCAAAAACATTTTGGGCAAGTGACAAGTCAACGTTTTGCTCAATTGCCTGTTCAGTGATTTTGCAACCAACTGCAATCACCTTCAGCTTATTGTAATTGCCTAAAATAGTATCAAGCACTTGGTCACTGCGCTGCAGTAATAATTGCAATCCCGTACGCGAAATTTGATAACCTTCTGCGGCAATCAACGCCTTAGTTATCGCACCAACTTCGTAAGTTTTTACTTTAGTTTCAACGACATTGAACTGCTGCAAGACCGTTTTAGTTAATTTTTTACGGCGGTCAACTTTCTCATAAGAAGCAATTAGGATAACAACGTCATCCAGCTGCTGCAAGTTAGCAAAAATTTCCTGCAGCTGCTCCAACTGCTTCTGCATTTTTTTAGGAACTTTAGCCGTTAAGAAAAACGGATTTTTGACTGTGATAATTTTTTGCTGGCTAAATAAACTTGATTCGGTTAAGTCGGCAATCAATTCATCAAGACCATCACTCTCACAATCAATACTGATGCGCTCAAGATCATTAAACCGCTCTTCGTGTGTATAAGAGCGGGCTAAATAGTCATTTAAAAAGCTATCTTCACCCAAAATTAATGTTTGGGGATTACTATTATTGGAATTTTTAAATAAGGAAAGTAATGTCATTTGTTATTCACCGGGATAAAACGCGTTAATTTAGGTTGGATTAATTTGCCATAAGTCCATGTAATCATACCACAGTCTTGGGTTGAAGCCCACGGTATATGTTGCGCTTCTAGTGTTGCTAGTGTTTCTGGATGTGGATGGCCAAAACGATTATCACGACCAGCAGAAATAAAGACCATTGCTGGGTGCAATTTTTGTAGAAAATCTGGATTTGAGGCAGTCTTGCTGCCATGATGCCCTAATTTAAAATAATCAGCATGCAGCCTGTATTTCGCCATAATTTCCTGCTCACCCTTTTGACCCAAGTCACCTGTAAAGAGCCAACTCTTATCTGCTAATGTAAAAGTCAAAGATAAGGAATCATCATTAGTTCCTAATCCCGGCTTAAACGGATAAACAACATGAAATGGCAAGGGGCCTGGAACAGTCATCCCTGCCAGCAATTGAACAATCTGATTTTTAGCAATTCGCCCGCTAATCCGCTTTTGAAAAGATGGATTATTAATTAATCCTTGTGCCATATACAGCTTTTTAACTTTCATTTGTTCCAAAAAAGGACCTAAATCTCCCACGTGGTCTGCGTCTTGGTGCGATACAAAAAGCCCGTCAATTTGACTAATGCCCTCAGCCTTCAAAAGTGGAATCGTTATTTTATTGACTTGCGGCGTTAATTTTTTACCGCCAAAATTTAACTTACCACCAACGTCAATCATGTAGACATGGCGCCAAAGTGGCGTTGTAATTAAAATGCTGTCACCTTGACCAACATCAATGAAAGTTACTTGGCCAGTAAACGGAAAATGGATCGTAATTAAGATAGTTAAGTAAGTTAATCCAAGACCAGCCGCTAGTTTACGACCTTGCCTAGTTAGTTTAACTTTTTCATTCACATTGACTAGTATTATTGTAGTTAGCGCCAACAAAAACAAGCATTGCCACCAATTAATCTTGCCAAAAGTTAATAGCCCAATTTTAGTTGCTGATAGTTTACTAATTAACTGCTCACCATAATTTAAAATAGCTTCAAATATGTTGGAGATATTAGGCTTCCAGCTAAATACCACTAAATTAATAAAGGTTAGCGGCATTACCACCCAGTTGAAATACGGTACAATTAACATATTAAACAAGACCGTCAACAAGTTAAATTGGAAGAAATAAACTAATAACAATGGGGTTAATAGTAAATTAAGCATGGCCGACTGCTTGAAATCAGCCATTTTATCAGTCATCTCTAAGCCAAGTGCCAACGTATAAGTTAAAATGGCGCCAACTCCCATCATTAAACGAGGATTGACTAGCAGATGCACTAAACAAGTTAAGCCTAATAAATCAAAATGTTTTATTTGCCAACCTTTAAAGCTAAAAAATTTTCCTAAAAGATAAGTTAAGCTGGCACGCACAAAACCAGCCTGACCATTACTTAAAAACACCCAGCCCGATAAAATAATTAAACAGCAGACGAAAGTTTCTTCTTCAGTAAATTTCAGGTAGTAACACAAGGTGCTGATTAGCAACGCATAAATCCCAACATGCAATCCCGAAATACTTAAAATATGGATGACACCAAGATCACGATAATTATCTAAAATTTGCTGGTTATCTTGATTAGGATTTTCTCCTAAGAGTAATTCACTACTAAAAAAGCTCAAAATACGTGGCATTTTGCGAAAATAAGATTGTAATTTAAACCTTAGATAATGAAAATAATCGCTCAAATTACCAGTCTTGGTTTGCATCCGGCAACTTTTAAATTTAACCTGCTGCCAAATATTTTTGCCGGCATAGTACTGACGTGAATCAAATTGGCCATAATTAGTTGCTGGCATAATCTGCTTAACGTCGCCTACTAAACTTGACAGGTATACAGGCTGGCCCTGATTAAGCTGGTTAATCTGCTGATTAGTTATCGTTCCTGAGACTAAAACTTTACCGGTTTTGACACTACCAATTCCAGATAACCAATCATCATCAACCTTAACTTGGTCAGGGTAGATTTTGATTACTGCATCTTCGGTTAAGACAAAGTTAGTTTTAGAATTATGTAAAAAGGCATCAACCATTCCCACTACTAGCAAGATGACAACTACCCACTTTAAGTTACCGAATTTTTGTAAAAGTAGTAAGCCCAAGTAGCACGCTAACAATATCCAGGTTAATTGCTGTAAGAAGCCGCGACTTTGGTAAAATCCAAAGCTTAAGTCAACGCCAAGCAGCGCAGTTAATAAGAAAAATCCGGGCGTTAATAATTCAGACTGCCAGTTGGTCTTTGAGCGCCGCAAAGGTTTTGTCGCCAATTCCTGAAACCTGCTTTAAATCTTCAATCTTTTTAAAATTACCATTTTTTTGACGGTAAGCAATAATCTGCTCCGCCTTTTTCTCGCCAATACCGTTAAGCTGCTGCAATCCTTGGGTATCTGCTGTATTCAAATTAACTTTGGCTCCAGACTTTGCGGAAGTGGTTGAACTACCAGCATCATCTGAAGTGGTAGCTGCTGTAGAACTGCCGCCAATCGATACTACAATTTCATCAGCCTTAATTTTTTCGCCCTGATAAGGAATATGAACCTTATCCTGATCTTGCAATATTAACGCGCGATTAACCTGCTTTAATTGTGCGTTCCTAGCAGCACCGCCAGCGGCTTCAATTAATTCTTGCAGTCTCGCACCTGTCTTTAAAGTATAGACTCCCTGATGCTTAACGGCTCCAGAAATATCGCAAGTAACATTTTTCGGCTTGGCTGGCTCCTCCTGAGCAGTAGTACTCTTAACATCCTTAGCTGCACTTTTAACTGATGTGCTTTTTTGCTCTGTTTGCGAGTCTTCAGTAAATTCGGTAGCAGTATCATTTTGACTACTTCCTTGATGAGTCCAAAGAGCAATCCCAATAACAACTAATCCAACCAAAAAATATTGTTTATGCTCTAAAATAAAATCTTTGATTTGTTCCCAATCCACGTTTTTCACCTCAATTATTAAATACGCAAAAAAGCCCAGAAATTTTTCTGGACTTTTTGATTAATAATGTTGTTTTAAATAATTGAGTGCATCAGTAAAGGTCTTGACGGGAACAATTTTCATCTTTGAATGAATTGTTCGCGCTGTTTTCTTAGCAACTACATAATTGCTAGCCGACTTTTTGACACCAGTTGTGTCATTTGGCGCAAAGAAGACTTCGGCACCAACTCTATCTGCGGCGACAACTTTCTTATCGACCCCACCAATAATGCCTACCTTACCGTTAGGTGCAATTGTCCCAGTACCAGCAATCTTATGTCCTCGAGCCAGTCGACGGCCCGTAAAAGTTTCATAACTGGTCAAAGTAAACATCAACCCAGCTGACGGACCACCGATTTCACCTGCGTCAATTGTCAATCGTGGTTTAGTGGTTACCTGAACATGTTCAACTAACTGGATACCAATTCCAGGCTTGCCAGTTCCCGCCACTTTCACAATTTTACCGGTAAAAAATTGCTTTTTGCCTTCACGTAGCACCGTAATTTTAATCTGCGAGTGAAGCGGCTGCTTTTGCAAATACTGCATCATTTCTTCGGTTGATTTAAAGCGGTGCCCATTAGCCCCAAGGACAGTATCGCCCACTTGCAACTTGTCCTTAAAACTCGACTGTTTCTGGACCTGCATCACATAAACGCCTTTGTAATTGAGTTGTGGATTTAAGCCAGCTTTTTTTGCAGCGTAGTAAATCGCATTTTGCTGGCTGGTTTCCATAAACCAATTCTGCAGTTCTTGATATTGGCTATTGGTTTGCCCACCAAGTAATTCGGAACTCGGGATTCGCGTTGTATATTTTTGTGTATAGCTCCATAAATATTGCAACACGGTTGCTGGTTGACTGGTTTCACTCACCGTTACCAAATATAAATTATTAGGTGCATTTTGACTGCTTTTCACAAATTGACCGGTAGAAACAGCTTCTCCCGGCATTTCTAGGTAATAATTAGTTGGCCAACTTAGACCAACAACTATTAACATGAAAAAAATAATTCCAAATAGCCAGTTGCGTAGTCGTCTTTTGCCTTGTGGCAGATTTTGATGCTCTTTTGTCATGATTATCCCAACTTTTGCTTTACAGCTTCAGCTGCCATTTTAGGCAGAAACGCACTAATATCGCCGTGAAAATGAGCAACTTCTTTGATAATACTTGAGGCAACAAAACTATCTTCTGGCTTAGTAAATAGCAAAACTGTTGCCACTTCTGGCACCATTTTTTTATTCATTGCTGCGATTTCCTGCTCATACAAAAAGTCGGAACTGTTGCGCACGCCGCGAATAATTGCCTTTGCATGCAATTCACGAGCCACATTAACCGTTAAATCTTCCGGCCGTTTCAAAACCTCAACATTAGGGCAGTCCTTTAACGCATCTTGGGCAAAAGCAACCCTCTCATCAACGGTAAATAAATATTTTTTAGCCATATTAGTCATTACCACTACGTACAGTTTGTCAAACATCCCTGCAGCTTGTTTGATAACGCCAACGTGGCCATTCGTAATTGGGTCAAAACTTCCCGGAAACAATGCAGCCGTCATTACTCTTCCCTCCGATAAAAGCGGACAATCGTTTTGCCCAAATGATGCTCCTTAATTAATGCAAAATTAGCAATGTCACCTAAACTAGTTTCATCATCAGTCTCTGCAACAATTAATGCCTCTGGTGTTAACAAGTCTAGTTCCACCATCTTTTGCATATCTTTTGTAATTTGCTGTTTAGCATACGGCGGGTCTAAAAACACTAGGTCAAACTGCTGCTCATCCTGCGCCAATTTTTTAAGCGCTACACTACTGGACATTTTATAAACCGAAAACTGATCTTCTTCCTTAGTGAGCGCAACATTTTTGCGAATAATTTCTACAGCTGCATAATTAATATCAACTATTGTTGCGTGGTCACAGCCTCGTGACACTGCTTCAATTCCTAAAGCACCACTGCCACCATACAGGTCAAGCACTTGTCCACCGGAAAAAAATTGCCCCAGACTATTAAACAGCGATTCCTTAACTTTATCGCTTGTTGGTCTTGTCTTTTGGCTTTTTAGCGTAAATAAATTGCGTTTAGCATATTTGCCAGAAATAATTCTCATGATAAATGTTCCAATTTTTCTTGTTCTTTTAATAGCTTATCTTCTGCGGCTTGTGCCATCTCTGTAATTTGTTGCTCAATATGACTGCTTGATAAGTCCAAATTTTCTTCACTTGATTTTTCAACTTTTTTAACAAAATCAAGTGAATTTAGCTTTTGGATCACCTGATCAACTTCTTCTTGATCAGTATATAAAACGCAGTAACACATTTTTTTAGAAAAATAGACAATATCGCCATAATGCCGCAACTTGTATTGGTTACTAACCGAATCAAGGTAGACAATTAGGCCCTGTCTCTTAGTCACAGGAGTGTCCTGTAAGTCCTGATTAATACTCATTATTCATGCTCCTTCTCCATTCTTTCATTAGCCGCCACGTTAAGCACTAAGCCAATTGATGCGGAAAGGACGATCATTGACGACCCACCATAAGAAATAAATGGCAAAGTTACCCCCGTAATTGGAAGAAGGCCCAGTACCGCACCAACATTAAATAAAGTTTCTGTAAAAATAATCGTGGCCACGCCAAAACAAATCAAGGCATTAAATTGGGACTCAGCATGAATGCCAACCTCCATAATGTTCCACATTAAGTAAAAGATTAGACCAACGATAACAATTGCGCCAACTGCGCCAAGCTCCTCAGCAGCAATCGACAAGATAAAGTCCGTGTATGGCTCCGGTAAATAACCACGCTTTTGCATACTATTACCGAGCCCAACACCAAACAGACCACCATTATGAATTGCATAGTAAGAATTGACAAGCTGTGCACCGCCCTTTTGCTGCAATTGAAACGGGTGTAAAAATGACATAAAGCGTTGATATTGGTAGCTAGTTTGTAAAAATTTTGGATTCCAGTGCACTACCAACACCGCCAGTAAAAAGACGCCAACACCAATACCAACTAGCCAAAGCACTGCCATTTTGGCAGGAATGCCTGACATTGAAAACATTACAATCACGATCATTGCTAAGATTGCAGTTCCCCCAAAGTCTGGCTCAATTAACACCAAAAACATCATAATGACTGCTATAAATGCTGGTCGTGATAAATTTTCGATAATGTGCCCAAGTCTAAAAGCACCATCATGTCGGTCTAAAATAAAGGCAAGGTAAACAACTAAGGCTAATTTAGCAATTTCCAGTGGTTGAATTTTGATAACCTTTAAATCAATCCAACCAACTGCCCCATTAACAGCTGCTGCCGAACCCCTAACAATTTTTAAGCCAATTAAGTAAGCGAGTAGCAACATGCTAATCCCTAAAAACCACTCAACAAACCTAGCACTTTTGAAATTTTTAAGTCGTAGTCTTAAAAATAAAAAGGCAAAAGCTAGTCCGGCAACAGCATACTCTGCCTGCCTAACACCATAAACTGACGGCTTAAAACCATTTACCAGCAAAATATCAGAACTTGCCGAATAAACCATAATGATTCCGATAACAATCAGTAACAAATATGGAACTAAAATATTGTAATTCAAATGGTGTATTTTTTCACGCACGGATAGCCTCTCCTTCAGAGTAAAAACCTGCTTTTATTATAAAGCAAAAAGAGCACCACTTCATTAGGTGAATGCTCTTTTTTTGAATTTGTTAAACTTTGATTAGTTACGGTTACGCTTCTTGTCAGCCTTTTGACGTTCTGAAGTGTTCAAAATCTTCTTACGAAGACGGATTGATTCAGGAGTAACTTCACAATATTCATCTTCATTTAAGAATTCAATTGCTTCTTCCAAAGTCAACTTCTTTGGTGCGTGGATAGCAGCAGCATGGTCCTTACCAGCAGCACGAGTGTTAGTTAAGTTCTTACCCTTAATAACATTAACGGCAATATCACGATCACGAGAAGATTGACCAACAATCATTCCTTCGTAAACTTCAACACCGGCACCGATAAATAATTGACCACGTTGTTCTACAGTTTGCAATGAGTATGTAGTTGACTTACCTTGACTGATTGAAACCAAAGCACCGTTTACTCGACCTGGTTCCCAGTTCTTAACAATTGGCTTGTATGAGTCAAAACTGTGGTTCATAATTCCGTAACCACCAGTTTGTGACATAAATTCGTTGTTGTAACCAATCAAGCCACGAGATGGTACTAAGAAGTCAAGACGAGTTTGACCGTTACCAGTTGAGGTCATGTTCTGCATCTCACCTTTTCTTTGTGATAAGGAGTCAATAACTGAACCAACGTATTCATCTGGAGTATCAACTTGAACAGCTTCAAATGGTTCACACATTGTACCATCAACTTCACGGTAAATAACCTTTGGCCGTGAAAGTTGTAATTCAAAGCCTTCGCGACGCATTTCTTCAACTAAGATTGACAAGTGAAGTTCACCACGACCAGAAACAGTCCAAGCGTTAATTTGGTCAGTTGGTTCAACCTTCAAAGAAACATCGGTCCGAGTTTGCTTAATCAAACGGTCTTCCAATTTCTTAGGGGTAACCTTATCACCTTCACGACCAGCAAATGGTGAGTCACTAGCAACAAAATCCATCTGCAAAGTTGGTGGATCAATCTTAAGTAATGGTAATGCCTCTGGATGTTCAGCTGAAGCAATTGTTTCACCGACAAAGATGTCGTTAATTCCACTGATTGCAATAATGTCACCAGCTTTAGCTTCCTTAATTTCGTTACGCTTCAAGCCAAAGAAACCAAAGAGCTTAGTAACGCGGAAGTTTTGGGTTGAGCCATCACGCTTCATAACAGTGATGTTGTCGCCAACCTTAACTTGGCCGCGGTAAATACGACCAACACCAATACGACCAACATAGTCATCCCAATCAAGCATTGTGATTTGGAATTGTAATGGTTCATCAACGTTGTCAAGTGGAGCTGGAATTGCCTTAAGAATGGTATCAAAAATTGGAGCCATTGTTTCTTTTTGAGTTGCTGGATCAGCTTCGTATGAAGAAGTTCCATTCAAAGCTGAAGCATAAACAACTGGGAAGTCAAGCTGTTCATCGTTAGCACCTAATTCAATGAAGAGTTCCAATACTTCATCCATTACTTGCTTAGGACGAGCACCTGGGCGGTCAATCTTGTTGATAACAACAATTGGCTTAACACCAGCTTCCAAAGCCTTTTTCAGCACGAAACGAGTCTGCGGCATTGTACCTTCGTAGGCATCAACCAAAAGTAATGCCCCATCAACCATGTGCATGATTCGCTCAACTTCACCACCAAAGTCGGCGTGTCCCGGCGTATCCAAAATGTTGATTGTAGTATCGTGGTATTTAACTGCAGTATTCTTAGATAAGATAGTAATACCACGTTCACGTTCAATATCGTTTGAATCCATTGCCCGGTCTTCCAAAGCCATATGCTCAGGTAGAGTGTCGGATTGCTTCAATAATTGGTTAACCAAAGTTGTCTTACCGTGGTCAACGTGAGCTATGATAGCTATATTTCTAATATCGTCTCTTCTTTTTTCTGACAAAAGTATTCCTCCTCCACTCCTCAATAAAAAAACTGTGACTTTGTCACAGTTTCGGCGGCATGCTTAAAACATGCTGATCGAAGTGTTTTAATATCTGTGTAGTTACGCTCATTGATTTTACCACCTAAGTATATGCAGGTCAACGTTTAACCCTCTTTTTCAAAATTGAAAAGTGTTATAGAATAAAAGTCAGACAATTAAACCAGATTTATGGTAAAAATATAAGTATAACTTTTAGATGAAAGAGTGAATTCAATTGATTTTAATGAAAGATATTACCCGCGACGGTAATCCAGTATTGCGTAAAGTGGCACAGCCGTTGACTTTTCCACTTAGTGACCACTATCGCCAATTAGCTGACGAAATGATGGAATACCTAATTAATTCGCAAGATCCTAAAATTGCCAAAAAGCACCAATTACGTGCGGGTGTTGGGCTGGCTGCACCTCAAGTTGGCGAAAGTGTCCAAATGGCCTCACTGCTTGTACCAAATGAAAAGAACGAAATTATTTTTAAGGAGACTTTTGTCAATCCCGAAATTTTGTCCGAATCAGTTCGTCAAGCTTGTCTGAGTGAAGGTGAAGGTTGCCTAAGTGTTGACAAAATAATTGATGGTTATGTGCCACGTCCCGACAAGTTAAAGATTCATTATTATACTGTTGATGGTGAAGAAAAAACCATTCGCTTAAAGGATTATCCAGCAATTGTTGCTTCTCACGAAATTGAGCACTTGCGTGGTCACCTCTTTTATGACCGAATTAACAAGCAAGACCCATTTAAATTAGACGAAGACACAGTCGTTATTTATTAGTTAAGTTAGAGACAAAGGAGCCGCCAATGCCTGTTTGACGGCTTTTTTGCTTAACTATTTAAAACTTGTTTCTATACTTGCCATTGCAATTATGGTAGAATTTTTATTAGCTATTGAATATTTTTGCAAATATTCATCTTAAGAACGTTTTTATAACTGAATAGGAGAATACAAAGATGATCTACAAAGTTTTGTATCAAAAAGACAAGGTTGTTAACCCACGTAGAGAAACAACCGAAACTCTTTACATGGAAGCTGACAACATGGTCAGTGCCCGGACATTGGTTGAGGAAAATACCCCCTACAACATCGAACTCATCCAAGAACTCGCAGGTAATTCATTAGATTACGAAAAAGAACACGCTGATTTTAAATTAACGTCGTTTGAGAGCAAGAAGTAGTTTTCGTGCGCATTAAAAATAATGAAGTTGCCGTTTTTGCAATCGGGGGGTTGCACGAAATCGGCAAAAATATGTATTGTGTTCAATATCAAGATGAAATTATCATCATGGATTGCGGGATTAAGTTCCCAGAAGATGATTTACTAGGAATTAACTACGTTATTTCCGACTATTCTTACTTAGTTAAGAATCGCAAGAAAATTAAGGCGTTAGTTGTCAGTCACGGTCACGAAGACCACATTGGTGGTATCCCGTTTTTACTAGAAAAAATTCCAGAAATTCCGGTTTACGCCACTCCGTTTGCCTTGGCCTTAATTAAGGGCAAGCTTGAAGAACATGGTATCTTAAGAACAACCGAACTTCACGAAGAACACGAAGATACTGTCCTCAAATTCAAGAAGTTATCCGTTGAATTCTTCAGAACCACCCACTCAATTCCTGACACCTTAGGAATTGCTGTTCATACGCCACTTGGTGCAGTTGTCTTTACTGGTGACTTTAAGTTCGACTTAACCCCGGTAATGAACCAACCAGCTCCAGACTTTCAAAAGATGGCTAAATTAGGAAAGGATGGCGTCTTAGCCCTTCTCTCCGACTCGACTAACGCAGAAGTTACCCAGTTTACCAAATCTGAACGTTTTGTAGCGAAATCGCTGCACGACATTATTACCGGGATTCATGGGCGAATTATCTTTGCCACGTTTGCTTCTAACCTTTATCGTGTATCAACAGCTATTCAAGCTGCCATTGATACGGGACGTAAGGTAGCCATTTTCGGTCGCAGTATGGAAAATGGCGTGCAGAATGGGATTGACCTTGGCTATCTGAATGTTCCCGAAGGGTTAATCGTTGATGCCAATGAAATTAACCACACACCAGCTGATCAGGCCATGATTTTATGTACTGGTTCGCAAGGAGAACCTTTAGCTGCCCTTTCACGGATTGCCAATGGGACTCACAGACAAATTAGCTTGCAGCCTGGAGATACGATTATCTTCTCGTCTAACCCAATTCCCGGGAACACTTTGAGTGTTAACCACCTAATCAATAAATTGATGGAAGGCGGCGCTAATATTGTTCATGGCCGGGTCAATAACGTTCATACTTCCGGACATGGCGGACAAGAAGAACTAAAAATGATGGTTCGCTTGACCCATCCGCAATATATGATCCCGGTCCACGGCGAATACCGCATGCAAGTGATCCATACAGAATTAGCTCAAGCTGCTGGGGTTCCAGCAGACCATACTTTTGTTTTGGAAAACGGTGAGGTGCTCTGCTTCAGTCCCGAAGGGTCCAGAATTGCTGGTCATATTTCGGCAGGCGATGTTTATGTTGACACGTCTGGGACTGCTGATGTTGGCAACGTTGTTGTCCATGACCGCCAAGTCCTATCTGAAGAAGGCTTAGTAGTTGCAGTTGCAACCGTTGACTACAAGCACAAAAGAGTTTTAGCTGGACCTGATGTTTTAAGCCGTGGCTTTGTCTATATGCGCGAATCAACTGATTTAATCAGTCAAGCTCAAAAGCATATCTACCACGTGCTTAAATCAGAAATGGATAAGACCGATCATCCTAAGGACAGCGTTATCCGTAAGGCAATTGTTGAAAATCTTTCTGACTTTTTATATTCAAGAACCAAGAGACGGCCAATGATTTTGCCAATGATTGTTGAAAAGAAATAATAAAAAGCCCGTTAGGGCTTTTTTAATATATAAAGATGAGTAATAAAATGAAATTACACCTGCTGGTTAACGAAATAGCTGGTAACGGCCAAGGTAAAAAAAGTTTTAGCGAATTAGTACAGCTACTAGTTGATGCTAATATTAATTTTGACTTTCAAAAGAGCACCTACGCCGGTGAATTAATTAAGCTGGCCCAAGATTATAGTAACCAAAAGCACGCTCCAAGCGATGTCTTATTAATTATTGGCGGCGATGGCTCGCTTAATGAAGTATTAAACGGTATTAAGCGCTCTGCTAATCCCGAAACTCCTTTTGCCTACCTACCCGCTGGTACCGGTAATGATTTTGCCCGAGCTACTAAATTAACATCTAATCCGGAAAAATTGCTGGCAAGTTTACAAAAGGATTTAATACCTAAGCAAATTGACTGCGGCCAGTTCCAACTAGCTGGCTACAAGGATCAAACCAGCTATTTTGCCAACAGCTTCGGCATTGGCTTCGATGCTTATGTTAATCATTTTAGCAACCACTCAAAATTAAAAGAAATGCTTAACAAAATAAATGAGGGCAAACTAATTTATGGTGCTAACATTTTACGTGCCCTACGCAGACAAAATACCTTTAGTGTAGAAGTTCGTAGTGCAACTAATAAGATGCAATTTGATGATGCCTTTTTAGTAACCACTACCAATCATCCCTACTTTGGCGGTGGCTTCCCACTATTACCAAGTGCTAAGATTACAAGCCACCGAATTGACGCAATTGTTATCGAAAAGTTCAGCATTCCTAAGTTAATCAATCTGCTCTATCATTTACTCAAGGATGGTTCTCATGTTAACGACCCACAATTTCATTACATTGAAGCTAAGGAAATAATCGTTAAAACTGAGCAAAAGGAATTTGCGCAAGTAGATGGTGAGGAAATTTACCAGCGACCATTTAATTTAAAATTAAAGGTCAGTCATTTTAATCTATTAAAGTAAAAAAATCGTTTTCGTAATTAATAGTTACGAAAACGATTTTTATTTATTCTTCTATCTGAGCTCTTTGATTAATTTGCGCAGCTTGGTCTAGATCGGGGCCAGCATAAGCACTATGAACACCCCAATAGTAAAAGCCAATACTAATTATCGCCACAATTACCAAATCCCAGGGATAATGCAGCCAATTAAGTCCGCCAAATTCTTTAGCACCCAAAACTGACAGACCAGCCATCACTATTAGGTAACAAATTAACCACCAGCTACCGCGGAGAGCTTGCTTAAACTGATGATCGTTATTCTTCCACTCATAATAAGCATAGATTGGCATCCCTGCCAAGATAACCAGCATTACTTCCCAAGTGGTTGGAAACTGACCCCAGTAAACTGCCAAACTGGTTAAGACAAAGGTAATTGGTGCTAGCACCTTTAAGTGACGTAATTTAATCGGACGATTAAATTTCGGTGCTAACTTACGCAAAGCTGCTGTCGAAACCGGCCCAGTTAAATACGCAATTAAAGTAGACGTGGCAATCACGCTTGCCAGCTGGCCCCAATTTGGAAACAAAGTTACAAGGATGATACTAACAATCAAACTTGCCAGCATTGCCTTGTGTGGCGTGTGATATTTGGCATCCAATTTAGTTAAAAATTGCGGTAAATGCCTATTTTCAGCCATTGCTGCAAGTGATCTGCTCGTTGTTGCCATAAACGCAATTCCTGTACCAAACGGCGACACAAACGCGTCGATATATAACAAAATAGATAACCAATTTAGCCCTAATAAAACTGCCAATTGAGCAAATGGTGAATTAAAATTAATTCCTGACCAGCCTTTCACCTGAATCAAGTGATGCGGCATGCTGGCCACAAATGTAAATTGCAGTAGCGTATATAATAACGCACTTAAGCCCAATGAAATAATAATTGCGCGACGCATGTTTTTCTGCGGATTTTCAATTTCGCTCCCAAGATTAATAACCGTTTGAAACGCATCGTAAGAAAAAATTATCCCAGCACTAGTCGTTGCCGTTAAAATCGGCGCTGTCCCGTTAGGAAACCAATTTGTAGTTGTTAACGCTAAGTTATGTGCGTTAAAGCCCGACATCAGCAGCAAAATAAAGGTTAAAGTTGGAATGATAATTTTAAACCACGTGATAGTATTGGAAAAGCGGGCCATCAAATTAACGGAATAATAATTAATCCATGTAAAAATGCCCATAAAGGCAAACACGACTAATAGACCTAGTCCCGTAATTTGTCCGTGATGCATTAATTGGTGAAACCCACGCGCCCACGGCCATGGCCAAGAACTTAAATATTGAACCGCAGCCACAGCTTCAATTGGCAAAATTGTCTCAAGCGAAACCCAATTAGCCCACGCAGCAATGAAGCCCAGTAATGACCCGTGCGTGTACTGCGCAAACCGACTCATACCTCCACTCTGCTGGAACATTGTTCCCATTTCAGTATAAACAATGGCAATAAAACCCATGATAACGGCACCGATTAGCCAAGAAAAAATGGCCGCAGGTCCCGCTAAATGCGCACCCTCTCCGGCACCAAATAGCCAACCCGAGCCAATAATCGAACCTAATGACAAAAGAGTTAGTGATACTAACCCAATTTTCTGCTTCTTAATTTTTATTACCTCATTTCATAAAGTTAATTTTGCCCCTTCTGGTATAAATGTCAAGCATCAAAATCAAGGCAACCGCAACCAAGCACAAAAATAAATTTGGTACGACACTAACCTTTTTATCCCAGATATGAAATAGCAACCTGCAGCTGGGCTAATTTAACGATTGCCTGAGCCAAGTTTTCCTGTTTAACCTGAATGGAAATTTCACAATTTTCTTCATTGAAATCATAACCTGCCCCTAAAGCAATCTCAGCGGTTGTTTCAAATAAATCGGCGTCACTAATTCCAGGATCAAGTTTAAATAAAATCCGCCCATCGTCAGTTACTAAATAATCATCGCCAACTTGTTGGACAAAGCAATAAACTGTTTCACCGTACGAATCAATTGCAGTTGTCGCCACTTCCCAAGTATCGCTGCTAACGGCGGTAACACCGGTGTGAGTTGCAATCCAATCACCAATTGCCTGTTTAAGTTGCAACGGCTTTGTTAGTTCTTTTACCATTATTTACCTCTATTTTATGTGCGGGACACCAATTTAATGCCGCGCATGCCAATCATCGGATCAATTTCACCAGAATAAATCAATTCTGATGTCAAAATATAATCCTTCGGCTCACTATTTTGCTCTTTAGTCGAAACTTCAGCCATAGCCTGTTTATCGTCAGCTTCATCAGGCTCCTGTTCAAGTAATTTTTGCAGTTTGGCAGTCAAGCCAGTTTTTCGGTCATTCCCCGATGTATTAAGTGCCATGACGTAAGCACGTGGATCGCCAACTAAAACCAAATTTTTCTCTGCCCGCGTAACTGCCGTATATAGCAGATTACGCTTGAGCATCACATAATTTTGCATAGTTAAATTTAGAATGACTAACGGAAATTCCGACCCTTGTGACTTATGAATTGTAATGGCATAAGCACGAGTCAGGTCAAACAGGTCTTTTTTACTAAAATTGATTTCTCGGCCATCAAAATCAGCGGTCATGCACTTTTGAGCATTTTTAGAATCAATGGAAATAATTTTTCCAATTTGGCCGTTATAAATATCTTTTTCCGGGTTATTCTGCAATTGTAAAATCCGGTCGCCAATCCGAAAAATTTCATCACGGACTTCAAGATACTTGCTATCAGGTTGAGCAGGGTTCATAATTTCCTGAATCAAATTATTCAGGTTAGTAACTCCACCTTCCCCGTGATACATTGCCCCAAGGACTTGAACATCATCTGGTTTAAATTTCTTTAGCGCACGCTCAACAATTTGACTGACCACGTGACCAATTTCGTGTGGCGGACAAGAAATAAAGGAATAATTTTTTGTCTTTTGGAACAGGGCATCTTGATCAGTCCCCTCATTAATATCATGTGCCAAAGTAATAATACTTGAATCGTCGCCTTGCCGGTGAATTTGCGTTAATACGGTCGTCGGCAGCGCAGCCGATTTAATTAAATCACTAAAGACATTGCCCGGACCAACTGATGGCAGCTGGTCTTTATCACCCACAAAAACAACGTGTTTAGTTTGGTTAATACTTGAAATTAGCTGCTTAAAAAGGAACATGTCAACCATGGACATTTCATCGATGATTAAAATTTCTCCATTAAGCTCATTTAGGTCAGCTTCATCGTTTTCGCCAATTCCTAATCCTAACATGCGGTGAATTGTCTTAGCAGTAATACCAGTGATTTCTTCCATTCTTTTAGCAGCACGACCAGTAGGCGCGGCCAATAGAAATGGCGGATCACTACTGTAAAGAGCAGAAGCTGGTATCTCTGCCAAATCGCGCAGCGCCAGCAAAATTCCATTAATGATTGTCGTCTTACCGGTACCGGGACCACCTGTCAAAATCGAAATCGGGTGGGTCAAAGCATTTTTAATGGCTGCTTTTTGTGTGTCATCATACTTGATTTTTAGCTCTTTTTCGGCCTTTTTAATCGCTTGATTGACGCTGCGATCACTATATTGCTCGTTTTCATCCTGCTCAACTCGCCGCTCAATTAAATTTTTCATCGTTAAGGCAATGTCATTTTCCGTTTGTGCAATATTTTGCAGAGCGGCATTTTCGCCAGAAACAACCACCTTACCATCATGTTGGAGTTGATTAACACAACTAGCAATTGGATCGAACTGGTTAATTTGCAACAACTTGCTGGTGTCTGTCAATAATTGCGCCAACTTAACGTAGGTGTTGCCTTCTTTACTTAATTCATCAAGCAAAACCTGAAAAATGGCGCCGTTAATTCTGCGTGGATCATCACTAGGAATTCCCATCTCCTGTCCCATGCGGTCAGCACTCCTAAAGGCGTAACCGGTGACCTCATCAATTGAGGCATAAGGATCTTCTTGGAGTTTAGTCAGTGTTTCACCATGATAGATTTGGTAGAGACGGCTGGCAACCTTTCTATTCAAACCAAACTGGGTCAACTTCAAAATGATTTCTGAATAAGAATCCATCGAATTTACACCGGCAAGCAAACTATCCTTTTGTTTTTGCGTTAAAGACAATGTAGCAATCTTAGCTGGGTTGTCCTTAAGCACCGCCAAGGCGTTGACTCCTAGTGCGGCGATAATCGTATTAGCAGCTTTTTTACCAATACCTGGGAACTTGTTTGAGCTCAAATAACGGCTCAAACTCCCCTCCTCATGTGGCAGAACTTGCTGATAACGGTCACAGCGAAACTGCAAACCGAATTTGTTGTGAACCACCAATTTACCTGAGAACTGATAGGTACCTCCAATCTGCACATCACCAAAATTACCGGTGACTTTGATTTCATCCCTGTCATAATCAGCCAGTTTGCCGCTAATCATCACATCAATAATTTTGTACAAATCCTGATTATTTTCAAAAACAATTCCATTAATTTTGCCTACAAATTCAGTCATTACTATTGCCCTTATCCTTAACTAATTTAAGAATTGATGAATACTGGTCAAGTGCCTGCTGATAATATTTTGGGTCCATTTTTTTTGCTGTTTGCAAAAATTCTTGTGCCTTCTCGCGGTCATCTTCCAAGACTGTAATTCCAAGTAAGAAATTAACTTTCGCGCTTCTAGCAGCTGGTGGGATTTGCTCATAACTAGTCCGCGCTTCCTTTAATTGACCAAGACTGAGCCAAATATCACCCAGCAATTCTCGTACCCGATTATCAAGTTTCTCGATTGTCAACGCATAGGCCAAGGCTTTTTGCTTCTGCCCAATTTTGAGGTAGACCAGTGCTTTTTGATATAAAACCAAATCATCATTCGGAATTCGGTCCAGCAAGGTTAGTGCCTTATCAAAATCTCCTTGCATGTAGTAGCAGACTGCTAAATCATAATCTAAGTCCTGCGGCTTTTTCACTACCTGCTTGGCCTGCTCCAATAATTGCGTTGCTTGAGCAAAACTACCCTCATTTAGTAAATAAGTTGCCAGTTGCAAATAATTATCCGCCTTTTGCGGCTGCTGATCGATTTTAGTTATTAATTGGTGAATTTTTTGGTCAATGTCTGCTTGCCGCTTATCCTGTTTAGCCATCTATAATGCATCCGTTTCTGAAAGTTTACGGTCTAAAAAATCGGTTTCATTCCAAATTAATGAGTGCCAAGTTTGACCTTGGTCATCGGTAGATAAAATTGTCAAACTAGTGTTATTTAGGCCGCCTTTTTGGCGCAAATTTTTAAGTGAAAAACCTAACAGACCACCCATAATTGCTGACAAAGCAGCACCGTGACTGACTGCCAAAACTTTATCATCTGGATTAGAAAATTTCTGCGCAACTTTGCGAGCAAAACTTTGGCCCCGAGCAATCACTTCAGGGTAATTTTCACCGTTAATCTGGTGCCCATCATAACGCTCAGGATGATTCCATAAGTCATCAACTTGTGTAGGATACTTTTGCTCGGCTACCTTAAATTGCATACCTTCCATTTTGCCTAAGTTAAATTCACGCAGGCGTTCATCAATAATCACCGGTAATTCGGCATTCATTGCATCATCAATTCCTTGTGCCGTATTAAAGGCCCGCTTTAAAGGGCTAGCATAAATTGCTCTAAATTTAGTATCTTTTAGGTGCTGACCCAACTTTTTAATATCAACTAAGCTTTGCGACAATAGTGGGGAGTCGCCATGTCCTCCTTGAAACCGTTCTTCAAGATTCCACTCTGTTTTTCCATGCCGTACAAAATAAATCTGCATCAGTAATTTTATCTCTTTTCTATTGCTGTTACTTGTCTAGTTTATCATTTAATGAGAGCAAAACAAAAAAAGAAAAGCAAATTATGCTTTCCTTTTTTAGATCAAATTAAACTAATTGTAATTGCTTCTCTTCTTGATATGCGGCATCAATGTTACCACCACCGAGGCATTCCTCACCATTATAAAGAACGAGTGCCTGGCCAGGAGTAACTGCGCGAGCCGGCTCATCAAAATATACAGTAGCAGTGTTTTCTGCTGCGTGGTATTCAACCGTCACGCCAACATCACACTGGCGGTAGCGGAACTTGGCACTACAATGAATTTTGAAATCATGATCTGGCTGACCGGTAAAGAATGACATGCCACTAGCTTCTAACTTAGTTGCATAGAGCAGTTCACTATCATAACCCTGTTCAACAATCAATTCATTCTTGGCTAAATCCTTACCAACAACAAACCACGGATCAGTTGATTCCTTAGTTGAGCCAAGACCTAAGCCTGACCGCTGACCGATTGTGTAATACATTAAGCCAGCGTGCTCGCCAACAACCTTGCCATCTGCGGTAACCATCTTACCTGACTTGGCTGGCAAAAATTCACTCAAGAATTTACGGAAATTTCGTTCACCAATAAAACAAATCCCGGTCGAATCCTTCTTTTTAGCAGTTGCTAAACCTGCCTTAATTGCGATTTCGCGTACCTGAGGCTTTGTCAAATTAGCTAGTGGAAAAATCACCTTACTAATTTGTTCTTGACTTAATTGACTCAAAAAGTAAGTTTGGTCCTTATTACCATCCTTTGGCCGCATCATGTGAGTGACGCCATTTTCATCCGTAACGGTTTTAGCATAATGACCCATTGCAATATAATCGGCATCCAAGTTCAATGCAAATTCCAAAAATGATTTGAATTTGATCTGACTATTACACATAATGTCTGGATTAGGTGTTCTACCCTTTTTATATTCACTTAAAAAGTACTCAAATACACGGTGCCAATATTCTTTTTCAAAGTTAATTGAGTAATATGGAATGCCGATTTGATCTGCTACTTTTTTAACATCATCGTAATCTTCAGTTACTGTACAAACACCGGCATCGTCAGTGTCATCCCAGTTTTTCATAAAGACGCCAATCACATCATAGCCCTGCTCCTTCAATAAAAGAGCAGATACAGATGAATCAACGCCACCACTCATGCCAACAACGACTCTTGTCTTCTTTTCAGTCAACTTTCATCAATCCTTTACTGGAACAATAATTTTACGTTCTTCGAGATCTTTTAAAATATAGTCTAACAGTTCTACAGTTTGCGCTAATTGCTTGTTCTTAAAAATGTTTACCTTCTGCAAGCCACTGCGATCGGTTACCACCATTGTTAACCGTGTCATGTCCTTGTTAATTGTCATTTTAAGTTTAGTTGGTGCATCATAAGGAGAATCATTATAAAGTGGATGTTCATAATTAAAGTTTCCCTTAACGGTTTTGACAAAACCGGCATCAATCAACGCATAAAGTTTCAAATCGGGACTTAGTGTAAATTTACGCTGGTCGCCATTAATTGTAACTGTATTTGCCATAATTTTACCTCACTTACTTATAATAAGTTAACTTGCTAGAAAAAGCAATTACTTTTGTACCTTATGGGCAATTTTGCATAATTCTTGCGCAAAAGCGGCTACTTCCTCGTCCGTATTATACCGCCCAAAAGAAATTCGAATTGACTCATTAACCCGCGGAGATTTTTTACCAAAACAAGCCATCAAAACATGTGAAGGCTCAAGTGAACCAGCGGTACAAGCAGAACCACCAGAGACTGCAAAGCCTGCTAGATCAAGGTTTGCTTGTAAAATCGTCGTGCTGACACCCACGATATGCAGATTAAGAACATGATGTGATACGTGCTCGCCGCAGCCACCATTAACTTCATACTGGACATTACTCTTGTCAAGTGCCTGCAAAATCATTTCTTGCCAATGCAAATACTTGGCCTGCAAAGCAGTCTTGTCAATCCCGGCAATTTCACTAACAGCCTCACCAAAGCCAGCAATTCCCGGCACATTTTCAGTACCAGCCCGCCGTTTAGTCTCCTGCTCACCACCTAAAACCAGTGGTGGTAAATCAATTTGCTTGTTTTCGTATAAAAAGCCTAAAAATTTGGGTCCATTAATTTTATGAGCTGACGTCGATAGCAAGTCAATCTGCATTTTCTTAACATCAAGGTCAATATTACCCAGACCCTGAACCGCATCAACATGGAAATAGGCGTTACTATCTGCGACAATTGCACCGATTTCTGCCAGCGGATTAATACTGCCAACTTCATTATTGACGGCCATGACTGATACTAAAATCGTTGCTGGTGTCAGGGCGTTTTTAAGGTCATCAAGTGAAATATGACCGTTCTCATCAACATCAAGGTAAGTCACTTCATAACCCTCGCGCTCTAACTGACGCATTGGATTCAAAACCGACGGGTGCTCAATCTTAGTCGTGATAATTTGCTTACCAATCTCTTTGCGACTGTGGGCAACACCAAAGATAGCAGTATTATTGCTCTCTGAGCCACCAGAGGTAAAAATAATTTCATTATCGTCGGCATTAATTGCTGCAGCAATTTGGCTGCGCGCATGATCAATTGCGTGCCGCGCCTTACGCCCCAATTCGTAAGTACTTGATGCATTACCAAAGTCATTCTTCATTTCGCTGGTCATGACATCAATAACTTGCGGTGACATTGGCGTGGTCGCCGCGTTATCTAAATAAATTTCTTGCATTTAATTCATCTTCTTTAAATAAGCACAAATCAGTTCAGCGGCTTTAGCACCAACTTTTTGAGCAAATTTGTCAAAATCTTCGTTAGCATCATCATTGCCATTGTCGGAAATTGCCCGCAAAGCAATCAGTGGCTTATTGAAGTGGTAGGCAACCTGCGCAAAAGCAGCACCTTCCATCTCTACAGCCAACGCATTAGGGAAATTCTGCTTAATCGTTTCTTTTTGAACGTCGGAGCCAATAAAGGCATCCCCAGTAACAATTAACCCTTCTTTAAACGGCACATTTTCCGCAGTTAAGAAGTTCTTAAAGTCTTCTCTAGCAGGAGAATCCAACTTAAATTCTGCTGGTTCTCCCGGAATTTGCCCTTCCACATAATCACCAGCCAGGGTATTATGCGCATCATGATAGGTAAACGAATCTGCTAGCAGTAAGTCTTCTCTGTGAACATCAGGAGCCAGTGACCCAGCAGTTCCCGTCATCAAGATTAAATCAATCTCAACTTTGCTTAATAAACTAGACAAGTTCATTGCCGCTTGCACCTTGCCGATTCCACTCAGGCCCAAGTAGATATCATTGTCTTTAACGCAAAAATGCTCGAATACGGTTGATCCGAACATTTCTTTGTTACCTGAGTAAAAGTTTTTACGATAATACTCTGCCTCAATTGCCATTGGGACAATAATTGCTATCTTCATCTTAATCCTCAAATAAAATTTTATCTTTATAAATGAAACAATGCCAATAATACCAGAACAATTAAAACAATTACAATCAAAATTGCTCGATTCAGCTTTTTCTTTAAAAGTAAGCTCTTGTCAGTATCTTGCTTTTTGCCTGCTTTTGCATTAGTTCGCGCATTAGACTCACGAGTAGCATGGAGCTGTTTTTCACGTTTAGTCCTTGCAGTAGTTTTTTGCGCTACGTGCTCTTTTTCTTCAGGCTCACGCATAAAGTCAGGGTTAACATCAACTGCTTCATCGCTATCATCAAAAGCTGACTTAATTGTATGTAAAAGACCATTATTCTTTTTACGTTTAATTTGTTTGCGGTAATCGGATCGTTTCTCAGTCATATTATTCCTTTGCTTTTTCACCTGTTAGCAACATGTTTTCCCACACGCTCATTGCATACAAGGTTTTAGCATCAACAATTTTACCTTGAGCAGACAACTGCTTTAGATCAGCTAAATTATACCAGTGGCTGGTTAAAAATTCGTCAGTATCAAGCAGTCGTTTGTCAGTTAACTTAGTTAATGTATCACAATAAAATAAATGCAATTTTTCATTAGTAAAACCGGGTGATGAATAAAATTCAGCAACTTTTTCCCAATAATCAGCACGATAGCCGCCCTCTTCATTGAGTTCACGCTTCATCGCGTCAAGTGGACTTGCGTCAGTTTCATCGATTAACCCAGCTGGAATCTCCAACGTCAATTCTTTAATTGGTTCACGCCATTGTTCAACCAGCAACATTTCTTGCTTGCTATTAACTGCAATCACAGCTGCAGCTGGTTGATGATTGACTACTTCGCGAGTTGCACTAGCACCGTTAGGCAATTTAATTGTTCTAACAGCAAGATCGACAATCCGCCCCTTAAAAATTTGCTTTGAAGAAATTTCAGTTTCTATTAAATCCATTTACTCACTTTCTTGCGTATCAGCTAAATACACATTGATACATTGTAAACCGTTTTTGCCTTGCGCAAGTTGGTACTTAACCTTTTGACCGACTTGAAGACGGCGATAGCCTTCTTCTTTAATCGCTGTATAAAATACAAAGTACGATTTATGGTTTTCATCATCCTCAATAAAGCCAAAACTGCTGTCATGATCAAATTGTTTTACTGTTCCTAAACGCATTATTCTCCTAATCCTTCTTGAACTGCTTCAGGATGGTCTTCTTTAACAATCGCTGCACACCGTGCACAGAGCGAAGGTAAGTCAGTATCACTACCAATATCTGTCTTGATCATCCGGCAACGTGGACAAACTTCTCCTGCTGCATGTTCAACAACAATTGCGGCATTTGGTAATTGTTCAGCTTCGACTGGTACTTCACCATCGGCAATTGTCAACTTAGAAACAATCAGAATCTGTCTGAAGTTAGCATTTAATTCATTAAGAACCGTCTTAGTTTCTTCAGTTGGGTAAATAGTAACGGCAGCTTCAAATGACTTACCAATTAATTTCTTATCCCGTGCTTCTTCTAATGCCTTTAAAACATCATCGCGTAGATGCATAAAGTGCTTCCAGTTATCGAGCAATTCTTCACGGTTAGCAAAAGCCTCAACCTCTGGCATATTTGCAAGTTGAATGTAGTCTTCTGGCTCTTTTAAGAATGACCAGATTTCTTCCATTGTGTGCGGCAAAATCGGTGTTAAAATTTTAGCCAACTTAACGGCAGCATCATAAATAACTGTTTGCATTGATCTTCTTGCAAGACCATCTTCACTCTCAATGTACAAAATATCTTTGGCAAAGTCTAGATAAAAAGCTGACAAGTCGTTAGAAATAAAGGCAAAGACCTTCTTATAAACATTATTAAAGTCATATCTGTCGTAACTGTCAAGACATTCCTTAACCAAGTCATTTAATCTAACTTCCATGTACTGGTCAATTGAATTCATATCCTTGTATGCAACACGATTACTACTTGGATCGAAGTCGCTAGTGTTAGCAAGCATGTAACGGAATGTGTTTCTAATTTTACGGTAACTTTCAGAAGTTTGGCGCAAAATATCTTGAGAAACGGCAACATCGGAAGTTGTATCAACTGAAGCAACCCACAAACGAATGATCTCAGCACCCATTTGCTTAATTACATCATTAGGTGAAATTACGTTACCCAATGACTTGGACATCTTATGTCCTTTGTCATCAAGAACAAATCCTTGCGATAAAATTTCTTTGTAAGGTGCTTGCCCAGTTGCCGCAACAGCAGTAATTAAACTTGAGTTAAACCAACCACGATACTGATCACTACCTTCAAGGTAGAGGTCAGCTGGGAAGCGCAAATCTTTACGGTGAGCCATAACTGCTTGATGTGATGACCCAGAATCAAACCAAACATCCAAAATGTCGGTTTCTTTTCTAAATTCACCATTTGGTGAATGTTCTGAAGTAAATCCTTCTGGAAGCAATTCTTTAGCAGTGTGCGTGTACCATGCATTTGAACCTTCCTTGGCAAAGATTTGGGCAACATGTTCAATCGTTTCTGGAGTAACAATTGGCGTATCATCTTCAGCGTAGAAAATTGGTAACGGAACACCCCATGCCCGTTGACGTGAAATTACCCAATCGCCACGGTCCTTAATCATGTTGTGCAGACGCAACTTTCCCCAAGATGGTGTGAAGTTAACTTGATCAATTTGTTCAAGGATTTGTTCACGACACTTTTTAATTGAAGCAAACCATTGAGTTGTTGCCCGATAAATAACCGGCTTCTTAGTCCGCCAGTCGTGTGGATATGAGTGCGTAAAGAAACTTAACTTAAGTAAATTGCCAGATTTCTTTAGCTTTTCACTAACAACTTTATTAGCGTCATCATAGAACATCCCTACTAAATCAGGATCAGGAATTTCAGAAGTAAAGCAACCCTTGTTATCCATTGGACTGAACACTGGTAAGCCGTATTTTTGCGCAACGTTATAGTCATCTTCACCAAAGCCAGAAGCAGTATGAACTAAACCAGTACCATCACTAGATGTAACGTGAAGTGCGTTCATCAGCAAGGAATCTTGATCATACAATGGGTGCTTGGCTACCATGCAATCCATATCAGTTCCCTGCATATGTTGAACAACTTGGTAATCAGTCCAGTCAAGGTCCTTAGCTACTGCTTCTAAGCGGTCAGTCCCAACAACATAGCGTTTAGCACCAACTTGAATAACAGAATAATCAAATTTTGGATTGACTGTAATTCCTTGGTTAGTTGGAATTGTCCACGGTGTCGTAGTCCAGATTAAGAAGTAAGTATCTTTACTATCTAAGATTCCTTTACCATCTTTAACTGGAAAGGCAACATAGATTGATGGTGATTTAATATCGTGATATTCTACTTCGGCTTCAGCCAAGGTTGATTCACTTGATGGTGACCAGTAAACTGGCTTCTTACCCTTGTAAATGTAACCTTTTTCGTACATCTTACCAAAGACGCGAATTTCTTCAGCTTCGTATTCAGGCTGCAACGTAATGTATGGATGATCCCAATCGCCCATAACTCCAAGGCGCTTAAAGTCTTCCATTTGCTTTTTAATTTCTTTTCTAGCAAATTCTTCACAAAGCTTACGGTATTCTGCCCGATCCATTGTCTTGCGGTCGATTCCCTGCTTAGCTAATTGTTGTTCAATTGGCAAACCGTGAGTATCCCAACCTGGAACGTATGGTGCATAATAGCCGTCCATGTTCTTATAACGAACAATAATATCTTTCGAAACTTTGTTCATTGCGTGACCCATATGAATATTACCATTGGCAAATGGAGGGCCATCATGTAAGTCAAAACGAGGTTTGCCCTCATTCAACTTCAATCTTTGTTCATATAATTTATTTTCTTCCCATTCTTTTTGCCATTGAGCTTCACGAACTGGAAGATTTCCCCGCATCTTAAATTTGGTCTTACCCAAATTGAGTGTATCTTTTACTCTCATTGTTAGATTCCTTTCTGTAAAAAAAGACCTCGTCCTAAATTAGGGCGAGGTTGATCATCGTGGTACCACCTAAATTGAGCTGTTAAGCTCCACTTATGGATTGCGTATCGTGCAATCGACGTAAATAGACCAAATAAGGCAGCTGATCAACTATTAGGCTCTTACATTAGCCTCCCACCAACGCTAATTCGCTGAATTGCCTGCAAGTTTTACTGTCAGTCTATTATTAATTATGATCTTTATAATCATCTGGAAAAACAATTGTTGGTCCAGATCCATTATCTGATAGATTAGACGTTTGCGGATTAACAGTTTCATGACTCGGACTATCACCAGTCATTGGCTGTGGTTGGTCCGAAGCATCAGGATCCTGATCCTCTTCAATGTCTTCCTCAAAGTTTACGTCATCTTCATCATCATTGTCAAGCTCATCTAGCTCTTCATCGTCGTCCATATCTTCGTCATCATCGACCAAAGTTATTGGTTCTGAGCCATCTGGCGGATAAAAGCGTTCCGTTGAAAAATATTTATCGAGCGCCCTTTGCCATTTTTCATCACTTAAATTATCAATCGCCGTTTGCAACAAATCTTGAAGATGATTGCGATAACCAGCTATTTCTTTCTTTAGCCGTTCATAATCATTATTAATGGTTTTTTGTTGCTGCTTTTCGTAATCAGTATTAATTGCAGCCTGTTGCGTCGCATTTTGAATAATTTTTTGTGCTTGCTCTTGCGCACGAACAACTGCCTGCTCAGCATCTTCTTTAGTCTGCTGATATTGGTTAACCTGCGTTTGTAATTTTGCAACTTGATCTTTTAAACTGACAATATTATTTTTTAAATCAACCGTCTGATCTAACGCATCACCATAATCATCAACAACCTGATCTAAAAAACTATCAACTTCTCGGCGATCATAACCGTTAAGTCCACGCTTTTTAAATTCTTGATTGTGAATGTCCATTGGCGTTAATCTTTTTGCTTGTGTTTTTGTGTCTGCCACAGTTTTAGCACCACCCTATATTTACCTTTTTTAGTAGTTGTAATGTCCATAATTTTACTTCTTCCAAAGTGCCTTAAGCTGAGAACATCACCTACTTTTACTATTATATTAGAATCTTTCACTCCATGCCAATTTAATTTTACTAAATTAGCATTAACTGCTGCTTTTAATTGCCCGCGACTGTTCTTACTAATCCCAGCTAAAACCGCGTCAATTCTAAGCGAAGCAACAATTAGCGGAACAATTTGACTATCATCTTCTGGCACTAGAATTTCTTTTGGTGAAACTGCACGCACCTTGACCTGCGTGCGTCCAATACGATCAATCTGCTGCGTAAAAAAGTCGAACAGTTCACTTTTTATAAAAAACTGCCATTTGCCAGCGCTATCAGTAATAATATCCCCAAAGGTATCCGTCTCAACACCGGAGTTAGCCAATGTTCCTAAAATTGAGCTATGAGTCAATTGAGTAAATTTACTAGGATAATAAATTTCACAAGCCGTTACCTGATAGTCTGCGGGCATTAAATTAACCCAATCTTCACTTAAATAAACGCGCTTTTTCTCCGCTTCATGGTAGCCACCAAATTCCTGCACCAACAAGTCACCACCAGCAACCGTTTTTAAAATGTCCCTTTGTGCTGGATCTAAAAAGTCCGTTAAAATTGCCTCGTGCTTAAAAATAATCTGATTAAAAAAGCCGACCATTTTGTCAACAGTCGTCTTTTCTTCTGAATCAAAGTGTGGATAAAAGCTGCTTGCCTGTCTCTTCATCATTAGCCTAGCACCCGAAAGAGAATATTAGCTATCCAATTAAGGGCATAATCCTGCACAAAGTAAAGAACTAATAATCCCAATAGGAAAGACAAATCTAATCCCGTTGCGTAAGAAAATCTTTGAACTGGCCCCTTACGAAAAATATTCAGGTAAGGATCGATTATGCGATTAAGAATCCTACCAACAGCCGAATCCCGCAAAAACGGTACCCAACTCAAGATTGCATCAATCACCATAATGATGCTGTAAAGCCAAATCAGCCAGTTGATTGCACTTAAAATATAAGAAATTATTGTGAGCATTAACTTAAGTTATCTTTCTTATCAACTAATTCACTAATTTTCCCATTAGTGACAAACTTAGGCGGTGTTGCCAAAAATATTTTGTCACCAATGCGTTGAATTTCACCATTAAGGGCATACACCGTTCCTGTGATAAAATCAACAATTCGTCTAGCAGACGTATCTTCCATTCTACTAAAATTAATGATTACTGCCTTGTTATTCAGCAAATTCTGGGCAACATCCTTAGCATCAGAATAAACTCGTGGTTCATACAGGACAATTTTGCTTTTAGCAGCATTCATCCCTGATTTAATTGAAACTACCTTATCATGGTCAATCGTATTGGCCGGAATAGTGTCATTGTCAATTTCTTGATCATCGAGATATTCTTCACCATCAAGCATGTCATCGTCTTCATCAGAAATGCCGAAAAATTTACCTATTTTACTAAAAGCCAATTCTCTTGCCTCCTATTAGTTCTCACCACGGTGCCTAAAAAATGGAATATCATCAGTATCATCATCTTGGGCACTAGTTTCAATTTGTGAAATACTACTCTGGTCATCATCGTCAAATGAATTAAAACCATCATTTTGGCTAATGTTTGGTGTTGACCGTCTTGTTTCGTGACCGTCATTATTCAATCCCCAAACACTAGTTGGATCAACCATTGGTTCATGCTTTGGTGCAGGTTTAACTTGTGTTTGCTCTGCAGCTTGTTCATGATTTATTACTTGTTGGTTTTGTGGTTCTGCCTTTTCACGGTTAATATCACTTACTGGTTGCTGTGCTTTAACTTGGTGACTGCGACCTGGAAGCTGCTTAGAAGCCTCTTCTTCAGCTTGGGAACTAATTCCAGTTGCAATGACAGTTACAACAACTTCGTCACCCAAGTTAGGGTTAATCGACGTACCAAAGATAATGTTAACATCATCGCCAGCTGCCTTAGACACAATTTCAGAAGCATCCTGAGCTTCAAACAATGTTAAGTCTGGTCCGCCAGTGATGTTAAGCAATACTTGCTTAGCACCATCAATTGAAACCTCAAGTAATGGTGAGGAAATCGCTAACTTAGTAGCTTCAACCGTTCTATTTTCGCCACTAGCACGACCAATTCCCATCAAAGCAGCACCTTGATTAGCCATCACTGTCTTAACGTCAGCAAAATCCAAGTTAACATAGTCAGTTGAGGTAATCAAATCGGAAATACCTTGAACGCCTTGCTTTAAGACATTATCGGCTTCTTTAAAAGCATCCATCATCGGCGTCTTTTTATCAACCATTTCAAGCAAACGGTTATTAGCAATGATAACTAATGTATCAACATATTGCTTTAGTTGGGCAATACCTTCAGTTGCGTTTTTAGAACGCTTAGGACCTTCAAAAGTGAATGGACGGGTTACTACCCCAACAGTTAAAGCCCCAGTTTCACGGGCAATTTTGGCGACAATTGGAGCAGCGCCTGTACCAGTCCCACCACCCATTCCGGCAGTGATAAAGATCATATCAGCACCTTTAAGGGCATCCTCAATTGTTTGTTCACTTTCTTCAGCTGCCTTTTGACCAACTTCTGGATGCGAACCTGCACCCAATCCTCTAGTCAATTTGGGCCCTAACTGAATTTTGGTTTCTGCTTTATTGCTGTTAAGCGCCTGCACATCAGTATTTGCAGCAACAAAGGAGACACCCTGCACACCATCATCAATCATTCGATTGACAGCGTTACCACCTGCACCGCCGACACCAATTACTTTGATGACAGCATTTTTATTGTCGTCTGAATCGAACGTAAAATCCATCTAAATTAACCACCTTTAATCGAAAAACTTTTTCAAGAAGTTCTTAATGCCTTTATTTTTGTTTTGATTAGTATCTGTTTGTTTATGTTGCGCTGTCTTATCTTGTTTTCGCAACTCATGTCTATTATATTCTTCTTTTACTTTGGTTTCACTAGCAGTCGTCGGTCTTTGCGATTTTTTTACATTCTCCCGCTTGGGCTCATCGTCAGTTTGACCAACGAGACTCTTACCATAAATTGCACTGATAACCAAAAAATCAATATCAGACATTTTATACGAGTAGTTAACAATACCATAGGCTGCAGAATATACAGGATTGCGCATACCAATCTGATCAGGCTGATAAATCCGTGTTTTCACCTTTAAAGTATTAGCAACGATGTTATCAATTCCTTGAAGCAAACTGTTACCACCGGTGATAATAATCCCACCCGGTAATTTTAATGCATCATGCTTAGCTAAACCTTTACCAATTCGCCCAATTGTTTGCATTAAACGAGCGTTAATAATATTACTCAAGTACACCTCATCAACCATTTGCTGACCATCAGTGCCAACACTGTTAACTGCAAACTTGTCTTTTTCTGAAGCTAATTCCGGATCAGCATAGCCATAATCGAGTTTAATCTGCTCTGCATCCTTTTTGGAAGTACTAAGGACAACCGAAATATCATTGCTAATATCACTGCCGCCTTCAAAATCAATGTTTGCATACTTAATTTGACCGTCATGAATAACAGTCGCGGTAGTCACACCGCCGCCTAAGTCAAGGATAATTGATCCAAAAGTACGTTCACTTTCGTCAAGAGCAACACTTGCAATAGCCAGAGGGGTTGGCACAAAGAAATTGTTCTGGTAGCCAGCACGTTCAATTGCTTTTTTAATATTATGCAATGGACTAGCTGGAGCCGTCAGCAAAATTCCTTGAACTGCAAGGGAATGCGCAATCATCTTCCGGGGGTCATCAACTTCGGTTTTTCCATCAATTAAAAATCGACTCGGTAAAAACGCTATTGGCTCCCGTTCATTTTTAACTGCAGATTTGACTGCAGCCCGTAAAACACGCTTAACGTCGCTATTACCAACTTCTTGACCATTATCACTAACATTAATCAGATCACTGGCTGTTTCAAGTTGCAAAAGGCCTACAGGAATTCCCGTAACCACGCTATAAATCCGCGCATTTGTCTTATCGGCAATTTCTTTCAGTGCACGACTAATCGCACTTGCTGTCTCATCAATATCAACGATATTACCATGCCGCATCCCCTTGTTAGGAATTGCAACCGCGCCAATCACTTTACCGGAATCGGCGACTACTGCCTTCACGCTTGTAGTACCTATATCAAGGCCTACTAATAAATTTGAATTGTCCAAAATTAACCCCCCATCGATGCTCAACTAGTAAATTCTTAATAAAATGCTAATCAAGTTTACGATATGCCATAAGCCTTCTTCTCACTTGCTGTTAGCGGTCTACTAAAAACCCCTACTTCTAAATCAATTAAACTATTCTTCTTTACTTTAGATTTGATTTTATTATAGTACTTTATTTTATCTTTGAGAGTAGAAATATTGCCGGTAATTACATTGCCATCCTTCATTACAAAAATAACCTGAGATTTACGTCTAGTATTACCACTTAATAACTTAATTTGTTCCTGAAAATCGTCGGGTAAACTATTAAATAACGAAAGATCCTGTTTTAAAGAAACTTTATGACTATAACCTACAAAAATCGGCTTATCATGATCCACCATGTTCCATGGTAAGAGCCTTGTACCTAGTTTACCATGTGAAAGAATTTTACGGTACCTATTATCCGTTTTAATATAACTAATTGTTTTAAATTCATTGATATGGATAATTAGGTGATTAAAATTTTGGATCGTAATCCGAGCATTTTTAACTTCTGTATATTTATTGGCTAACTTTTGACTAATTACCGACTGTTTAAGTAGATAATCACAAACCTTACCACTAGCCTTAATTCCTGATGTTGCAACCACTTCTTTAACTGGTAAGTCATCACTGCCTTGAACCTGAACACTTCTAACATCAGCTAGAGGAGAAATATAATAACCTAAACCAATAATTGCCACCAAAGCAATACCAATAATCAAGCCTAAGCGTCTAACTAATGCTGATTTACGCTCACTGTGTAAGTGATTAAGCGAGGCAGAAACCTTATTTTTATGGTGCTGATGCCTGTTTTGGTCAGCCCGATGATCCAGATAATGTGCTAATTTTTCGTTAGGATCAATCTTGGTTACCCGTTTTTTTGACATCCGCTTCGCCTCCCTTACCTATTATTTAGCAATTGCTTGCATCACTTTGATTACCTGATCAGAAGCATCAGGTACGCCTAATTGCTTAGATGATTTGCTCATTTCATTTGCATATTTTGTGTCAAGTAAAATATGATCGATTGAAGAAATGAAACTATTAGGATTTAAATCCTTTTCTGCAATTACTAATGCCGCACCCGCTTTTTCTAAATCAGTTGCATTTTTCATTTGGTGATTATGAGTTACATTAGGACTAGGGATTAAAATTGCGGGAACACCCAATGCGGTAAATTCCGCAATACTGGTAGCACCAGAACGTGAAATCACACAAGTCATTTCAGGTAATACTGCAGGCATATCCTTGATATACGGCAAGATTTTAATGTTAGTACCATAATCGATTCCCTGCAGCTTCTCCTGCACTTTATCATAATACAAATTGCCCGTTGCCCAAACAATTTGATATGGTTTATTTTTCAGTTTTAATATCGACTGCAACATCACCCGATTAATTGCCAAAGCACCACGTGAGCCGCCAAACACAAGCACAGTTGGAATTTTAGGATTAAAGTTCCATTCAGCTTCTAAATTAATATGTCTCTCATTCAAACCTAAAACTTGTTGTGAACGCGGATTGCCTGTTTTAACCAGTTTTTTCTTTTCTGAAAATTGGTTAGCGGCATCATCAAAGGTGTAACAAATCTTGTCCACATAATGCCCTAAAAACTTGTTGGCAACGCCGACGACCGAATTTGATTCGTGAATCATTGTCGGAATGCCCATCTTGGCAGCTTCATAGACAATTGCGCCACTAACATAACCACCAGTTCCCAAGACAATATCCGGCTTAAATTCCTGTAAAATCTTTTTAGCAGATTTAGTTGCCTTAACAAACATATTAATGGTACTGAAATTTTTTAACAAATGCTTGCGGTTAAAACCCTGAATTTCAATAGTTGTAAACTTAACTCCAGCTGCTGGAACAATTTTAGATTCCAAGCCACGTTTAGTACCGACAAACAAGATTTCATCATTTGTCGCCAATTGCCGCTGTTTTAAGCGCTCAATAATTGCCATAATTGGATAAATATGGCCGCCAGTGCCACCACCAGTAAAAATAATTCTCATTTTATTTTGTCTTTAAATCCTTAACAAACTTTACAAAGTAATTACCACGATCTTCAAAGGTCTTAAACTGATCCCATGAAGCACATGCAGGTGAAAACAACAAAACATCTCCAGCAGCAGTCAGTTCGTATGCCTTAGGCACTGCTTCTTGCAACGTGTTTTCAATTACAATTTGCTTAATTCCAGCTTTACGAGCAGCATCAGCCAATAAATAGCGCGTTTCACCATAAAGCACGATTGCTTTAACGTGCTTTTTAAATAGCGGCACTAAGGAATCAAAGGTAAAGCCACGGTCAAGACCACCAGCAATTAACACTTCAGGCTCAGTAAATGATGGAATTGCTACAGTTGCTGCTTCAATATTAGTTGACTTGGAATCATTGTAAATTTTACGGTTATCAAGGGTCATAACATATTGCAAACGGTGCTTTGCACCAGTAAAAGTAGTTAGAACCGCTTGAATATCTTCGTCATCTGCTCCCATCAACTTACTAATCGCAATTGCAACTAAGGCATTTTGCTGATTATGAATTCCCGGCAATTTCATTGCACTAGTTTTAATAATCTTTTCTGATTGACTTTGCAAATAGCCATCCGCAATAAAATAATCAGCAGTTCGATCAGTTTCTGAGAAAGTTTGAATTCGAGCTTTTGTAGCAGCTTGTTCTTGAGTCAAAATCTCTTTTTGATCCAGGTTAGCAATAAAGTAATTATCTGCAGACTGAGTTCTTGTCACGTTCAACTTGGCATTAACGTAATTGGCAAAAGTTTTATGATAATCGAGGTGAACATTATGATAAATATCAACGATTGCTGCAACTCGCGGATTAATATCGGTTACTCCCAGTAATTGGAAGCTAGAAATTTCAACTACAAGAATATCATTCTTAGTTGCCGTAGTGACTACTTTAGAAATCGGAACACCAATATTACCTACAGCATAGGCATGATGGCCACTTTTAGCCAAATGATTATCCAAAATTTGTTGTGTTAACATCACAGTTGTTGTTTTACCATTTGATCCAGTAACACAAACGTACGGTGCTTCACTAACGCTTAATGCAATTTCAGGCTCGGTAATAATTGGCACTTTTAATTCAGTTGCCTTTTGCACCATTGGGTTTTCGTAAGGAATACCCGGATTTTTAACCAAATAATCAAAGTGTTCTTGGTCAAATAATTCGGTTGGATGGTGTCCGCCAATTACCCGAACTCCCATCTTCTCCAATTCCTGTGCGTGTTCATTTTGCGTTAAATCGGCCTTATCATTCAAAGTCAGCTTTGCACCAAGTTTAAGCAATAACGTACTTACTGCAAAACCGCTCTTTCCCAGCCCTAAAACCAAAATATTCTTATTCTTATAAGTGTCAATCTGTTTCATTTTTACTATCTTAACCCCAGATTACTAAATACAACATACTACCAATCAATCCAACTAACCAGAAGACAATATCAACCTTCCATTCCGACCAGCCCAGCATTTCAAAATGATGGTGGATTGGTGTCATCTTAAAAATCCGCTTGCCAGTTGTTTGAAATGAAATCACCTGTAAAATAACACTTGCAGTTTCACATACAAACACAATACCGATTAAAAGCAGTGACCACGGCCGATTTAAGAAGACGCTGACGGCTGCAAGTCCCCCACCTAAAGCAAGTGACCCAGCATCACCCATAAAGATTTTAGCAGGCTTATGATTAAAAATGAAGAACGAAATTAAACCGCCAATCACGCTCATACAAAAAATTAAAATAGCAAAGTTATTTTGCTTAAAAGCCAAATAAGCATATGTTCCGTAGGCGACAATTGAAAGACCTGTTGCTAGGCCATCAAGGCCATCTGAAAGATTAACTGCATTTGAGAACCCAACTAACCAAAAAATGATAAACAGCGTAAACAAAAGCACACTACTAATTACGCCAAAGAATGGGATAAACAAATTAAATTTAAAGTTGTCAGTGATCGCAATTCCCACAATAACTACTGCAATCAAAATTTGCAGTAATAACTTTTGCCAAGCTCGTAAACCTAAATTCCGTTTATAAAAGAGCTTAATCCCATCATCCAGAAAGCCGATAATCCCGTATCCCAGAAGACTAATCACCAAAATCCAAATGGTTTTGTTAATATTATGCTGCCAAGCAGAAACCCATACAGAGGAAATCGCTGCTGCTAAAACGAAAATAACACCACCCATTGTTGGGGTGCCAGACTTTTTTTGGTGCCATTTGGGTCCCTCATCACGAATTTCTTGCCCCTCATGATGCGAACGCATAAAAATAATCATCCACGGCAAAAAGATTGCCGTTAAAACTAATGAACTAACTAATGCAATGATGCTAATAATGAGCATATTGTGTTTACTCCTTTAAATTAATTACAATTTTGGTCTTTGACTTAAGTTTGGTCTTTGGTGGTATGCTTTGCCGCTTGACAACGCCGCTGCCGACAACTTTCAGCTTAACACCAGTTAGGTCTGCAAATTGATGCAAGTCATCAAGTGTCCAGTTTTTCATATCTGGGCAGATAATCTTACCAGAAGTCAAAACAAACATTCGCTGACCTGACTGCTTTTTTTGCCCCCTAGCATACGACTGAGAGATAATTTTATTACCTGTGCCAATCTTAACAATTCGTAACCCAATCTGTTGCACTTTTTGCTCAGCGGCAGAATAAGTTAAACCCTTTAAATTAGGAACTTTGACGACAGTCGAATCATCTTGAGCGTTTTTTGCCATTAAAATGGTTTGTCTCATCATTGGCTTGAAAATTGATGACAGAATAGTTTCTGCTGGCTTTACCATCCGTCGTGGCTGCTTCATGGTGATATAAATGCAGTAACGCGGGTGCTTAGCTGGAGTTACACCAACCACTGAAAAGACATAGTTGCTGTCTCCTTTTAAGTAGCCACCGCCTTTAGGATTAGCAATCTGGGCCGTTCCTGTTTTAACGGCAATACTTGCGTTGCTCATCTTATAGGCATAACCCGTACCAATGCGCTTATTCAAGACGCGCCGCATATTAGCCAAAACTGTTTGCGCCGTCGCTGCAGAATATACCGGCTGGCCAACATTTTTAATTTGATAGCCAGTAATTGTTTTGCCATCGGGATCCGTTACTTTTTCGACAAACTGCGGCTTAACCATCTGACCATCATTGGCCAAGCTGCTAAACGCCTGTATCATTTGCATAACATTAACGTTAACACCCTGACCAAAACTAGTTACTGCTTGATCAATCGGCGACTTGAAAGCTAGCAGTCCCACTTGCTCTCCGGGCAAGGTGACGCCAGTTTTTTTACCAATATGAAACTTGCGCAAGTATTTACGCCAAGTCTTAGCGCCCATCTGCTGCTCAATATGAACAAAACCGGTATTACTTGATCGCGGAAAAGCCTGGGAAAACGGAATACTGCCCCATCCAGAAGTCTGCCAGTCATGAATTGTCGAGCCACTAACAGTGACCGAGCCAGAATTATAATATTGATTTGGATGGAAATTACCACTATTAACTGAAGCCGACAAAGTTAAGACTTTAAAAACAGAGCCGGGTTCATAGACATCCTGAACTAAAATATCCCGATACGACTTGGACATCCCCTTTTTAGTCTGCGGATTAAACGTTGGTCTCTGAGACGCTGCCAGTACCTTACCCGTTTTCATATCTTCAACAACTGCCGTCATCGAAACTGGGTTATAGGTCCTTTGCACATAGGTTAGCCGATTTTCCAAATAATCTTGCAGTTGCGAATCAATTGTTAGATAAAGGTTATCACCATTTTTGGGAGCTTGATAATTCTGTGTGTTATTGGGCGTTTGATAGTTAGATGCATCAACTGATGAAATACGGTAACCATCTTTACCCGTCAAGAGCTTATCATACCAAGCTTCTAGTCCCATTGTACCCGTCAAATTTTCCGAATTTGCTTTCTTATTATATTCAGGCGTGGCAATCCCAACAACGTGTGAGGCGAAGTTGCCGTTCGGATATAATCGTGCAGGCGTTTCAAAGAACTTAATCCCCGGCAACTTCATCTGCTCAATTTTACTTTTTTCTTCTTTAGTTAAATTACTACCAGTAGCTCCAAACTGTACTTGAAAGGCCGTACGAGCAGGATTTAAGTAATGCAAAATTTTATCTGCTGAAAGTGGCAAGACCTTAGCTAATTTCTCAGCAGTTTCTTCTTTATTAACCACATATTCAGGTTTATTGTGATAATTGATGGAAGATTTATCCAAGATGGCATACACAGTATATAAATGTGAGTCCTGAGCAACTACCAAGCCGTTACGGTCATAAATTGTCCCACGATTAGCCTTCAGCACCTCATTGCGCTTATAAAGTTGCTCCGTGCGCTGGCTTAAATTCTCACCACTAACTTTCTGAGAGATACCAATATATAAAAATCTACCTGTAAATACAAGAAAAACCAAAGCTACAGCTACTTGGAGAAATCTCCCTACTGTGAAGCGGTAGCTGTGTGCTTTGGATTTTTGTACATTTAAATTACTAATGCGTCTTTTCATTAGTGAATAGTCCTAATATTCTTTTCAATTAAAGTTAACCCTTTGCTGCGGGCAATCTTATTCATGCGCGCACTTGAGGTTAACTCACCTATTTCTTGATGTAAGTCACTAACTTGACTCTGTTTTTTAGCAACAGACTGTTCCACGTTGGTGAGTTCATGCTGAGCTGAAGTAGCAGAAATACTAGAAGAAACTAACAGGGTCATTAAACCCAAAGTTATTAAGGCTCCTAATACAAGCAAAGATTTTTCGAAAGCAGACCAAGTAACGCGACGATGGTCAAGAACCAATCGCTGATGAGTTTCGGTTTCCGTTTGCTTATTAGGATTAAACTCTATTTTTCTCGCTAAATTATCAGCCATCTTTTTTCCTCTTTACAATTTTTCCGCAACTCGCAATTTTGCACTGTGTGAGCGATTATTGTTATCTAACTCTTCAGCAGAAGCAACAATCGGTTTACGATTAACCAAACGAAGCATTGGCCTCATACTGTCTGGTATCATTGGCATCCCACGTGGCACCTCAACCTCAGAATACTTTTTGAAGATATTCTTAACAATCTTGTCTTCGTCAGACTGAAAGGTAATCACGCTAATTCTACCATTAGGTCGTAAAAGTTCGATAGCTTCCTCAAGAGATTCTCTAAGGACATCAAGCTCATGATTAACAGCCACTCGCAGTGCCTGAAAAGTTTTCTTCGCTGGATGTCCTCCCGTTCGTCTTGCATATGCAGGAATTGCTTCCTTAATCAGATCAACCAGTTCAAACGTCGTTTCAACTGGCTTAATCTGCCTTCTTTCAACGATTTTACGGGCAATTTGACGTGAAAACTTTTCATCGCCATATTTGTACAAAATAGCTGCCAAGTCCTTTTGACTTGAGTTGTTCACTAATTGATAAGCATCAAGAGTCTGGCTTTGATCCATCCTCATATCTAACCGAGCATCAAAGCGGTACGAAAAGCCACGTCCTGCCTGATCAAACTGAGGTGAAGAAACGCCCAAATCATAGTAAATTCCGTCAATGCCATCTGTATAACCTAGCTCAACCAGATTCTTCTGCAAATGACTAAAATTGTCATGAACTAACTCTAACTTAGGATTACTGTCAGCCTGCAATAAATCAGCAAAGTTCAACTTAGCCGATTTTATTGCGTATTCATCTTGGTCAAAACCAATCAATGTTCCTCGTTCAAGCTTACTTAACAAATATCTTGCGTGTCCACCACCGCCAAAAGTAGCATCTACGTATAGACCATCGTTTTTTGGTTTTAAATTATCTATTGTTTCGTGTAAGAGTACACTGGTGTGTTTGAATTCCATAATTTATAGTTCAATATCGTCCAAATCTTCAGCAATGTCATCATAGTTTTCGTTTGCTTCATCACTGAAGCTTTCCCAACGCTCCTTAGCCCAAATTTCAATTCGGTCAGAAACCCCAATAATGACACATTCTTTTGTCAGGTTAGCATGCTTCTTCAATGTTGTGGTCAGATTGACGCGCCCCTGCTTGTCGAATTCGCATTCCATCGCACCAGAGTAAAACAAACGCGTAAAACTACGCGCGTTTCTCTTAGTCAACGGAAGTTGCGCTAACTTAGCTTCAATTTTCTGCCATGCCTCGGTGGTATAGCCGAAAATACAGCCTTCCATTCCGCGGGTAAATACCATCTTATCACCAATCTGTTCTCGCAAACGAGCAGGGATAATTAACCGCCCTTTGCTGTCAAGATTGTGGTGATATTCGCCCATGAACATGGTTTAGCCCCCTTCCAATGAATAATTTACCACATTTCACCACTTTCTACCACAGTTTCCCTAAAAAAGGTACTTTATTTAATGATTAAATTATTTTTAAGTAAAAAAAGGCCAAATTCAGTTGAGTTTTAGCCTTTTTCTTGACAGATTATTTTATAAAAACAGTGGGGATTAGATCATCATCACCAATAAGCCAATGTACCAAAAAATAGAACAAACCGTTAAATAGTTCCACAGCCGATACAACGTTTTGCCAAGTGAAATATTTTTATTTTTGATTGCATCACTGACAGCAACGATAATTACTAAGAAGAAGAAGACAAAAAAGCCATAGGGCAAAAAATCAGGTCTTCTTTCGACAGCTGTGATTAAGTAACAAGCCCAGATTAAAAAGAAAGGCAAGACGTCATAACCACGAAATTTTGCCTTTGGCCAAAATTTATTGAGCAAAAACGCTAGAACGAGGCCGACAAGTGGTAATAAAAAGACAAATAGCATGATAATTCCTCCATTACTTATTTTATCTTACTACGCAATTGAAAAAAACTCCTAATAAGAATAAAATATTGTTCAAACAAGGAGGTCAATTAATGGCACGGAGAAAGAAAAAGAAATCAGGATTTCAAAAGTTAACTATCGTGATGGCATGGCTGATGGCATTCATCACTTTAGCGGCAATTATTGCTCAAGTAGCAATGGTATTGGTTAACAACGGCACATTTGGTTAAAAATAAAAGCGTAAGAAAATTCTCACGCTTTTTTTAGTGTTGATAATTATCTAAGTTAACCATAAATGGATAATTGCTAGCTAGCCGTCTCCAAATTGGATAGGATAAAATTGCAAATATTAAAGACCAGGCTAATGTTGGCAATAAACTAACTAGCATCGTCTTAATCGGAACAGCAATTACACCAATAATACTCAAGATTAACCAGTTATAACAGCATACAATAACAACCGCCAGTAAAACAGCTAGTATTCTCGCCCAGAATACTTCTGGAAGAAACCGGGCCGATTTCTGCAGCAGCCACATTACGATTGGCAAAATAACCGCATAGGCGCCAATAATTCCGAAGAAATAAATATCAGCGACAATGCCAGCTCCAATGGCCAACCAGATCTCTTTATTATTTAAATCATCAAATAAGGAAATTAACATTATTCCAATTGGCATAATTAAGCAAGCAGCATTCCCCAACGCCATAAATTGATGCAAAAAAAGTGCCAAACTGCCATCAAGTACTAAAGCGACATACAAGGCAAAAGCCAAAATAAACTTGCGTAAGGACCGCATTAGTCTTCCACCTTTCTCCTGATGACTGTTACGACAGAAGGATCATTCAGTTCACCTGCTGGATTAATTTTAATCAGATCAGATAAGCCAAAGGAATCATGAGTTGTCCGTGCAATCGAGCCAATTAATAAGCCTTTAGGTGAATTACCACCCATGCCGCTAGTATAAATTTGCGTTCCTTGCTTCAATTTGTTGCTATCAAGAGCTTGGGTGAAGGCCAAAGTATTATTACCAATCACAGTAATGATTCCATGAACCTTCTTGCCATTGGTTGCTGTAGCCTCAACAGCAAACCGATTAGCAGCCTTATCACTAGTTGTAATTAGTTCAACTTTAGATGATGCCGCACTGACTTCGACAATCCGACCAATGACCCCCCCACCGCTCATCACGGCCATATTTTTGCGTAAACCAGAAGTAGTTCCCTTATTGATTACCAATAAGTCAGTCCAACTATCAGGTGAACGTGAAATAACCGATGCGTTAATTAGGTCATAATCAGAGAGTGTTGCCTTAATCTTTAAAGCTGACTTTAATTGCTTATTTTCAGCTTCCAAAGTTTTATTACGAGCATTAGTTTGTTGTAAATCGGTTACCTTACTCTTTAAATAATTGTTTTCATTCTGTGTATTCAGCAGTTCATTAACGTTGCTGAGACCGCCAGATACTAGACTGATTGGAAAATCAACCACTCTTGTGCCGACTGCGACAACATCATTGCCTAAGCTCTGAATGATTAGCGGCGTATTACGTTTATTGCGCAAATGAACACTGGTCCCCAACACAGAAAAAATGACAATAATAACAACACATACCGTTAATAATTTTTTGTTCTGTAAAAATTTTTTCATATGGGATTGTTCCTAAAAGAAAAGCCGGCAAAAACAGCCGGCCTCAGTATTATTTGCGACTTCTACGCATTAATTCAATATTTTTAAGTGACTCACCGGTACCAATTGCAACACAGTCAAGTGGGTCCTGTGCGATAAATACTGGCACTTTAGTAGCTTCCGAAATAACATCTGGAAGGTTCTTAAGTAAAGCACCACCACCAGTTAACACAATACCATGATCAATTACATCGGCTGCAATTTCAGGAGAAGTTTGTTCTAAAGTTTCTTTAATCGCAATAATAATATCTTGAACGACATCTTGTATTGCCTTAGCAACATCAACTGCCTTCACGTCAACTGACTTCGGCAAACCAGTTACCAAGTCACGGCCGCGAATATTTACGGATTCAATATCCTCGGCCTTTTCAACCGAAGCAGAACCAATCTGAATTTTAATATCTTCAGCAGTTCTTTCCCCAATTAACAAGTTAAAGTTAGAATGAACGTAATTAACAATTGCGGAATTAAACTTATCTCCAGCTTGACGAATAGAAGTTGATGAAACAATCCCACCAAGTGAAATCGTGGCAACATCAGTTGTACCACCACCAATATCAACAACCATTGAACCAGTTGGATCCATTACTGGAAGACCGGCACCGATTGCTGCAGCAAATGGTTCTTCAATAACATAAGCTTCACGAGAACCAGCAACACGTGCAGCATCAATAACCGCACGCTTTTCTACTTCAGTGACGCCTGATGGCACACAAATCATTGCAGATGGCTTCGAGTTACCAACAGTCTTATCAATAAAATACTTTAGCATTGATGCAGTTGTATCATAATCAGCAATTACGCCGTCTTTCATCGGGCGAATTGCAACGATCGTAGCTGGTGTTCTACCAATCATTTCTCTGGCTTCTGAACCAACTGCGATTACTTTACCAGTGCGGGTATTCTTTGCTACAACAGAAGGTTCTCTAAGAACAATTCCCTTACCTTCCATATAAACAAGTGTATTGGCCGTTCCTAAATCGATACCAATATTTTTTGCTCCAAATCCAAACACAAAAATCTCTCCTTAATTATTGCAGTCTTTAAATCTTGAATAATTATAGCACAAAGCACTGTTTAAAAAAGAATTCCGCAGCAAGTTTAAGATGATTTTAAAACAATTCGTGCTCGCGCATACTTAAAAATTGGTTTTTGCCAACAATAAAATGATCTAAAAAATCAATCTGTAACATATCCGCAGCCCCTTTAAGCATGCGGGTTAGCTTAACATCACTCTGCGATGGAGTCAAATGACCACTAGGATGATTATGAACAACAAACATCCCTGCACACGCATAAATTAAAGCCCAGCGGAAAATCTCCCGCGGATGAGCCACCGACTTATCAATTGTCCCCTTAAACAAGCACTTCTCGGCAATAATATGGTTACTGTTATCGATATAAATTGCCCATAATTCTTCCTGCTTATGACCAGCTAATTTGTCAGCTAAATATGTTCCAACTTCATTACTCGAAGTCAGGACGGCTTCACGATCAGGAACTGCAGTCCGCAAGCGGTCAATTAATTCTTCACCAACAACAGCTAATTGCGAATCACAGTCGGGACCCGAAAAATGCTTAACTAAGTCATTAAAGCTAGCAATTTGCAATTGTGCTAATTTGGCTTCCACCTGCGTTAAGTCGCTGATGCCATTTGCTTGCAATTGATTAAATAAGTTTCCTAATAATTCAATATCGGTGTTTACTAAATAGTGATTGGACTTGATGATTTCCATTCAAATCACTCCCTTCACTATTTATTACGCAAAAATCACTTAATTCTTTTTAGGAATTCATTGAAATCACGGCAAATTAGCGTCGCATTTTCTTGATCTTGGTCAGTTGGCGGCAACAAGTCCGGAATCATCACACATTTAAGTCCTGCGTTAGCAGCTGCAGCAACGCCGGTTGAGGAATCTTCAAAGACCAGCAAATTTTGCTTGGGAATATTTATTTTTTGTGCAGCCCACAAATAAATGTCTGGTGCAGGTTTAGCCTTTAAGTGATGCTCTTTTACATCATCATAATTTAAGTGAAACTGAAAGTAATTCCGAATACCAGTGGCCCACATTTCCTGCTCAATACCCTTTTCATAATTACTGGAAACAATCGCCAGTGGCAAATCAAGGTTATAAAATTTATCGAGTGCCTGCTGGACGCCGGGCCTAAGCTCAAGCTTACCTGCCGCAATCCATTGCTCCACTAATTCATTAGTTCGTTCAATGAAGCGCACGCGTTCCTCTTCAGTTTTAAAATACCGCTCATAAAATGACCGCATTTCCTTGGTTGTCGAACCAACTAGCTTCAAATAAGTATCATCGGGCGTACCCAAATGAGCTTCTTTTGAAGCCTGAATATTAGCCTGCCAGTATAAATCCTCGGAATTAACGAGCAGCCCATCCATATCAAACAGTATTCCCTTGATTTCTTCATTAATGCCTTGAACTTGCATTTGTGGCCTCCAATTGCAAAACTTCTCCGACAAGGTAAAACGACCCCGTTACTAGCAGTATATCATTTGGCTGACTATCTTGCTTTAACTGCGTAAAGGCAGTTTGCCAGCTAGCATAATACGGATACTTTGCTTGTACTGCAGAGGGAAAATCTGCCTTTTTAGCAGCGCGCGGATAGGCAATTGTCGTCAGTTCGACCTGATCTGATGCTTGAAATAGCGAAAAGACTTCTGCTAAGTCTTTATCTTTCATCATTGTAATCAGCACCCGCACTTTGCCACGGCGTCTTGCCTGCTGCTCGTGAACAAAATTGAGCAAATTTTGCATTGCTTGGATATTATGCGCCCCATCTAAAATAATTAGCGGTTGCTCCTGTAAAATTTGATAACGCCCCGGAATTACCGTGTGGTTAATTGCTTCTTCAATCTTTTCATCACTCAGCGGCAAATTAAGGGTACTAAAGGCGCGAATCGCAACAGCAAGATCATAGCCCTCAACCTCGGGTCTAATGGCAAAGGTTAATGTTCTGCTTGCATCCCGATAACTTGTTTGCAAAGCACTTTTTACCATAAAGTCCTGACCTAATTGATATACAGGGACCTGTTCCTGCTCCGCTTTTTCTTTAATAATCGGCAAAACTGATTGTGGTACGTTGCCTAAAACTATTGGCCGCTGATATTTAATGATGCCGCTCTTTTCACGAGCAATATCTTGAATTGTGGGACCAATAATTTTTTCGTGATCAAGGCCAATGGTTGTGATAACACTAACTTCTGGATTAATCACGTTTGTAGAATCATGCGTGCCACCGATCCCCACCTCAATCACGGCATAATCACACTTTGTTTTAGCGAAATAGGTAAAAGCCATGACTGCTTCGTATTCAAAAGTAACTAAGCCAAAATCAGGATCTGTTTGTCTAATTTTTTGTAAAACTTGTTCAATTTGGTTCGCAGTTGCTACTAAATCAGGATCACTAATATTTTGGCCATTTAATTGGATCCGCTCGCCAAACGCAAAAACGTAGGGTGAGACAAAAAGGCCAGTCTTTTGACCAGCCTTTTGCAATAAATTACTTAAATAATACGAAGTAGAACCTTTACCATTAGTGCCCGTAACGTGAAGCATCTTGACTTTATCTTGAGGATTATCCAATTCTTCTAAGACCCGCCTAATAAAACTCAGGTCACCTTTTGCGTGAAATTTGGGTAATGAATATAAATAAGATATCACATCTTGCGCTTTGGTAAAAATCACATTATTTACTCTCTTTCAAATCTTGAATTCGTTGACGAATACCAGCCAATTGACTTTCATAGTCGGCTTTCTTGGCCTTTTCCTTGTCAATAACTGCTGCTGGCGCATGAGCAACGAAGCCTTGGTTAGCTAACTTCTTAGTTGAACGAGCAACTTCTGCCTCAAGGTCTTGTTCCTCCTTTGCCATCCGCTTAAGTTCATCATCAATGTTAACCAATTCAGCTAACGGAACAAAAATTTGCGCACCGGAAATAACTGCTGTTTTAGCTAATTTTGGCGCAGCCATTTCTGTGGCAATTTCTAACTTCTTTGGGTGCAAGAAGTTCTTAACGTAATCTTCGTTGTCGGTCAAAATCCGTTCATTTGCGGCATCATCAAGCTGAATCATAATATCAATTGGTGATGACATTGGAGCATTAACTTCCATGCGAATGTTCCGGACTGCCTTAATTACATCAATTAAGAATGTCATGTCACGTGAAGCTTGTTCATTAACGAATTCGCTGTGAGCTTCTGGGTACTTAGCAACCATAATTGACTTGCCAGTATGAGGCATTGACAACCATAATTTTTCAGTTACAAATGGCATAATTGGGTGCAATAACCGCAAAATCTGATCAAGAATCCAGATTAAGTTATCCTGTTTTCTTGCCTTCAATTCTGCATTGTCACCGTTTAAGGCAACCTTAGAAATCTCAATATACCAATCGCAGAAGTCATTCCAGATAAAGTTATAAGCCTCGCGGCCTGCCTCACCAAACTTGTATTCATCAAATAAACGAACAACTTCGCTTACCGTGTGGTTCAACCGGTCAAAGATCCAGCTATCAGCTAAGTCAAACTTGCTGGTATCAGGCATGTGAGCTGGCTTGGCATCTTCCGGCAAGTTCATGATTACAAATCTTGAAGCATTCCAAATTTTGTTGATAAAGTTCCAAGCCGCTGCCAACTTCTTTGGATTGTAACGAGTATCCTGACCCGGAGCTGTACCGTTCAACAAGAACCAGCGCAAAGCATCGGCACCATATTCTTTAACAACATCCATTGGGTCAACCCCATTGCCCAAAGATTTACTCATTTTTCGCCCTTGCTCATCACGAATTAAGCCGTGCAAAACAACGTCTTTAAACGGACGCTCATTCGTAAAGTGCAAACTTTGGAAAATCATCCGTGATACCCAGAAGAAAATAATGTCGTAACCAGTAACTAGAGCATTAGTTGGGAAGTAACGCTTAAAGTCTGGTGCGTCTTCGTCAGGCCAACCCATCGTTGAAAATGGCCACAAAGCACTTGAGAACCAAGTATCCAAAACATCAGGGTCTTGCCGCCAGTTTTCAGCATCCTTAGGTGCTTCTTCGCCAACGTACATTTCACCGGTCTTCTTATTGTACCAAGCTGGAATCCGGTGACCCCACCATAATTGCCGAGAAATTACCCAATCATGAACATTTTCCATCCAATGTTCAAGTGTTTGTTCAAATCGTTCAGGAACAAAGTTAACCCGGCCATCAGTCTTTTGGTTAGCCAACACTTTATCAGCTAACGGCTTCATCTTAACAAACCATTGGGTTGACAAACGAGGTTCAACTTGAACACCAGAACGTTCTGAGTGACCAACGGAGTGAACAATTGGCTTAACTTTAATCAAGTAACCTTGTTCTTTTAAGTCTGCGACTAATTGCTTACGGCAGTCAAAGCGATCCATGCCAGCATATTTGCCACATTCCTCGTTCATCGTACCGTCATCATTCATGACGTTAATCCGTTTTAAGTTATGGCGATTACCAGTGGCAAAGTCGTTCGGATCATGAGCTGGCGTAATCTTTACTAAACCAGTCCCAAAGTCTGGGTCAACGTGTTGATCTTCAATAATCGGAATATGGCGGCCAACAAGCGGCAAAATCAGTTCTTTACCAACTAAGTCCTTGTAACGTTCATCCCCAGGAGCAACCGCAACTGCAGTATCACCAAACATGGTCTCAGGCCGCGTCGTTGCAATTTCAACAAAGCCCGAGCCATCAGCGAACGGATACTTAATATGATAAAAAGCACCCTTGTCATCCTGGTGGATAACTTCAATATCACTCAAAGCAGTTTGTAAAGCTGGATCCCAGTTAATAATATATTGCCCGCGGTAGATTAAGCCCTCGTTATATAATTGAACAAAAACGCGGCGAACAGCCTTAGATAAACCTTCATCTAAAGTAAAACGTTCACGGGAGTAATCAAGTGACAGACCCATTTTGGCCCATTGCCCCTTGATAATGTTGGCGTATTCGTCCTTCCAATCCCAGACTTGCTTGACAAAGGCTTCACGTCCCATTTGGTGACGATCTTTACCTTGCTTACGCAACTTGGCTTCAACTTTTGCCTGCGTTGCAATTCCCGCATGGTCCATTCCTGGCAAATACAACGTGTCATAGCCCTGCATCCGCTTAAAGCGAATCAATGTATCTTGAATTGCTGTGTCCCAAGCGTGTCCCAAGTGCAATTTTCCCGTAACATTTGGCGGCGGAATAACAATTGAATATGGGTGTGCCTTTTTATCGCCTGAAGGCTTAAATAAATCCTCATCAAGCCAAGTTTGGTAACGACCATCCTCAACTTCCTTGTGATCATATTTTGGAGCCAAATCTGTCATATAATTTCCTTCTTTCTGATAATAAAAAAATCGCCCTAGATTTTGGATCTAGGACGATTTACTAACCGCGGTACCACCTAAGTTAAGCATTTTATTGCTTCTCTTGCATCGTGATAACGGCGAATTCTGCCGGATCAACTTACTATTAGTTCAGTCAATCAGTTAAAAACCAAGCTACCAATTAACTCTCGGCCTCGCACCATTTTAGCCTTTCTCTGTCTATAAAGTTAATACCTCTTAGTTATTGCTTTGCTAGTTATTATAGCACGTTTTTATAGTAATGCAGCATCTTCTTCAGCTTTATCAGCTAAAAACTTGTCATTCGGATAAATTGCCGTAACCTTGATCCCTGCAAGAGCGCGTTCAATCAAGCCGTCAACATCAAGGCGTGCTTCATATTCACGCGCCTTGTCAACTTTTGGCTTGGTCTTAGGCCGTGGCGGCGCAAAAATTGTACAACAATCTTCAAATGGCTTGATAGATAAATCAAAGGTGCCAATTTCTTCAGCCAAACGAATAATTTCGGTCTTGTCCATTGTCGCAACTGGCCGCACAACAGGAGTTGTCGTCACATCATTAATTGCCAGCATTGACTCCAAGGTTTGTGAAGCAACTTGACCAACGGATTCGCCATTGAAAATTGCCAATTCATTTCTCTTAGCCCGAATTTTATCAGCTAGACGCAGCATAAACCGCCGTTGAACCGTCATCAAATATCCTTCCGGCACTTTTTCCTTGATTGTTTCCTGAATTTCCGCAAACGGAACGGCAATAAAATTAATGCGACCAGCATAATTTGCCAAAATCCCGGTTAATTCCTTTGCCTTGTTTAGAGCTTTTTCTGTAGTATATGGCGGACTAAAGAAGTGAACCATTTCAATATCAACGCCGCGCTTAAGCGCTAAGTATGACGCAACTGGTGAGTCAATCCCACCTGAAAGCATCATAACAGCACGACCACCGGTACCAACAGGCATCCCGCCAGCACCGTGTAATAATTGGTTAGAAATATAAATCGCATCTTGACGAACTTCAATTCGCAGAACAAGGTCTGGGTGCTTCATTTCTACCTTTAAGTCGGTCATGTTTTCAAATAAATAATCACCAACAAGTGAGTTTAATTCGTTTGTATCGTAAGCAAAATGATGATCACTGCGTTTAGTATTAACTTTAAAGGTCATGCCCTTTTTAAAAGTTTTCTTCATCAGTGCCAACGACGTTTCTTCAATTGCCTGCAGCGTTTTTTCAATCTTAATTGTCGGCGAATAAGTCTGAATACCAAACACTTTTTTCAAACGCTGGTCGATTTCAGCAAATGGTGCCCCATTAAGTACAATATGCATCCGGTCATGTCGCGGGTGAATTTCAACTTCTGGAAAATTACGCAACACCTTAGTTACGTTACCAGCAAGCTTGCCAATGAAATCCTTTCTGTTCTTTCCTTTTGTCGATAGCTCGCCGTAACGAACCATAATTTCCGTATATTCCATTAATTATTCTCCCAAATGATTAATTTTAGCAAAATGCTGGTAAATCTTCTCAAAGACAGCGATAAATTCATCAGCTTCTTCTATTGTGTTACTCTCATCGAAGCTTAGCCGAATTGCGCTGGTCGCAATCTTGTCGTCAACGTGCATTGACACCAAGGTGCTGGCTTCATCAGTCTTAGTTGAAGCACAGGCAGAAGTTGTTGACGTATAAATATCATATTCTTCTAGCGTGTGCACCAAGGTTTCTCCCCGAATCCCTTCAAGTGCAAAGCACAAAATATGTGGTGTAAAGCCGGCACTGACCGGTGAGAAAATTTTGATTCCCGGCTTATCTTGCAAATAATTAACAATTCTTTGCTTAATTGCAGCTTCGCGGTCAGCTTTAGCGGCCTCATCAGTCAGCAATAAGCGCACAGCCTTCGCCATTGCCGCAATTGCCGGTAAGTTTTCCGTACCAGACCGCAAACCTTTTTCTTGGCCACCACCATCATGCAGTGGCGACAGCATTTTGCCTTCTTTTTTATATAAAATACCAATACCACGTGGCGCATGGAACTTGTGTGCTGATAAGCTCGACAAGTCAACACGCGGAGTAAATACTCGCGGCCAAATATTTTTCCCAAGAGCCTGAACATTATCAACGTGGAATTGAATTGTTGGGTAGTTGGTTAGTAAATCACTGATGGCCTCAATCGGTTGGATTGTCCCAATTTCATTGTTGACACCCATAATTGAAACCATGGTTGTGTCCGTATCAATGGCATTGCGCAAATCATTAACGTTCACGCGACCCTCTTTATCAACCGGAAGCCGCGTAACCCGATAGCCCAAGTTCTCTAAGGCATTAAACGCGTTGGCAACAGAAGCATGTTCCACACTTGAAGTAATGATGTGCTTACCAAATTCACGTTTCTGAATTGCTGTTCCCTTAATTGCCAGATTATTGGATTCAGTTCCACCAGAAGTAAAGAAAATTTCATCCTGTTTAGTACCTAACAAACTGGCAATTTGCTTGCGCGAACTCGTCAATAATTGAAACGCGCGATCGCCCATTTTATGTAAACTAGACGGATTCCCCCAAATGTTTTGTGCAACTTGATCATAAGTAGCTAACACTGCCGGATCGATCTTAGTTGTCGCACTATTGTCAAAATAAATCACAGACTTTACTCCCCCTCAAAAAGGCCCACTGAGCCACTTCTTCAACTTATAAATTGTAACTTAAATATAGTTTTGCTTCAATTAATAATCATTTTAAAGTAAAAAACAATTCTAGGATCTTCCTAAAATTGTTTTTAAACTTTATTCATTCTTTTTATCAGAATAGTACAAATTCTCTAACCGCTGATATGATCCAGGTTCAGCCTTCTCAATTGCCGTCGCAATTGTGTCTAAAGCTTCCTTATAGTTGTACTCCTGACTATAAAGCTGCATCGTCTTCTTTTGCGCTCGTTTAATTGCATCATTGTCAGAATACTTGTTGGCATACTGCATGGTCAATTCAACTAAATCTGCTGAATTAATGATGTCATCGGCTTCACGTTTCAAACGCTCAACGTCGTCAGAAATTTGAATTAACTCGTTAGAAATCTTTTCCATGTTAATTCTAACTTCACCTAATTCCTTAGCAACATGACCAATCTCGTTGATTACCAAGGTATACATTTGAACAAAGGTATCAGGATTTCCCGGCAACTTTTTGCGTTCTAACCGCCGATACACAAGAGATACCTCTTGCTTAAAACGGTTGATTGAGTCATTAGCCACATTTTCGGAATCATATAGACCATCGACATCTTGTGCCATTTGCTTTTGCTGTTCACCAATCTCGCGCAAACGCTCCAGCATCCCCAGCCACGAATCCTTAATCGCTGAAAACACACCTTTACCATCAGCCACATTTTGCGTGTCAACCGTATATTTCCGGTTCATGTCGTTGACTTCCTGCTCCAGTTGCCGACTCTTAGCCAATTCACCATGTGTCAGTTCGTAGCTTTCATCGATGTGGCGCAATTTAGCAACCAAGTTCTTAGATTCTACCTGTTCACGTGCTAATAACCGTTGAATTTTATCTTGGTTTTCTTCAACAAATGGCCGTGCCTTGTATTCTTTAGTCAGAACATCATAGAGGGCAGCAATTTCCTGTTTAATCTCCTTAATATAGTTAGACAATTCTGTCAGTTTTAATTCTGTCAAAAATTGTCCTGCTTCAGTAATCTGTCCGCGAATCTCTTTAATCTTACCTAAGACATCAATTTCAGTAATGTAGTACTTATTGGCAATCATCTTTTTATAAGATTCCGACAACTCCTGCAGCTGATCTTGAAAGACAGAATCTAGCTCATGGCGACCTTGCTTAATTTGCGGTAGTTCTTGCTGCATTGTTGCCAAAGATGCCTTGATCTTGGACAAAATCCGTTTGGCCTCAACTTGATCGCCCTGCGCTGACAAGTTCTTAGCCTCAGCGAAGTCATTCTCCAAATTTGACAAGTCATTTTCAATCTGATCGATTGCCGTACCATAATCAAACGAATCAGCTAAAACATTCTTGCGCAATTCATGATAAACCTTGATCAAGGCATCATACTGCACCTGATTTTCTCGGTTAGATTCAAGTAGTTCTGTAAAAACGTCCTTAGTATTCTTGGCATCATCAAAAGTCTGCTTCATGATCTGCTGAGCCTGCTTAATATTTTGGTGCGACTTAAACAAGCGATAGTGAACATTCTCGTCAGCTGCCTGCTCCAGCAATTTTTGTACCTGCGGAATTTTCTTGCTCGTTGCTTCCTCATAGCTCTTGCGCCAAGTTGTTAAGGTTGTCAGGCTCTCGCCGGCAAGATCCATCTTATTTAACCGGTCAATATCCTGCTTTAAATGCATTTTTTCAATTTTAGTAATTAAATCGTCTAACTCTAAAATTGCACGCAATTGCCGGCGATTAATGTAGAGCATAAAGGCAACAGCAATTAAGATAAGCATAACTACAATTACTACGATTATAGATTGGGTTGGTGACATAATTTCTCCTCCAAAACTACCCTTTATTATAGCAAATTTCTTACTTGCTGTGGGGCCTGGTTTTAAAGATAGCTGCAATTTAATTATTAAAATATCCCTTTTTAAGTACAAAAGAAGTTAAAATTACCTTTTTCCTTGCTTTAGCGGCTTAACACCGATATAATTAATTTCGTGTAAAATATTTGCAGCTATAAGTGACAAGAACGTCAACATCTTAATACGTTTTAGTGAACGAGTAACCGACGCTGCAACAGGCGAAAATGAAAATTAAGATGCACGAATGTTGAACTTATGTGTAATATTTTACTCCAGAAACTGTTATCAGATTTTATTGGAGGATTTTATGTCAAGATATACAGGTCCAAGTTGGAAACGCTCAAGAAGATTAGGTATCTCACTTTCAGGTACTGGCAAGGAAATTAGTCGTCGTAACTATGCTCCTGGTCAACATGGTCCTAACTCACGTGGTCGTTTATCAGAATACGGCGAGCAATTGCACGAAAAGCAAAAGCTTCGTTGGATGTACGGTTTAAACGAACGTCAATTTAGAACTTTGTTTACTCAAGCTGGTAAGATTCGTGAAGGTGAACACGGTACTAACTTCATGATCTTGTTAGAGCGTCGTTTGGACAGTGTTGTTTACCGTTTAGGTTTAGCTACTACTAGACAACAAGCTAGACAATTAGTTAACCACGGTCACATTACTGTTGATGGCAAGCGCGTTGACATCCCTTCATACGAAGTTAAAGTTGGTCAAACAATTGGCTTGAAGGAAAAGTCAAAGAACTTACAACAAGTTAAAGATGCTCTTGAAGCAGTCGTAACTCGTCCATCATTTGTTTCATTTGATGACAACAAATTGGAAGGTACTCTTGTACGTCTTCCAGAACGTGATGAAATGGAACCAGAAATTAACGAAGCCCTAGTTGTTGAATACTACAACAAGTTACTTTAATTTCTACATTGGCATGCCCCTTTCCACTTTGGAGAGGGGTTTTTGCTACCCAAGAAAGGAAATTTTCAGCCATGACAGAAGATTTAAATACTCGCGTTGAAAATGCCGCTAAAGGAATTACCCCACAAACTAAACCCGACGAGCGCCGCCGTTTCTTAGGATCGTTGCGTGAGCGCGTATTAGTTAGAATGGACAATACTGAAGTTGAAAAGCCAGAATTGACCGCAACTTTTTTAGACCATTTTGGCGATTATCATGATTACTCAATCTTAATTAATGGCAACTTAACCGGTGAATTTTTGGATCAAATCGAAGCTAAATGCGGGCAGTACAATATTCCCTTCACCTTAGTTAATAACGATACTGCTCGAACTGGTGCTCAAGACACTGCTGTTCTTGTTGTCGCCAAGACCGCCATCAATAAGATGCGCGTCGAGATTGGACAAGTTTATCCACAAGAAATGCCGAAGATGGAATTAGACCAAACGACAAAGAAGTCTGGCTTCTGGCATCGGCTCTTTCATGGAGGCAATTAATGAAGCCGTTAGCTTACCGCATGCGTCCGCAAAATCTTGATCAAGTTGTCGGCCAGCAGCACCTAATTGGTCCCGGGAAAATTATTCGCCGAATGGTTGAAGCCAAGCTGCTCTCCTCGATGATCCTTTATGGGCCACCGGGAATTGGTAAAACCAGCATTGCCAGCGCGATTGCCGGCTCAACCAAGTATGCCTTTCGGAAGTTAAATGCCGCAACAGATAGTAAAAAGCAGCTGGAACAAGTAGCCGCTGAGGGCAAAATGAGCGGCACCGTGATTTTGCTATTAGACGAAATTCACCGTTTGGACAAAACTAAACAGGATTATCTTCTGCCGCTGCTTGAATCTGGGCAAATTATTCTGATTGGGGCAACAACTGAAAATCCTTATATCTCGATTTCCCCCGCCATTCGCTCTCGCTGCCAAATTTTCGAGCTGAAACCATTAGCTGAAAATGATGTTGCCAAAGCGATTAACCGAGCCTTAACCGATAAGGAAAATGGTCTGGGGGACTACCAAGTAAAACTGACAAATGATGCCGAAAAGTTGCTAATTCAAAAAGGTAATGGCGATTTGCGAGCAACCTTAAACGGCTTGGAGCTGGCTGTTAGGTCAACCAAGCAAGAGCTAATTGCGGCCGAAAAAGAAGACACCAACTTCACCATTACTCAGCAAGAAATGGCTGATTCCATTCAAATGCGCAGCCAGAACTTTGACGCCAATGGCGATGGCCATTATGACCTTGTCTCAGCCTTTCAGAAGTCAATTCGTGGTTCTGACACCGACGCAGCTCTGCACTACTTAGCACGATTAATTGAATCAGGCGATTTGGTCTCAATCTGTCGCCGCCTAAGTGTCATTGCCTATGAGGACATTGGCTTAGCCAATCCCGCCGCGGCGCAACATGCAATCATTGCTATTCAAGCCGCTCAAAGTCTGGGCTTCCCCGAAGCGCGAATTCCCTTAGCTAGCGCCGTAATTGAACTGGCACTCTCACCTAAGAGCAACAGTGCAATGTCGGCAATTGACGCGGCCCTTAACGATGTTCGCAAAAATGACATTGGCGCAATCCCAGCCGATCTAAAAGACGCCCACTATTCTGGTGCCAAGAAGTTAGGTCACGGCACAGGTTATACTTATCCTCATGCCTACCCTAATGACTGGATTGCACAACAATATTTACCTGATAAATTGGTTGGCAAGCAATACTTTGCTCCTAAAGGTAATTCTAAAATTGAAAAAGCCTTCAAGAAACAGTACCAAGTTTTGCACCAAATGCAGGAAGATGGTCTTAAACGAAAATAACTAATTAAAAATCCGCTATAACTTAAAAGTTTTAGCGGATTTTTGTGTCCTTTAGCTTGCTCCCCTGAAAAGTCAATATATTTTTTTCATCAGCAACACAAAAAATGCCCCAAATTGTCATTTTAACAATTTGGGGCATTTTCTTATCTAAAGTTTACTTCTTATTGAAGTTAGCTTTCTTAACTAATTTTCCTTTGGCTGTAATGTAATATTTTTTACCGTGAACTGAAATTGCACTGCCGTAAGTCTTAATTGACTTAGACTTCTTAAGCACCTTTTTACCTTTACGATTACCATATTGGCCGTAAATGTAAGCATTGTGCTTCAACTTTAATTTCTTGGCATCAATATTAGCAGCCTTGACATACAAGCCGTCTTCAAGTCCGTAGTAAATTTCGCCATCAATTGACTTAGTGCCAGTTGTTGTAATTACTGAACCAGCATTAAATATCAATCCAGTAGTGCGGATACCCTGTTCATTATAAAGATATGCGTTATGCATAATCTTCTTTTCAACTGGAGCATCAGGCTTGTCACTAATTGGAGCAACTGTCGCTTGCGGCTTAACTGTCTTAGTGGCAGCTGTCGAATCACTAGCAAAGTTAGTTACTCTCACGTATTTGTTTTCACCAGTAATGTAGTACTTGCGACCTTCAATAGTAACAGCACTTCCGAATGTAGCAATTGTCGTGCCCTTCTTCAATGCATGACGAGACTTAATTCTTTGACCATACTTGTTGTAGACATAGGCATTATGCGTCAAAGTCTTGTGCACACTAGTTATATTCGTGCTTACCAAGTAGTACTTCTGATTATTAGCACCCTTGTCAATCAAGACGAAGTACTCTGTACCATTAATCTTTTGCTTGCCATAAGCCGTGACTACTGAGCCAGCCTTCAAGTCAATCTTGTTGGCACGGTTACCATTTTCATCATAAAGGTAAGCATTGTGCATCAAAGTTACCTTATTAGCAGCTGGCAAAGTATTAGTTATTGGTGTACTAGATGAATTAGTACCAATAATACCAATAATCGTTGCTTGATCCGTGTAATCCTGCTTAATCTGATTGATAGTCGTATCACGATCATGATTAATAGTAATAATGTCTTGATCCGTCTTAATCTTAGCTCGACCCTTTTCGGCATCTTGCTTAACACGATCTTTTAGTTCTTGCTTTTCAGCTTTACTCCAATTCTTATTAGCATCAATTGCTGCATTTGCTGTTGCAACCGCTACTGCAATTGCTTGATTAGCATTATCTTTAGCAACAGTAATACTATTATTAATAATTGCAGTTAAATGATCCCCAGCAAGCAACTTATTAATTTGAGCAATTGCCTCCTGTTTAGCTAGATTAACCTTATTAGACGTATCAGTCTGATCATCATCAATCTTAGTATCACCGGTAGTCTCAGCTTGCGTAATTTCTTGAATAACTTCATTTTTCAATGCATTCTTTTCGGCTTCAGTATAAGGTTTCCCATCTGGCTTGGTTGTCAAATGATCAATTTTATCCTTAGCCTGATCAGCTGCTGCTTGAACTTCAAGTTTAGCAATTTCTTTTTCACCCGCTAATTCATACTTTTGAGCTGCTTCATGATCACCATTCTGCAAAGCCTGCTTAATTTTATCAGTAGTTTCATCGCGAATTTGTTGAACCCTAGCTTGATCAGCACCATTAGCAATAGCCTGATCACACTTTTGATCAAGTTGTACTACTTGATCATGATTAATAATATCAGTAACTTTGGCTTGATTACTATTTAACTCATTAATCATATCAATAGCAGTATCACGAGCACTCGAAATAGCTCCCGACTCATTTGCCTGATCAATGGTGCCAGTAGCAGAAATATTGGTATCACGCAGTAAATCTGAAATTGCATTCAACAAAGCTTGCTTCTTATCTTTAGCCGTTTGTGAATGATCATTAGGCCACATTTGGGCAATCTTTTGAGCTGCTGTATCATAGGCACTCTCAACAGCACCCTTAGCAATGGTTTTCTCACCATTTAGTTCTGTTTGCTTAAGATCAGCTAGTGAATCTGCTTGTAAATTAGTAAGAGCAGTTTGATAAGCAGCATCAAGCTTAGTAGTATCAGCACCTTTACCCAATTTATTCTTAGCAGAATTGTAGGCTGACTGCAACTTATTCTTGGCAGCAGTTAGTGTCCGATCAAGTTGTACTTGCTTATTATGGTCAAGAATATTATTAACTGTTTCTAAATTAGCACTATCTTGATTAATTTGCTTAATGCCATCATTCTTGGACTGTCCTAATTCGGCCACTGTCTCACTCGCATCAATAGCGGCTGTTGCTGCAGTTTGATCTTGTTTAACTTTATCCTTTAAGGCTTGCTTTTCATGTTCAGTATAATTACTGCCATCTTCATGCTTTAAGTGATCGATCTTATCATTAGCTGTATCAGCTGCTGCTTGAACTTCTAACTTAGCTAATTCTTTTTCACCATTAACTTCAGCTTGATTGATTCCTGCCTCGTCTTGTGCCTGATCAATCATGTTGTTAGCTGCAGTTTGAACTCTATCAGCAGCTGCCTTAGCTACTCCATTAGCAATCGCTGCATCGTGAGCTGCTTGCAGCCGGTCTTTAGCGGCTTGTTTAATATTACTTAAATTGCCAGCATTAGTAGTAACTTGTGTGAATTGTGATTTAGCTGAATTATAAGCATTCTTTAGCTCATCTTGTTTAGCATCTACGGTTGCCCCCGTTGTATCAGTACTTTCAACTTGATTAACTAAGGCCACTGCTGCTTGTAAAGCTGCCTGTGCACTTTGCTTAGCAGCTGCCTTATCAGCCATGCTCAAACCAGTATCCTGATCAATCGCACTTTCAACTGCGTTCTCCGCTGCGGCTAATTGGGCTTGAGCTGTTTGCTTTTCAGAATCAACTATACCAGCTAAACCTGTATTTTCTGCATTAGTATATTTGTCATCTGTTACTTGATTGATTGCATTCAAAGCTGCTTGCTCTGCTTGGTCAATTGCCTTAGCTTCATCACTACCTTTAGCAACGCCCATGTCTTGACGAGCCTTATCAGCAGCAGTAATTACAGCGTTTTGTGCAGCTTGCTTATTCTTTTGTTCTTGTTGAACAGCTTCATTAGCACTAATAATTGGATCCAGAACACTACCATTATTATTCGTACATGCGTCTTTAATCTTATTAATAGCATCAAGAGCATTTTGCTTAGCAGTGTTGACATCAGGTACTGAATTAGCATTATCAATAGTACCCTTATCATCATTAGCCTTGGCAACTTCCGCTTGAATGGCATCCTTAATTGCTTGCTTTTCAGCATCAGTGTAAGGTGTGCCATCTTGATGATTAGTCAGCTTATCAACTGCATCATTGGCAGCACTAGCTGCAGCAGTAACTTCTTGCTTAGCCTTGGCTTTAGCATCAGCTAAAACAGCAGGATCACTATTCAAAGCTTCTTTGTCAGCTTCGGAATTACCAGTACCATTAGCACTAATGACATTTAAGGCATTGTTTAATGCACCACTGACAATTGAATTGTCTTTGCTCTTAGAAGCTTGCAGAGCAGTCATACGGCTTGGATTAGCTTGGGCGGCTTCAATCGCTTCATCAGCAGCTTGCACATTACTATCAATTAAGTTATTCAAAGCTGCTTGTTCATGATCAGTATAAGCTGAACCATCTTCATGCTTTGAATTCTTAATCTCATTCTTAGCCGCTTGAGCAGCATCTTTTACAGCACCTTGAGCAATTGCTTGTTCGGCTTTTCGTGCAGCTTCCTTAATAGCAGCAGAATTATTACCAATTACTATCTTATGGTTAAGGTACGCATTATCTAAGTTAGTCGTATCAGCACCATCAGGTAAGTTAGCCTTAGCTGCTTCATAAGCAGCAGCTATATCTGCTTGCGCTTGTGCTTTTGCACGGTCAACTTGAACTTGTTCATTGTTATTCAAGATCTGATTAATCACATCTGGATCAGTATAATCTTTACCTATTTGATCAATAGCGTTGTTACGTGCAGTTGTAACCGTATCTGGAATAATAGTACCAGTAGAAATTGTACCCTGAGTATCATCGTTAGCCTTAGTGACTTCGCTATTAACCGCAGCTTTCAATGCAGTCTTCTCATCTGAGGTATAATCTGAACCATCTTCGTGCTTTAAATGATCAATCTGATCATTAGCATAAGTAGCTGCTTCGACAACAGCAGCCTTATTAATATTCTTAATTGCCTGTTCAACCGTATTAGGATCATTAAGTCCAGCTAATGACAACCCATTAAGCTGCTCAACTTCATGTTCATGCACTTGATCTAATTCACTGCCTGGCTTGTAAGCCACTCCTAACTTGGCTTTAGCTGCTTCATAAGCAGCATCCAACTTAGCTTTGACCGCTGTCTTAGCATCAGCTAGATGACCAGCAGCTTCATCCTTAGCACCATTGACAATCGTATTAAGATCATTCATGACATTACCTGCAGCTGCTGCAATCTTGTCTTGGTTACCCACCGTATCATTAATACTTGGGGTTACTCCGAGAATATTATTAATAGCTGTTTGGGCATTAGTATTAATTTGATCTTGATATGGTTGCTTTTGAGCAGCATTTAAACTTGAATTTTCAGCAATAGACGTATTAGCAGCTGCTTGAGCTGCTTCGACGTCTTTAATAGCCTGCAACTTATTAAAAGCAGTTAGTCCAGCATCATAAGTTTCTGTTGCATCTTTAATTGTATTATCATGACCTGTTTGTGTCTTATCAAGTTTAGCCAAGCTATCATTGACAGTATTAATTAAGTCTCGATATTTATCTTGCTCTGTAGCAGTTAATCCCTGCTTAATCCCTTGCCATTTACCATTCAAATCGTTATAAGCATTAGTGGCCTCATTATTAAACCACGGATAAGAAGTGTCACTATTTTCGTTAAGAACTCGATCAACCAACTTTTGGTAACCAGCAACAATTTGCTTGGCTGCTGCCTGATAAGCATCTGCTGGAAGAACTTGGCCATTTTGATCTTTATTAGCAGCAATTAGTTGCTTTTGAGCATTATCATAAAGACTTGCCAACTTTTCTTTAGCAGCAGCTTTTTGTTCAGTAGTTAATTGTGAACGATTAATAATTGCTTCAGCATCTGCTTTTGCTTGATCTAATGACTTAGTCGTATCATGCTGAGAACTATTAATTTTAGCTTGATCAACTAGCTTATTAATTGCCGCAACTGCATTTTCCTTAATTCCTTCAGGTGCATTAGCTCCTGTAGTATCTGAAGTAGCATTAATTGCTGTTGTAGCTGCATTCACAATCGCTGCGACAGCGGCTTGATCAACACCATTTACTTGGTCAGCTTGTTGAGCTGCTTGTTGAACCGCTGCAATTTCTTGACGCTTCTTAGCCCCTTGCTTGGCACTATTAATAATTTGATCAATTGCAGTTTCACCAGCAGTTTCGGCTTGATCAACTTTATTTTTACCTGTTTCGTAATCAGCCATATTAGCCGGAGTTGGCAAGCTCACTTGACCAATATTTTCAGCGGCGGCATTTTGCGCTTGTTCAATTTGCTGTTGATAAGATGCTAGTTCTTCAGGCGTTAAACCTTCTGGATTATCGGGACTTTGCGCCAAACTTTCAAGAGCTGCCAACTGCTTCTTAGCATGTTGATTAAGAGCACTAGTCTCTTGATTTTGTTTATTTAGCAACTTATATGGCAATAAAGCATTATCAATTACAGTTTCACCATCTTGTTCAGCAGAATCAAGCTTATTCTTAGAAGTATCCAAACCAAAGATTGTATTCTCACCTTGATGTTGTGCTTCATGAATGGCATTTTGCGCTGCAGCAATTTGTGTAGGTGTTAAGGTCGCATAATCTGGATTAGTAGTTGTCACTGTATCCTGAGCAGCCTGACCATGACCCTTCAATTTTTGTACGGCCTGTTCTTTAGCATCCCAATTACTCATTAAGTTGTTTAACTGGTTAATACCATCTATAGCTGACTGATTCATATTTGCAATTGCATCATCGTCATCTTCACGGTGATGATTAATACTTTCATTAACAGCATTACTAATCGCAGCTAACTGATTATAAACATGCTGCTTTTGTTCCTCTGTCATATTCGAGTGTTCAGCAAGATAGGCATCAACTTTATCCTTGGCGGCATTAACAGCAGTATTGATCTGTTCTAGATTTGATTGTTGCGCTTCATCTTTATCAATATTATCACCTACCGTTGCCAAGGCAGTTTCACCAGCAGTTTCTGCTTGGTTAATTTCAGACTGACTCGTTGCCTTATCAATTTTACCTTCTGCAGTATTTAACGCATTAGTAATCTGTGTAGTTAAATCATCAGCTTGTGTCTGACTCAATTTCTGCGGTTTGGCAGCCAAGTCATCCTTAATTCTATTCTTAAGCTTGTCAGCTTCTGCGGCTAAACTATCTTTAGCTACTTGCTGAGCAGTAGTAAAATCAGTATTTGATGCATTATCAACGATGCTGTTGATTGCTTGTTCCGTACTTGCGACAATACCATCAATCGTGTTCTTATCTTGGGCAGCATTAATTTGATATTCACTACCACTAGCTTTATCTTTAGCAATCGCATTATTAATCTTGCCAATTGCGTCTTGCTTCTGCTTGTTGGTTAAGTTAGGCATACCGTTAATTTGCTTGATTGCATTTTGGGCATCTTGACTTAATTGTTTATTAGCAGCATTCTTGGCAGCTTGCAATTTGGCATTATTTAATACTTGTTGAATATTATCAAGACCATTATCACGATCACGATTAATAGACGGAACATCAGCGTCACCCTTAACATTATCTTGTGTGGTGTCAAGGATATTCTTAATCTGTTGTTCATAAGTGGCTAATTGACTACCAGTTAAATGATCCTTTAAGCCTTCAAGCTCATCAAGTATTCCTTTATTAGTGCCATCGCCATTTAACTTATGTTCTAAAGCAGTATAAGCAGCATCTTTAGCTTTAGCAATTTCATCTTTATGGGTTGAATCAGCTGTTGCCTTAATCCCATCAATCTTATCTTGATACTTTTTGACAGTATTCTTTACGTCAGTAGGTGTTTTATCAGTGGTAGTAATTTCAGCAATTGCATTATTTACCAAATCAGCAATTGCTGCTGCACCATCAGTACTATCAGGATTAGGCAACTCACCCTTAATTTGGTCACCATAATCCTTAATCGTATGCTTACCTTTAACTTGAGCTGAAACCAAATATGCTGGAGTTTCAGCAGTTTGAACCGTCGTGACAGCCGTATTAGTTGCCATATCAATTTCTTGTTTATTATTAGAAGCTGCAACTGCCTGTTTACCTTGAGTCCGTGCAGTTTCAATTGCTGCATTAGCCGCATCAAAGGCTGGCTTAGCTTCTACTTGTTCATCAGGAGTTAAATCATTAAATTCAGTTGCTAAATCTTGTTTAGCAGTATCACAAGTGGCATCAATCTTCTGATCAGCCTTTTGTTTTAAGTCAGCGAGATATTTACTGTTGGCTTTATTTTCTGCTGCTGTAATATTGTCCATTCCTGTTTGCTTAGCAGCATGTACCTTAGCAATTGTATCGGTAGTCGCCTTGTCAATCTCATTCTTAGCAGCATCACGTGCTTGATTAATTGCATCATGAGCAGCAGCTTTTTGTTCTGCAGTTAAATCAGATTGATCAATCCGATCGTTAGCCTCTTGAGCAGCATTATCTAGAGTTGTTTTATCATTTTGCTTAACAATATCAAGACCTTGTGCATTATCCAAAATTGACTGCATGGCATTGTAGCCAGCATCGGTATCCTTAGCAACTTGAGTTGGATTTGCTGGATTAGGATTGTTCACTTTATTAAGGGCAGAGTCATACGCTTGTTGAACACTTTGCTTTAGAGCAGCTTTACTTGCATCATCTAAGCTAGTTAACGCATCAATTGCGTTATTAACCGTTGTTTGCTGATTATCTAATTTTTGTTTGCCTGCATTTTGAGCATTTTGTAAATCAGCTGCTGATTGGACAGATAAAATATTACTTTTACCTTCATTATATGCTGTATTAATATCATTAGCGCTATTAACACCATCAACGGCACTTGCAGCTGCTGCCAATGCAGCATCAACTTGCGCTAATTGGTTATTCTTTTCATCGGATCCTAGACTAGCTAAATCATTAATATGTTGCTTAACTTGATTAGCAAGTGCCTTAAGATCTTGCTTGGCTTGATCCTTAGCGTTAGCCAAAGCCGTATCATTAACACCAGTCGCTACACCCGACATAGCATCAATAGAAGTACCACAGTACTTGTTAATTTGATCGGTAGTAGTTGTCGCATCACTATTAATATCATTAACGCCAGTATCATGATAATTATTAATTTGATCAATCATCTGATCATGTTGTTGCTGTGTAATTTTATTAGCAGCAAGAGCATCATCAACTGTCTTAGTATCCTTAGCTTGTTCATCATTCAAAGAAGTAATAGCAATTGACTTAGCTGCTTCAAGTTCAGCCACCTTAGCATCAGCGTTAATAGCCGAAGCACCTGATTCTTCTGCACTAGTAATATCATCTTTATTAGTTGCAGTATTAATTGCATTTTGTGCAGCCTTATAATCCTGATTAATCTTAGCTAAAATTTTATTCTTTTTAGTAGAGCTTACTTGATCCGCGGGGAATGAATTAACTGCATTTTGTGCAGCAACATAAGCATCCTTTAAATCGCTAAGGGCATCATTACGTGCATTGTTAATTGCAGTATCCTTATCCTGCTTATCATTTTTATTTTCTGTTGTAGCATTAACTAAAACCTTATCAATATTATTAATTGCGGTGTTTTTGTTTGTTTCAACCTGATCACTGGCTGCAGTATTAATTGCAGTTATTCCTGCTGCTGCAGCAGTATTAACCGCATTAACTAAATCTTGACGATGTTCAGGCGTTAAATCAGCATATTTGCCAGTAGTCTGTGCTAAATCAGCAATAGCTTTACTTTGCTTGTCCTTAACAGCCTGAATAGCTTGTGCACGATTATCTGCATCTGTTTGTTGACTAAGTATGTTATTAAGTGCCGCAATTCCATCTTGATATGCAGATGCTACAGTACTTTCATCTGTTGCAGCGTCTACTTTTTCTTGCGCACCGGTGCCATCACCCTTACTAATCACATCTTTAGCTTGTTGCTTAGCCTTGCTTAATTCCGGATCCTTCAAAGTTGAAAGATTATCTAACGCTGCTTCAACAGCATTTTCCTTATCAACTAATTGTTGTTTAGCAACTCGCTTAGCTGCGGCTAAAATTTTGGCCTTAGCTGCTGTAGCTGCCTGAGTAATACCCGTAGCGTTATCCATAATATCAGTCGAGTTACCAGTGCTATTAGCTGCGGCTTGATCAAGCGTACCAGAATTAGGATTATTAGCTGCGGCTAACGCCTGATCAATGTCAGCATTAGGACCTGTGATCCCTAAATCATGCTTTACTTGGTTAGCATAGTTAGCAACTTCTGCCTTAGCTGCAGCACTATTAAACTTATTAAGTGCTGCATTTTGTCTGTTAATAATGTAAGCAGGATTTGTTGTATTAAAAATTGAATCCTTACTGCTCTTGTCCGTTGCTGCATGATATGCTGCATTCAGATCATCTAAATATGGTTTCTGATCAGTAGCATTCAAGCCAGAATTTTTAATTTTTTGCTTAGCAGCATCATAAGCTTTATCAATTGCATCTTCTGCTTGACTATATTTAACAGTATTATTAATTGCAGTTACTCCCTGATTAGCTGCAGTTTCAATTGGTGTTTTGCCATTAGTATCATTAGCAGCAGCAAAGACATCTTTAGCAGCTTTAGCCAATGCTTCATTGATAGCCGGTGTTTGCTTTGGTGCATCGTGCTTAGCTTGATCAGCAGCAGCTTTTAACTTATTAAGAGCCGCAATCCGCTTAGTAACATCGTCAATTAAAGCCTGAGCTGTCTGGTTTTGTTTAGCAGTATCCTGTCCTGTAGTAGCACTATCAATCGCGCCACCATTAGCAGCAATTGCAGTAGCATCACTAAGTTCCTGCTTAAGCTGCTTAATTCCATCTAAAATATCAAGGTTAGTACCTATTCCTGTACCATTCAAATAACCCTGTAAATCATTAATTTCATCAGCCAAGTTAGGATAAGTGGTAGTGCCTTCGGTACCGCCGGTAAGTTGCTGGTGCAAGTGTTGCTTTAAATTAGACTTATAGCCTGTAATTACCTGATCAACAGCTGTCATCCCATTCTTAACATCCGTAACTTGATCTCGGTTAGTTTCATTAGCGTTAGTGCCTTTAGCATCTTGTAAATTATTAAGAGTTGTTTCATTATTGATAACTGTTTGATAATTATTTTGTGCTTGGCTAATTGCCGTGGCAAAATCCGGATAAGCTGCAGTTTGTGCTTGCGCATAATCATTTAACTCGGAGGTAGCCTGTGCCTTAGCTGCTGCTAAATCAATTGCAGTCTTATTATTATTAATCAACTGACTACCTTGGAAATCGGCAGTAGTACCTGTTGATGGTGTACTTGCTAATTGTTGCGCAATATTATCAGGATTTCGTAACTTATCAATTGCAGCAACGTATGCTTGATCCGGCAAATTCAACTTACTTAAATCTGCATCACTTGGACCATATGAAGTTAGTGAATTTTTAACTTCAGTTTGATATTCGTTAAGTACCTGATTCTTAAGGTTTGTTTCAACACTATCCTTGTTAGAACCATCGGCTTTAACCGAAGCAATTTCATCATTGATTTGTTCAACTAACTTTTCACTTGGAAAACCAGTAGTCAAACCGAGCTTTGCTAAGTCGTCCTTGCCAGCTTGCAGATATTGTTGAATAGCACTATAAGCTTGTGCTTGGTTAGTCGCAGCATTAATGCTATTCTTAGCAGTATCTCTAGCTTGGTTGATCATGGCAAAATCAGTTGCACCATAGACAGATTTTGCTGCATCGTAATTAGGATTAGCCGTACCATCTGCCAGTGTCGGTTTAGCAGTAGCCGCGTTAGCCGCAGCATTAATAGCTGTCTCGTAGTCTATATACTTTTGCTGATGTGCTGGTGATTTATCCGGATCGGCAGTTGCTGCAGCTTGGACTTGACTTACTGCTGCGTTAGCTGCTTGCATAACAGTATTGGCTGCCTGATCCTGCTTTTCTTCTGTAGTTAGAATTCCATTATTTAAGCCCACCGTTTGGTGTGTACCAGCAGGATCATTAGGATCATAACTAATAAAGTTAGCTTCAGGAACTATTTGCAGTTGATCGCCCTTATGATAAGCATCTGCTGGTAAAGTAAAACTAAAAGTACCATACTTTGGACTCTTAGCATCCATGTTAGCCATAACTACATAAGTATGCGGCAAATCATTGGTTACGCCATTCTCACCGTCATCAGTATACTGGTAAGGATCGGCTACTTGATTCTTGTCATCTTGATAATAATTACCACCATTGACACTTACGGCAACGTAAGCATTAGTTCCTGTTGGCATTACATCATTAAATAAGTTATCTGGTTCATCTACCGCATAATTACTAAAGTTAACAATCTTACCACTAACCGTCATCGAACCATCATCATTTTGGTGGTATGAGGCTTTACCTAAATTGCCATCATCATCTGCGATATCCAAGAATCCCTTTTGGTTGGCCGGTAACATTGTAATGTTGTTATAACCAGGGTTAGTAGGATCTGAAAATGCCTGAGTGATAATTTGCGCAAAAACTTGGTCAAAACTAACCGCTTTCATATTTTCTAAGGCAGTTTTGACTCCTGCAACAATGCTATTAACTATATCTGGTGTTAATTGCGCTGGATTAGTTGGAACATCCTGTCCCAAGGCCTTAGCAAGAACTACGGCAACTGTTGGCTCTCCTTTTAAAGCATCAGTAAGCTTCTTAATATGGGCATCGTCAATATGGGACTTACCATTTAAGACTTCGATTCCCAACTTTTTCGTTTTATCATCTTGAACTACACTGATAGAGCCGTTTGTTTTCTTAACTCGTAAAACATGAAATGGCGGTAAAGTTATTTTAGGGAAGCCGGGAATTATTTTACTAAAATCAAACTGTTGCCGAATGTTAGTAATATCAATTTCACTATCACCGATAATACTGGTGCCAGGATTAGTATTATTAGCAGCATTTAAAATCAAACTTTCAGGGTTATCAACCGTTAATGATCCTGAATTAGAAACGTCAACTAAGATAATTGCACCAGTTCCGGCGCCATCAACAGTATTATCACCATCCAGATGAATATTGATTGAACCGTTATCTAGATAAGCTTTTTGTCCAATGTAAAGTAAAGTGCCGGAATAAGTACCCATTTGCGATCCGGCAATATTAATTACCCCACCACGTCTAATCGTTAAATTACCACCATCGTAAACTAAATAGCCTGCTGTAGGAACACCGTTATCTTTTGAAGCAGTATTAATATTACTATTAGTCTTAATATCAATTATTCCCTGTACGTTCATATTAACTTTAGGGGAGACTAACATGATTGCAGCTGTGGAACCATTATCTTTAACACTAGTGTTAACAGCTGGAGTGTTATTAATTGTTAATGTAGCACCATTTTCAATATTAACCTCCCCAACAGTATTATTACCAGAAATATTAATCGCCGCTGCTATTCCTGTTGCTGACGGAGCTGCATTATTAGCTGCTGAAACTCCCCGAGGATTTAAAGTTACTTGAGCTGCCGGCAAATCACCGTTAGCGCTTGACAGAACAATCTTAGATTCATTATCTAGCTGATGCACTGTACCTTGCGGATCTTTCCAAACTGTTGTACCACTTGATCCATTGTTCATTTCAATAACGTTATCACGTGAAGAAGTTCCCGTAAATTGTGATCCCGCTTCAAAAATTAAGCTGTCACCTTGATGTGATAATTCAAAAACTTGTTGACTATTTTCTTGTGACTTATAAGTTAAATTATCAAGTGGTGAAACATAAGTTGGTACTGAAGCTACATCAACTTTGCCTTTAATATGTACTTCCGTATAGTTACCGGCATAAATAATCTGAGCACCTTGGTAAGTAATATTTTCTAGAGTAATTTTCTTAGGGAAATTACCATTCATCCCATTGTCAACAGTATTCCATAAGCCCAAGTATGTCTGCGAATATAGTTGTAAGTTACGGTAAGTTACATCTAATGTACCATTAACCCCTTTACTATTGTTACGCGAATCATACCCTTTATAGTTAATGATATATCCGCCTTCAGGCATTTTACCATCTTTATTATTAGATTCAATGACTAGTTGCCGCTGCGCTGTAGCAATAGGATGATCATTAGTATTATTTGGATCAGCAGTTGGGGCATTAATGTTATTGATAAGCTCAATATTATGAATATTAGGATTAGCTAACGCCTTTACATAGTCATCCCAATTACCAATATAAACTGTCGAATCACTAGTCGTATCATAATTATGCAAAACCTTACCAGCTTGCTTTTCTTCACTCGTAAGTTCAGACAAACCATTATAAGCTACTACTCCATCTTGTACAGTCGGCTGCTTATCAGAATCAACTGTGACTGGTTTATTAGTAGATATGGCTTGTCCTGGCGTTGTAATATCTACTGCGCTTGCAGCAGGAACAACAGGTTTTGGCTCAGGCTGAGTAGCCACCGGTTTAGCAGTAGTAGGTGTGACTGCTACACCGTTAGTAATATCAGCAGGTTGATTATCTATTGGCTTTTGCTCAGGTTTAACGCTTGCAGCAGTTGCTGAAGTGGCGGTATTAGCAGTACTTGGCTTACTTGACTCCGTTACACTACCAGCACTAGCCGTAACAGTTGCAGCATCTGAATCACGTAAAAACTTACTTAACTTAGTATAAGTATCAAGTTTTTGTGCACTTTTAGCAGTTTTTTCTGCTGGTTGCCGTGTAGTAGTTGGGGCAGTACTTTTAGCTACCGTCACTTGCTTATCTGTCAGCAACTTATTACCTGTAGATGTATTAGGAGTTGCTTCTTTTACTTGAGGTTGTGAAGTCAATGTATCTGCTTGTACGCTTTGACTATTTAGGCCAAAGAAAGTAAAGCCAAGTAATACCGAGGCAGCACCAATACTTAATTTACGGATTGAAAAATGGTCCTGCTTAGCTTGCATTTCCATCTTTCGTAATCTTTCGTTAAAATTATTTTTTCCTAACATAAATACTCCTTGTTACATAAAAATCAACATGTACCATTGTAAATCATAGCTAGATAATTTCAAATATAATACATTATTACTTATATTATTTTATATATAAATAATAGTTACAAATGTGCAAATTAATAGTTAGCAATTAACAAAACATGATTTTTATTATAAAAAATCAACTTCTTCATTTATGCCAAAATATCATAGCTCCAACTTTTAAATTATTGTTTAAAAGCTAATAACGCCTATATACCAGCATTCTATCAATAAAAAATAATTGGCAGCTTATTTTTTTGTTAATCATTTTGCTTATAACACTACTCATTGCCAAAATATTGTAATAACTTTAAAATTATAATTAATCATAATTTTATGACTAGGTAGTAGTCTATTTCAATTAAGAAATCAGATAAAATCCAGCAATTATTCGGATTATATTTATTATTATTTTAATTATAATTAAGCATATAAATAATATGTATAATTTGCATAATTATTTATTTTAAAATTTTTACTTAGCCAAGTAAAAATTGCTGATATAACATAGTTAATGATTTTATGTAAGTAAATTTTAAAATTCTAGTTAATGTAATATATTTAAATTGACTCCTTAGTAAAGGTAACTTGTAATAATAGGACGATATTATAAATTTTAAAGTTATTAACTATAACTAATTAATTGTTAGTTTTAGAAAAATTTACTTAAAATGTAGAAACCTAGATAATTATTAGATTACAACTGCATACAAAAAATGCCTCAAACTGTTATTTCTAACAATTTGAGACATTTTTATTTATTCAAGCTAATTACTTCTTAATGAAGTTAGCTTCCTTAACATATTTTCCTTTAGCAGTAATGTAATATTTCTTACCATGAATCGAAACTGGATCACCATAAGTCTTAACTAACTTATGCTTCTTCAGCACTGCCTTACCTTTACGATCACCATATTGACTGTAAACATAAGCATTATGCTTTAATTTCATCTTCTTAGCATTAACATTTGCTGCCTTGACATACAAACCATCATCAAGTGCGTAATAAACTGTACCGTTAATTAACTTAGTACCTGTCGTAGTAATTACTGTGCCTTCGTTGAAAATTAAGCCATTGGAACGTTTGCCATCTTGGTCATAAAGATAGGCGTTGTGCATGATCTTCTTTTCAGCTGCAGCAGTTGTCTGGTCGCTAGTAGTCGCTTCTACCTCAACGGTTGTGATTACACTGGCTTCAGCAACATTAGCAGCCTTAACCAGCTCACCCTTGTTAATAATATAGAACTTCTGCCCATGAATTGTGATTGCACCACCATAAGTTTGGATTGTCTTACCCTTCTTCAAGGCATGTAACTTCTTAATTCGTTGACCATACTTGTTATAAACATAAGCATTATGGGTTAGCTTGGTATCAACACTATCAACATTAGTAGATACTATGTAGTACTTCTTGTTATTGGCACCCTTATCAATGACAACGAAGTAATCCTTGTCGCCAATCTTTTGCTTACCAGAAATCGTAATCACAGAACCGGCCTTCAGATCAACCTTGTTGCAACGTTTACCATTTTCATCATATAAGTAAGCATTGTGCATTAAGGTAACATCTTGAGTTGGCTGTGTTGATGGAATTGGCATTGCAATTGAAGTCCCTGAATCATTACTACCAATAATTGAATTAATGGTTGCAGAATCAGTGTAATCATTCTTGATTTGACTAATAGTGTCATCGCGATCGTGATTAATTGTACTAATATCAGAATCATTCTTGATCTTGTCTTTACCTTTTTGGGCATCTTGCTTAACACGATCCTTCAGCTTGGCTTTTTGATCCTTACTCCAATTTTTGTTATTGTCAATTGCCGTATTGGCTGCAGTAACTGCATCGTCAATCGCCTTATTAGCATTATCTTTAACAACTGTTAAATCATTATTGATAATGTCAGCTAAATTACTATCTGAAATAATAGTGGTGATGTCGTTAAGGGCAGCACTTGCAGCATTATTAACACCATTCTCATCATTAGTACTGTCAATCTTGCCTGGCTTATCAGTAGTACCATTTGTACCGTTGACAATGTCATCAATTGCTTGATCAACTTTGTCTTTCAAAGCTTGCTTTTCAGCATCAGTATACGGTGTACCATCTGGCTTATTAGTCAAATGGTCAATCTTATCCTTAGCATTTGCAGCAGCATCAGCAACTTCACCCTTGGCAATTTCTTTTTCAGCTTCTAAGGCATCGTGCTTAATGTCATCAACAGTCACACCATGAGCTTCCTTATGATTATTAAAGGCAGCATCAGTCTTCGAAGTATCAGCATTAGGACCAAATTGATCGTGCAAGTGCTCAACGGCATGTTGATGAGCAGCAGCGATTGCGGCATTGGCATCAACAAGTGCACTAAGTTCAGTAGTGTAATCATTCTTAATCTGATTAATAGTTTCGTCGCGATCGTGATTAATTGTACTAATATCAGAATCACTCTTGATCTTGTCTTTACCTTTTTGGGCATCTTGCTTGACTTGATCTTTCAGCTTATCCTTCTGATCCTTACTCAGGTTCTTGTTATTGTCGATAGCTGTATTGGCTGCAGTAACTGCATCGTCAATTGCCTTATCGGCATTATCTTTAGCAACTGTTGGATCATTATTGATAATGTCAACTAAATTATTATCTGAAATAGTGTTAGTAATTTCTTGAATAGCATTTTGTTCAGCAGTGGTGACATCTGACTTATTCTTTGCCTGATCAATAGTCCCTGGCTTACCAGTAGAACCATTTGCATTATTAACAATATCATCGATTGCTTGATCAACTTTATCCTTCAAAGCTTGCTTTTCAGCATCAGTATACGGTGTACCATCTGGCTTATTAGTCAAATGATCAATCTTATCCTTAGCAGCGTTAGCAGCATTAATAACATTTTGCTTAGCACTTTGCTTATCTTGATCAAGTTTAACAGCATTGTATGCTTCCTTAATGGCATCTTGCTTTTGAGTTACATTATCCGCAGTCGTATCAGTAGTTAAAATTGCATCAAGCGCTGCTGAATCAGTACCCAATTTATCCTTAGCTGTTTGCTTTTCAGAATCAACTATACCAGCTAAACCTGTATTTTCTGCATTAGTATATTTGTCATCTGTTACTTGATTGATTGCATTCAAAGCTGCTTGCTCTGCTTGGTCAATTGCCTTAGCTTCATCACTACCTTTAGCAACGCCCATGTCTTGACGAGCCTTATCAGCAGCAGTAATTACAGCGTTTTGTGCAGCTTGCTTATTCTTTTGTTCTTGTTGAACAGCTTCATTAGCACTAATAATTGGATCCAGAACACTACCATTATTATTCGTACATGCGTCTTTAATCTTATTAATAGCATCAAGAGCATTTTGCTTAGCAGTGTTGACATCAGGTACTGAATTAGCATTATCAATAGTACCCTTATCATCATTAGCCTTGGCAACTTCCGCTTGAATGGCATCCTTAATTGCTTGCTTTTCAGCATCAGTGTAAGGTGTGCCATCTTGATGATTAGTCAGCTTATCAACTGCATCATTGGCAGCACTAGCTGCAGCAGTAACTTCTTGCTTAGCCTTGGCTTTAGCATCAGCTAAAACAGCAGGATCACTATTCAAAGCTTCTTTGTCAGCTTCGGAATTACCAGTACCATTAGCACTAATGACATTTAAGGCATTGTTTAATGCACCACTGACAATTGAATTGTCTTTGCTCTTAGAAGCTTGCAGAGCAGTCATACGGCTTGGATTAGCTTGGGCGGCTTCAATCGCTTCATCAGCAGCTTGCACATTACTATCAATTAAGTTATTCAAAGCTGCTTGTTCATGATCAGTATAAGCTGAACCATCTTCATGCTTTGAATTCTTAATCTCATTCTTAGCCGCTTGAGCAGCATCTTTTACAGCACCTTGAGCAATTGCTTGTTCGGCTTTTCGTGCAGCTTCCTTAATAGCAGCAACACTATCGCCATCAATTGGTGCATGATGGTTGAAAGCATTATCTAGGTTAGTAGTATCAGCATCATCCAAGTTAGCCTTAGCTGCATCGTAAACAGTTTGCAAGTCCTTTTCAGCTTGGTCTTTAGCTGCTTGCAATTCACGATCATTTTGAACATTTTGATCATTGCTTAAAGCTGCTTGGTTCTTGTCAGTACCATCAGTTACAATATCAAGAATATTTTGCAGAACATCCTTACGAGTCTTATCAATATCAGTAGTAGTGTCTAATAAACCCTTATTACTATCAGTACCATTAGCGTTATTAACTACATCTTGAACAGCGTTAGTTAAAGCGGTTTGTTCATTAGTAGTGTATGGCTTCTGTGTATCCTGATGCTTAATATTAGTAATTAGCTTATTAGCTGCAGTTTGCGCATCTTGAACAAGACCTTTAGAAATGTCAACTTCACCAGCCTGTTCAGCTTCAGCAATCTCAGTAGGCTTTGAATTATTGCCTAATTTATCAATTGCAGCTTGTGCAGCAGTGTTAGCAGCATCAATCTTTGAAGTATCAGCATCTTTACCGAACTTATCATGCAATTCTTGAACAGCCTTGTCATGATCTGCCTGTAATTTAGCCTTAGCCCGTTCTTTTTGAACTGCAGGATCATTACTAATAGCAGTATGATCAGACTCAGTTGTCCCTATGCTATCACTTGCAATTGTGTTCAAGCCGTTGTTTAAAGCACCGCTGACTACTGAACTATCAGTTGAATTTTGAGCATCACTGACTAAAATACCACTTAAATCAGCAGTAGCATGGCTAATAGTTTCATTAGCCGTTGCGGCATCTTGGTCAAGTAAGTTATTCAAAGCATTCTGTTCAGCTTCTGTATATGAACTACCGTCTTCATGCTTCAAATCTTTAATCTTGTTCTTGCCGTTAGTTACTCCATCAGTTACAGCGCCATGAGCAATTGCTTGTTGTGCTGCTTGGGCGGCACTAGCAATATCAGCTAAGCTATCACCATCAATTGGTTCATGGTTGTTAAAGGCATTGTCCACTTCAGTAGTGTCAGCATTAGGACCATATTGTTCTTTCAGCTTATTAACTGCTGCATCATGAACAGTTTGCAAGTCTTTTTCGGCTTGCTTCTTAGCCCGTTCTTTTTGAACTGCAGGATCATTACTAATAGCAGTTTGTGCAGCATCAGTTGACCCTGTGGCATCATTAGCAATAACTGCTAAACTATCGTTCAAGGTACCACTAACTGAACCATCGCCTGTTGCCTGCTCAGCCTCAGTTTGACTAATACCTTCTTTATCTTTCGCAGCATTAGCGATTTCACTATTTGCTTTATTTACATCTTGAGTAATTAATGCATTCAAAGCTTGCTTTTCGGCATCAGTATAAGGCGTATTATCATCATGTTTCAAAGCATTAATACTATCTCTGGCAGCTTGAGCAGCAGCTTGAACAGCACCCTTGGCAATTTCACGTTGTGCCTTTTCGGCATTATGCTTAATCTCTTCAGGAGTTGAACCCGTAACTGTCTTATTATTGTTAAAAGCCGCATCAAGAGCACTAGTATCTGCACCATTAGGTAACTTATCCTTAGCTGCTTGATAAATAGTTGCTAAATCTTTTTCTGCTTGGGCCTTAGCACGATCACGCTGAACCGTTGAGTCATTGCTCAAAATACTATTAATCGTATCTTGAGCAGAGTAATCTTTACCGATCTTGTCAATGGCATTATTCCGAGCACCACTGGCATTCTTATCATTAGTATCGGCTTCAGAAGCTTCCACTGTTTCATCAGCATTTACCGTTGAGTTATCAATGTTGTTCTTACCAGTTGTCTGCTCCTTAGCCACTTGATTCTTTAAAGCTTGCTTTTCAGCATCAGTGTAAGTTGTACCATCTGACTTGTCAGGCAAATTCCCCTTATCAATCTGATTATTAGCATAAGCAGCAGCATCGTCTACCGCAGCTTTGTCAATATTCTTAATGCCATTATCAACATTCTTTAAACCATCAAGTGATAAACCATTTAAGGCTGCAACTTCACGATCATGCGCTTGGTCAAGGTTAGTCGTATCAGTACCTGCAGGTAATTTATTCTTAGCGGCTTGATAAGCATTATCAAGCTTCAACTTAGCAGCTGCCTTGGCATCAGCAAGAGCGCCAGCACCAGCAGTATTGGTATTACCCACAATGGTATTCATATCATTAATGACATCGCCTTTAGCAGCATCAATCTTGTCCTGATTACCAATTGTATCGCTATCGGTTGGTGTAACACCTAAAATACTATTAATTGCGGTCTGCGCATCCTGATCTACTTGATCCTGATATGGTTTCTTTTGGTCATCGGTCAAGTTATTATTGCTATCAATTGCATTATTAGCAGCAGTTTGAGCATCTTCAACTTCCTTAATTGCCTTGAGTTTGTTCAAAGCAGTTAAACCAGCATCATAAGCATTAGTTGCATCCGCAATTGAAGTAGCATGATCAGCCTTAGACGTATCAAGTTTAGCAATACTGTCATTAACTGTAGCAATTAAGTCATTATACTTAGACTTTTGGTCATCTGATAACCCAAGATTATCTAGCTTGCCGTTCAAACCTTCAACGCCGTCTGTACCATTCAGAGCATTATCAGCTTCATTAGCAAACCATGGGAAGTCATCAGTCTTAGAATTTTCCTTAATAACACGATCAACCATCTTCTGATAGTCATTAGCAATTTCTGCTGCCTCAACCTGATAAGCCTCTGGTGGTAAAGTGTGACCTTGTTGGTCTTTACCAGCAGCATCTAGTCTGTTCTGGGCATCAGTATATAGACTCTTGAGTTTATCTTTAGCAGCAGTCTTTTGTTCAGCTGTTAATTGTGAACGATCAATGATTGCTTCAGCATCAGCTTTTTCATGCTTTAACTTATTAGCGGCATCACTCTTATGACCACTAATTGCAGCTTGATCAACTAAATCTTGAATCTTGTCTTTAGTAGTATCTTTAATACCATCTGGCGAATCAGGTCCAGTTGTATCCGTTGCGTTATTAATTGCCGTCGTTGCGTCACTAACAAGTTTATCAATGGCATCTCGATCCACACCATCATGAATTTTAGCTTCATTTGCAGCAGTTTGAATATCAGCAATATCTTGGCGCTTCTTAGAATCTAACTTGGCGCTTGCTAAAATTTGATCAATTGCAGATTCACCATTAGTTTCCGCAGCAGCAACATTAGTTTTGCCAATTGCCAAATCATCTGACGTTGGCTTGTCTGGTAGTGACACACCACTAATCTTATCAGCAGCATCTTGACGAGCTGTTTCAATTTGCTGCTTGTAATCAGCAATTTCTTCTGGCGTTAAACCATTTGGATTATCTTTACTTTGAGCAAGAGCATCAATGGCATCTGCTTGCTGCTTTGCGTGATCGTTAAGTGCCGTCGTCTGCTTATTCTTCTCGTTTAAGAGCTTATAAGGTAACAAAGCATTATCAATCGCAGTTTCACAGTCTTTTTCGGTTTGATCAAGATCGTTCTTAGCAGTATCTAAACCAAAGATCGTGTTTTCACCTTGACGCTGTGCATCATGAACAGCAGCTTGGGCATTAGCAATATCACTATCGGTTAAGTTAGCGAAATCTGGATTATCCTTTGAGATAGGTTCGTACTTAGGACGACCATTAGTGCCATCGTTACCATTCTTAACATCACTAGCATGTTGCTTTAACTTCTCAATAGCTTGTTCTTTATTATCCCAATTGCCCATTAAGTTAGTTAACTTAGAAACTCCATCCTGAGCATCCTGATCCATCTTACCAATTGGATCATCAGCATCATTGCGATCTCGATTAATATTGTTGTTAGCTTCATTCTTAATGCTATTGATTTGGTCATAAACATGTTGCTTCTGCTTAGAAGTCATATTTGGATGCATACTAATATAATCACTAGCTGCAGCGTTTGCCTTTTGAACCGCAGCTGCAACGTTACCAAGATCAGTATTTTGTGCTTCATCCTTGGTAACTTCATCGTTAACAGCATTTAATTGTACTTCACCAACTGCTTCAGCCTTATCAATAGCAGTATGATCTTTAGCAGCATCAATCTTACCTTCAGCATCACTTAACGCATCATCAACTTGCTTATTAAGACCACCTTTACCGTCAGCGCCATTAGCTTGCGTTTGACTTAACTTGCCAGCAGCAAGATCATCCTTAATTCTGTCCTTAATTTTTTGTGCTAATGCTTCAAGTTTACCCTTAGCATCATTAACAGCAGCTGTATGGGCTGTATCGTTTGCACCACTAACAATATTACTAATCGTGTCTTCAGTATCACTAACAATACTATTAATGGCATTCTGATCTTTAGCATTGTTAATTTGATATTTACCACCGTTCGGATCTTTAGAAATCGCATGGTTAATGTTGGCAATAGCAGTTTGCTTGTCATGTTGTGACAACTTATCGTCTGGAATCTTGTTAATTTGATCAATAGCAGTTTGGGCAGCGTCATCCAATGCCTTATCAGCATCATTCTTAGCCGCCTGCAACTTAGCATCATCTAATGCTTGTTGAATATTGGTTAAACCATCATCACGATCACCCTGTATAGCAGCAACAGTTGCATCGCCATTAACCGCATCAACAGCATCGTTATGTGCACTTTGTGCTTGTTGCTCGAAGCCATTCAATTGATCAGAAGTCAGATGATCCTTCAAAGCAGCAATTTGGTCAAGAACCCCCTGCTCCTTGCCATCACCATTTAGCTTATGATCAAGTTCTTTAATTGCTTCTTGTTGAGCAGCACTAATCTCACTAGCATTAGTAGCTGAAGCTACTGAATTAATCTTATCAATTTTATCCTGATAGGTATTAACTGTAGCAGTTACATCATCAGGCGTTTGATCATCATTGTTAATTTCATTAACAGCATCACTAACAAGCTGATCGATCTTAGCAGCACCACCGGTACTATCAGGATTAGGCAACTTACCTTTGGCTGTTTCACCATATTGGGTAATCTTGTCCTTGCCCTTAATCTTAGCTGAAGCGAGTAATGCTGGCTTTTTGGCATTGTTGACGTCAGTATTAATACCGTTAACTGCATTATCAATGGCTGGCTTATCTTTAGCAGCTGCAACTTGCTTCTTGCGATTAGTCCTAGCAGCTTCGATTTCCTTATGAGCTGTAGTAAAGGCAGCAGCTGTAGTAGAATCAGCCTGTTCTTGCTTACTCAGAGTAGCCCATTCATTATCTAGCGCTGTATTAGCAGCATCACAGGCAGCATCAATGTCCTTATCAGCCTGATCTTTCAATCCTGCAAGATATGAACTATTAGCATTTGCTTCAGCAGTAGCAATAGCATCTAATCCATCACTTTCAGCCTTGTTGGCCTTATCAATCGTATCAGTCGTTGACTTATCTATTTCTTCTTTAGCATCATCACGTGCCTTGTTGATTGCCGTATGAGCAGCAGCTTTTTGCTCATCAGTTAAAGCAGATTGATCAATGCGGTTATTAGCTTCTTGGGCAGCTTGGTCAAGTTCAGCCTTATCATTTTTCTTAACTTGATCCAGACCTTGAGCACTGTCAACAACTTTATCCATATTATCGCAGCCGTCAATTGCAGCTTGAGCAATATTATCTAAGTCAGTGTTAGCAGAATCGTTAACTTTACCCTGCGCATCATCATGAGCTTGCTTGATCTTCTGCTTTAAAGCATCCTTGCTTGTTGAATCCAAGTTCGTCAAGGCGTCTATCGCAGCATTATCATCTTTTAGCCTCTGATCAAGCTTCTTGTTAGCAGCATTCTTGGCATTTTGCACATCAGCAGCAGTTTGATCAGCTTGAATATTAGAGTTACCAGTATTTAAAGCTGAAGTAACATCGTTAATACTTGTAGCAGAGTTAACTGCATCTTTGGCATTGCCAAAGTCAGTTTCAACTTTATCCTTTAAGGCGTTCTTCTCATCAGTACCAAGGTCAGTTAAACCATCAATATGCTCTTTAGCAGCATTTGCTGTAGCTTTTAACTTATCAATTGCATCATTTTTATTATTAGCCAAAGTAAGATTATCAATATCAGTAGTAACACCGTTCATTAAGTCGATGTACTTATTAGCATCAGTATCAGTCTTACTCTTATCAGTTTCATTCTTAACAGCTGTTGTACCTTGAGTATGGTAGCCGTCAATCTTACTGATCATGTCATCATGCTGCTGTTGCGTAATCTTACCATCAGTAAGAGCATCATCAACTACCTTGTTATCTGCAGTTTGAGCAGCATTCAATTTATTAATAGCATCTTGTTTAGCAGCAATCAAGTCAGCCTTGTTGGCATCCTGCGCCATATTAGTTGCACCAGTTTGCTCAGCAGTATCGGCCTCATCAGAAGTCTTAGCAGCGTTAATATTAGTTAAAGCTGTCTGATAGTCATGCTCAATTTGGCTAATCAGATCTGTTTTATCAGTTGGACTAACTTGATCATCCGTAAAACCATTAACCTTATTTTCGGCAGCTGTCTTAGCATCATCTAAATTTTGTTTAGCGGTTTGTTTAGCAGTATTAAGCGCATTTTCAGTATGTTCCTTATCATTGCTATTTAATGTATCAGCATTAGTCAAAATATCATCAAGATTTTTAATTGCTTGACTCTTTTGCGCATCAACTTGATCATCATCACAAGTTGCTAAATTACTCAAACCATTAGTCCAAGCTGTATTAGCATTAGCAATCAATTGCTTACGGTGTTCATCAGTTAAGTCAGGATACTTGGTCTTATCATTAAGGTCATCAACAACTTTCTGATGTTCAGCATTAACTGCAGCAATTGCAGCCGCACGGTTAGCTTTATTAGTAGCATCAGTTACAACACCATTTAGGTTAGTCAGACCATTATTTAAGTCAGTCTTAATACTACTGATACCATTAGCTAAGGCCGCATCCTTAGCAGCTTGATCTTGGGCATTAGTAACAGCGGCATTTACTGTACTTTCATCAACATTAATGTGATCTGTTGCACCAGTACCATTAGTATTAGTTACAAAGTCGTGTGCCTTACTCTTGCCATTCGCAATCTGATCAGCAGTCAGATTATCGCTAAGAGCATCAAGCTTCTCCTCAACTTTAGATTCTTCAGCATTTAATTTAGCATTGGCCTTATTCTTTAAGGCAGCCAAGATAGCTAATTTAGCAGCATTTTCGGCATCTTGAACTTGACTAGACGTATCATGGGCAGTCGTTCCAGCATCTGATACATTGTCAATTGTCCCTTTATTTGCTGTTGCCTCATCTCTAGCTGCATCAATATCAGCGTCATCATTAGCACCTAAGGCATCTTTAGCATCTTCCGCAAAGCCAGCAACCTCAGCTTTAGCAGCAGCCTTGTTAAACTTGTTAAGAACACGCTGTTGACGATTGTTAATAAAGTCTTGATTATCAGAACCGTAAATTGAATTCTTATCACCCTTATCAGGTTTCGTATTCAAAGCAGCAGTTTTAGCATCATCAATTTCCTTATTGTATTGTGCCTTTTGTGCTGCCGTTGCATGTGAATTATTTACACGAGTATGTGCTTGAGTAGCCGCGTTTTCAATGGCATCACTGGCAGCAGAGTACTTAACAATATCATCAATAGCTTTTTCACCATCTTGTTCAGCAGCTTCAATTGGACCATTACCATTGGTATCAGTGTTAGCACTCGTGTCTGTAGCATTAAAGATATTCTTAGCAGCTTCTTTAGCAGCATTGACAATATCCGGCTTAGCATCCGGCTTCTTTGAAGCTTGATTATTCGTGTAAGCTACCAGCTTATTCAAAGCATTGTAATACTTCAACGTTTGATCAAGTAAATCTTGTGCTTTCTTCTGTTCACCTAAGGCAGTACCAGCAGTAGCAGTATCACCTTCCTTAGTCGCCTTATCAATCGTAGCTGTTGCTTTAGAATCAGTCTGATCACCAGCAATTGAAGCAGCCTCATCTAAATTACTATTAAGTTTACTAATACCGGCTTTAATATCAAGATCAGAACCAAGATTTAAACTGGCAAACTTACCTTCCAGAAGTGAAATATTGTGCCGTAAACTATCATAAGTCTTGCCATCATTATCAGTACCACCATTGATTTGGACAATAATATGCTTCTTCAAACCATCTTTATAAGTCTGAATTGCTTGATCAATTGCTGCAATACTGTTTTTAACATCAGTAATCTGATCATGGTTATTAGCATTAGCATTGGCGTGATTAGTATCTTGCAAATTTGCAATGCTAGTTTCACCGTTAATCGTAGCCTGATAGGTACTATTAACTTTACTAATAGCAGTCCCACAACTTGGGTAATCACTTACCACACTGTTAGCATACTTTTGCACTTCAGAAACAGCATTGGCCTTAGCAATAGTTAAATCAATTACCGTCTTGGCCTTAGCAACATTAGCACTGCCTGTAAATTCGGTGCCGTCGCCTTTAAAGGTTAAGTCATTAGCAATATTGGTCTTAGTGTTATTAATGTCACTTTGGTAAGTAGAACCAGCAGGTAACGTTAAACCGGTTAACTCCTTACCTTCATCACCACCATAATTCGTGATCACACCTGACAAGTTTAAGTTATATTTAGCAAAAACCTTTTGCTTAATACCATTAACAATCTTATCCTTGTTAGAACCATCGGTTGCCATCGTAGCAAGTGCAGTATTAATAGCATCATCAGTAAAGCCAGAATCTGCACTTATAAAGTCAGTAGTATCAACACCTGCTTTGCCCAAGTCAGTCTTTGCTGCCGCAATATATTTTTGAATATCTTCTTTAGCTTTAGCTTTATTTTGAGCTATATTACCCGCTGCAGTTAGAGCAGTTTCAGCATCTTGTTCTGCTTTATTAATTGCATCTTTACCAGTTGCTGCATTAATTTTATTCTTTTCTGCATTAATAGTATTAGTTAGCGAATTATCAGTTAACTTATGATCACTAACAAACTTATCGAATTTACTATCATATGCATTATGATACATAGTATCAATTGCACTTTGAGCTCGGTTAATAACGTCATTAATCGCTGCATCGCTATTATCATCAGTTACGCCATAAATAGAATTGGTTTTGTCTGGGTTTGGGTTGGTATCATCTGTACCACCTGCAATAGCAGCATGATAAGCTTGATCAATCTCATTCTTATAAGTACCATCAAGATCAAGACCAGAATTAGCTAAAATACTTAATGCGTCTTGATATGCTTGATCCAGTTGCTTTCTTTCATCATCAACTGTATCTTTAAATGACTTCTTCAACAGATCGACACTGTATGGTTGAGCATCATTAGCATACCCAACAAAGTTGGCTTCTGGTGTTAATTCTAATTGTGCTCCAGCCATTAATTTATTAAATACATCTGTTGGAATTGTAAAACTAAACGTATTGTCATCATTAACTTTAGCTGCAAATTCAGTTGATAAAGTTTCTTTAGAGTCACTTGTTGATACTGGGGTCACAAACGGTAAATCAAACGGCAATGTTAATGAACCCATACCATCTGGTAGCGGCCAAGCTAAATTAGCAGGTAAACTAGCTACTTTATTGCCACCTAATAAAACAGCATGATTCTTAAAATCAAGAACTGCATTTCCGGGTACATTTGTACCATTAAATTTCATACCATTTTTTGGTACGGTTAAAGTTTGCTTAGTACCATCAATCTTTAAGCCTGCAGGTAAAGTCTGCGGATTACCAACCAGATCTGTACTTGCATAAGGTGAGCTAAATTCTCCCGTTTTGGTTGGCTTATCAACTTGATATGGACTCTTCCAAGTTTGACCATCTAAAGTTGAGCCAGTACTATTGAACTTAGCAATAACATAAGCATCTGTACCACCATCAACTAATTTATTAAAGACCGTGTCACTCTTTGGACCATCTTTTGTCTTGTCATAGCCAGTAATTGAACCTGAGATTGTTCTAGAACCATCTTTATTAACAGTTACTTTAGCATCTTGAATTCCCAAAAATCCGGATGGATTGGCTGGAATCATGTGAATGTAGTTGTACCCCGGATTATCTGGGTTAGAGAAGGCATTTTGAATAATAGCTGGGAAAATTTCATCAAAAGAAATCCCCGCTAGACTGGTTAATAAAGCCGTTGGATCTTGGCCACCCAATGCGCTTCCTAACACACTTCCTAATCCAGCAAGAGTTGGATCGGTGCTAATATCATTTACAAGGCCGGTAATCATATCTGTCGTTAATGGCGTTGTACCGTTAAGCAGTTCCATCCTGTTAACGCCAATAGTTGCTTTATTACCAGTCGTCTTTTTAACATCTAAAATATGAAACGGTGGCAAAATAATTTGCGGCAAACCTGGAAAATCAAAAACCTGACGGACATTCATGATCTTAATATCACTATTACCAATGATACTGGCTGCCTTATTCGCATGAGCATCTAGTATCAGGCTTTGTGGGTTATTAACAGTTAAAACACCCTTCGAAGAATCAAGGTCAACTAAAGTACTGGCACCAGTTCCTGAACCTTGAGCACCTTCGCCTTCCAATGAAAGATTAAGCGTTCCGTTTTCCAAATCGGCTTGACCAGCAATGTACAGTAAGGTACCGGCATATTTTTGCATATTAGTGCCAGTTATATTCAAAGCTCCATGTGAATTAACTTGAATATTACCACCATCATAAACTACAACACTAGCTTTACCAGAACCATTATCACTAACATCACCATTGGTTTTAACGTTAATGGCACCACCATCTTGAACAGTAATTGTAGCCGCTGCGTCAGATAAGATAATAGCTGCAGCTTCATGATAATCCACTTTACCTGTAAATTGATCACTTAATTGCACATCAGTAATATTAGGCTTAGCTGCATTCTCATTTGTCTGTCCTACATTAATATTAAGGTTAGCATCTTCGTTAATTAATACTTGGCCTTTAGCCGTCATATAAATACCGGCTGCCTTAGTGGTATTTTGAGCAGAATTACCACCTTTAGAACCATCAGCATTAGCAGCTGGATTTAAAGTAACTTGGGCACCTTGCTCTAAAGTTACTTTACTATTAGTACCATGCATTTCAATTACGTTACCGTAAGTGGTTGTTCCTACAAAAGTACTACCCTTTTCAAAAGTTAAAGATTGGTTACTGTTACCTTGAAATTCAAATAACTGCTGGTCTTCACCATCACCATTAACTTTAGTGCCATCTACTTGACTTGTATAAGGCATTGGAACAGTTTCAGCAGTATTATGACCGAAGAAATGAATATCAGTATCGTTATTACCAGCATATACCATCTGATTACCATGGAAGTCAACATCTGTAAAGTTAAATGTCGATGCATTAAAATATGAATCCGCTACGCCATAATCACTTGCGCAGTACAAAGTTAAATTATCATAAGATAAAGTGAGATGCCCCTGACTACCTTTATTGCCTGAAGAAACACGTGAATTTTTAAAATCAATTATGTAGCGCTTATTATCAGCTGGATTAGATTCAATCGTTAAACTACGATCACCTGACAACGTAACTGGTTGATCACCCGTAACGTTAGTATCATTAACAATATCCTTCATAATTTCAATTTTAGTAATTTGCGTATTGCTAAAGGCATTCAGCAAATCTTTCCAGCTACTAACATAAGCAGTTTGACCATCTTGTGCGTCAGCCAATTGCTTTTTCTTGTCGTCCTGATCTGGAGCAGTCGGCTTGTCACCATTAGTGATGGATACTCCTGTAGCAGCTGGATCAGTAGTAACTGGTTTTTGACCTGGCTTAGCAGATGTTGCTGTAATATCAATGTTAGCCGGCAATTTATCATCCGCTGGCTTGTTGGTGTCAGCTGGAGCTGTAGCATTATTATTAGCAGCAATACCACTTGCAGTATCAGCAGTATTTGCGCTATTACTACCAGTAATATCACCAGCAGGCTTAGTGTCTGCTGGTTTTTGTGCTGGTGTCGCTGCTGAACTAGTAGCAGGTTTTACAGTATCACTAGGTGCAGCTGTTGGCTTAGTAACATTACCGTCACTAGCACTTACAGTAGCGCCATCACTATCCCGCAAAAACTTACTCAATTTTGCATAAGTATCAAGCTTCTGACTACCATTATTAGCTTTTTTAACTTGCTGTTTATTGCCACTAGCTGTCTTAACGGCATCACGTGTCGGAGTCTCCTGCTTATCTGACGACGCAACATTTTGGATATTTGCTGTCTCGACTTCCTTAGCAGGCGTAACTGTATCTGCTTGGACACTTTGGCTGTTTATACCAAAGAAAGTAAAGCCAAGCAGCACAGAAGCTGCACCAATACTTAGTTTACGTATTGAAAAACGGTCCTGCTTAGCTTGCATTTCCATCTTTCTTAATCGTTCGTTGAAATTATTTTTTCCCAACATAATATCTCCTTTTGATTAAAGTTATACGCGTACTATTGTATTTCATAATTATGAAAATGTAAATATAATCTTCAAAATTTATAGTTATAATATAAATAACATTTACTTACATATGTTCATTAAAATTATTTACATGTAAATCAAATTATTTTTTAATAATGCAATAAGATTAGGATGTATAGTATTTAAAATAACATAACATTGATCAAAATCTTTACGTTAAAATACCTATAGTTTATACAATTACTTGTGCCAATTGATTTGCAGTAATAACTATTACATGTATTTGCTAACTTAAATTTTTATTTATAGCTGTTTCAAGACAATTAGATACTTAAGCTTTAATCATTAGCAGCCTTACCAATATTGCTAATAAAGCCATACTAGTCGTATACATATTGACAATATCAGCTTTAAATCAGTCCCTTTTATCATAAAATATAATTTATATTTTCACTATATTTTATATTTTATAAATTAATATATATTATAATTGATATAAATGTGCTGTAATTAATTTATGTCTGCATATTTGTACAATAAACACTAATATATTAAGCTATTAGTCTGAAAAGTAAAATTTATCATTTTTTCATCAAAAAGCTTTTAATTTGTTATATAGTATTAGATAAATTGAATAATATCCGAAAATATTAAAATAATAACTAGTTATATTTTGCATTTTATATTATTTAATTTTATTGCAATCCAAATTCTTACAACCGCGATTATCAATTGGCTTAAACTCTTGACAATCCTAATGATCTTGGGTAGTATAATAGTTAATCTGAGTTGATCAACAAGCTTAAATGTATTAAAGTTGACCGATCAAACTAAAGACGTGCGAGTAAGTAAATAACTACCGAATCGGAAAACTATCATGGAATAGGATCCATATTCGCTGCGCTACTACTCAATTTTTGAACACTGCGGGTTCAACAAGCGTCATTATGCTTTGTTTTGTCAACTCGGATTTATTTTGAGATTTTACAAAACGGTTGTTGAACCGTTTTTTTGTGGAGTTTTTATGGCTATTAAAATTATCATGGGAATTTATCTTCTAATTTTACTGATAACTTCCCTCTACTTATGGCACTGTCAAGACGGTCAATTCCTAATCTATAACAGCAAAGGCACAAACAATTTCAAGACAATTATGCGCTGGACGGCAATATTGCTTTTTATTGAAACGATTTTGGGTATTTTCCTATTATTGCAAAGAAATCGCTATCTAAATTTAATTACTTTAATTTTCAGTTCGCTCACAATTTTGATTTTTAGTCTATTAATTAATCAAAAGAATGAATAACTAACCAAAATTTGGTAAAATAGATAGTGAAAGAGGTGTTCTAATGATGAAACAATATCACCACATTCAAGTCGCCGTGGATGGTTCTAAAGAGGCTGACTTAGCCTTTAAAAAAGCAGTTTCGGCTGCTATCCGCAATGACGCAATACTAGAAATTTTGCACGTAATTGATACGCGATCATTTCAAAATGTCTCGAGCTTTGACTCCGAGATGATTGAACAAGTTTCCAATGACGCAAAAGAAAAAATGGAACAATACTACAAAAACGCTAAACAAGCAGGTGTACAGGAAGTTCATTTTTCAATTGAGTTCGGGTCGCCAAAAGCAATTATTGCTCATGAATTTCCTAAAAAACATCATGTTGATCTAATCGTCCTTGGTTCTACTGGACTTAATGCCGTTGAACGTCTGCTAATCGGCAGTGTAACTGAATATGTTACCAGAACAACCAACTGTGACGTTCTGATTTGCCGTTCAAGAGAAAATTCAGCTTTAACCAAATAATAATTGTTAATACAAAAAATGCATTTACCCTGAGGTAAATGCATTTTTTTGATTGTTATAAATTTTAAAAGTCGCCAGCTTGGCTAAACATGTAATCTTTATTATGAAATTTCATGGATAAAATCATCCCAATACCAATCATATTACCAATCAAGGCTGACCCACCTTGTGAAATAAACGGTAATGGAATCCCCGTCAGCGGCAACAAATCAATGCTCATGCCCACATTTTCAAAAACGTGGAACAAAATCATCATGATAACCCCTGTGGATACATAAGAATAAAAAGCATTCCGCGTATCAAAGGTAATCTTAACCATTTGAACAATTAAGTACAAATAGAGCAGAATGACTGCAACACTGCCGACAAAGCCAAATGATTCACCAATAACAGAATAAACCATGTCTGAGCCGCGAACGGGAACATAGACACTCAATTTGCCAAAGCCGTTACCAAACAGCTGTCCTGAGCCGATAGCCTGCATACTTTGCCATAATTGATAAGCCCCCTTGGAGGTGTCAGTTGCCGGATTCAGCCAAGACATAATCCGTTTAAACTGGTATGCCTGGAAGAAGTGACTCAGAAAAGCCTGGCCGCCCTCTGTCGTTACCATAAAAATCACACTTGCAGCTAAAATACATACAGCTGCAAACATTGGTGCAATAATTTTCCACGAAATACCCGAAACTAGTGCAACACCGCCAACAATGGCAATGAAGACCAGCATAGTTCCGAAGTCATTTTGCAATTTCAACAGAATTGCAACTGGCAATAACCATCCGGCCATTTTACCAATCAGTAACCAATCATTCTTAATTGTATGCGCAAATTTTTTGTTATGCTCATGGACAACTCGTGCCAGCATTAAGATAAATGCCGGCTTCATGACTTCTGATGGTTGAAACGAAATCGGTCCTAATTTAAACCAGCTCTTAGCACCAGTATCTCCTGCCACACTACGATTATAGAAAAACAGGACAGCTATTAGTAAGATAATCCCAAAGCCGTAAATATACGGCGCAACACGCAACAGTTGCTCTGCATCAAATTGCATGACAAAAACAACAATGGCAAGAGAGATGACATACCATAACCCTTGCATAACCACTGCTTTCATCGGACTACCCATGTGACTAGGATCGTCAACTGCTGCAAAATAAATCGAATACAAACCAATTAATGCTAGCAGGATAACCGGAACAACCACATTCCATGCAATTCGATCAAACAAATCCGTTTCATTTTCTACTTTTACCATTAATGATCACATCTATTTTTCATGTAACGCAAAGTATGATAATAAGTCATTGACACTACTTTCAAGCGTCTTTGCGTATAAAACATTGCTAGTTTTGCCAGTAGTGGCACGATAGCGGCCATCAATCTTTTCAATTAAGCCAATTGACTTTTTATTCGGGATAACCACTTCCCAAGTCGGGACTTCTTTGCCCTTGACTTCATTAATTTCAATATTAATATTTTCTGGTTTTTTTGACATTTTATCTCCTACTTCACATTTGGGTGAAATTTTCTTGCAATAATCTCATCCTCATACTTCTCAGGGTGAGGATTACGGAAAATAGTAAACTTATCGGGAACTGGATCAACACCGCCACGAACAAATGGATTGCAACGCAAAATACGGCAAATTCCCATTATTAGTCCTAACAACGGTCCATGCTTTCTAAGAGCGTCAATCATATAGGTTGAACAAGTTGGATAATACCGACATGTTGGCGGCAAAATTGGTGAAATCAGTTTCTGATAAATTTTAACTAAAAAAATCAAAATCTTACGCAAGTCAATTTCCCCCGCGAATTAATGACGTTGGTGCTTTTCGATATTTTTAAGTAATGTACCTGTTCCCAAGGCAACTGCTTCTAATGGATGGTCAGCTGTTAAAACAGGAACTTTCAAATAATACGAAATTAGCTTATCGATGTTCTTAAGCAGTGCGCCGCCACCAGTAAGCATAATTCCGCGATCAATTATATCAGCGGACAACTCTGGTGGCGTCTTTTCCAAGACTTCCTTAGTTGAAGCAATAATTGTCATCAGACCATCATGCAAAGCTTCTTGAATTTCGGGTGCAGAAACAGTTACCTGCTTAGGTAAGCCATCTACCATATCCCGGCCACGCACTGTAATGGTTTCTTCCTTGTCCGGTTCAAATGCACTACCAATTTCAATCTTAATTTGTTCAGCCGTGCGTGAACCAATTAGCAAATTGTGCTTATTCTTAATGTAAGAAACAACTGCTTGGTTCATGTGGTCACCAGCATAACGCAAAGATTGGCTGGTAACAATCTCGCCCATTGATAAGACTGCAATATCAGTGGTTCCCCCACCAATATCAATCACAATATTACCTTGAGGCTTAAAAATATCTAGACCAGCACCGACAGCAGCAACTTTTGGCTCAAAATCAAGGTAAACTTTACCGCCACCAGATTTTTCTGCTGCCTGAATAATTGCTTTCTGTTCAATTGAAGTTACACCAGTTGGTGCACAAATCAAAATATTTGGCTTGGACATAAAGCCTTTTACGTTTAACTTTTCAATAAAGTACGACAACATCGCCTCAGTAATGTCAAAGTCAGCGATTACGCCATTTTTGAGCGGACGAATAACCCGAATGTTGCCCGGAGTCCGACCAACCATCTTGTATGCTTCGGTTCCTACTGCTACCACTTTATTTGTACTTGTGTTGACAGCAACTACTGATGGCTCATTTAATACAATCCCCTTGCCGGAGACGTTGATAAGCACATTGGCTGTCCCTAAATCGATTCCTATATCTCGTGCCACGATAATCCTCCATAAATATTCATTGTTCATTTTACCATAAAGAAAACAGCTTTTCCTTTGACTTTAACCTTTTTACTAAGTCTTAAAAGAAATTGCTTAATTGCAATGACGTATCAATTAAGGTTACAAAGAAATCGCCAACTAAAAAGCCAAGTCCGATTGCTGCAAAAATCAGCAATAATTGTGCCTCGAAGATTTTACCCTTACGGACAATTTTTTCAATTTTGATGCTTTTCATAATTTGAAAAGACAATCCAATCGTAATCAAATAGATTACAATGCTGATTAGCGCGTGCACTCCAAGTTGAAACATTCCATTTCTCGCATTCTATTATTAACAAAAAACGGATACACTCTCGTGCATCCGTTTAAAACCCGTATTACTAATTATTAGAATTGTAAACACTAATCCGGTTTACAGCTCGTCTTAATGCAATCTGAGCTCTCTGTAATGAACGTTGATCATGCTGAGCTTTTGCTTCTGCCATGTACTTTTGTGCTCGATCACGAGCAGCCTGTGCCCGCGAAACATCAATGTTCTTGGCACGTTCAGCACTATCGGCAATGATTGTAGCAACGTTATCTGAAAATTCAAAATAGCCGCCACTTATAGCAATATGATTGACTGCCTGGTTCATTTCCTTACTTCGCTTAACCTTAACTTCACCAATTGTAAGTGGAGTTAATATCGGCAAGTGATTGTACATAACTGAACGCTGACCATCAATTGCCCGCATTTCCACAATACTAGAATAATGCGAGTAGATCACGCCATCAGGAGTAACAATATTTACCAAAAAAAGTTTCTCTGGATCTGCCATTTGACATCACCCTACTTTTCTAATAATGCTTTTGCAGCTGGGTCACTAGCTGTAACACCCATCTTTTGTGCCTTTTTAAGGACATCTTCGATTGGACCAACACTACGGAAAGCATCTTCAGGTAAATCATCAAGATGCCCATCTAAAATCATCTTAAAGCCCTTGATTGTATCCTTAATTGGAACATATGAACCGGGAACACCAGTAAATTGCTCGGCAACAAAGAAGTTTTGCGATAAGAAGAACTGAATCTTCCGCGCCCGACTAACGATTACTTTTTCTTCATCGGACAATTCGTCCATACCCAAAACAGAAATAATATCCTGCAATTCGTGGTAACGTTGCAAAATATGTTGTACACCAGTTGCAACTTCGTAATGTTCTTTACCAACAATTTCTGGATCCAAAGCACTCGAAGTTGACTCAAGTGGGTCAACGGCTGGATAAATACCTTGCTCAACTAAGCTACGTTCCAGGTTGGTAGTAGCATCCAAGTGAGCAAACGTCGTAGCAGGTGCTGGGTCGGTATAATCATCGGCTGGCACATAAACGGCTTGAATTGAAGTAATCGAACCCTTCGTTGTTGAAGTAATTCTTTCCTGCAATTGACCCATTTCTGTTGCCAATGTTGGCTGATAACCAACGGCACTAGGCATCCGACCAAGCAAAGCGGAAACTTCTGAACCAGCCTGAGTAAACCGGAAAATGTTATCAATAAAGAGCAAAACATCTTGCCCTTCAACATCTCTGAAGTACTCAGCTAAAGTCAAGCCAGTTAAGGCAACCCGCATTCTGGCACCAGGCGGCTCATTCATCTGACCAAAGACCATGGCTGTTTTACTTAAAACGCCTGAAGCCTTCATTTCAAAGTAAAGGTCATTACCTTCACGAGTTCTTTCACCAACACCAGTAAACACGGAAATACCACCATGTTCTTGCGCAATATTGTGAATTAACTCCTGAATGATCGTGGTTTTACCAACACCGGCACCACCAAACAGACCAACTTTACCTCCTCGAACATAAGGCTCAAGCAAGTCAATAACTTTAATTCCTGTTTCAAGAATTTCCTGACTAGTTGTCAGTTCTGCATACTTAGGAGCTTCTCTGTGGATGCTCTTGCGCGGATGATCCTTACTAAATTCAGGACCATTATCAATTGGACTGCCCAGAACGTTGAACACACGACCCAAAGTATCATTACCAACTGGTACTGAAATTGGACCGCCAGTGTCTTCAACCTTCATCCCGCGTCTGAGACCATTAGTAGATTCCATGGCAATAGTTCTTAAAACACCATCGCCAAGCTCAAGTGTAACTTCAAGAACAACAGAAGTATCTTCTGATATAACTACGCGCAAAGCGTTGTTGATATCAGGTAGGTTTTTATCAAGTGGAAATTTAACATCGACAACTGGGCCGATTACTTGAACAACTTCACCTTCGCTCAAAACATCTACCTCCTTTTCTCTATTTATTTCAAAGCTTCGGCACCACTGACAATTTCGGTGATTTCAGTGGTGATTTCAGCTTGTCTTGCACGGTTTAATTTAGTAGTTAAACTCGATACCAAGTCATTAACATTATCTGTCGCACTCTGCATGGCCGTCATTGAACTAGCATGCTCAGCAGTTTTGGCGTCCAATATGGCACCATAAATTGTCGAACGCGCATATTGCGGTACTAAAGTTGACAAGACAGTATTAATGTCTGGCTCAATATCATATTCTAAATCTTTATGTACTTCAGCTTCCTCAACGCCAATATCAATATCAACGATTGGCAGCATTTTTTCAACCCGAAATGCAGATGACAGCGAGTTAATATGGTGCGTGTAGCAGACGTACAACTCATCATAAACGCCATTTAAGTACATTTTAATTGCGGTTGAAACAATTGGTAAAACTTCATCAAAAGTTGGCACATCAGTGATCGCATCATTTTCATAAACAACGTTAAGGTTATTTTTCTTGAAAAAGTCCGCACCAACTGACCCAACAGCTAGAATTTTAATATCCTTGTTTTCAGCTTTCGAATCTTCGATTAAACCCATCATATTTTTAATGACAGCACTGTTGTAAGAGCCAACAAGGCCACGATCACCAGTTATTACTAAATAACCAGTTGACTTAACTTCCTTGCGCTCTTGTACCATATCGGAAACAACTCCAAGGCCAAACACGTTTTCATAATCAATCTTGCTGATGTTATCCTCGTCAGCACTTACCATTTCTTTATGCAAGTGGTTAACGACTTGTCTACTCATCAACCGCGACAGAGTTTGCCGGACATGATCGTTATAAATTGTATAACCTTGATCACGCTTTTCGGTTTGATTCAACTTTGATGCAGAAACCATTCTCATGGCTTCCGTAATTTTACCAGTTTGCTTAACTGAAGCAATTTTTTTCTTCAACTCAAGTAAAGATGCAGGCATACGCTACCTCCTATTTATTACTTGGTGAAAAACTATCAGCGAATTTGCTAATTGCAGCTTGTAATTCTTTTTCATCTGGTAATTCACCAGTTTCGCAAATTTGTTTCAAAAGATCAGCATGAGAACTATCAAAGTTGTCATACATTTCCTTTTCAAACCGCGCAATATCTTCAACTGGAATTGAATCCAAATAACCATGCGTTAGGGCATAAAGAATTAAAACTTGCTTCTCAACTGGAATCGGATCATGCAAAGGTTGCTTCAAAACTTCAACAACTCGACGACCACGATTCAACTTAGCTTGGGTCGCTTGATCCAAGTCACTACCAAATTGAGCAAAACTTTCTAATTCATGGAAGGCAGCCAAATCAGTACGTAAAGTACCAGCTACCTTCTTCATCGCTTTAATCTGCGCACTACCACCAACACGAGAAACTGAGTTTCCGGCATCAATCGCTGGTCTAGTTCCGGCAAAGAACAAATCACTTTGCAAGAAAATCTGACCGTCGGTAATTGAAATTACGTTAGTTGGAATATAGGCAGAAATATCCCCGGCTTCAGTTTGAATGAATGGCAATGCAGTCATTGAACCGCCACCTAATTCATCACTCAATTTAGCACTACGTTCAAGTAAACGTGAGTGCAAATAGAAAACATCACCAGGATATGCTTCACGACCAGGCGGACGACGGAGAAGCAAGGAAAGTTCACGGTAAGCAACGGCTTGCTTGGATAGATCGTCAAAGACAACCAAAACATCCTTACCGTTGTACATAAATTCTTCACCCATCGCGGTACCAGCATAAGGTGCGATATACAGCATCGGTGCTGGCTCACTAGGTCCTGCTTCAACGACAATAGTATAATCCATTGCGCCGAACCGTTTTAAAGTTTCTACTTCAGTTCTAACAGTTGACTCTTTTTGACCAATGAAGACATAAATACAAATAACATCTTGCCCTTTTTGATTCAAAATTGTGTCGATTGCCAAACTAGTTTTACCGGTTTTACGGTCACCAATGATTAACTCACGCTGACCACGACCGATTGGTACCAATGCATCAATCGCTTTAATACCCGTTTGCAATGGTTGGTTAACAGATTGTCTCTGCATAACACCCGGGGCATTTGATTCGATTGGTCGCGTCTTGTCTGTCTTGATTTCGCCTAAACCGTCAACAGGTTGACCCAATGGGTTAACAACCCGGCCGATTAATGCGTCACCGACTGGAACACGCATGATTTGACCAGTTCTTTTAACCTGGTCCCCTTCACGAATGTTATCAAAATTACCCAAAATGATAATACCAACATCATTGGCTTCAAGGTTTTGAGCAATTCCGTAAGAACCATTGTCAAATTCCAACAACTCATTAGCCAAAACATTGTTTAGTCCGTGAGCCCGGGCGATACCATCACCTATGTATGTCACAACCCCGACTTCATTAATATCGAGCTTGTCATCATAGTGCTCAAGTTGCTGCTTGATTAAAGAGCTAATTTCTTCTGCTTTAATGCTCAATGGTTTCACCTCTTTTAATCTTTATTTATTAACTGAACGCGGATCTTCTTCAGCTTGTTTTTAACGGAGCCGTCAATTAAACGGTCGCCAATGCGTAAGATTACACCGCCCAAGATGCTTTCGTCTACCTTATTTTCAAGTCGAACATCTTTTAAGCCATACTTTTGCGCGTAGCCCTTACTTAAAGCAGCTAATTGCGCATCATCAAGCTCGACTGCCGTAGTTGCAGTCCCTGATGTAATCTTGTTTTTCTGATCATATAAATCGTTAAAACGATCAATAATATCAAGTAAATCCGCAAAACGATCATATTCTAATAGAAAATTCAAAAAGTTCTGTACTTCGACGTTGAAATCTTTTTCAATCACCGCAAGTGACGCCCTTTTTTCATCGCTATTAAAAATCGGATCACTAAAAACACTCAAAATCTGCGGATTAGCAGAAACAGCTTGCGCTAACTCCTGTAAATCCGCATGAACAGCATCCAAAGAATTCATATCCTGTGCGTAGCCGAACAGTGCTGTTCCATAACGTGCAGCTATTTCTTCTCTACTTAAGGCCATTATTCATTCAGCCCCTTAATGAATTGATCGACTAAATCTTTTTGATCAGCAGCAGACAAATTCTTGGCAATTACCTTTTCAGCAATTGCTACAGAAATATCTGCAACTTGACCGCGCGCTTCATTCAAAGCATCAACTTTTGCTTGAGCAGCATCAGCCTTAGCTTTATCGTGAATTGAAGCAGCATCATTATTGGCATCAGCCACAATCTTACTGCTTGTTTTTTCCGCATTAGCCTTTGCATCAGAGAGAATCTGTGTTGCCTCTTGTCTTGAATTCTTCAAGGCAGCTTCACGCTCATTAGCTAAAATTTCAGCTTTTTTACGATCGCTTGCAGCTGAATCTAAATCATTAATTACCTTTTGGCGCCGTTTCTCCATCATGTCAGAGACTGGTCCCCAAGCATAATGCTTAACTAAAGCAAGCAAAATTGCAAAAACAATTAAATACCAAAGGGTATTGCCAAGATAAATATGACCTGAGGCTGCAAATAAAGTTTGAAATGTCATTTACTGCCCTTCTCTCTTTTTCAACCTAAATCTTTTAGTAAAAAATTAAAGGAAGAGAATCAGGAACGCAACAACGACTGCCAAAATAGGAACAGCTTCAATCAAACCAACACCGATAAACATTGTTGATCTTAAATTACCAGCACTTTCTGGTTGACGAGCCATGCTTTCAATTGTCTTAGTAATAACTTTTCCGTTACCCCAAGAAGCAGCTAAAGCAGCGATTCCTGCTGCAAGTGCTGCAGCTAAATATTTAAAAGCTTGTGACATATTTTAACCTCCAAAAAAATTATTCCTTTGTAACCTTTTTTCCAATGTAAACCATTGATAAAGTTACGAAAACATATGCCTGGATAGAGCCAATGAAGACAGAGAAACCTTGCCAAATCATTGCAAGCGGCGCAGCTAAAATTAACGTAGAAATACCAAAGCTTGGAGCTAAACTATTTCCAATTAATGTTAGCAAAACTTCACCAGCATAGATATTCCCGTATAAACGCAAAGACAACGTCAAAAAATTAGTAATTTCCTCAATCATATTGATTGGGAACAAAAAACTAACTGGTGAAGCGTAATTGCGCCAATATCCACCAACGCCGAACTTTTGCATTCCAAACGTGAATGATAGAAGCAAGGTCATCATTGCAAACGACATTGTCGTCACTGGGTCAGCTGTTGGTGACTTAACAAACATATAGTCACCAGCTTTGACTTCCATGAACAAGCCAAGCATGTTCATAAACCATATAAAGAGAAATAAAACAAAAGCATAAAGTGACAAGTGCTTCTGTGCATCTTGATCACCAACATTGTCTTTAACAATGTTATCTGTGAAATCAAGTAAATACTCTAGCACATTTTGCTTTTTGTTTGGTTTCATTTCAACTTTACGTGAAAGCCAAATACAGACAAATAAAACCACTGCTGCCATTAAAGTTGAGCCAATGATCCCAGTAAGATCAAAGGTTAAGCCCAAGAATTTAAAAACAAATGATTTCTCCATTACTTCGCGGACCTCCCTTCCTGTGCTCAATTATCGAACACTCATACAATATTAACACCAAACATTAATTTTGTGAAAAATTGTAAGCGAATTCTAAAATTAATTTGGCAAATGCAAGACTATTTAGTCCCAAATAGTCGGTCACCCGCATCGCCAAGACCTGGGAAAATATAGCCATTTGGCAATAATTCTTTATCTTCGGCTGCGGCATAAATATCAACGTCTGGATTTTCTTTTTGAATTGCCTTAACACCCTCTGGTGCAGCAACTAAGACAGCTAGCTTAATGTCCGTAACGCCGCGCTTCTTCAAAGCACCAATAGCCATGTTAGCTGAACCACCAGTGGCAAGCATTGGATCGACAACCAAGCATTCACGTTCTGCAATATCCTTTGGCATTTTGCAGAAATATTCATGTGGCTTCAAAGTTTCTTCATCACGGTACATCCCGATAACGCCAACCTTAGCTGACGGAATCATTTCCATTACACCGTTAAGCATTCCAATACCAGCACGCAAGATTGGCACAATCGTCATCTTTTTGCCGGCGATTTCCTTCTGCGTAGTTTTGCCAATTGGTGTTTCAATCTCAACATCCTTCAGTGGCAAATCTCTGGTGATTTCATAAGTCATAAGACCACCAATTTCACCGACAATCCGGCGAAATTCGTTAGAACTCGTTTCCTTACGTCTGATAATGGTTAACTTGTGTTGAATCAAAGGGTGATCCAAAACTGTAAATTTGCCCATAATTTCCTCCTAAAAATATAAATTATACTTAATAAGTATTTTAATCAAAACGGTGAAGGGTTTAAAGTCCTTTGCTGGTAATTTTTTAATTTACTTGATAGTGGTGCCCAGCAGCAGCCTTATTTAGTCTATTCATATAAGCTAAAGTTGCTTCACTACCTCTAAAGCCCTGGACAAAAATCTGCTTGATGTCCTTTTTATCGTCAAAATAACGTAAACCACCAAATAAATTATGATCAGCATCGGATAAATTTTGCCCCAAACTAAATTTGTTTTCTTCTGGTGCAGAAATTTTAGCTAATTCAGCGTCAAGAGCCATAACGCCCGTTGTTTTATCAAAATTAATCTGTGCAAAGTCTTTGGTATCATCAACCACCACCACGGGAGCAGCAGGTGCATAATGCCGGTACTTCATCCCTGGTGCCTTTGGTATATCTTGATCAGAAACCTTGCCGGTGTTGATCAGTACCTTTTCTCCTAAAACTGCACTTAGCTCTTCCGGAGTAATCTCGCCGGGACGCAAAACAATCGGAGTTTTAACTGATAAGTCAATAATCGTCGATTCCAGACCTACTCTTGTCTCTCCGCCATCAATGATACCAGCAATTTTACCCTTAAGATCATGATATACATGTTGTGCAGTTGTTGGACTAGGCTTAGTTGATGTATTGGCTGACGGCCCCACAATTGGATAACCCAACTTGGCAATTAAGTCATGGGTCAGCTTGTCATCGGGGCAACGAAAGGCAACTGTATCAAGACCACCAGTAACAGCGCTAGGTAAGCTGTCAGGTTTAACAAAGAGCAACAATGTTAATGGGCCTGGCCAGAAGTGTTTAATTAACTTTTTTGCCCGTTCTGGCACTTCTTTAGCATATCTTGCCATCATTTCAGCGCCTGAAACCGTCACAATTAATGGATTATCACTCGGCCGACCCTTAGCTGCATAAACACCTTTGACCGACTTTTCGTTAGTGGCAATTGCTCCTAGTCCATAAACCGTTTCCGTTGGAAAAGCGACTAATTCACCTGCAGCCAGCAATTTAACTGCATCATCAATTTGTCCTTCTGAAAAAATTTTCGTTTCCATCTACTTGTTCCACTTTCCATAAACCATGCGTGGCTTACCTGCCATGTCGTTTTTAAACTCAACCGTAAAGTCCGGCAATTCCTTAGCAAATAATTCACTTAACTGCTCCTTTTCACTAAAGCCGTACTCCAGGAAGAACTCACCATGACTATTTAAATGCTCCCGAACTTGTTTGGCAAATTTTTGGTAAAATTCCAAGCCAGTCTTACCGCCAAATAATGCTTCTTTAGGTTCATTTTGCAAGACATTTTGGTCCATAAGATTTTTTTCTGTTTCCTTAATATAAGGCGGATTAGAAATAATCACATCAAACTTCTCTAGGCCAATTAAAACATTAGCTTTACGCGTCGTCACATCAAGGTCATAAGTGACAAAGTTTTCCTCGCTAGTTCGCAAAGCAGCATCGGTAACATCTGAAGCGTATAAATCTAGGTCAGTAATTCCCTTGCTTGCAGCTTCTTTAGCTAAAACGACCGTGATACAACCAGACCCAGTTCCTAAATCCAAAACCTTGTCGCCTGACTGTAAATGAGCTAGCGCCCAATTAACTAGTTCTTCAGTTTCAAACCGCGGAATCAAAACCCCATGTTGAACCATAATTTTATAGCCGTAAAACCAGGCATAGCCCAAAATATATTGCGGCGATATCCCCTTAGCTAGTTTATTAACATCTTTTTGTGCTTGCTTCAATTGCTCAGGCGTTAATTGCAAATCATGCTTTAAGGCATACTCACTGGGCGTTAAATTTAATCTTTCTGCCAGCAAGTATTCCACATCTTCAGGCCTCGCATCTGGTGCAGTTTCAATAGACCAAATTTGTAAATCTCGCAGTGTTATAATTTTAGGCATTTTGATCAGCCAGCTCCTCTAATTGCTTAGTTTGGTTATATAAAATTAAAGCATCAATAATTTCATCCAGTTCGCCATTCATTACTCGGTCAAGCTTATTTAAAGTAAAACCAATTCGGTGGTCAGTTACCCGGTTTTGCGGGTAATTGTACGTCCGAATCCGTTCTGAACGGTCACCTGTACCAACAGCGTTCTTTCTTTTAGCATCATATTGGTTACGATTTTGGCTTTCATAATAGTCATAAACCCGCGACTTCAGAATTTGCATCGCCTTTTCCCGGTTCTGCTGCTGACTACGCTGATCTTGCATGGCAACAACAATCCCAGTTGGCAAGTGCGTCATTCGAACAGCACTAGAAGTCTTGTTAATGTGCTGGCCACCGGCACCACTTGAACGATAAACATCAACCCGAATATCCTTAGGATCAAGGTCCAAATCTACTTGCTCGTATTCAGGCATAACCGCAACAGTCGCAGTTGACGTATGAACCCGACCTTGTGATTCAGTTACTGGTACCCGTTGTACTCGGTGCGCACCATTTTCGTACTTGAGCTTAGAATAAACCTTATCACCGGTAATCATAATAGCGATCCGCTTATAGCCGCCTACTTCTGTTGGTTCACTATCAACTATTGATACCTGCCAATTCTGCCGTTCAGCATATTTCTCATACATTCTGAGCAAGTCACCAGCAAATAGTGAGGCTTCATCCCCACCAGCAGCACCACGAATTTCCATGATAATATCCTTATCATCGTTAGGGTCTTTTGGCAGCATTAATATTTTAATTTGGTCTTCTAATTTACCGATTTCTTGTTCAAGATCGTGATTTTCTTCCTTAGCCATGTCAACTAGGTCGCTGTCACTTTCGCTTGAAATAATTTCCTTATTATCGGCAATCTCTTGCTTGTCAGCCTTATATTTCTGGTATTTTTGCACAACATCGCGCAAATCTGCCTCTTCTTTTGAAATTTCCATGTAGCGCTTGGTATCACTGATGACTTCTGGGTCGGCCATCATTTCTTGAAGCTCTTCATAATGAGCTACTAACCCTTCAAGCTGTGCCATAACTTTGTCCATATTTATCTATTCCTCTCTTGTTCTAAGCTTTCCCGGGTGAAAATAATGAAACCGGCAAACTGGATAATAACTTTCATCGCCACCAATTTGCACTTGCTCACCCTCATAAACAGGTTGACCATCGTGAATCCGTAAGTTCATTGTAGCCTTACGGCCGCAATAGTGGCAAATTGTTTTGATTTCCTTAATTTTATCTGCAAAAATCAAGAGGTTTTTACTACCCTCAAATAATTTATTCTGAAAATCATTCTTAAGTCCAAAAGTCATTACCGGAATCTTAAGTTCATCAACAATTCTGGCACATTCTAAGACATGGTGCCGCTCTAAAAATTGCGCCTCATCAATAAAAACACAAGCAATCGAACCATCGCCGCGTTTTTTGTCCTCAGCGTTTAGTTTTTTGATATACTCAAAAATATTCGTCTCTGGCTCAATCGGAACTGCATCTCGGTGCAGACCAATTCTTGAAGCAACTGTGCCAACACCACTGCGATTATCAACACCGCTGGTCATCAATGCAATCTTTCGCCCCTGGGCCTCATAGTTATGCGTATCTTTAAGAATTTCAATTGTTTTACCACTACTCATCGCGCCATAGTGAAAAAATAATTGTGCCATTTTTTGCTCCTTTGTTTAAATTAAATTCACCTAACTTAACTAGTATAGATGAAAATCAAATTATGTGCAGGTAAATTGTCGTGAAAACTCGTTTTCAACTCGGCGCTATGCTATAGTTATAATGATTTTAAAGTGAGGGATAAACATGAATCTAAAATCAAAAATTGCCAAGGTAGCTGGTAAATCAAGCTATTGGTTTCTTCATAATGTATTAAAAGGCGGCACCAGTTTCCCCGGTAAGTTAGCAATGAAAATTGACCCGCAGGTGTTAAAGGCTCTAGCACGGGATTATGAAACTGTCATTGTGACTGGGACTAACGGCAAGACAATGACGACATCTCTAATTGTAGCCGCATTGAAACAAAAATATGGCGATATTTTAACTAATCCGTCGGGCTCAAATATGGAGCAAGGAATTGTCACTGCCTTCTTAGCTCATAAGCAAAAGAAGGTTAAGCGTAAGATTGCTGTCTTAGAGGTTGATGAAGCCAACGTCAAGATGGTTACTGAATTAATTCACCCAAGTTACTATGTGTTGACCAATATTTTTCGCGACCAAATGGACAGATATGGCGAAATTTACACCACTTATGCCAAAATCATAGATGGCATTAAGCTGGCTCCTGAAGCAACAATTATTGCCAATGGTGATGCTAGCATTTTTTCATCAGTTGACTTACCTAATAAAAAAGTATTCTACGGATTTAATTTGGATTCTGAGCAAAAAGATAGCGATACTAAGGCTCCAGTGAATACAGATGGCGTCTTATGTCCTAAGTGCGACCATGTTATTCACTTTCATGAGCGCATTTATGCTAACCTAGGTGATTTTTTCTGTCCACATTGCGGCTACAAACGGCCTGAATTAAAATATCAGGTTAACAAAATTATTAAACAAACGCCTAACCAACTGGCATTTCAAATGGGGGCTAAGGATTATACAATCAACATTGGTGGGACTTATAATATTTATAATGCGCTGGCTGCATATTCTGTTGCTCGTGAATTTGGTCTAAGCGACGATGAGGTCGCACAATCATTTGCCAAAAACAAACGCGTCTTTGGTCGGCAGGAATTAATTAACTACGCTGGTAAGGACATCGACCTGATTTTAGTTAAAAATCCGGTGGGGCTTGACGAGGTGCTCCACATGTTAAACACGGAGCCTGAAGATTATTCACTGGTTGCTCTGCTTAATGCCAACCATGCTGATGGGATTGACACCTCTTGGATTTGGGATGGCCAGTTCGAAGACCTAAATTGTGAGCAGATTAGGCATGTTATTGTTGGCGGCTTGCGTCGTAAAGATATGCACTTTAGGTTAGAAGTTGCCGGCTTTAACCCTGATAACATGACTGTAGCTGAAAATAATGACGACTTAATTGCGCAAATTGCTAAATTGCCAACTAAAAAAGTTTATATTTTATCAACCTATACTGCCCTCCTCGCCTTGCGTAAAACAATGGCTGAAAAGAAAATCATTAAAGCTGGTATGTAATAATCAAAAAATGCAGCTCTCTTTATGAAGAACTGCATTTTTTATTTAGAATAAATTTATGGCAACTTGTTATATTCATCATTAGCAACCGGTTCAAGCCATTGCGTTGATCATGTCGTAATTGCCAAGTGACATCTTTAGCAGCACCATACCCATGTTTAGTCCCACGTGAACAACCACAACATCACCCGCAAATCTTAAACGATAAGATTAATTGGTACAAGAAAAAGCAAGCTAGCATAATTACCGAAAATAAAAATTTTGCACCGATTTATGCTTTTTCAGTTAATTTCAAAAAATCGTAGAAAATAAAAATGCCCTAGTATCAATGCTTATGGCTAATTGAAACTAAGACAAATCATGAATATTGGGATATCCGGGCTCGAACCGAAGAAAACTAAGCATTTTTAAGGATTTTTAAGCACGTAAAACGTTGATTTAACGGGAAATGTGTTTTTAATAAACCATAAGAATTTTGTTGCTGATGGGCAAATTGATGGGCAAAAATATAAGGCATAACTCCTTATGTACCAGTAAAAATGAGCGACGCTAAAATTGATTAATTTCAATTTACAAAAATACCACTCGAATTTACGGGTGGTATTTGTAATTCAGAACCCTAGGGCCCTCTGAACTTGATCAGTTAAATTATGACATTTAATAGACTTAGCAAAATATTAGCTTTAAAATTAGCATATTGAAATTTATAAAGAAATTAAAATAAAACTATTATTCAAAAATGTAGCATTTATTGGAACTTTAATTTACTAATTATAAAAATTAAAATAAGGAAAATTAATTATATGAAGAATAATTACGTTATATTTATACTTGGTTTTGTAATTTGCATTATAATTGAATTCATATATAAACTAATACGAAAAAAATGTACAATTGATAAAATTAAATCATATTTTAGCGAAAAAATTGAACGTTATAGTTCAAAATTTGAAGATCAACTAATTTTACATCCAAATTTAAAAAGAAAGTCAACTTGGCTATTTATTGGGATTGTTACAGGAAGCATTTTCACTTTTTTAATAATATTTCTAATTTATAAAAGAGAAAATCGCGAATATCTAATTAACCTTTTATCAGCATGTGGTACTATTGCAGCTGTCTGGACAAGCATCTATTTCAATCACAAAGACAATAAAAAAAGTATTGAAGTAGAGGCAATATGTACCTACAAAGGAGGAACGGCTGATAATAGAGAGCTAATTAGTATACAAACTTATGCAGTCAATACTTCTAAATACGCAGTAAGGCTTGAACTTGATGGAGTTAGCATGTATGATGGTGCTTTAAAAATAGCAGTAGGAGCACTTACATATGCAACCAATACACCTGAAGTTATTAAAGCAGGAGAATCCACTGAAATATATGAAATATCAAAAAAAGAAATCCTTGAAGCCCTAAATGAATTTGAACATATGCGAAAAGAACCAGATCGCTTTTATAAGAAAGAAATTTTAAATAAGCTAAATCCAAATCAATTCCAAATTGAAGTCGAATTTTTAGAAGGAGAAAAAACTTCATACTTTGGTTATGATGAAGTAGATCTATCAGAAGCTCCTTTTTGGAAAGAAATAAAAGAACAATTAAAATAAATCTTACTTGTACATAAAAAGACCGCCCCAGAGGTTTTGTCCTCCAGAGCGGTCTTCCTTTGTATCAATTATTTTTATCATGGTCTTTATTATTAGTCAAATCATCATTTCCAGATAAAGTTTCTACATTACTTGATACAGTTCCTACTAAAGTAAAGAAGCTGATTAACCCCGTACCCGTTGCAAAAATTGAATGCCCATCTTGTGCTAAATAAAAAGTTCCAATAGCAGTAATTATAATAAATACAATTACTGCTATTAAAGATACCCACGCCATTCTTCCACGTCTCTTTTGTCGACTAGTCTCTAAATTTCTTCTATGCTCAGATTCAGCAATTCCATTATCTATAATTTTCTTAGCTGCTCCTTTGTCTAAAGCATCATAACCAGCTAAAATCTTAGGATGTGGAATTGGTCCCGAATACATTTCTAAAGAAGCGATTGAAGAAATAATGGTTTCCTTTTTATCATCAGACAGATCCATTTTTTCAACTTGATCAATAATCTCTTTATCTAATTTATCATCAGCTGTTTTATCCATATTGTTAGATATTGGTTGCTTATTATTTGATTCTTGATTCTCCATAAATTAGAATTCCACGTTTTAAATCATTTCCAACATTTTTCCAATCTTGCTCTGTAAATCCACCAAAAGCAGTATTATTTTTCAAGCTATAATTATTCGACTTATTTTCCAATCTCTTATAAGGAACAGAAAGTTGTTTTGAAACTCGCTTAAAAATCAACGTCATTTCTGTAAACATGTTATTTCCTCCTTTTATTGTATTTTATCACATAACGATACTTTGATGCTTTTAAATATAATTTTTCAGTTCATTAAATATTTTTGTAAGCAAAAAAGATCGCCCATAGAGCAATTAAACTCTACAGACGGTCTTTTGCGTTGGCCCCCATAGCAGATGCCAACGCTGTCCTATTTTATTTAGTCAATTTAATATTTAATCCACTAAAGCCTTTCTTTAGGTCTTTTTGGAACTTAGCTTTTGATACGCCAATCTTTGGTAGATAGTGCCACGGATCAACGTGATTAGTGTTAGACAGTCCATGCTGAACAAGCCAGCTGTGGGTTTTAATTCCACGATAAGAGTTGGTATCCAAACTCAATGGGATATTGTACTTCTTTGCTGCCCATCTGAGCCAGTTGACATAGTGTTTATATGCTTTCATAGCTCTACGATGATTGGTAAACTCACATAATTCAATCTGAATTGGTGCCAGGCTGTTAGCAGGTTCTCCTGCACCCCATGCCTTGTAACTATAAGCACCCACACGATAGATACTCTTATCGTCAACAACCAAATGGACGTAGGTCTGCGAACTGTTAATGCCGTTTTTCATGTTTCTTGCAATCGCCCAAGCTTCTCCATTAAGTGTCCCAGTTGAGTGGGCAACGATAAACCGTGGTTGAGCCAGCTGTGAACTACCTTCATTATCTGCTAATTGATATTTCTTATTTACTTTCAACTTTAGTATCTTCTTTCTTGTCTGTATTCATTTTGGCTACTTCTTGCTCAGCAAAAGCACGAATTACCGCTTCAAGTGAAGTGTCAACCTTGATTCCGTGATTTACTAAAGTGTCTTCAACACTACTAATTACATTGTCCATCTTAGTTTTTCCAGGTAAATCAGTTGTTTCAGCTTGATGGACAAAAGCTTTTGCCAAATCTTCTACAAATAATAATGCTTTATTCTTGGTTACATGCTTAGTGGCATAAAAACCTACTAAAACGGCCAATAAAAATAACACAGCATACACTGTGTCAAACATAATTTTAACCATACTTAATCTCCTTTAAATCGTCGAAAGTGCTTTAGCTTCTTCGTACAATTTCGTTCCTAAACCATTACCGCCAAGAGCATGATAAACTTCATAAATCTGGTTCAGTCTTGTATATTGATTGCGTGTTGAATGGCCTTGCTTAATAATCACATGACATAATTCATCTAATTCAACATGCAAGTCCTCAACCTCACCAGCTTTTAGCTGCGTAACTAATTTAGTAAGTTCATCAACGCTTTGCTTGATTTTAGGAACTTGCTCCAATAATTCCTTTTCTGCCGCCACTTTCTTACGGTGACGGTGCCATAAGCCAGATACCCAAGTTATGATACCTAGCCTACTTAACCAATCCCACAAATTATTCCAGTCCAATAAAATAGCACCTACTTACTATTTTCAGTAGATGCTTCTGAATAATCTTCCCCTGTAATTCGTTTATACGCTGCAGCGTCAATCGTGCCCAGTGCTACAAACGAAGCAATTTTAGCTTTATCGTAAATCTTTGAATTATAAAGTGATTGATATACTTTTTCCATCATTGGTGCAAATTGTTTCAAATTAAACATTATTCAGCTTCCTTTCCAGTATCTGTTGTGGGCGTCCCTGCCATAGCTGCCATCATCTGTGAGACCATGTCAACAACATTGCCAACTTGTTGACCAATCGTTGTTTGACCTGATTGAAGCGAAGTGAGTGTCTGATCAATTGTTGTCTTATCATTCTTGATTGTTTGCGTATCCGTTTTGACGCTTTTAACATCCGCTGACAGCTGATTAATTAGCTGTCCTTGAGCATCAGGTGCAAACTCAAACCACTCACGCTTATTCCAGTCGTACTTAGGAGATTTAATAGACGGGGCTGGTGCCTCAGCCACAAAAGGATAAGGGATATAATCACCAAAAGGTTGTTCCTCTCTATCAATTGCATACGACACTTGATTGTCACTTCTGTAATAGATATATGTTTTTGCTTCTTCTGTCATTTTTAAATTTGCCTTTCTATATAAAAAAGCAACTTAGCTCTTTTGCTAAATTGCTTGCTTTCTAATAAATTTACTTAATCCGATAATATCGATAGAATTTAATTTTCCAATCGGACGTCGACTGAAAACTGCTTCTTTAGTAATCTCATAATTCTTATGTGTATCAACATAGGATTGCTTTTTAAGTCCTGCTTCCTGCCATTGCTTTATCGGATAATATAATTTTTTAATCTTACTTGATTTATTTTGATATTGACTTGTAATTTTAAACACTATTACATATTTTTTCTTAACAGCTAACACCAAAGCTGGTCGCACTTTACCACCATTTTGTTCGTCAAAAGGTACATTGGCGATGTATAACTCCATTGGCTGCATTAGCCATTAACCATCCAATCATGAAAATCAGGTGACTTTTTGGCATCATAATGTCCATTTTTATCAATATCAACTCTTTCGGTTGGAATATCTTTAATCAAGTCAGCCCATTCTAGTGCTGTTGGTAACTTTTTAATAATTAGTTCGTTATTACTAACACTAATTGATAATTCATCGCCGCCTTGCAATCCCAGTTTACGTCTTATTGCTACTGGAATAACAACCTGTCCTTTACTTGATAATTTTAAAGTTTGCTCTGTCATAATTTTTCCTCGCTTTTACATCTTACTTTTTACATTTTACTTAAAAGGTAAGTAAAAAGCAACTACTAAATCATAGCGGTGTCACACCGCCAAAATCCGATATTTTAATGTATGATTCCACACTTATCCAGCTACCTATTTTTTGTGTAGCTACCTTTACTAAAGCATAATCTTCTCCATTTTTAGTAATTATATTGTCAACCCAAGCTTCCATAACTGGAAAGCCTGATCGATCGCAAACTGCCCACTCAACAGAGTTATTAGCTTCTAAGATGCCATTATCATTAACAGTGTATGTTTGACACTCTTTCCCTGGATTTTTACCAAATCTGAATTTTTTTGGAAAATAATTGGCGCTAAGCCACGTTTGTCCCCCATAGCAAAAATGGTCATGTTTCTTGCCATTATACGTCAGCATGGAACCATCTCCATGCTGAATAAATGTCTAAGAAGGTTGATAGCTAGGGCTTTTACCCCCCCCCGAAATTACTTTCACAGTATCAGGGTCAACTGTGCATATTTTTACTCCTTCCTCCTCTCCATCATTCCAGTATCTAATATCTAATTCAGTTATAAAATATATTTTATTTTTCACTTTAGTAATGCCTTCTATTGTGGCAGTCTGATCACCATATGATGTAAAAGAATCATTAAAATAATCATAAGCTATCTGATAAGAAAGCCAGGTTCCATCTTTAACACTTATAGTTTTTCCAATCATGTCTCGTAATGATTTTTCAAATTTTTCACCATTTAAATAAAAATGGTCATGCTGCTTTCCATTATATGTTATTGCCATAATATCCCTTTCTAGTCGCCAAACACAATCACGCTAGGGTGTGCTTGCGAATATGTTAACGCGTCGACATCGGTACCTGCATCATGAGTGTACTCACGAGTTTCCAATGCAGTTACACGTCCTTTAAGATTGCTAATATCTTGTTTAGGCGCAATCAAAGTACCATTAGTATAGCTGTTAGCATTATTTTGAGCGCTAGTTGCTGCACTATCTGCATACTTCTTAGCTTTATCTAAAGCTAGATTAGCATCCAATTCCTCATCAGCAGGATTATGATTATACGTCATATTAGGCGGCAAACCATTTTCCCATTTCGCCAACTTAACTTCTCTATACTGCGTACCTGTTCCAGAAATATGAGCAGTAACATAAGTAGTTTGATCATAGCTGATGGTAGTAGTTACACTTGAGTATCCTGATTTTCCAGCTACAATAACATTTCCTTTAGCAACAGCAATGGCTTTATTTTGCGCATCATAAAGCCACAGTGCAACACAATTATCGCCTGCGTCTTTAGTGTTATCAATCCAAACACCAATAGAAAACTTATCTCCCTTAATAGCTGATACTTTGGTTTCATTTATCAGTCCATTCCCACCAATTGCTTGTAAGTAGGTTGAAGAATTAATTAGCAAATTTTCAGAATAACGAGGTATTGCGTTGACACTCACATCTGTATAACCTTTAGCAGCATACGCGCATTCGCTAATCAACTTCAGTGCAGTAGCTAGCTGTTCATTTGAGTAGCTGCCATCATTTTTTCTAATTGGAAAAGTGTAAGCATCATTCCCATTAGCAAAGAAGCCGCTATTGGTTAAAACGCGTCCAATCCATTCTACTTGATCGAAGAAGTGCTGTGACTTGCCATTAATTACAGGTTCACGTTGCGCATCACCGCCCCAAAGTCTTACGAAATTCTCTAGCAAGTGCTTAACCGTATGTCCATCAACTTGAGCAGTATCAATAGTGTCACCCACAGGTATTGTGATGTTGCCATCTTGTGTAGCATCGATACCATTCACAGTAGTAGCAAAATTGCGCCCATTGAGAAAATAATTAAAGTTAACAGAACCATTGTTAGCCCCATTAGCTTTAACATCATAACCATTAACTTTAATATCACTAATACCAAGAACATTACCTTTATTGCCATTAAAGCTAGTTACACCCGTATCAATATCAATATTGCCATTTTTATCTGGCTCATTATGATTTACTGACTTAACTTTACCTGCCGCAGCAACCTTATCATCAACTTCTTGCTTATTATAAACATCGGCTTTATTAGCCTTAGTCGTTTCGTCAGTATCAACTCGCTGCTTTAAGCCTTTAAAGTTATCATCATTAATTTTAGCTTGATCATAAGCATATTTTTCAGCTTCACCCTTAGCTTGATTGATTTGCTTGGTAACATCAGTTGAGTTTGCTTTAAGTCCAAGCTTCTGGTTAATGGCAGCCTTATCATAGACATCGGAGACATTGGCTTTCTTGCCTACTTCGGCTTCAACTGCCACTAAGTCCTGTTTAGTGGCCACACCTTCCTCAGTAACATTAATCGTTACATTACTAGACTGCCCAACTACCACATACATCGTTACGTTGAATTGGAACATTGCCTTGTTGTTAAAGTCAGGCATATGCTCCGGATCAACAGCTGTGGCAATGGCATACAAAAATTCGCTGCCGCCATCTTCTTTGGCATACAAACCAATCGCATTGACGCTGTATCCATGTGCCAATTCTTTGTTATTGAATTTCAAGTCCATGCCAATAACAGTGTCTTTATCTAGTGCTGAGTCCTCAACATCAGTAATCATGCCATATTGCATAATACTGGGTAATTCAGTTAAATTCTGCAAATCAGCAATGCTTTTATCAGACAAGTTCTCTGAGCTAGTAGCTGCTTTAGTAATGCTGAATTTGGCTCGTCCAGCGTTTACTTTCTTAGCTAGGTCAATCCCGGCATTCGTCAGCACGGTCTTATTATATTTTGACAATTTTTATCACTTCCTTTAAAAAATCTGCGACACATTTGCATCAATTACCGTTGTCACTTTTGATTTCATACCAATACCAATAAATAAATCATTACCAATTAGTGCCTGCTTCAAAGCAATCTTGATTTCGTAAAGCATGTTAGCCGGCAAATAAACATTCAGAATATAACGGATATTATCAACTTGCGCATCAGTAATATTGCTACTATTGCCCTCAACAATTGCATTACGCTTACCATAATCAATTGTGATATTGACTGGTATTTTCAAAGTATTAAACAATTCTCGCAAATATCTAATCGTTATCGGTCTAGGTGGCAGCAAATGCATCAGCACTCTGTTCTGCCTAGTAGCTAAATCATCGCCAAGACTTGGTTGCACACCAACCTGGTTCTCAAATACCGCAATACCTTTGCTATCGGTCTGCGTGACAAATTGATTGAGCAGCGTTCGAATTTGTTTACTCTCAAATTCATCTAAGACTTGCCCGTGTGCATGCATAATAGCTTGCATTTCGTACAAGTCCTGGTAATAATCTGGCAAGTAAGCCATTAAATCATTACTCATTTAGTGTCACCGTCCCTAAGATTGGCAATTGCGAAGTGCTATTATCAAACACCAATTTAATATCACTGTCAGCACCATTTAAGCTAGGGATTGTTGCGTTCATCACGCCTTCAATTTGCATGATTTGTGACAATATCTTTGAGCGGTAAATCATCATGGCATAACCGCGTCCAGTTTTCGGATCAATTAAATTCCATGAAGCACGCAAATTTTTGAAATACTCGGTTAATTGATCGTTAATTTGCTGCTTCACTGCATCTGCGCTGTGTTGACTGTCGATTTGAATATTTGTCGCAATATCAACGGTCAAAGCTGTGGGTGCAGTTACAGTAACCTGATGGTCAATCGGCGCTAAGCCATAACCTTGAGCTTCACTATCTGTAGGGTCAATCAGATTTTTGACCTTTGTAATTAAATCTTGATTAGCTGGCATTAAGTCATTATTTAAAATAACTAACTTAACACTCCCCGGACCATTCCAAACGGGGTAAACCTGTGTTGCACCGACCTCGGTAATCTTGCTGGTCATTGCTAGGTAGTCCGCAATATTGCCACCGTAGGCAATCCAATCATCTGAACCCAGCAGTCTGGCTCGTAAGTGGTCGTCCGTTTCTTCATCACGAGCTGGTGCGATAATTTCGGTAATCTCGGCCCAGGACAACTCGTCATTTGGCGTAACCGGTAAAATCTGCCCCAGATAGCCATTGGGTGTTGTCCCAGGGTCGTCAGCTGTCATTGCAACCGTTAAGTCATCATAAATTTGCGTAACGGTATAAAAAATAGGCGTTTCACCAATACTTGCGAATTGGTCGCCTACCTGTACATTTGTTAGTCCATTGCCATCATTATCAGTAATCTTCGCTTTAACTTCAGTTTGTGTCGCCGCATATCGAGCCGTCCCTCGTTCAGCCGCTCGATAATCCAAGAATTCGCCTTCAGCTGTTCTCACATATGTCTCCTTGATAATCATGGCCATACGTTGATTCTCCTGTGCCATAACCAAAGCTGCAGGAGCAATCGCATCATAAATAACGGAACCTTCACGCTTATCAATGTCGTCTGGTACTCCGTCCAGCATTTCTTCTATATAATAGTCAACGTCATGCTCTTCAAATTCCGCTGCTAAATCATCTGGTGTCACTTATCTTCACTTCACTTTCTATTGGCACATCCCCATATATTGTGGTGCAAGTCCCGGTCACAGATAACGTAGTGCCGTCTGACTGTTCAATCTTGTCAATAGCCACTTTAGTTACCCGGTCATCATCAAGTAAGGCCTCTTCCAGCATTCTTTTAATTTCAACGCGTGCATAAGAAAACGACTTACCGAATAAATCGGGTAAGTCGTTACCATACTGGTCTGAATATATTGGATAAACAAAGCGTTCAGTTTTTAGGATTTTATCAACGGCCTGCACCATCGCAGGTAATTCATCAACCTTGTTACGAATACGACCATTCTTAATTTGAAAAGTCAAAGTCGGTTGATCCTCCTCAACTTCTTCATCATTATCTTGATCTTCGTCAATCGTGTCTAAATCATCATCTTCATCAATAATTACAGCATCATCGTCCACAACTTACCACCTCCTTATTCTTTCATAAATAAGAATACCCGCCAAAATTATAATAATTATATCCAAGATTAATTTTATTATTTGCCATCGAGTCTCATGTTTTTTCATTTGAATAATCCTCAGTTTTTGCTATAATTACAGCAAAAGGGAAACGTTTCCGCTTCCCCTTTGCTTGTTACCTAAAAAGTTGGAACAATTGGAGTAACAAGCTCAAGATTGTTGCAAGACTTGCTAGAAAGCCGATCGCATTAGTAAACCGATTAAAGTTTACTTTGCGGTTGGCTTTTTTGCTTGCCCTGCGGTAATCTTTGCGAGTCATCTAACTCACTTCCTACTTATAGGCTAGTTGACTTCTCAGTCAACGTTTTTATTATACATAAAAGAGAATTATTTTACTATGTCAATTTTAATTTAACTTTCGGTTCACGCTCAAACAGGTAGAACTGCTGACCACCATCTGCTCGGATCATACTAACTTTATCGCCAGCTTTTAAACTGTTATCAAGCTCATATCTGACCTTTTCAATCAGTTCAGGACGATTGCCTGACGCACTACCAACTTTGTCACTGTGAGCATAAACTTTAACTCTGCCATTTAGTACAATCTTGCCGATGTTTTTGCCCATAACGATAAAATCATCGGTCAGAATCATGTCGTTGGCCAGTTGCACTTTCAGCGGGTCAACCGAATCAACTGTGCCATACACAATATCGCAATATTCATTGTCTGAGCCACCGCGCTCATGCATCATTCTGTAGAGTCGTTCGCCAGCCATGATGCCATCACCTTCATTTCTAAGCTGCAATTATAATCTGTCCCAAAGTTATGCGTTGCTTTCAAAATACCGCAATTCTTGATTGTCTTATAGCCTACGATCTTAACTTCAATCGAATTGCCAGCGACTAAATCAAGATTGCCTAAGCAATCAATTGTTAGTGTTTTATTAGCTAAATCCTTTTGCTTTAGGACGTTTTTAGCTTGCTTGACCATCTGCGCATGATTAGCCTTGCCCTTCTTATTCTGCGTAATTTGAAGCTTACCCCAACACTTCACGCTAGGCATTTTTTTAGTTACTGACTTAAAACTGGTCTTACTAGGATCATCCCCTGAAGCTGTAGCTGTCTTAGACTTAGACTTCTTGACATTTTTCTGAATAATCTTAACTACATTTGCCGTGTTATCGATGTCTTTAGAAAAAGTGAAGCTGATCATGCCAGAATCAGGATCTAAAATCAGCTTAAGCTTCTTACGCGGTGCTCGACATAGCTCAACCCGTGAGTAATTAGCGTAAATGAAGTACATATGCCCTGTTGACCGCAGCGTCTTAGATATTGCTGACTTGAGCATATCAAAGTAGCTTTTGCCGTCACAAACTTCTGCAGCTACCTTATGCTTAGGCTTATTAATCACTTTACAAGAAATACCAGCTCGCTTACAGACATTAGTAAACCGATCAGCGATTGTTCCAGTCTTCCACACAATGCTGTCTTGATTCTTCAAGTATCGCGTCTTATCGTAAGCCGTGACACTAACCGTCTTATCATTCTTTAACTATGACTTAAACACGTAACCATAGAATACTTTATGATGATCCCAATAAAATTTAACAATGCTGCCAAGTGCAGGTAGATAAGTCTTTCCCTGATAAACCAAATCAAAATTAAGTTGGCCCGCACTAAAATTTAGGTCAGTTACCCATTTCAGATTAGCTACAATGTTCTTAACATCGTAGCCTTTCTTTTTATCTCGTGACCATATTTGAAAAAAGGTTATCATGCTCGCTTCACATCACCTTTCTTAACCCAACCTCGTGCTCCTCCTGACAGCGTTGAAACGTGAATCGGGTACTTGTGGCCCGTTGCAATATTCGTAATCTTACGCTTTGCATTCTTCTCATAAGCCCCTGGTCCTCGACCGTCACTGTCTAAGTGCAGTCTGCCATTCACAATAACAGTTGAGCCACGACCAATCTTCTTAGCAGGGCTATTACGGCTCTTCTTATGACCTGACTTGCGCTTTTTCTTCTTTTTCTTAACTTTCTTGTAACTTGCCTTGCGATAATCTTTAAGCTCCAAAGTATAAACATATTCGCCATCATAACCGTCCTTAAAGCCTGGTTCGAAACTAGCAATCGTCATCGTCCTGCTTAGTTCGGTCGAAGCAACAACTAGCTGCACTCGACCTTTACTCTTCTGAATTTCTTCCAGCCAATCAATATAGTAGGTCGGCTCTCGAAAATCAGCTGTCGAAACAAAATGATCGTCTTTGGGGAAGGTACTTGCAATTTCGATAGTACTAAGTTTCAGCGGGCCAAGTTGATTGATTTCACCCAAGTTAATTACGGTTTGCGTCTTATCATCAGATTCATATTTGATTTTTAGGTCACTAGGATTAAGCGGCAACTCAATAGTTGAGTTATCGGCATAATTGGTTAAGTAGACGGCAAATCTATCATCATTATCATCCATTAGAGCCTCCTATTATCAATTTCAACCATTCGTCTCTCAATAGCGTCAAGCACATCATCTGCCGTCTGTTGTGGTTCACTCGCACCATTAACCACAATGGCACCTTTAGCAATGGTCACTACTTGGCTGTTACTGTTGCTACTACGATTAGAAAATACCTGGCTACGTGCCAAACTTGCCGGTGTTATTGAACCAGAGCTTGCATAATTAACTCCCACAGTTCCGCCGGTATTGGCGGCATCAATTAATCCAGCTCCTGCAGCACCAACTAAACTAGCCGTTTTATTCATCCCTAAAGCCATACCTTGACCGATAAAGCTACCAACTTCAGCAAACAACCTTGATGGTGAGTGAATTCGCGCTTTTGCACGTGCTGCTCGATTAGCTTGTGCAACTAGGGCATTGGCTGCAGCAGCGACCGCACCAACCTCTGAACGCATACCTGCTGCAAGTCCAGCACCAATCATAACGCCAGCTGACCGCATGGCACCTGCACCACTTCTAGCAACGGCAACAGACCTTGTAATAGCAGAATGAACAGCAGCTACCATTCGATTGCCACCACTTCTAACTGCAGTAACAGCCTGATTCATACCAGACCTGACTGCAGAAACGACGCCTGTCATTGATGGCTTACCTACATGAGGAGCTGAAATATTTCTTAGTTTCGGCATCTTAGGTTGTGGAATAACTGGTCTTGCAACTTTAACATGCAATGTCTTTAGCTTAGGTGCTTTAGGCGTTGGTATTTTAGGTTTGGCAACTTTAGTATGAATTGTTTTCATTTTAGGAGCCTTGGGTGTTGGCACCTTAGAAGTAGCAACTTTCATTTTAATCGGTTTACTGCCAAGCTTAGACTGAACTGCTTGTTGTGTACTATTTAATTTAGAAGTATCTGCTTTAACCGGAATTTTAGCTCCAGTTTGAAATTTTCTGATTGGATCAGTATCAAATGTATAGCCAACTTTGACCTTCTTATTTAAAGCTAATTTATTACCAGTTACATTGCCCATATTCATGATTGAAGCATTGCTCTGAGCGATGTTAGGCATTTTAATATTATTCATATCAGAACTAGTTGTTTTAGCTTTACTGTCTAAATTATCTAACACATTCATGACATTAGCTGTTGCACCATTATTAGCAATATCTCCAACTTTGCCAAATGTACTACCAATACTGCCTAAATCGGATTTCAAATCATTAATTGCATTTTTGGCATTACTAAAGCTCCAATTGAAAGTAACCAAATCTCTAAACGCTTGAAGAACAATATTAATCACATCAACAAGTGCTCTAAAAGCATAAATTATAATGGCAACGTCATCTATTAAAATGGTAATAGTATCAACTACAATTGCTATTGCCATTGCTAAAGAGTAAAGTGCAACAACAACGACACCAGCTATGATTCTACCAACACCACCTAACAATGAGCCTACAGGGCTTAAAGCATTACTCAAAGTTCCGATAGCTTGTCTAAATGGTTCAAAAATTGTTCCTAGATTACTAAAAAGATTAGAAATAAAATCATGAAATCCTAAAAAGTTGTTCTGCCATGCCCATACTGCTGCAACAATTACTACTGTTATAACTGCTAAAACGGCAGCAATTGAACCGGCTGCAGCTCCAATTGAACCGGCTGCAGCTCCAATTGCACTTAAAACTTCTGGTCCAATTGAAGATACTATTTCCATAATTTTAGAAATAGCACTGCCTATCGACGATATTCCACTAACTACGCCTTTTATAGTTTTCAGCGCTACCAATGCACCAGCAAATATTTGAATTGCTTTAGCAACTTGCTTTATTTGACCCGGATTTAATCGACTTATATTTCGTAATCCTGCAACAACAGCTGTGAATACGAGTCCTTTCATACCACTTTTTAAAATAATAAAAGCGGCACCTAAAGCTTCAAGTGTAGCAGGATTCATTTGTCCTAATGCTCTAGCTATTCCATCTATCGCATTAGCAGCTCCACTTACTACACTACCTGCGAAACTACCAAGTTGAGTAAAGAAATTATTATTTCCCCCAGATGAAGCTTTAGTCATAATGTCGTTAATAGTATTACCAATATCATGGAACATATCATTTATTGCAGACAAAGCGCCAGTTGACTGAAAGCCATTAATCACATCATCAAAAGCTGACTTAATTTTATCGAACGCATTTAAAGCTTTGTCCGCAAGTCTATCAAAGTTCATATCACTTAATTTATCAGATAATTTACTAATGGCATCAATGCCAATTTGACTAAACTTCTTGAACTGTGGTTGCAGTTTATTAGCCAAAGTTTCTCTCAAACCATCTGCTGCTTGACCTACAGTCTTATACTGTGTTGCCATCTTGCTGAAGTTTGCATTTGTTCCGACTTCAGCAATGGCCTTTAACAAGTCAGCAGACTTTAATGAACTATTCTTGCCTTGAGAATTAGCAATCAACTGCGCCGTTGTCATGTGCATTTTTTTGGCAACTGCCGACATCCCTGCTGGCGCCTGTTCCATCATTAGCTTTAAGTCTTGCCACTGAACCATTGGCTTAGCAGCCATTTGCGTAGCTTGTTCTGACAAGGTCTTCATTGCTTGTTTTGGATCAGTAGCCGAAGCGGCTAATCCAGCAAAGCCTTTAACTAATTGATCAGTATTCTTGGTTCCAATCGCGGCTAACTGACTGTAAGTTGAAGCCATATCACTAGATGAATAAATAGTTGCTTGAGCAAATTGCTGCATTGATGATTTAGCACTAGCTATCTGAGCTGGTGTCTTACCAATTTGTTGCATATTGCCTTCAAAAGTATCCCAAGCTACCGTTGACTCGTTTAGTTCGCCAACCATACTGCGTACGCCATTACTAGCTAATGCCATGCCTTTGCTAATCGTACTGCCAACAACTTGCGCGCCAACCATTGACTTAAAAAAGCCGTTAGATTGCTTAGTTGCATTACCAAACATGTTGCCACCATTCAGCGCACCCTTAAGTTTGTCAAAGCCGCTTGTACCTGCATTAAGTCCTGACTCAAGCTTTCTTAGCGTTCCACTAAAAGCATCATTCAACCTAATAGTTGTTTCAATTACTCCCATCTAAAACCTCCTTTCTTGCAATAACAAAAAAGGGCAAGACCTAATCATTAGACCTTGCTCTCCCTTTCCATTTTCTTTATTTCTTCTTCCTCATGTTTCTGTCTAACTTCAATTGACGCAATAATTAATGACTGCTCTCTTGTACTTAACTCTGTCCATTGCTTAGGTGTCCAGTGATATTCATTAAGTACGTAGTGATAAGCGCCAAAGTCGCCAACTGAGTTCTCTATTAGTTTTTTGCTGTATTAATTACCGCTTCAGAATCTTCAATTCCTGAAATCTTCATAATGCGATCAGCAAGTTCACTATATTCGCCAATAGTTAACATTCTCTGCAGCAATTTAGCAGCATCGCCATCAACTACACTATAACTTTTCATCAGTTCTGCATTGTGAAGGTCAGGCGAAACCACACTGGCTTCGACAATTAAATCAGTAAATTTGTTTTGGTCAGTTTGAGCCTCATATTGATGTGTCTTACTGTTCAATTCTTGCTTAGTTGCCTGATTGCGTAATCTAGTCACATCTTCAGCCAATAGTGACTTGATTTTAAACGGCGATTTAAAACGTTTAAATTTAACGTTTTCCGTTTTGACAGGGTTTTCAACATTTTCCATTAAAAAGTCTTTAATATTTTCAGCCATCATTATTCTCCTTAAGCTAAACTACCGTTAAATTCATTGATTAAGCTAAATCCTTCAAACGAGAAGTCAGATTTAACTTCCATTACACCATCGTCTGCTTTGAAATCGGCAATCGGAATAGTGTCTAAGTTGACGTTATTGAGTTGAACAACTTGCTTACCCCAATCAGTCGTCTTGTCTTCAATTGTTAAAGTAATGTCAAAGTACAAATCACGACCATTCTGAACGTACGGCATTGCTTGCTTAATCCAATTAGAGTTAATCAAGTAGCCGCTCAACGTTCCAGTTCCTTCAATGGAAGTGGTCTTCTTCCGCTTCCAGTGCGTACCTAGTGTTTGAATATCTTCCTTTTTCTTTTCCAATTTGGCTGTAAATTCGTTGCACTCAATCATCTTATAGACTTGACCACTAATCGTTAATGTTACAGTCGCTTCTTTAGTAGAAATCGCATTTCTACCATTTAAAAAATCACTTGCTTCTAAAGGCATATTGTTCCTCCTTATCCTACGTTAATCGTGACATACAGTTTTTCCATTGCGTCCACAGGCTTGACTGCCAAATCAACAACGACGGAATCACTGTCTTCGCCCGGATTAACCGTAATATCAGTTGCACTAAAGTCTTGAATCACATTACTGTCGTTTAATCCTTGTAAATAACTTACTCGATTAGCCTTAAATAAATCACGGCCAGCTGCGTTATTACCAACTTTGCCCAAGTAGCTTTGTTCAAAGACTTGTTCAGTATCTGTCGCAATCTCGTCCAATACCCGCAGAACCTTGTTTTTACTGAAACTCTTAGGCTTATCCTTAGTAAACTTCATCAGTGAATTGATGTCCTGCTCAATTACAACTCGTTGACCTGGTCGCGTTGAAAAGACAATCTGACCAGCATTCAGTGCTGCGATAGTTTTTTCATTATTTAGTCGCGGATTAGCGCTAATTGCATCTTCAATCTCTGTATAAGTCAGTGAGGCTGACCCATCAACTGAACTTGACAATCCAGCAAAGTAACCAGTTGCATCAGTCACAGATAAAGCAGCGCCATCGCTCAACGTTAAGCCGTTAGCGACAACTGAAATGCCTTCGTAATTGATGTTATTGATACTTGAACTTGCCGGAATCACACCGCGAATCTTCATGCCTTCTGTATCTCTTAGACGCTTAACCGTGGTAACTAACAAGCTATGAATATTGCTGTTTTCTGGATAACCTGCTGTGGTGACAACTGAGTAGTTCTCGGTTTCCATTACATCAGACATTAGATCTTCAGTATTAGCAAGCGTGGTTGTCCCACCAGTTAGCTTATAGCTTGCTGCTGCGCTGATTGCTTCCAACTTACTTTGACCACCATCTTCA
>NZ_JAQTIG010000019.1 GCF_029433515.1 Lactobacillus sp. ESL0679 | reverse complement strand
TCTTGCAATCTGTTTCTTTTCTCTTTGATTGTGTCTCGGTTTTTTCTTGGATTATATTCAGTTTTCAATGTACTAACCATGAGTCTCTCGACTCAATGGAGGCTAACGGGATCGAACCGATGACCTCCTGCGTGCAAAGCAGGTGCTCTCCCATCTGAGCTAAGCCCCCAAATACTCTTCTGCGACAGTCAATAACCTGATGTCAATGGGCCTAAATGGACTTGAACCATCGACCTCACGCTTATCAGGCGTGCGCTCTAACCAGCTGAGCTATAGGCCCGTCTCTTGCGTATCTGTTCTCTATTCTGTTGTGAGGTACTACCCTCAAAACTAAACAATGTTCTCGCTCCATGTGCTTCCGTTGCTCCTAGGCTTCCTCTAGTATCTCTACTCTCCACCTATTCGCTCTTCCTTAGAAAGGAGGTGATCCAGCCGCAGGTTCTCCTACG
>NZ_JAQTIG010000018.1 GCF_029433515.1 Lactobacillus sp. ESL0679 | reverse complement strand
CTGTTTGATAGGGGCTTGCCAAGTCTACACCGTTTAACATCTAATCACGACCTGACTTAATCTGCGAATCATCAGGAACAAAACCCATCGTATCAGGTAAGCTTGGATTGGTATTCTCACTATTCTGTTGGTCATACGCTGTTTGAATTAATCCAGCCGCTACATTTTGTTCTAATGGTACATTTAATTGTTGTGCCTGTTTAACTAATGTATCTGTCGCTGCTTGTTTCTTTTCAGCTCCAGCCTTTTTAGTTTTAGTTGCCTCATTATTAACCAAGACTTGGGCAATTTGATACCATAGGTCTAACTTACTAGCTAAAGGTTTATTATGCTCTTGAATGTAGGGGTATAGTCCTACAAACAGAAAAGCAATAATTACAGACAGGGTACTTAACAATTGTAAAATATCGGTTAAGTTATTCATTATAATCACTCTTTTCTTTTAGCAGCTTC
>NZ_JAQTIG010000017.1 GCF_029433515.1 Lactobacillus sp. ESL0679 | reverse complement strand
GGAACATGGAAAACGCAGAATAAGCGACGTCCTGGAGCATATATTAATGTTAAAGGCGTTGCTCAACCAACTTCTGATTCTAATTTAGGTAGAACACTATTATTAAGTAATGCGCAACTAAATTGGGGTAAGAAAGGCATTATTGAATTACACAACGATAGTAATTTCAAAGAATTACTAGGCACTTCGATTGATGATCCGAAATTATTAGCATTGAAACAGGTACTAAAGGGGGCTGAAACAGTCCTCTTTTTAAATACCAATGATGGTACTAGAGCCAGTCTTGATGACCCAGCTTTGCCTTGGAAATTTATTGCTAAATATTCAGGCACAAGAGGCAACGACATCTCTGTTAGCTTGGAAAAGGATCCGAATAACACAACGATTGTTAATGTGACAACTTTATTTGGCACTGAAATTGTCGATGAGCAAACAGTGACTACGACAACGGCTGGTAGCTTAGTAAGTAACGATTACATTGGTGTTACTTTGACTGCTGAAGATGGTGGTCAAAGTAAGTTGGAAGCAATCAGCGCAGCAGCAAGCTATAAGCTAACTGGTGGGACAACCACGC
>NZ_JAQTIG010000016.1 GCF_029433515.1 Lactobacillus sp. ESL0679 | reverse complement strand
ATGGCTCTTTGTCAAATTCTGTTGATGAAGATAAATAATGAATTAGATGCACTTTAAGCAGTAATGCTTAAAGTGTTTTCTTTTAATACGGCATTTTTGGCTTCTAAGTTAATTCTAGCAACCATATTGGAAAAATTGCGATAACCATAGGCTGTGCGTTGAATTTGTTTAATTCTGCGGTTAGTACCTTCAACACAACCATTGGAATATTTAAAAACAGCCGCATTAAGAACAGCTTGACGATTGCGTTTGAAAGTCCTAAGGGTAATCTTCATTTGCGGGCCAACATCAATGTGCTGGTTAAATAAATTAGCCATTTGCTCAGAATCATGCTTGGTTAATGCTAATCTGAAATCCTGCATTAAGTCATAAGTTGCGCGTAATTTAGGATTAATGCATAACCCCTCTTCAACGATCTGTTCTTGAGTCAACCGATCTTTTAAGTGCTGGTAATACCTAGGCTGTTTAGCCTCTAATTGTTCATATGGCTTTAAATATGACTTCCAGTGATATTTAAGCAGGATGTAACGACGGTCAGAATGTTTAAACTGTTTCATTGTTTGTACCCGCAATTGATTAAAGGAACGATTAAGCATCTGCACAATGTGAAAACGATCAATAATAACTTGAGCATTAGGGAAAAGTGCATAAGCTAGGTCTTGATAATAAGCATTGAGATCCATAGTAATGGTCTTAACCTTACTTCTGAGGGTGGCAGGAAACTTGGCAAAAAAAGCGGTAATATCTTTTTTGAAGCGAGTTGGTAAGATTTTAATAATCTCATGCGTATCACCATTAACACAAATAAAGTGCAATTGCCGCCCAACACCCCGAAATTCATCAACGCCAATGTGTTCGGGTAAGTAATCATAGTCATCAACCTGTGGCAACTTTTTAAATCTAGTAAAAGTACGTAAAACAGTGTTGGCAGAGACATTGTTAGCCTGGGCAATTTCGGTTAGTGAACGGTCAGCAGTTAAATCGTGAATTACTTTTTGCTTAACTGGATTAGAGATAAAGCAGAACTTGTCAACTAAGGAACTGTTAGCCATAAAAGAATGACGACAATTACGGCAGTATAGACGTTGCTTATGGAGTTCAATTTGCAGGGGCTTAGAAGCATCTAGAGCTAAATAATGAAGACGTGAAACGTAATGGCCGTTGTGGACTAAATTAGCTTGACAATTGGGACAAGTGTTCAAAGGCAGAGCGAGTTCGGCAACTAAGATTTTGGTAAAATGATCAGAAGCATAATAAAAATGAGAAAAAGTCAGGTTAGCATCTTTAATATCAAGTAAAAGTTTAGTAGAATAATTATCAAGAGAAGGCAAAGTAAAACTCCTTAAAACATGAATGGTAGAAGATTAATGGATATAAGGAAGACAGTTTGAAATGTCTTCTTTTTGTTTTTGAGCATAAAAAATATCCTGTTAAAGAATACCATAAGGAAATTCATCAACAGGAAAAAGTGTACAGCCA
>NZ_JAQTIG010000015.1 GCF_029433515.1 Lactobacillus sp. ESL0679 | reverse complement strand
TTCAGGCAGCAAGGAGAGCATTCTTCTTGCTGCTGTTATTAACTAAAAATTGGAATTAAAAAGTTGGGAGTGAATGAGTTGAATTTTAAATTGGGGGGACTACTACGACGTCCCCCCTATGTAGCTCAAGGCTCAAGGCTCAAAAGTTACATTAGTGTTGCACCTAGTAAGTAAAAGTGCTATACTGTTTTGCGAATGTATAGGAGGTAATTTTTATGTTGGCTGAAAACAAGAGTCGTTTAACGGTGTCTTTAACGAATAATCAGATTGAAAATTTGAATAAATTTGCTCGTGAAACTGGGATGACTAAATCGTCCGTTATTGCTTTGGCTTTGAGACAAATGCAAGGCTTTCCAGCCTAATTTGAGTATAAAAAAAGCCGCATATGCGGCCTAATGATTGTGAGGCTATTATAGCATGGAAAAAGAGAAAAAAGAAAGACGTTCGCGTAAGTGGACTTTAGTTATTTATCCTGATTCAGCACCGGAAAATTGGCGTCAAGTAATTAGTAATATGCATGTTGCATGGATAGAAAGTCCATGTCATGATAAGGATAAAAATCCAGATAATACTGTTAAAAAGGCACATTGGCATATTTTGTTAATGTTTGGTAGTGATAAGTCATTTAGACAAATAAAAGAAATTGCTGATGAATTGAATGCGCCTATTCCTCAGCCGTGTAGGAATGTTGTTGGCATGGTGCGATATTTTGCACACATAGATAATCCAGAGAAGCATCAGTATAAGCCGTCAGATATTGTGGGGCACTGCGGAGCGGATCCCCAACAATATCTGGAGACGGCTTCACAGAAAAAGGCTGATAGATATAAGCGTATCAAGGATATGATGGATTTTGTAGATGACCAAGGAATTACAGAGTTTGCGGATTTGTTACGATATGCGAGGGTAAAGCATTTTGATGATTGGTTTCAGTCGCTGTGTGATGATTCTGCGTTTGTGATGGGACAGTATGTTAAGTCAGTTAGATATTCTGCCGAAAAAGAAAAATAGATAAAAAGAAAGCATCTTAAAAGATGCTTTTTATTTTAGGTTGGTCTAATTAATTGGTCTAGCTAAATTTGATGAAATTAGAAAAATAAAGTATTTGGTTTGGGTTTTGTTTGAAAGCTTTTGGATAAAAGATTTAGTTTTTTGATAGCTAAATTTTAGTAAAAATGGCAAAAGTTTAAAATACACGCACGTGTCAAAATGCTTTAATATCAGCACTTTTAGAGCTACACGTACGTGTACAAAAACATACATGTACGTGTATTTTCACAAACTTTAAAATAGAAATGCTGTTATATCAGGCTTTTTCAGCATACACGTACGTGTATTTTTTTGAAAAAAGTGGTATCACCCCCTATTTGCTAGAAACCGTTTGGCACCGCCAAACTATCAACTTACCAAAGGTAAGTGATAGCAGTTTCCCTTATGCTCTTCACTATTAGATTGTGAAAACTCTATTTTTAGAAGCAAAAGGGAGAAGAGTTTAGAGATTTAACGTAGTAGGATTTTTGAAAGAAGTTGTAATTTTGCTGAATGAACAAGGTTTAATTTTGATGTAGTTAAAAATTGGTCTGGTTATAGTGCAATATTGGTTAAGTAGAAAATGCTTATTTAATAGTTTGGGTGACTTAGAAGCAGATTGAAGGGTCAACGGTAAATTATCCGTATGGGGTTTTAAAACGTCTGAGAGACGTTTTTAGAGCCCATAGGAGAGTTTTAAGGAGTTGACCCGTAACAGAACCAAGAGCATGGGAATTCAGGCAGCAAGGAGAGCATTCTTCTTGCTGCTGTTATTAACTAAAAATTGGAATTAAAAAGTTGGGAGTGAATGA
>NZ_JAQTIG010000013.1 GCF_029433515.1 Lactobacillus sp. ESL0679 | reverse complement strand
TACAGACAGGGTACTTAACAATTGTAAAATATCGGTTAAGTTATTCATTATAATCACTCTTTTCTTTTAGCAGCTTCCGTTTGTTCTGCTTTTAATCTCCTAATTTCTTCTTTTAAACGATCAATTTCATCTTCATCATCGCGAAACTTAGTATGATAATACTTCACATCATCATAGAGACGTTTACGCTCTTCTTCATCAGATTCATGCTTTGACTTTACACGCCATTGATAGAAACTGATTAGCATCGAAACAAGTCCACCAAAGGCGGTAGAGGTCAGCAGCATTAAAATGGTTTTATCCATAATACTCACTTCCTCTAACATCTATTGGTTAGCTATGTATTATAAAAAAAGCCTCATACAGCAAACAAGCTGCATGAGACTTTTTTGGCTCATTTACTAAAATTAATTAGTTCCAAGTTACTTCAATTATTCTACTAAATTCAGTAGTACCTGAAGTACTATTATGATATGAAATCGTTAAATATACATCATTAATTCCAATGACTTGAACACTTTCAAATTCTGTATAATAACCTGAAATATCAATATTGTTTTGAGCATAACTTGCATTTTGACCATTTGTAGATAAATCAACATATGTCCATTGTGACTTACTAGTTGCTCCCCATGGAATAATATAAATTTTCCGTTCTGTGCCACTATAATCTTTTGAATATTCACTAGAAATAATAATATTATTATTTTCATCAATGTCATATCCTTGAATAGAACCAATAACTGAACTATCTGTCAAATTTGGAATCTTAAAGGAATCAATGCTTGATAAATTCCAAAGAGAAACATCATCACCCGGATTATTATCGAGCTCATTATTAATCATATTAAGATCATAACGTGTAAAATATCCATTGCCGTCAGTATCAATACTTGCAATAAGTAATTCATCGTAATTAGGAGAAACAGCAGCTTCTACTCTATGTAAGTAGTCACCATCGTAATCATTATTATGATCCCAACCAGCACGATTAATATGTGATAATCTAGTCAATTGAGTATTCGAAGTATACTGTCTAGTACCACTAGAAGGATATTTAACACGAGCAATTTGAATATCCCAATTATGAGATCCATCTGATTGAGGTTTTGTACCAATAAACCAGTATCCATTACCTGCATATTCCCAAGTTTGTGTATGACCACCAGCTGTGCCTGTCATTAATAACATAGGATTTAATCCAATACTACCGGAGCTAATCGAGCGGCGTGTTACAAGTGTTTTACTTTCACTACTATGCATTTGCAAAGCATAAATATAACTACTTGCTACATCGCCTTTTTGAATAACATTATGATAATAAGGAGTTAATTTATACCCACCAGTTGCATTTTTAGTTTCTGTTAAAAGTATTTCTCCAGTTTTTCTTTCATTCATAAGTGAATTCCTTTCTTAAATATATTTTTGTAATCGCTTAATCTCGAGATCGAATTTAATATATCACCTAAAAGGGAATCATGCAACTAAAAAATCATAAAAAACTAGAAATACAATAAAATATATAAATTATTTATCAAATGTTATAAATGCTATGTAATATGTAGATATTTTTTTAATTATTGTAATTGCTTACCATATATATATTTGGTACCTGAAGCCTTAATGTATTTATCCACTGAATCATTAGTAGATTGCAATTGATAACATAATTCAGATTTACTATCATTTGAAAACTTAATGTAAGTCTTTTTAATTACGCTCTCAATTGTTCCCTTAAGCAAAATCTGTGGTTCTTTAGATACTTTAACTGAGTTATTTTTATTACCAAGTATAATTTCATTTGAATTAGTTTTTGGAACATATTGCTCACCATTGCTGGTATAAACATTAGTATCCTTTGTTATGTACACTTGCATATAATTACTATATGGAAGTAAAGTTTGTCTGCTATTAATATTAACAGCCGTACTCCATAAATACTGATTTTGGCCTTTAATACCGTATAATACAGTACTACCACCATTATTATCAGGATCAGTATTGCTAAGCTCATGATAATTAGATTGTCTATCTAAAGTTACTTTTTGGCCTACCTTAAGATAATCTTTAGTTTGCTTACCATTACTATCAAGTATTACTTCTTGGTTAGGTTTTCTAGAATATTTTAAGGCCTTAATTGTTCCTGTAACCTGATTAGTATACAAGTTATTGCCATTAATTTTATCAACATTTATAGCTTTAACATAGCCACCGTGACCGATACTATAATATTCTTGTCCTTTAATTGTCTTGTATGGCAAATAGAACCAATTCCAGTCATCATCATGAAATGAATATCTAACTGTACTTGGATCATCTATTGCACTAGCTTTTTTAGCATAGCTAATTGTTGCACCCTTTTTAAGCAAACCGTTAGTTCTTTGATAAGAATATAATTTTTGCCCTTTTTTGTTATAAATACGGGTATTATGATTTAACGTTAATGTTCCATCTGCTGCGGTTGTATCTTGAGTTTGGTCAGTAGTTTGTGCTGCGTGAGCTTGATTAGTAGTAACAATTGAGCCTGCTGAGGTTGTTGCCAAAATAACTGCTGCCAAATTTACTATTAATTTTTTGTTTTTTTTCATTTCTATACCTCATAAAAAACAAATAATATATTTATTAAGTCCTAGTTTATACTTCAAAGTAATAAGTTTCTACTATTTCTTAAATAAAAGAACAACATAAAACGCCTATACTAGTAGTAGCTTTACATATTGCATAAAATAAAATTTTCTAAAATAGTTTATGCTTTGCAATCCATATCCATATAAGATTTAAAAAGTAAAAGTTAGTAAACTGTTTGATAGGGGCTTGCCAAGTCTACACCGTTTAACATCTAATCACGACCTGACTTAATCTGCGAATCATCAGGA
>NZ_JAQTIG010000012.1 GCF_029433515.1 Lactobacillus sp. ESL0679 | reverse complement strand
GTTAGTACATTGAAAACTGAATATAATCCAAGAAAAAACCGAGACACAATCAAAGAGAAAAGAAACAGATTGCAAGAGCGACCGAGAGAGTAGATCTTAAGAGTAAGGTCAAGTAAAGAAGGGCGCACGGTGAATGCCTAGGCACAAGAAGGCGAAGAAGGACGCGACGAACGGCGAAATGCTTCGGGGAGCGGTAAGTACGCAGAGATCCGGAGGTATCCGAATGGGGGAACCCAGTATGAGCGATCATATTACTAGCTGATGAATAGATAGTCAGGTAGGGCAAGACGCAGTGAACTGAAACATCTAAGTAGCTGCAGGAAGAGAAAGAAAAATCGATTTCCCTAGTAGCGGCGAGCGAAGAGGAAAGAGCCCAAACCGGTTGATTTATCAATCGGGGTTGTAGGACTGCAAGAAGGTAGTGGCAGAGATAGCAGAATTATCTGGGAAGGTAAGCCAGAGAGGGTGAGAGCCCCGTAAGCGAAATCGAAGTCACGCCGAGCAGGATCCTGAGTAGGCCGGAACACGAGGAATTCCGGTTGAAGCAGCGAGGACCATCTCGCAAGGCTAAATACTAATTTGTGACCGATAGTGAACCAGTACCGTGAGGGAAAGGTGAAAAGAACCCCGGAAGGGGAGTGAAAGAGAACCTGAAACCGTGTGCTTACAAGTAGTCAGAGCCCATTAAAGGGTGATGGCGTGCCTTTTGTAGAATGAACCGGCGAGTTACGTTAACTAGCGAGGTTAAGTCAGAAAAGACGGAGCCGCAGCGAAAGCGAGTCTGAAGAGGGCGAGGAAGTTAGTTGATGTAGACCCGAAACCAAGTGACCTACCCATGGCCAGGTTGAAGGTGCGGTAAAACGCACTGGAGGACCGAACCCACGTAAGTTAAAAATTGCGGGGATGAGCTGTGGGTAGCGGTGAAATTCCAAACGAACTTGGAGATAGCTGGTTCTCTCCGAAATAGCTTTAGGGCTAGCCTGGTGCGAGGATGATAATGGAGGTAGAGCTCTGTTTGGACGAAGGGCCCGTCAGGGGTTACTGAATTCAGATAAACTGCGAATTCCAGATATCAAAGCGCTGGAGTCAGACTGCGAGTGATAAGATCCGTAGTCGAAAGGGAAACAGCCCAGATCACCAGTTAAGGTCCCAAAATCTATGCTAAGTGGAAAAGGATGTGGAGTTGCGTAGACAACTAGGATGTTGGCTCAGAAGCAGCCATCATTAAAAGAGTGCGTAATAGCTCACTAGTCGAGTGACGCTGCGCCGAAAATTTACCGGGGCTAAGCATAGTACCGAAACTGTGGATGTGTAGTAATACACGTGGTAGGAGAGCGTTCTAAGTGCGGCGAAGGCTAATCGAGAGGATAGTTGGAGCGCTTAGAAGTGAGAATGCCGGTATGAGTAGCGAAAGATAGGTGAGAATCCTATCCGCCGAAAGACTAAGGTTTCCTGGGGCAGGCTCGTCCGCCCAGGGTAAGTCGGGACCTAAGGTAAGGCCGAAAGGCGTAGCCGATGGACAACAGGTAGAGATTCCTGTACTGCGTTAAATCGTTAATAGCGAAGGAGGGACGCAGGAGGCAAGGAACGCATGGCGCTGGAAGCCATGTTCAAGCGATAAGTGAGAGAGTGAGTCAAATGCTTGCTTTCGATAATCACAAGTCGTGATGAGGAGCGAAATAAAGTAGCGAAGGTTCTGTAGTCACACTGCCAAGAAAAGCTTCTAGTGAGAGATAACGTACCCGTACCGCAAACCGACACAGGTAGTCGAGTGGAGAACACTAAGGTGAGCGAGAGAACTCTCGTTAAGGAACTCGGCAAAATCGCCCCGTAACTTCGGAAGAAGGGGTGCTGGTGTAACAGCCAGCCGCAGTGAATAGGCCCAAACAACTGTTTATCAAAAACACAGGTATCTGCAAAGTCGTAAGACGACGTATAGGTGCTGACACCTGCCCGGTGCTGGAAGGTTAAGGAGAGAGCTTAGTCGCAAGACGAAGGTTCGAACTGAAGCCCCAGTAAACGGCGGCCGTAACTATAACGGTCCTAAGGTAGCGAAATTCCTTGTCGGGTAAGTTCCGACCTGCACGAAAGGTGTAATGATTTGGGCACTGTCTCAACGAGAGACTCGGTGAAATTATAATACCCGTGAAGATGCGGGTTACCCGCGACAGGACGGAAAGACCCCATGGAGCTTTACTGCAATTTGATATTGGGTAGCTGTTAAACATGTACAGGATAGGTAGGAGCCAGAGAAGATAGGACGCTAGTCTTATTGGAGGCAATGTTGGGATACTACCCTTGTTTGATGGCTACTCTAACTAGTATCTCTAAGCGAGATATAGGACAGTGTCAGATGGGCAGTTTGACTGGGGCGGTCGCCTCCTAAAGAGTAACGGAGGCGCCCAAAGGTTCCCTCAGAATGGTTGGAAATCATTCACAGAGTGTAAAGGTATAAGGGAGCTTGACTGCGAGAGAGACAACTCGAGCAGGGACGAAAGTCGGGCTTAGTGATCTGGTGGTACCGCATGGAAGGGCCATCACTCAACGGATAAAAGCTACCCTGGGGATAACAGGCTTATCTCCCCCAAGAGTTCACATCGACGGGGAGGTTTGGCACCTCGATGTCGGCTCGTCGCATCCTGGGGCTGAAGTTGGTCCCAAGGGTTGGGCTGTTCGCCCATTAAAGCGGCACGCGAGCTGGGTTCAGAACGTCGTGAGACAGTTCGGTCCCTATCCGTCGTGGGCGTTGGAAATTTGAGAGGAGCTGTCCTTAGTACGAGAGGACCGGGATGGACATACCGCTGGTGTACCAGTTGTCTTGCCAAAGGCATAGCTGGGTAGCTAAGTATGGCAGGGATAAGCGCTGAAAGCATCTAAGTGCGAAGCCCCCCTCAAGATGAGATTTCCCATACGAAAGTAGTAAGACACCTCTAAGACTAAGAGGTAGATAGGCTAGGAGTGGAAGAGTCGTGAGACTTGGAGCGGACTAGTACTAATCAGTCGAGGACTTGACCAGAGCTTAAGCAATTTGGGATTGTGAGTAAGGATTTTCAAGAGATTATATTTAGTTTTGAGTGTAAGAACTCAAGAGAAAAAGTACGGTGGCAATAGCAAGAAGGAAACACCTGTAACCATGTCGAACACAGTAGTTAAGCTTCTTCACGCCGAGAGTAGTTGGTGGGAGACTGCCTGCGAGGGTAGGACGCTGCCGTGCTTT
>NZ_JAQTIG010000011.1 GCF_029433515.1 Lactobacillus sp. ESL0679 | reverse complement strand
TTTAAACGATCAATTTCATCTTCATCATCGCGAAATTTAGTATGATAATATTTCACGTCATCATAGAGACGTTTACGTTCTTCTTCATCAGATTCATGCTTTGACTTCACCCGCCATTGATAGAAACTGATTAACATCGAAACAAGTCCACCAAAGGCGGTAGAGGTCAGCAGCATTAAAATGGTTTTATCCAACTCTACCAGCCCTTTCTTGGCTTTTTCAAATATATATAAGCACAATTAATATAGCATTGTTTTCTTTTGTATGCAAACATATGTTCGAAAAACAAGAATAGATATTACTTAAACTTAGTTCGCTACCGAAGTATAATGACTATAATTATTATTTCCATTATGAGGTGAATATATGAAATTAAGTAAAAAACTTCTTCTTGGTTCGATTACTGGTATTTTGACTTTAGGTGCTGGATTCCCAGTATCACAGTGGCTCAAATCTACACCCGTAGCCGCAACTACAACTTCAAATACTAATACACTAAAATTAGTTCATGGAGCCTATGTTTATAATAAAAAAGGTCAACGTCTTACTAAATATCGTGGTAGCCGGTATAACACTCATTTACGCAAAGGTACTAATATTAAGTACGCTGGAACCATCCAGCCTATCGAAAAAGACAGCAAACAATACTACTTACTAAATGATGACAACTACAATCAATCGTGGTTGCCCTATAAAAAAATCAAAGGTAAATATTATTACAACATTGGTCACGGTGGTTACATCAATGCAGCTAATGTCAATGAAATTAACGGGCAACCGCTTTATGTAGCAAGTGCTACCGTTACAATTCACGATAAAAATAAATACGATAACTTTCCTAAAAAAGGACTATATGTTGGATCAGGATCTGATCGTATTCTTATTAAAACAGGTCAAAAAATTACAGTTGATCGTACTAGTACAATTCCTACCGGAAATTCAACATCAGTTGCTTATCGAATAGCTGGTACGACTGATACCTTTGTTATTACAAAATTTGTTAAAAATAAGCCTAGACAAAAGTTAGCTATTTACACCATCGATACTTATGTCGGCTTAAAACAAAATAGTAATGCCTATAGTATTTCATCGATCCTTAAACCGAAAATTACTAATAAAAACGTTATACTTGCCAAAAATGAAAATCTTCCCGTAATTAGAAAAATTTATGTTTGGGTACCTAAGGACAATAAAGCTGAATTATTTTATCGCTTAAATTATTACTCTCCTGAAGAATCTATTAATTACGAAAATGCAATTCAAAATCAACTGTTTTATGTTAAAGCAGCTGATGCGATTTACTTATCAGGTCCACAATTAACACCAGCCAATACTCCGGAAGAAGCTCAAGCAGACGCTAAAATTGCAACAGCATCTGACAAACAAGATCTACAAAAATTAATTGATCAAGAAAAAACAATTACAGCTAGTTCTAACTATAAAAATGAAGACTACGTAAATACCTATAAAGCTCAATATGATGAAGCTTTAAAACAGGCTAAAGCTGTCAATTCTTCAACTTCAGTAAGCATTACTGAGGTTAAAGAAGCTGTTTGGTATTTAACTACACAACAAGAAGCCTTATTAAACGCTACAAAAACTGGTAATGGAAACGTTAAAGAGACCATGGCTATTAACTAAAATTTAATCCAAAATTAGGTCAGATGACCTAATTTTTTTATTCTTTCTCGAACATGTGTTTGACAAACTTATGTTTGGGTGATAAATTAATCACGATTTCGAAATCATATTAACTTGTTTTAAAAATTATTTTTATTCGAAAGGAAATTTTATGGGTTATACAAATTTAAAAATCTCACCTAAAACTACACTATCAACCGGTGGCAGTACCGGTGTTTATCAAAATGTTGTTCAAAAAGGACATATAGCAAAACATTATATTTATGCCATGCAGTTGCACAAAAACGCTAATTGTGTATTACGTACAAAGTTTACTGGTACTGATCCAGATTCTACAACTTATTTTGGTCCTTCAATGTTAAAAATGTTCGACTCTGCTTCTGGTCACAGCCAAACTTGGGAATACGCTAACCAACCTGGTCAATGGTTTATTGGTACTAAAGGTGTTCTAGCAGATGATGGTTATGAGTGGGCTACTCAAATTGCTCGAGTAACTGTACCACCAACTAGTATCAAACATTATTCCAACACTGACTTTCCAAGATTATCCAGCCTTAGTACTGCAGGAAGTACCACAACACAAAAATACAATATTGATCTTTTACGCTCTGAAGCAGCGGTTTCACCTGATTACAAGTATTTTTTAGTAGCTACTATCACTAAGCCATATCTTCATGATAATGATAGTAAAAAATATAGTGATGGTTATTTTTCTTTATACTATTTGGATGATATTAATAGCAAATTAAATAATGGCACAAGCTATTACCCAATTAATTCATTTACTCCTGTCAAAGATCATGAACATTTTATGATTGAAGATATGACAAAACCAAGTATTATAGGATCATTCCAAGGAGTTGATATTGATGATAATCTCAATATTTATATCTCAAGTCAAAAGAGTCCAAAAACAGGTAGCACATCTGAACCACGATACCTATATAAAATTCCATGGGGAGCAACAAACAAGGCAGATTGGACTACCATAGATTTAAATAATGATTCTAGAGTAGATGACGTTTCAAACCACTCAACAGAATTTGAAAGCGTTCAAGTTATTGATGAAAATCATTTATATTTAACAGTTGCTTATCACGGTTACAATAAAAAGCAGTCATGGGAAACATTAAATAATCGAATCTATGAAATATCATGGGACAATTTGTAGTATACAGTGATTGCCGCATAAATAAAAAAGCAGCTAATAACTGCTTTTTTATTACTCGATTCTTATCTATACCAAAACCAACTTAACATAATGTGCATTATGCGCAGTTGGCCAAAAACGGCATAAAAATAGGACGCATTGCCGTCCCCGAAATAAGCTTGTGAATTGCAAACCGTATAGCATTTAAAAAGCCCAATTTAACGGGCTTTTTATTTTTTGATTTTTTTCAATTTCACAATTAGACCAATTTTATTTTTTTAGACAAAAACAGCCCAGGAAAACCCGAGCTACTTTTGTTGTACTACTTGAGCAGCCTATCGAGAATGGCAAGAATGTCACTCAACACCTGCTCAGCTTTTGCAAGCACAGCGTACAATAGAAACAGTATGACTACTTCACGCATGGTATTCACCTCCTTATGAAAGGTTGACTAGGCCTTTCAGGATAATGCACAAGCGTGCGTAAATATTTTATCATTTTTAGCTTTATATGTTATACTTTGACTAGAAACAGTATGACATGCAGCTTGCATGGAACAAGTGTGCATGCAAGCCGACTACTTGCAAGGCGCCTAGGCAGTCACAATTGACTGCTTTTTTTATGCAAAAAATATGGCTTTAACAAGCGTATCTATTAAACGCACGATATAATTTCAGTAGATGAAGATTTATACAATACGTCTTGTATAAAAACAAAGTGTGCATGCAAGTTAGCTACTTGTAAGGTACCTGGAGCGATATCTTTTAGATCGCTTTTTTTGTTTCTTTTTTAAAAAAGAAAATCGTGTCCCCAAGGACACGATCAGACGAAAAAACAAGCATTAGTCTTTACGACTTTTGCTTGTTTTTTTCGTCATGAAATTTTGCCATTACGCAGTTTTGGCAAAATTGAATTAAGCAGAAATTACGTTAGTTTTTCTGCTTCGCCCCCTGCGCAAGGGCGTTTGATGTAGTGACTTTTGCTGTAAGCAATTGTCACTACATCGAAAACGTTACTTTTTGGAAAAGTAACAAAAAAGAAGTAGAATAAAATCTACTACTCGGAGGTACCTACTTTATGAACCAGAAAATGACTATTTCATTCGCTAAAGGTAAAGCTAGCGAAACTTCAATTAAACACAACAATCGTTCTTTAGATATTGAACATTTTGATTTTGATAAAAAGGGCCATACTCATATTCAACGTGAATTTACTGAATTAAATCAGGTTTTAGTTCATCGTGATATTAAAGACGTTTATCATGAACAATTTGATCCCGCAATCGAGCTTTATAATGCCAAACAAAAACGTGCCGATCGTAAAATTAAAAATTATTACCAGCAAGTCCTTCATAGCAAAAACCAACAAACTCAACGAGAATTTATTGTTCAAGTCGGTAATCAACAAGATTACCTGAATAAAGACCGGGCTAATTCAAAAAATTGGCGTGCTGCTAAAATGATTTTGACCGAATTTGAGCAAGAATTTGCCCAAGATAATCCCAATTTGATTGTTTATAATGCGGTCATTCACATGGACGAGCCGGGATCACCCCACATGCACCTTAACGTTGTCCCTGTAGCCCATTTACCACACGCTAAGCGTGGCTTAACCATCAAGCCTAGTTTTGATAAGGCCTTACGTGAAGAAGGCTATCAGAACGATCCTAAGGACAGCCGGGCACTTTTTAGTAATTTCCAACACCATGAAACCGAGCAATTAAGCAAAATTGCCCTAAGATTTGGTATTGAGCGTGAAGCTGGCTTTACTAATCGCTTAAAAAACGTTCATGAATACAAACAAGCCATGCGTCGAATAGATCAAGCTCAAGAAATTGCTAAAACCCAGCAACAAGAAAATGCCAAAGTACAAATTAAATTAACTGACCAAAAATTAAAGAACGACCAACTTAGTCAAATCATTAATGAAAAACAACAAAATTTGGCAAATTTAGACGCTCAGAGCGTTTTAAATTCTAAAGCCGATAAATCATACATCAGCAACTTAAAACGCCTTGAAAGAGTTAATAAGGGCAAAAATGCCGATTATTATTTACCAACTAAGACTTTTGGCATACTCGACAAGCCACTGGCACAAAAGCGAATTGCAAAATTAATTAGGCAAGCTGACTTACCACAAAACTTGGTACAAATTATTCAACAAAACAAGCAATTACTAACGGAGAATGCCCAATTAAAAGCCCAAAATGAGCAGCTTACAACGCAAAACAAAACTGCAGAACTTAACGGCTACTCTCAAGGCCATACTTTCGGTGTCGAGGAGGGACGGCGAAAAGAACAGCAACGTGCTCACAAAAATGCTGGTAAGCCATATCAAGAAAAAATCAAAAAGTTACAAGAAGAAATTAAGCAGGACGAAAAAATAATCGTGCAATCCGTTGCCAATGATCGCAAACAGGAAAGTAAACGAATTGACCTCAACGCTAAAATTTACGATTTACAACAAAAATTGACTACTGGCAGCGAGCCGTACAAACAACAAATTCACGATTTGCAAACTAAATTGACCGAAAAACAGCAAGAAAATCAAGCTCAAGCTAAACAACTAAAACAACAAGATCAATTAATAGCTGAACAAAAACAAGCTCTAACAGCACGCAATCGACTTATCCAGCAACAACAAACCCAAATTATTAAGCTGGATCAATTCGCTAAAAACTTAGTTGTTGCCGTCAAAGACTGCAAGCCATTAATCAAAAACGCTTGGGATCAAGTTACCAAACAAGTTGGCCAACATTTTCAAAAAGACCTCGAACCAGCTTTAAAATATTTCGCCCGTTATTGGGACAAGGAAGACGTCAAAAAATTAAAACCTGAACCAAGCCAAGAAGAATTACAGGCTGAATATTTTCGACAACGAGCATTAAGAGAACGTAGTCGCGGACTTGAGCGTTAAACAAATCTTGCCCACTTTTTAAACAAAAAACACGTCCAATCATCCTAGGCACTATTAAAAGTTCTTAGAACTCAATTTTGAGCGTTCTGAGACATCACTCTTCTTCACCAAATATTTCCTGATACTCTTTTTCTAACTTAGGATCTGGGTGCAATGCCTCATCATACAAAACCTGAATTTCTTTCTTAACTGGCTGCCACCCTGACAACACACTAATCTCTACTACTGACTTAACCAACAAATAAATCTCTCTATCAGCAATCTTTACCCCTTGAATTATTTGTTGCTCATCATCAATTACTAACTCATATTTTTCCGTTCTTTCCATTCCAGCACCTTACCCTCCAAGATCATTTTTTTACTAACTCTTTTATTTCTTTCTCTTCTTTTTTTGATCTTTTGCTGTTTCTTATTTTTTCCCATTTCTATTCTTACTTTTCTACTCTCATTGGCCTAAACTTCCTACACTACATTTCTATTCTTACTCTTTTGGGGCATACTTCCCCCGTACCTAACTATCGATCAACCGCAAAGCGGTTAGTTAGGTACTCTCCCCTTGCAATAAGAGGAAAAAGAAACGTACCTAACTAATCGCTTTACGATTGATGGTTATAACACCGGCTTTCGCCGACACATGCTTTTAATTGGTCATTCAACGCCCAGACACCGCTCGTATCCGTTGTTTTTTCTCTCTTGATAGATATATGAATCTCGTTCTGGGCAACGTCATTACTAACCCCAGCCAATAGTACGGCGTACTATGTTCTGATACTTACGGCCATGTGCACCACTGCTGCAAATTCTCCTTACATATGAGTAATTCTAAACCTGCAGTAGTCGTTGCAACCGCCCTGACCTTGTTCGCACTGCTGGTCGTCACCGCCACTTGCCCCACTGTCTCGCTACTGACTTTCGGAAATAGATTTATTACTTGAGATGGCTCTATTAAACCTGGCCCTTTTTACAACTTTGTCCTGTTGGCTATTTGTGTGCTGTTTTGATAACGGAAAAACCTCCGAGCTAATCTTTTAACTCGGAGGTTCATTTTAACTTCAACGCTTGCATTTTTAAGTATTCTTGTTATACTTAATTTATTCGTTGAAGCTAATCTGTTGACCGTCCAAAGTTTTGAGATTAGCTTTTTGAATGCTTGGATTACTGTCATATAAGTAAACCAAGCATTTTTTATTTGCTTAATAACGTAATCATAGCATAAAAATTCAAAATTAAAATATTTATTTTAAAAATATTTATTTTTTATGTTGAGAACGCTATTCTACCGCCGTTTAAATTATTTAGAATTAATAATTGATGCTTCATTGCCACCAATGTTTTTTAGCTACTGGTTGTTCCAGCAGCTTTTTATTTTGTTCACTGGTTGCTAAATTAAGCTGTTGTTGTTGATCTAATAATTTATGGAGTTCAGCTATCTGTTGGTCTTTGATTTCTAATTGCTTGTTTAGGCTGTTGACTAGTCTATGCATACTGTCGACATCAGAATAGACTGTCTCTTTAGCGTCTTTGTCTTGTCTTGTTTGTGCATAGTACTGTTTAATATTATCGACAGCTTGCTTATCAAAAATATACTTACCTTTATTGTCTTTGCTTGGTTTATGAGCATTGTCTAGTTGTCCAATTATTTGGTATAGCCTGGATCTACTGATGTTCATACTTTCAAACACTTGTTTAGCAGTCATTGTGTCCATAATCTGCCTCCACGACGCACACTATTTACATTACTTACTAAACCAAGCTTAACAAATAAATATTTTATTTACAAAACTACGTAGGCATTATCTCCTGACACATAAACTTGTTGGCCATTAAATAGCTCCTTTAAAATGAAATATTTGTCTTGACGACCCACTACGTCATATAACTGATTGATTACCAATTCTTTAGCTTTAGTGGCGCTAGTAATAGGATCACATAATGAGTAAGTATTAGGCGTTACGATTTTAACTCTGCCGGCTAATTTAGTTTGTGTGGCCAAAGGATTACTCTTACTGAAGCCATCTCGGCCATCTACCCATTGATCCTTACCTAATTTAAGGGCACCATTTTCTTCGCCCAATACTGCCCAACTAGAGCCAAAATTTAAGTGTCTAATTACCTTGTCTAACTCTGGACTATCATACAGATCACAGCCAGCAATTGCAGTTACTACAAATACCCGCTTAACGTTCCATTTAACTACTGGATGTAATGAAATAACTTCTGCAGTTGAGTTGTTCAACCAACTTTGCCATTGTTCCTTAGTCCAATAACAAACGTCTAAATCAATTGCTTTTTGACCATTACCCCAACCGACTAAACGTCCATTGCCACCAGCATACTGAAAAGCTGCCCAATCCCATTGATGAGTCAATTTACCGTATAAACTACGTGGTTGAAAACCGGTTGTAATACCATTGTTATATTGAGCAATCCATAAAGGATATTTAGCAGCAACGGCTGTCCAGTCCTTACTATTTTCTGTACCCAAAGCCATGTATAACCACGGTTTAGTGCCGGTCTTTTGATAGACATAATCTAACCATTGTTCAACATTAGCAGTAGTCCACTTATTAAGGGCTGCTGCTTCATAATCAAGTACTGGAATTGCTTGGCCAACATATGGCTTAAACATTTGTAAAAAATAATTAGCTTCACTAATTACATCACTACCAGCTGCAAAATGATAGGCAGCCTTTAAATCAGCTGTTGCTAATTGCGTAACTCGGTCAGGATTGGTGTAATACGTTCCTTCAGTAAATTTAACAATCACAAAATCTTGTCCCAGCTTAGGAAACCCTGTTTGATAGGGGCTTGCCAAGTCTACACCGTTTAACATCTAATCACGACCTGACTTAATCTGCGAATCATCAGGA
>NZ_JAQTIG010000010.1 GCF_029433515.1 Lactobacillus sp. ESL0679 | reverse complement strand
TGACTGGCACTCTCTGCCGAGGCACTCATATCATGGCTCATACTGTTGGCTGAGGCACTCGCACTGGCGGCACTTGCACTCATATCATGGCTCATTCTGTTGGCTGACGCACTCGCACTGGCTGCTGATGCACTAGCATCTTGACTGGCACTCTCTGCCGAAGCACTCATATCATGACTCATTGCACTAGCCGATTCTGCCAAACTACTTTCTTGATCAGTGGCATTAGCAGCCATTTGCGAAGCAGCTGCTGAACTGGCACTCGCGGCAGCAGCACTCATGTCATGGCTCATGCTGTTAGCTGAGGCACTGGCACTGGCGGCTGAAGCACTCGCATCTTGACTGGCACTCTCTGCCGAAGCACTCATATCATGGCTCATGCTGTTAGCTGAAGCACTCGCACTGGCGGCACTTGCACTCATATCATGACTCATGCTGTTGGCTGAGGCACTAGCGCTAGCAGCTGAAGCGCTCATATCTTGACTCATGCTGTTGGCTGATGCACTAGCGCTAGCAGCTGAAGCGCTCATATCTTGACTCATGCTGTTGGCTGAGGCACTAGCACTTGCTGCCGAGGCACTCATGTCTTGACTCATGCTGTTGGCTGAGGCACTAGCACTTGCGGCCGAGGCACTCATATCATGGCTCATACTATTGGCTGAGTCACTCGCACTCTCTGCTGAGGCACTCATATCATGGCTCATACTATTGGCTGAAGCACTAGCACTGGCTGCCGAAGCACTGGCATTGGCACTCATGTCTTGACTCATGCTGTTGGCTGACGCACTCGCACTTGCTGCCGAAGCACTCATATCATAGCTCATGCTGTTTGCTGAGGCACTGGCACTTGCTGCCGAGGCACTCATGTCTTGACTCATGCTGTTTGCTGAGGCACTAGCACTTGCTGCCGAGGCACTCATGTCTTGACTCATGCTGTTTGCTGATGCACTAGCACTTGCGGCCGAAGCACTCATATCTTGACTCATGCTGTTGGCGGACGCACTGGCACTCGCTGCTGAGGCGCTAGCATTGGCACTCATATCTTGACTCATGCTGTTGGCTGACGCACTAGCACTGGCTGCCGAAGCACTGGCATTGGCACTCATGTCTTGACTCATACTGTTGGCTGAGGCACTGGCACTTTCTACTGCGGAACTAGCCTGTTCGCTAGCACTCTTACTCAGCGAGCTTGCCTGACTCGCCGCACTCATCTGCGCGTTATCAACCAACAGACTCTCGATTGCCGAGTTAACTTTCGAGTTAGACTGACTGTTCTTAAGCACAGCATCAGCCATCGAACTAGCCGATAACTGACCTGCAGCCGAAGTTAAGCTCGAATAATTATGGTCAACCTGCGACTGCATACTTGCGTTCAAGCTGGTGCTGTGATCGCTCGCTGACTTACTTGCCGAAGCTGCATAAGCCGAGGCACTGCTAGAAGCCAAGTTATATGACTGCATACTCTTACTGAAAATCGCGGACGTTGACTTGGATCCACTCTCACTGTTATGCAGACTTAACGAGTTAGAACTTAACATCGAGTCAATCTTATGCTGCGAAGCCGAGTAACTATTACTTGCTGAAGCAGAATCCTTGTGCGCCATACTGGCCAAGTTCTTCGAGTTCTGATTAGATACAGCTGCATGCATTGCCGAGTTACTATCACTGACGTTGTGATAATGTGATACTACTGCCGAATAATTCTGACTGGTAACCTTAGAAGTACTCTGACTAGCACTCTGACTAGCTGAGTTGCTTGCCGAGTGACTTAACGAAACATCACTCAAGCTTGCTAAACTCGCAGCCTCCTGCGATAAACTAGTAGCGATCTGTTCTTCTAACTTAGCTGTATCAGCACTCATGCTGGCGATTGCCGACTTGTTAGCCGAGTTTGATAAGTTGGCATCACTCTCTTGTCTAGCAGCAAGACTCACATTAAACTTGTTACTTGCCACATTAAACATTAAGCGTGACGTATTGTAGTTAAACCCTACAGTATTTAAGCTGGTGTTATTACTTGTAATTCCATTATAAATAGAATTTGATGATTTATTGTCTGAAGCGCTAGTAGATTGACTAGCGGAGTCTACTGAGCTCTTAGAAGCACTCAATGAGTTAGCACTTGTTGCTTCGGCAGAGAGTGACGCACTAATATCAGGATCTAGATTACCAGATGATTCGAGAACGGCTGAGGCTGATATCTGGGCTGAAGCCAGTTCATTACTATCTTCTTGACTCTGCTCTTGACTATTAGAAAGCGCTGTCGAAGAGGAATCTTGATAACTTAAATTGCTTGCCAAACTAGCCGAATCTGATTGACTCTTGTCAATGTCACTCTTTAGCGAGCTGCTGCGACTGGCAATACTGGCAGATACTGACGCGTAACTCTTAGAGAGATTAGATAAACTATTTGATTGTCCAGTAAGACTATAACTGTCAAACTGGTCAGCCATCATATTTGCCCGACTATCATCTTCACTGTCATCCTGACTATCTTCAGTTGATTCCTCAAGTGAAGCCCAAGTCGATGCCTTAGCCGACAAGCTCCTAGAAGCACTAGAATTATTGCTATCTTTAGTAAAGCTAGCAGATTCCGAATTAGAAACATATTGATTTATCTTGGAATTTTCATTGTGAGTCTCGTTATAGTTAGAAACTAACGAAGCTGGGTCATCAGTATCCCGTTCTTCATTAGTAGTATCCGCCTGAGTCTCTGGCTTTACCTTTTGCTCAGTAGCTTGAGTGACTTGATTAGACGCAGTTGCAGAAACAGAAGTTGTCGAACTGGAATTAACTTTAGTTGTTGAAGTGGTTGTGGTAGCTGAGTTAGCAGTAGAACTCTTAGTCCATTGATTGTCATTGGCAAGTGACATCAAGGCATCCTTAACAGACTGACTGCTAGCGTCCTTAGTCTGTTGCTCGCTGATGGCTTCAGCGGTATTCGTTGAGTGTACCTGCTTAGCCGGACTAGACTGTGGTGTACTTAATGCTTGTGCACTTTCAGAAGCAGGAATGGCCGCTGACTGAGCATTAACTAACATGTGTTTATTGTTAGCTAATTTAACCTTCGGTACATTGGTAGCAGCATGGGCTGTTTGGGGCGCACTTAATAAGCCGCCAAGTAACCCGCCAACACCGGCAGTCCCTGCGGTTAATAAGTTTCGTTTAAATGCACGGATTTTCTCCGCCCTTTCTGCCTTTTGCTTAGCAGTTAAATTCTTTTCTGACTTTTTGTTTTGATCTGAATTTACCATTATATCTCCACTTACAACTTAATTATTAGTTACTTTAAACTCTACTCTTTAGCTCGCCCTAGCGATTTCAAAATTATCATTAACCCATAAAAAAGACTGATGCAATGCAGAGTCTTTAGTTTGACTAACCATAATCCAACTTAAAACAGCGGTTTTAGATTAGCATATAGCTAACGATATACTGTATTAATTATAATTATATTTAGTTTTATTTCAATACATATTTGTACATTTTTTAACAAGCGAAAAATAACATTAATTAATTTGTAACCGGATTATCACAGAATCTACCATCTGCTGTAGAGACTAATCCTGCTATGGCAGTAAGATAAAATAACAACTTAGCAAAAAGCTAAATAAAAATTGCTGATTTTGAAAATTTGTAAAAAACTTTTTCTGTATAGTTTTCATTATTTTATTGCAAATACTTTTAATTTTTAAATTATATTTAATTATTTTAAAAATGTTAATTTTCACTACAAAAAAATCACCAATAATTGGTGATCTTCTTAAAATTATTAATAATTACCGTACAACGTTAATTTCAACCGCATGTATTAAGCTTGTTCCATCAGCAAAAGTTATCTTAATAAAGCCAACCCCAGACCCTATCTTACTGGTGTCTGGGCTAACTGCCCAAGTAATCTTCTTAATCAGATTAGTGTTAGCTAAGAAGCTGCTTGGTGTGCTAAATTCTGCTGGTGCTTCCATAGTATTCAGCTTCACTGTGATTGGCTGTGTCTGCTTAAATTGCCATTGCAGGTTTTGCGGTTTAATTCTTACTGGCACTAGCACTGCCTGCTGAGTCCCATCTTGGTAATGGACAACGATATAAGCCAGCAAGCTGCCATCTTGGCTGTGATTATAATTAATATCAAGATCAGTAGTACCTCGAGCATCTCCTGACCACGTATAACCTGTTACCTCACTAGTATTGACTTGGCTTAAGTCAAGATAATTACTAGCATCAGGATCATTAACTGTATGGTCAACTGGCGTTAAACTTGATAGAAATTCTTTCTGCTCATTAACGTTAATCATCGCATTGTTTCTGATCTTAATCGTTACAGGAAGCGTGCTTGTTGTACCATCGCCATAAGTAATTGTCGCTGTTACATCAACTACTCCCGTAGCAGTACTACTTAAGTTCCCTTGTTCATCAACATCTGCACCACTCCACTTAACACTAGTAATAGTCCCAGACTTATCATTAAATAGGTCTGGCGTTGTCTGCAGGTCTGCTAGACTCTTAACTGAGTCATCTAACTTATCAGTAAACGATAAATTGACAGTATTCAAATTCTGCCCAACAGTCATTAACAACTTATCATTAGCTTTAGCTACATACCGCTCATTATCATGTACTCCCATTATAATATATGTTTCTGCTGGCGGATATTCTGAATTATATAAATTACCTAGTTCTTCTGATGTATAAGTTGGACCTACTGGATGAGCAACAGTACCACCTTCAAACACCCCAACAGCTTTAGCTACCAAACAATTACTTAAATATATGAATATATTTCGTCCTGGAACAGATAAAACAAAACCATATTTCGAGCCAGTATTATATAAATCTAAGGCACTATGACCAAATCTACTTAAATTTAATTTTTTCAAATTAACGCAATTATTAAACATTCCTTGAGCATCAACAAGGTGATCGCTAATACTAACATTATTATCTATGTCAAAACTATCTATATTTAAATTTTCTAAATTACAACAGTTGTCGAACATATATGGCATGGCAGTAACTTTACTTACATCAAAATTACTAAGGTCTAAATTGATAAGGTTAAGGCAGTCCTGAAACATATAGCCCATATTAGTTACCTTTTTAGTCACAAATTTACTTAAATCTATATCTGTCAGGCTATAACATCCTCTAAACATAGTTGACATATCGGTAACTTGCTCAGTATTAAAACTACTTAAATTTATTTTAGATAATTTATGACACCAATCAAACATTCCACTCATATTTACAACTTGACTTGTGTCGACCTTATCCAAACCAGTAATATCTTTTAGCGAATCAAGATCCTCAAACATTCCAGCACTATCAGCTGGAAAAGCAATTGGATCATCAAATACAATATGATTAGTTGATACAGGACAATCATTATTAAAAGCTAGACTACCAGCTAACTTATTACCATTAGCACCTGCCTTAACATGCAAAGTATTACTGCTGGCATCCCACAACAAATCACAATCACCATTAATACTAACCTTAGTAAGATTATTAGTTATATTAGCTTGACCATTAGTCGTTGATGGGTTAGGTGTGGTCGGTGCTGGCACTGATGTATCATTAGAAGCATTATCAACAGGCTTAGGTGTGGTAGCTATTGCTGACTGGTTAGTTGACGATGTAGAAGCAGGTGCAACCGAATTTTCGTTAGTCTTATCATCTGTGCGTAAAAATTTATTGAGAGCAGAATATGTATTTAAACTTTCTGTCTGCTTATTTACCACTGGGCTAGTAGTATCTGCCTTAACTACTTGCTGATTAACACCTAGATAAACTAATCCTAATAAGACAGAAGTTACCCCCACTGTTAACTTCCTAATCGCAAAACGTCCCTGCGTCTCAGAATATTTTCGCTTTTGCATGCTAAATTCTCCTTTTAATATACGCTTACTTGAATTCGCTTTCATTATAAAACATCATCTTTATCTGTTGCAATACAAAAATAACCTAATTGTTACTTTTAACAATTAGGTTATTTTTTAAAACTTATATATTAGCTTCTACTTGTTTAAAGATTGAGCCTCATCTAAAATTGCTTGAAGATCAGACATCGCCTGATTATAAGTTGGACTCACATCTGCATCTGGACAATTCATCAATGTTGACATAGCAGTTGGAGCCACTGTACTCAGCTTTTGTTGTAATCTTCTTCTATCTGGACGAGATAACTTAGGATATATTCCTTTGGTTCTATCTAACTTACTCATTACTTCTGCCCATTTAGCTTGTACATTAGAAATAGCATCATTACGTGAAATACTATTTAAATTAGTCGTAAAGAAGTCATTAATCTGCTTTACACCTGCCTGATACTTCTCCACTACTACATCAATATCGCTAGCACTGGTTACATCTGATTGTGCAAAAGTTAAGACTGTATGGGATCTATCCTTTAGACTCGCAATTTGATCAGCTGTTAGGTTTAAGCTTGGATCATTCTTACAAGTGTCCATTTGATTGGTAACTAATGCACTCATTTGATCGTTAACCCAGCACTTGAACCGATCTAAAGCATAACCTTCTGCCCAGTCACGATTCTGATTAGTTAAGCAGTCTTCTGTTTTGCTCTCAACGTGATCACTATAGATTGATGTGGCAATTGCCCCATTACATAAGGTCATCGTATTATTAATGATTGTCTGCATATCTTTATCCGCATCAGTAATATTTAACTTCTGCTCACACTGCTGAACATAATACTTAAACTCTGACTTAGCACCTTCTTGATTATAAGTGTCATAAGCGTACGTTAGATAAGTATTAACTGTGGTAAAGGTCGTTGCATTATCAATGTAATACTCATCATTGTCATGAGCATCTTGGACAGCATCTAAGAACTCTTGCTGGTCAGCTTCAGATAAGCCTGAAGCTATAATCCGTTGTTTAGCAATTTCTAAGCCCTTATCAATATTATTATCAGCCGTAGTCTTAATTTGTTGTATGTCAGCAATTGGCCCAATTTGAACTGTGGCTGACGTGTGATCCTTATCTTCAGGATCAAAACCAACAAAGTTAGCTTCAGCAGTTAGACTAATTGTATCTCCCGTAACAACTGTACCTGTAGGAATATCAAAGCTAAAAGTCCCATCCGGGTTAACTTCAGCAGTGAACTCTTTAGTCAAATCATTAGCTATATTCTTAGTATGCAGATAAGGACTATCCACTGGATGCTTAGGATCAACATAGGTAGTCCCGCTATCACCAATTTTAGCAATTATATAAGCCTTGGTCCCACAATGCATAATTTGACTAAACATGTTATTAGGCTGCTCAGGACCATCAACAGTAGAATCATAATTAATAACCTTACCACTAATTGTTAACGAGCCATCTTTCATATTTTGATGATATGAGGCTTGCCCCAAAAAGCCATTGTCATCTTCAATATTTAAGAAACCACCGCTATTAGTCGGGATCATAGAAATATTATTGTAACCAAAACTATCCGGGGTTGAGAAAGCCTGATCGATAACTGTAGTAAAAATTTGATCATAATCTACTTTATTAACCATTCCCCGCAACGTTGGTATCAATTGTTCTGGATGATCTTTAAGTTTAAAAGCTGCAGCTAAATTATCGCCAATTTTTGGATATATCTTAATTACATTATTTATATTATCAACTGCAGTATCAGACAACTTCAAGTCACCATTTAAAGTCTCAATCCCGTTTGATAGAACCTTAATTCCTGCGCCATCACTCTGTACCTTTAATATGTGAAATGGAGGTAAAACAATTCCTGGCAAGCCCTTCATCATGGCTGCAAGATCAAACTGTTGCCGAACATTTTTAATATCAACTTCATTATCACCAATGATACTAGTACCTGGGGTCTTATTAAGAGATGCGTTTAAAACTAATTTCTTAGGGTTATTTACCGTTAAAGCAGTATTGCTGACAACATCAACTAAATTAACTTTACCTTTACCTGCGCCAAAGTTTTTATCACCAGGATGATCAGGATCATCTTGTAATTCAATATCCAAGCTACCACCGTTTAAGTCAGCTTTACCAGAAATATAAAGCAAGGTTCCGGTGTAGTCTTGCATATTTTTACCATAAACATTAAGTGAACCACCAGGTCCTATAGTCAAATTACCTTGGTCATAAATTAATACATTGGCTTTCGAGCTACCACCAGTACTACTACTAATATCTCCATTAGTATTTACTGTAATAGTGCCGTTATCAACTACAGCAGCCCCATTACCTGAGTTACTTGTCAATGTAATGGCCGCTGCTGCATTTTTATCTTTACCGCCAGTGTAATCAGGAGTACCCACATTAATAGTTAATTCAGCATTTTTTTGAACGGTAACATCACCCTCACCATTATTAGAAACGATTGCACTAGCTTTATTAGTGTGTTGAGCTACATCAATACCCGATCCCGGATTCTTACATGGATTTAAAGTTACGTTCGACCCAGATTCTAACACTACATGGTTTTTATTATTAACATTACCATTTGACATTTCAATAACATTACCATCACTTGTAGAGCCTACAAAATTACAACCTTTTTTAAAATATATATTTTGTGAACCTTCCCAGAACTCAATTAATTGCTGACCCCCGCCATCAGACGTATAAGTTTTTCCATCAAGTGGGCTTACATATGAAAAGACAGAATCAGCATTGACATTTCCTTCAAAATAAATACTTGTATATTGCCCGCTATATGTTAGCTGTGAACCTATAAAATCTGTATTATTCAACGTAAGCTTAGTCGGACTATCAGTGGCATCCATTGAGTTTGAAATACCATAGTAACTTTGAGAATAAACTCTTAAATTATTATAGGTCACATCTGCTGCACCTAAGGCACAATTAGTATTACCGTTTTTTATAGCAGTTTTAGTTAGTGCATCACTGGGACGAGGTCCTGAAAAACGTAGATCTAAAATAAACTTTTTATTAAGTGTAGGATCAGATTGTACAACTAATCTACGTTGTGGAAAATCAAGATCTGTCCTGCCAGTAGTATTTGAAGCAATATTATTAATTAAATTAATCTTATCAATATGGGGATTTGCTATCGCAGCAGTAAAATCAGTCCAATTACCAATATAAACTGTTGAGTCAGTTGTAGTTGAAAAGTCTTTACCTGCACTTGCATCACTTGGCAACTTAGATGAGCCATTGTAATTCATGTAATCTGGATTATTAGTAACCTCATCTTTAGTCGTTACTGCTGGCTTAGTTGTCGCATTATCATTATTGGTAATATTAGTGCTTGTATTTGTTGTAGCAGTTGGTTTAGTTGTTGCAGTATCATTGTCAACAATATTAGCGCTTGTATTTGTTGTGGCTACGGACTGATCCGACTCTGTTGGTGCTGGTTGACTAGTTGCAGGATCATCATTTGCTTGCGGCTTATTAGTATTAGTGGTCGCTGCTGGCTTGGCATTGGCTTGTGCTGCCTGATCGTCACTCTTTAAGAATGACTTCAGTGCCTGATAAGTTGTAAGGTCAGGCTGCTTCTTAGTCTGCGTAGCTGGAGTTGATGTTACTGTATCGGCCTTAGCCGTCTGGTTATTTACCCCTAAGAAGGTCACGCCGAGCAAGACCGAGACTGCACCAATCGTCAACTTTCTAATTGCAAAGTGTTCACGCTTATTTTGTGTGACCATTTGCCGTAATTTCTCTTTAAAATTGTTTTTTCCTACCATATTTTATTATCCTCTGTATGTATTACTTTTTTCTTACAAATACAAAGGTATTCTAAAACATAAATTTTAAAATGTAAATATACACTTAAAAATATCCGCCACTATTAGCGGTAATTTTAGCCGTCACCAAGCCCCAAATAATCGCTTTTTTTATCACTTTTTGCATAGCTAAATTTATTTTTAAGCACAAAAAATAAAGCGTTACTATCCGCTTTATTAATCTTACTATTCGTTATTTAAATGTTAGTCTTTAGCAACTAACTAGGCTTATAACACTGGACAAGGTCTAATAGCACTTAAAGTTACTTACCTAATCGCAACTTTATTTTGTTATAATTAATCTAGCATGAGTAGAAGCTAGAATGCGGTGACTAATTTCTTAACTGGGAGATGATGCGTATGGTGTAAAAAGCTGTAATTGCAAAATTCTAAAGAAAGGGTTTAGTCCAGTATCTTTTGGATACCGTTATTGCAATCTTTGCTGGACTTGTGGTGCTTTTATGGCTAGCTAATCGGATTATTAAGCTATTTAATAATTTGTTAGATACTGCTGCCAAGACACCGGACAAGTTAAGGCATTGTATTGCCGCTTGGAAAAAATTCAAGCATACAAAAAACCGCTCTAGTTTAACGGACTAACGGTTTTTGTTAAAAAATCTGTGAAGTCACCGCTTTTAAGCGGAAACTCATGTTAAGAAGTCCTATTACCGTAGGACTTCTTTTTTATTTACAGCTATATTGTAGCACGCGTGCAATTAGTATGCAATTTTGGTGACAATAAGTTTTTTGCTTCCGAATAAAAATAACTTGCCTAATTGCAGCTTTATTTTGCTATAATTAATCTAACATGAGTAGAAGCTAGAACGCGGTGATTAATTTCTCGACTGGGAGATGATGCGTATGGTGTAAAAAGCTATAACTGCAAAATCCTAAAGAAAGGACTTAGTCCAGTATCTTTTGGATACCGTTATTGCAATCTTTGCTGGACTTGTGGTGTTCTTATGGCTAGCTAATCGAATTATTAAGCTATTTAATAGTTTGTTAGATACTGCTGCGAAGACGCCAAAAAAGTTACGGCATTGTATTGCTGCTTGGAAAAAATTCAAGCACGAAAAAAACCGCTCTAGTTTGTAGTCTGGCGGTTTTTAGAAAAAACTGTTAAGTCACCGCTTTTAAGCGGAAACTCATGTTAAGAAGTCCTGATACCAACAGGGCTTCTTTTATTTACAACTATATTGTAGCACTGTCAAAGTTGGTATGCAATTTTGGTGAGCAATAAGTTTTGGCTTCCGAATAAAAAATAACTTGCCTAATTGCAACTTTATTTTGTTATAATTAGTCTAACATGAGTAGAAGCTAGAACGCGGTGACTAATTTCTCGACTGGGAGATGATGCGTATGGTGTAAAAAACTATAACTGCAAAATCCTAAAGAAAGGACTTAGTCCAGTACCCTATTGGATACTGTTATTGCAATCTTTGCTGGACTGCTGGTGCTTTTGTGGCTAGCTAATCGAATTATTAAGCTATTTAATAGTTTGTTAGATAATGCTGCGAAAACACCAAAAAAGTTACGGCATTGTATTGCCGCTTGGAAAAAATCCAAGCACGAAAAAAACCGCTCTAGTTTGAAAGGCTAGCGGTTTTTGTCAAATTACCGTTAAGTCACCGCTTTCATGCGGAAACTCATGTTAAGAAGTCCTATTACAGTAGGGCTTCTTTTTTATTTACAGCTACATTGTAACACGCTCAAAATCAGTATGCAATTTTGATGAGCAATAAATTTTTTGCTTCTTAAGTAAGCACCAAATAAAGTTAAAAATTGAATTATTAAGCTATTTAATAGTTTGTTAGATACTGCTGCGAAGACGCCAGACAAGTTACAGCATTGCATTGCCGCTTGGAAAAAATCCAAGTATACAAAAACCGCTCTAGTTTGAGACACTAGCGGTTTTAATTTTAAAAAGCCACTAAGTCACCGCTTTTAAGCGGAAACTCATGTCAAGAAGTCCTGATACCAACAGGACTTCTTTTTTATTTACAGCTATATTGTAGCACGCTCAAAATTGGTATGCAATTTTGGTGAACAATAAATTTTTTGCTTCTTAAGTAAGCACGAAAGAACCGCTCTAGTTTGAAGGACTAACGGTTTTTAGAAAAAAGCTATAACTGTAAAATTCTAAGGAAAGGGTTTAGTCCAGTATCTTTTGAATACTGTTATTGCAATCTTGGCTGGACTTGTGGCGCTTTTGTAGCTAGCTAAGCTAGCTAAAAGCATGTCATATAAAGGAAAAAATAGATCAAGTTGTTCACAAAGAACACTTGATCTATCAAAATTATTTTCTAATTATAAAAGACTACTTAACTACATTAATCTGAATGAGATGTATCAAACTAGTGCCATCGGCAAAAGTTATCTTAACTGCACTCGTTATTGAGCCAACTGCGCTCGTGTCGGGATTACCTACCCATGCAATATTGGTGATTAAATCAGCATTTGCTAAGAAAGTACTTGGCTTATTGAATTCTGCTGGTGCTTCTACAGCATTCAACTGCATTGTAATTGGTTGTGTCTGCTTAAATTGCCACTGCAGGTTTTGTGGTTTAATTCTCACTGGTACTAGCACTGCCTGCTTAGTCCCATCTTGATAATGAACAATAATATAAGCCATCAAGCTGCCGCCCTGGCTGTGAGCATAATTAACATCAAGATCAGTAGTATCTTGGGCATCCCCTGACCAAGTATAAGCTGTCACTTGACTAGAGTCAATTTGACTAAGGTCAAGGTAATTAACTGCCTTAAGATCATTGACCGTATGGTCAACTGGTGTTAAGCTCGAAAGAAATTCTTTTTGCACAGCGGCAATCGCATTAATTGCATTAACTTGAACTGTTACTTCCATTATTTGTTTAGACTCATCCTTAAACTCAATCACAATTTGGGCACTATGTTGACCCTTTTTCTGCAATAACTGTTTAACTGCTGCCTCATCCGACCAGCTAATGCTCTTAACATCATCTAAATTACCTTTTAATAATTCGCCCCAATTATTAGCGTCAGTTAATTGAGGAAATGCTTCCAAAACTGTGTTTTCAACATTTGCTTCATGTGCTTGGATTGGTGCTATTTGGGTAAAGTGATCTACTTCTGCCTGGCTCTTAATCAAAATTGTTACTGGCACAGCTTGCTGCGTCCCATCTTGATAATGAACCATCAAATAGGCATTTTTAGTTGTACCATTATCAGCATAATTAATATTAAGATCTGTATTTTGATCAGGATCATCAGACCAAGTGTAATAAGTAACTGGATATTTATCAGCCAAATGACTTAAGTCGAGATAATCAGCACCATTAGGTACTTTATCACTTGCTGAAATAGGTTTTAAGCTAGAATTCATTATAATTTTTGCATCATTTTTTAAAATTGCACCAACAATATCAGCCTTAATCTGGATTGGATTCGACTTCTTACCATCGGTATAGACAACTCTAATTTCAGCTGATGCATAATTAGTTGGCTGACCATTACTAATTGCAAGATAATCCGTTGACGGCTGACCATTATTTGTCCACTCTAGGTGATCAATTACAGCGCTGGGATCAATTGCACTACCATCACTTGTGGTTACTGATAATAATCGGTCAATAGCTGCTGGATCATGGAAGGCTACCAAGTCATTAGTCGCAGCAGTCCCAATATCGGCAGCATGTAATTGAAGCACTCCACCTTCTTTAGCGCTAACATGATAAGTAGAAGTTGATCTAACTACTTTCAAAGTTACGGGTACATTAGCAGTCGTACCGTCACCATAAGTAATAGTTGCCATTACATTAACTTCACCCGTAGCTGTCTTACTTAATCGGCCTTGATCATCAACTTTTGAACCACTCCACTTAACAGCAGTAACTATCTTATTTTGCTTATTAAATAAATCAGTGGTTGCTTCTAATTCTGCTAATGGCTTAACTGAATGATCAGCTTGATCAGTAAATTGTAAATATTGTTCACTAGCACTAGCAAGATCTTGTCCAGCAGCTGCATATAACGGTGCTGACTTAGCACTTGCTGTGTAACGCTCACTATCATGAGTCGAATTTATAACATAAGTTTCTGCTGGTGGATTAGCTGAAGCATATAGTGCTTGGAATTCTGCTGGACTGTAGATAGTTCCTACTGGATGCGTAATGGTGCCACCATCAGCAGCATCAACTGCCTGGATAAAGCTACGGCCATCATTCAAACCACTATTATTTGCAAATTTTTGTGCTGGCAGGGTCAAAACGAAATTATATTTTGAACCCATCCCAGAGAACATAAAATTAAAGTATTCTGCCTTACTAGTATTAAAACTGCTTAAGTCTAAGCTTCGTAAACCGTAACAGTTACCGAACATACCAGAAATAAAGAGAGCATTACTAGTATCAAAACTACTTACATTTAGCTCGACTAGATTATGACAATTATTAAACATACTGGACATATTGCCCACATGACTGGTATCAAACATGCTTAAATCTAAAGCTTTTAATTTAATATTACTGTCAAACATCATGTCCATATTTGTTACTTGAGAAGTACTAAAGCCAGTTAAATCTAAGCTTTGTAAATTTCTATCACTAGCAAACATATCAGCCATACTCGTTACTTGACTAGTATCTAAATTTTGCAAACCAGTAATATCTGTTAGTGAATTTAAGCCTTTAAAAATTGATGGCCCTGAAAACATAAAGGAACTATTAGCAGGTAAAACAAGGTTATCATCGATCTTAATATGAACTATTTGACTATATAAGTCCTCAGTCAAATTAGCAGACAAGGCATTAGCTAAATGATTACCCTTTATTCCCGCCATAACATGTAATGTTTTAGAATTATCATCCCACAATAGATCACAGTCACCATCTGTAGCAACTTTAACAGAGTTAGTTGCTTGTTCCTGCAGAATAATAGTCAATGCTCGCTTGATTTTTGTACTTGCATCATTCAAGGCTGCTACAGTAACTTGATCAGTTGCTATTACCTCAGTCTTAACTTGGACCTGTATATCAGATACGGTATTCAATTTACTATACTGGTCTAATAATGCTTGACCATCATTAACGGCTAACTGCAAGTCAGCTTTTTCTTCTGTAGCTGCCTGAGCATAATTTTCAGTCTGCATAAATGTGTTAGCAGTTGCAATGTTAGTTTGCAAATGAGTCGCAGCTTCAGCTAAATCGTTGTTAACTGCCGGTTTTTGTGGCTCAGTCGATGTTGGCTTTTCTGTAGGCATCGATGTAGTAGTAGAAGTATTACCTGCTGGTTTTTGTGGCTGTTGCTCAGTAGATGACGGTATCGCTGGCTTTTCCGTTGCGACAGTATTTGAAGTTTTATCAGTCTCGGCATCTGTACGCAAAAATTTATTGAGAGCAGAGTACGTATTTAAACTCTCTTCCTGTTTACTTACCGCTGGACTAGCAATATCAGCCTTAACCACTTGTTGGTTAATCGCTACAAAGCTAAAGCCCAATAGTACTGATACAGCACCCACTGTTAACTTCCTAATCGAAAAGTGTGGCTGTTTATTTATACTCGATATTTGTTTCAACTTTTCCGAAAAGTTATTCTTACCTATCATAACTATCTCCTTTTCTATCCAAATATTGTTTCCGCTTTCATTATAGCGCAACTATTGATTAATACAATACAAAAACAGTAGTAAAATTTAAATTTTACTACTGTTTTTTATATATTAAAGTTTGTTATAAAGTCACTAGGTACACTACTTTTTAGTTAGACGCAGACAGACTGGCCAGATAATAGCTCCACCAATCCCCAACCAGAGTGCCAGCCAAAGCTGCTCTGAGGTAACCAAGCTGATGTTAACAGCTAATTGGACACGCAAATTTTGTGCTAGTTGACCTGCACAATACTGCAGCATGCCAAACGACCCTATCGCAACTAGCAAGAGAACGAGAGCCGCGCCATACTTGCCAAAGATTACCATTAGTGCCGCCAAGAGAAAAGCTAACAAAATTACCAAAATTACACAATGAAAAATCGTAATTACTTGCTCGAGCTGCTTATCATCCTGCTGCAGCTTGTGGTTAAGTGCCTTTATTAGATAATTACTAAATACCTTTTGGACATTATTAGTTTGCGGAATGTGCAGATTTTTCGCAGTTAGTTCACCGTTAGCCTCATAAGTAACCCCCAAGTTATACAAGTGACTATAAGACAAGTCATAATGATACTGCTCTGGTAATTGACGCAAAATTTTATCTTCTAACCCCGTCTTTTGTGCCAACTTGAGTGACGCCCGTAATTCATCATTAGTTGCGCTTTTATTTAAAGCTACGTGTGCCGCTTGGCGCACATCTGGCACGCCAACTGTCACAGGACTCTTTAACATTAAATAACCAGACGTGCCAATCACGATGACCATGATTACACGCACAATCCAAGCAAATATTTTTCTCATTAAGTGACACTTCCTTACCTAACAATCGTGAACACTAAGGCAATTACAATCAACCATTTTAGGTGCTGTCTTCGCCTTCTGAGCCAATTCTTGTTCCATTATTGCAATGTCATCCTGCGACAGTGGTATACCATGCAAGATTTCAATCAGCATTTGTCCCTTGTGCATGTCACACATGTGACTCATCATTTCAGTTGTAACTTGAACCATCATCTGATTTTCCGTTACCGTTGCCGTATAAACAAAACGTCGTCCATCCTTGCGGGTTTTTAGTAAGCCTTTTTTGACCAATCGACCCATTAAGGTCTTAATTGTTGATTCTGACCAATCCTTCTTGGCTTGCAGCTGCTTAATTATGTCTCCCGTGTGTGTTGCACCCAAGGTCCAGACAATCCGCATGACTTCCCACTCTGCTTCAGAAATATTATGTTCCTTAATCTTTTCTGTCATTTTATCAACTCAAATTTATTATAGAACGAACTTTTTAAGTGCGCGTGCAATCCCATTATGATCGTTATCATCAGTAACATAGTCGGCGCTAGTCTTAATCTGCTCTGTTGCGTTGCCCATCGCTACCTTAGTAAACTCAGGATTATTAAACATTGAAATGTCATTACCTTGATCGCCAAAGACCATCACTTGTTGTTGCTCAATCTTGAGCCGCGCTGCTAAATCCATTAAGGCGTTACCCTTTGAGGCACCTAAGACATTTAGTTCCACTATATTAGCAAAACTACGCACGACATCATACTGCGCAAAGGCCCACTCAGGAATATTATTCCAGAGTTTGTCAACCTCTGCCTCATCTGCAGTCATACTAAAACCTACCTTATTAAAGGTAAAATCTTGGGGGATTTCTTCAACCTTGCGCACCTTAATCATACTGTTATTAACCGCAGCATTGACATTAAGATGCATTGCAAGGTCCCGGTCGCAAGTCCAAAAGCACTCCGGCGTCTCAAAATGCAAATTAACATGAGCCAACCGTTGCAGCTTTAACATATTTGTAAAATCATGATAATTCATCTTCATATCCATTAGGACCTTGCCCGCCAGATTTTGAATTACGGCACCATTAAACACAATATTATATTGGTCGCTACCCGTTAACCCCAGCTGCTTGTTATACTGCATCACTCCAGATAATGGTCGTCCCGTTGCCAGCACTACCTTGATCCCTTGCGCACTTGCCTGCTTAAGAGCCTTTTCCGTTTCTGGCAAAATCTGCTTGGTCGATGTCAACAACGTACCATCCAGGTCCACTGCTATTAATTTAATCGTCATTAGTTGCCTCCCACATATTCATCCCCTTTATTATACAAAAGACTTAGGGCAAAAAACCACTCTAACCAGATAATATTATTTTGGGTATATAAAAAGACCATCCCACTTATAACTTTTGCCGAGTTATGGGATAGCCTTTAGCTAAACTATAATTAAGCTACCGCTCTTTATGCGGAAACTCATGTTTAGGAAGTTCTGGTACAAACAGGACTTCTTTTTATTTACAATTGTATTGTAGCATGTTCAGAATTGGTATGCAATCATGCTGAATATTAACTAGCGCTAATTATAAACTGAAAGAAACACATTACCTTCTATTGTTCAATGGTTAACTCATAGCCTATGGCTCTCTGGAAAGCCTTCATAATTGTTTGCGCCATTAGGTCATTATCGTCCTTTTTGCAGGCAGTCATGTAATCTTCATAGGCAGGAGCTACTTTGCTCAAATGCATTGTCTTGCCCTTTTGCCTTGCTAACATGATAATAAATAGACGCTGAGTACGACCGTTGCCCTCCCTAAAAGGGTGAAACTGATTAACTTCTAGCAGTAAGTCCGCCAGGTCAACAGCTAGGATGCTATCAGATTTATAATCTGCCTCATTAATATGGTCAATCTTTCTATTAGCGTCCTTGATGGCATTTTCAAAAAGTTTCCTAGGAAAGAATTCGGTATTCCCTTTATGGAAGTCACCTGGTCGATATTTGCCTGCCCAGTCATAGATGTCGCCAAAAAGATATTCATGAATCTGGCTGAGGGCACTAATATCTTTAATCTCATAATGAGGAACACCTATATATCTGGCTTGAGTAATCCGATACTCTGCCTCCTCTAATTTATCAGCATCAGTGATATTTAGCTTATTTTTCAAGGTACCATTAGGTTGTAAGGTTTGTTTTATCCAATCAGTCATGCTAATTTTGATACTCGCTAATAATATCTGCTACAACATGGTCTATTGGTACATGTTCTTCTAATTGTTTATAGGCATCCTTGACGTCCCTAATGGTTGAGTGGTGACCTTCATAGATGCTGTTGAGGATGCTGTCCCTAGTTTTCCAGTAATTTTCTTGGGTTGAGAACTTGATGCCCATAATAGTTAAACTCTTTAGATCAGTCTGTGACATAAAAGCTTTCTCTTCTTGGGCAGGTGTCAATTCTTTAGTTGCCACAGTTTCCTTAGCTACCTTATCGATTGACACCTTAGCAGCCATCAAGATTTTGGCAACTACCTCAAAGCTGGTTTTGCCTACTGGGCGTCTAAGGGCGTTGGAAATTGTGTTGTGCGGGATATTGGTTAACCGTTCTAGTTCTGACACCTTGGGCAGCGCTGTTTCATCTTCAATAATATTTTTCAAACTTGCTTCCATCATTATCACTCTCCTTACCATAATTATAACGCTTTTAGTCATTCAAAAGACACTTTCAGTCTCTAAGCTGACAAATATATTAATTGGTCTAGTTTATGAAGCAGTTAGAAGCGCCAAAATAAAAATCCCAATAAATTAGAATTCTTGTGTGTGAAACATTCTTAATTCACAAAGTTTGATTATTAAGGCTGAAAAAGCCCCCTATATAATAAGAAGCTTTTTGCAAATTATTCAACCGTAACACTTTTAGCTAAGTTACGTGGCTTATCAACATCAAGCCCCTTATCCCGCGAGGCATAATAGGCAATCAACTGCGCCACTACAACTGTAATCAATGGTGACAAGTAATAATTAACCTCTGGTAAAATCAGATCATCACTTGCCTTCGCTAATTCCTTGTTGACCACCGTAATTACACTCGCGCCACGAGCAATTACTTCTTGGATATTACCACGCATTAAGTCAGCAGTTACAGGATCATTAATCAAGGCAATCACTGGTGTACCCTTTTCAATTAATGAAATTGTTCCGTGTTTTAATTCTGCTGCCGCAAAACCCTCAGTTTGAATATAGGAAACTTCCTTCAACTTCAAAGCAGCCTCAAGTGCAACTGGATAATCGATGCCTCGCCCAATATAAAATGCATTTCGTGATGGCACGATCAACTTATCAGTTAGGTGCTTAATCTTCTTTTCGTCAGATAAAACTTGCTCAATACCTTCAGCTGTTAAACTCAAGTCAGCTTTCAAATCCCAGTCACGGGCAACTTGCTGCCCATTTTTTTCACCAATTGCTTTAGCCAAAATCGCCTGCAGAGCGACTTGTGCGATATAAGCCTTAGTGGAGGCCACCGCAATTTCAGGGCCGGCTTCAAGTGACATAGCATAAGTTGCTTCTCGTGCCAAAGTCGATCCGGGTACATTTGTCAGTGTCAAACTTGGTAACTGGCGCTTAATTGCTTCTTGCAAAACTACCCGCGAATCTGCAGTCTCACCAGATTGAGATAAGAAAATTAAAACCGGATGTTGTGACATCATTGGGAAGTGATAGCCAGCCTCAGAGGCAAAGTCAACCTCGGTTGGCACACCCGTATACTTTTCCAATAATGCCTTACCTACCAAACCTGCATGATAACTTGTACCAGCTGCAAAAATATAAAACTTATCGGCTTGTGCTAAAGCCGTGATAATTTCAGCAGCAACTTTTGGTTCGCCGTTTTCATCTAAGTAATATTGCATTAAATGCCGCAAAACCCCTGGTTGCTCAGAAATTTCTTTCAGCATATAAAATTCATAAGTCCCTTTGGAAGCAGCATTAGGATCAATATTAAGCGTCCGCGACTGACGCGTTACTGGCGCACCAGCAATTGTTTCTAATACATAATGGTCCTTGGTTATATCTGCAACTTCACCATCATGCAAGTCAACAAAAGTCTTAGTTTGATCGAGAACTGACAAGGCATCTGAAGCAATTACGTTGAACCCAGCACCTAGCCCCAACATTAATGGCGACTTATTCTTCGCCACATAAATATGACTTGGATTAGTATTATCCACAAGTAAAATCGCATATGATCCCTTAATTAATTTCAGCGCGCTCTTTAATGCTGTAAAAGCATCAACTTCCTGCTTGCGGGCAATTTTACTAATTAATTGGACAACCACTTCCGTATCAGTATTTGACTTGAACTCAACATTTGCTAAATACTTAGTTTTTAATTCTTGATAATTTTCGATCACACCATTATGAACTAAATAAAAACGCTCAGTTTCATCATATTGCGGATGAGCATTACTCGTTGTCGGTTTACCATGCGTGGCCCAGCGCGTATGACCAATACCAACCAAGCCCTGCTCATCAGAAGTCATCTGTTCTTTCAAATTTTGAATGCGACCAACCGCCTTAGTCAAGTATTCCTTGCCCTGCAAGTCATTAAGATAAATTCCGGCTGAATCATAACCACGATATTCAAGTTTAGTTAAGCCAGTTAACACAATATCGCGGGCAGATTTACCAACAACACCAACAATTCCGCACATATTTTTCTCCTTTGGTCTAGTTTAATTTTTAATTATGGACTAGGTTTTAATTTCATGTTACGCAAGGAATATTATTCTTTTTTAGCAAATTGGTCAAGTACTAAAATTCATAATTGGTATAGACTGTCACCTAAAAAGTCTGTCATACCAAAAAAAGTAACAGAAAAAATTTTTTCTGTTACTTTTTAATTAATATTATTTTCGCTATTAATTTAGTGATCTTAACATTTAAATTCCCATTTCGCGTTCAACAACCTCTGTAATGCGTTTAACATAAGCATCGGTTTCTTCTTGAGTTGGGCCTTCAGCCATCACCCGCAGCAATGATTGAGTCCCTGATGGCCGAACAAGAACGCGACCTTCATCGCCCATGTCAGCTTCAACTTCCTTAATCACATCAAGGATTGGTTGGTGTTCACGCCAGCTCTTTTTATCGGCAACAGGAACATTAACAAGGCATTGTGGGTATTCCTTAAAGTCAGCCAAAAGCTCGGTTAATGACTTACCAGTCTTCTTCATCACCAGCATCAAGTGCAACCCAGTTAACATCCCATCACCAGTGTTGTGATAGTCGCTCATGATTACGTGCCCTGATTGCTCACCACCGAGGTTATAGCCGTTTGCACGCATTTCTTCGGAAACATACCGGTCACCAACTTGCGTGCGGACATTTTTAATGCCCTTTCTCTCAAGTGCCTTAGTAAAGCCAAGGTTACTCATCACAGTAGTCACGATTGTGTCGTTCTTGAGGCGGCCACCCTCAGCCATGTAAGTACCTAAAACATACATAATGTGGTCACCGTCAACCTCGTTGCCGTTTTCATCAACAGCAATACAGCGGTCAGCATCGCCATCAAAGGCTAGACCCAATTGGGCACCTTGCTTAACAACTTCTTCTTGCAATTTCTCAGTATGAGTAGCACCAACATGGTCGTTAATGTTCATCCCGTTTGGATGAGTGGCAATTGTGGTGAAATCAACGCCGCAATCAGCAAATAACCGGGAAATTAGGCTGCTGGCAGCACCGTTAGCACCGTCAATCACAACCTTAATCCCATCGAGGTCTTCAGGAATTGTGTTTTCGATAAATTGGAGGTACTTAGAGCTACCTTCATGGAAGTCAGTCACAGTGCCTAACCCTGCAGCCGATGGCCGTGGTAAAGTATCTTCTTTAGCATCGATTAACTTTTCAATTTCGCCTTCCATTTCATCAGACAACTTCAAACCATCGCTACCAAAGAACTTAATGCCGTTGTCTTGAACTGGGTTATGTGATGCAGAAATCTGCACACCAGCATCGGCACCTTGTGCACGAACTAAGTAAGACAATCCTGGGGTGGTAATCACGCCAACTTCCAAGACCTCAATTCCAACTGATAACAAACCGGAAATCAAAGCATACTCAAGCATCTGCCCTGACATCCGCGTATCACGTGATACTAGAACCTTGGCTTGTTCTTCCTTGGTTTTATTTTTAGTCAAAACATAGCCGCCATCACGACCTAACTTAAATGCTAATTCTGGAGATAAATCTTGATTTGCGATTCCGCGCACACCATCAGTACCAAAATACTTTAACATTAAAAACAACCTTTCTTTTCTAACTTTAATTATTTACATTTGCGACTTTAATCTGCACACTTACTTGCGGCATACTTGCCTTAATCACACCATGTGGCAACTTTAGCGGCACCATCTTGGTAGTCGATGCATTAACGGCGCTCAAGTCAACCGGAACTGCTAAAGTTTTAATCTTATCAAGTGCTGATTGACTACCGTAAATTGTCACGTAATCATTTTTAGCTGTCAGCGAGTAAACCTTGCTAGTATTTTCATGCTTAGGTACCAATGCCAACTTGACTTCTTTTTTAGCAATTGAAATCGGTACTACTACCTTAGCCGTTGCTGGCTCAATAATCACGTTAAGCTGGCGACCTTTGCGGTCTTCGGCAATCAAATTTACTTGCCGTTCAAACGTATGGGTAATGTCATTAGGTAAGACAACTTTGGCAACGATTTGATCAATCTGATCAACCTCACCGCGCGCGCCCGTCACTTCAACTTGTTGCGGGTCAACACTTGCCTTACCCAACTTATAACCACGGGCCACAGCAGTCTTATTATACTCTATTTGAACAGGCATTGTCGTTGATTTTCGTCGTTGAATATTCACATGGACGATTTTAGGACTGATTGTATATGCCAACTGATTACTCAGCCCGCTGAGGTGAACGTGAACATCATGCTCGCCAATACTTTTATTCGTTAAATCAATGTAGGCCCGGAAGTTTTGCGTGTTAATCGTTGAGGTAACTAAGGCATTAGCTCCTTCCAAAGTAACACTGACTTTAGCCGGATAACCCACAACATAGTAATTGTCGGTATCGACTGAAACTTGTAATGGTACCTTGACCGTCTGGGTCTGGGTTGCTGTCTGCTTAGTCCGATCCGGTTGTCCCTGAGTCATGAAGCCCTCTTGGGTGTAGTTAATATAAATGACCAACAAGACTGCAATTAACAATGAGACTACCCGAGTAACCCATGACTTATGCCAAAAATCTTTCATCGGTCAGCACCCCACTTCCAAATTTTACCTAATATCCTTTGGTACCACTTGGTATCCTTTTCTTTTTTAGGGACAAGTTCTGCCTTAAGGTATTTCAAGTATTCATCACGGCTCATATCCAGTAAGAAGCGCCCGTTACGCGTTATTGTGACGCCACCAGTTTCTTCTGACACCACAATGGTAATCGCATCCGTCACTTCAGAAATTCCGACAGCCGCACGGTGTCTAGTTCCAAGACGCTTAGGAATCATAGTACTGTCCGACAGCGGCAAATATGCAGCGGCCACGGCAATTTGGTGATCCTGATTAATAATTACCGCACCATCATGCAGCGGTGTATTAGGAATAAAAATGTTAATTAATAATTCACCGGTTACATCAGCGTTTAACTTAATCCCAGTTTCAATATAATCCTCAAGTCCAGTTTCCTGCTGGATAGTAATCAGGGCACCAATTCGTCTTTTGGACATGTACTGAATGGCTTTGTCCAATTCCTTGATGAACTTAATCGACTCATCGTGCGCACTTTCTTCACGACCACCAAAGATTGGCAATCGCCCTAAGTGCTCAAGTCCACGCCGAATTTCTGGTTGGAAAATCACGATAATCCCAACTACCGACCACGACACAATCTGATCAATCAACCACGTTGTCGTGTGCAGCTGCAAAATGCCAGCAATGATGCGCACAATAAAAATCAGCACAATTCCCTTGGCCAGTTGCACAGCCTTGGTCCCCCTAATTAAAATAATCAGGTGATAAACCAAAAACCAAATAATCAAAACATCGAGCACTAGCGAAAAGTTACTCCACGTAAAGATATTTGCCAGATTAAAATGCATAAATACTCCTTTCTGATAGGATGTTCTTAATCAGTTGCCTGACCAATAATTCTAACCTCAGTTTGTAAATCAATAGCGAATTTTTCTTTAATGACCTTTTGGATTAAGTGAATCAAATTCAAATAATCCGTTGCTGTTGCACCACCTTTGTTAACGATAAAACCAGCATGCTTAGTTGAATCTTGCGCGCCGCCAATTTGTCGTCCTTGCAAGCCAGCTTGAATAATCATCGGTCCAACATAATGCCCCGTCGGCCGCTTAAAGACACTACCACAAGAGGGATATTCCAGCGGTTGCTTGTAACGCCGCAAGGCATTTAAATAATGCATGTTAGCTAAAATTGGTGCCTTGGGTGCTTTTGTTAGTTCAAAAGTGGCCGCAATAACAATGTCACCAGTCTCTTGCACCAGTGAATGCCGGTAAGAAAAGGCCATTTCTTCATTAGTGTAAGTTTTTACTTCACCAGTGCGCGTTAAAACCCTAACTGACTTTACGGCTTCACAAGTTTCACCGCCATACGCACCAGCGTTCATGAAAACGGCACCGCCAACACTACCGGGGATGCCAGCCGCAAACTCTAGCCCACTTAAGCCAGCATGAGCGGCAGTAAATGCGGTATCAATAATCCGTGCACCAGCTTGAGCCGTCACTTGTTCAGCTGTCACCGTAATTTGGTTCATTGCTGTTAAAATGAGCACCAGTCCGGCAATACCACCATCACGGATAATCAGGTTTGATGCATTGCCAATCACAGTTAAGGGAACCCGTTCTTGCTTTGCGACTGCTACTAACTGCATTAATTCTGTTTCATTTTTGGGAAAAGCAAGGTATTGCGCGGGACCACCCGTCTTGGTAAATGTATATTTACTGAGTGGAACTTGCTCTTTAATGTCAATGCCGTGCTTTTCTAAATCTAATAATTCCAAAGCCAAACGCCCCTTCAATCTATCTTGTTATATTCTACCGCATTAATCTACTGGCTTCATCCTATGTTATACTAAAATTAAGTTTTAAAGGAGAAAAAATGAACTTTATTGCAATGGACTTCGAAACTGCTAATCATCATTCGGAAAGTGCCTGTTCACTGGCGCTAGTAATGGTCCGAAATAACAAAATAGTTGACCGCTTTTATACTGTAATTAATCCGCAAATGCCGTTTGATGCGCGCAACATTCAGGTGCATGACATTACAGCTAGTGATGTCCAAGACGCGCCGACAATGGCAGAAGTATGGCCCCAAATCAAGGAACTTTACCAACCGGGGATGCTAGTAGCAGCCCATAATGCCCGCTTTGACACCAATGTGATGCGCCAAAGCCTCGCACGCTACGACATTCAAGAACCACATTATTTTGTGATTGACACCTTACAAACTAGTAAATTATTTCAACCAGACCTGCATGATCACAAGTTGGACACGGTCTCAGAGGCTTTAAATGTAGAATTGTGGCACCACCATAATGCCCTCAGCGACAGCGAAGCATGTGCTGGGATTTTAATCGCGCAAAATAAGCAATTTGGCGATGATGCAATTAAAAATTTGGTTTATCAGATATAAAATAACCTTGATAGTCTTAGCTATCAAGGTTATTTTTGGGTTATTAAACTTTTAATTGGTAATTACCTGACTTAACAATTGTACTGGCGTATGTAATTCCGCACTTTCTGCCAGCCGTTCTCGATAGTGCAAAGTCAACAATTGTGACAAAACAATTATCATATCACTGCGTGGCCCCGCAATATACTGCTGATGTTTGTTTGTCGTTTTTATTACTAATTTTTTCGAAAAAGCAGACTTATCTAGATCAGGTTTGCCTTCTAGAAATACACAGAGATCCTTTAATTTTTCATCTTGGGTAATCCGATCCCACACCTGATTAACTAGATCCCATGTATCCACTTCATCGTTAGTTATAGTATTAATTTCACAACAATGTTCAACCGTATAATGATTAATTTCTTGCTCTGTCATAACTGACTGACCATCACACAAAAAGACCACCCTTTGGCTAGCAAAAGTTGGCTCATTCTGCTTTTTCTTAAAAATATCAAACGTCGTAAAGGCAAGATATCTTTTATCAGGAGCATTAATCTTACTTAAAACAAAGTGACCTTCATCAAAGCTTGTAGGTAATGAATACGCAGACACTAAATTGGCTCCTGATTCATCAAAAAGATTAATTTCTTGCTTGCCTTCATCAAATTGCCACTTGCGTTCCGGAGGAAGGAAGCCTAATTTAGCAGGATAAGTTAAAGTATGATCGGCATTAAAGATGACTGTTAAAAAGTTTTGTGATTCACTACCATCTAAAAAAACTCTCACCCAACAATTAATGGGGCCATCTTTTTTTCCTTGAATATTAAAACCACTCTGATACAAAAATATTTTATTTTTGGCAAATTGAAAAAATTCTTTTTCATTCATCAATTTTTATCCCCTACTTATGCTTAAACCAAGACTCAGTCTCACGTTGGGTATGCTGAAATAATGTCGCCACCTGCCGACCATGATAAATTCGACTAGGAAATAATTTATATAAAATGTAATTTGCTATTGCCATTTCCCAATCACCTAAGCCTAACAGCCCTGGATGCAGTTTACTATCCATGACATCTTGCGTAACTAATTTAACAAAAATCGTTAAATATTCTAGTAAAACTTTTCTCGTACCAATAAGAATCCCTGTATTTAATAATTGTAAATAACGATTATGATCAAGAAAATTTCTCATATAATCTGGTAAGCCATCCTGAGTAATTATTGGAACAGTCAAATCATTATTTTCATCACCAACATATAAAGTATGAGGATCTAAATCATCAAAGGGATAGTTCATCATTTCCACATCCCCAGCATCAACAATTGCTGCTTTTTCAATTTCCGGATGCCGTAAAAGATACTCAAGCGTAACTACCCAGCGCAGAAAGTAAATCTTTCCCTCTGGATATTTATTATTTAAATCGACGTTAACAATTTTTTGTAAAGGTGGCACCTTGCCGGTATTTGTAAAATTAATTAATGTATGTAATTCAACACCAAATCTAGCGACAGATTCTTGTAATATATGAGTTAACTCAACAGCATCAGTGTTTGTTACCATTCGATTATGATTTGTATCATATAAATTAATAAAGAACTGAGTAATCACGACATTCTTTTTATCCATACTAAACTCCCATTTTTAAATATAGCTTAGTTTATTATAGACTATTAAATAACCTAACTGCAATATTAAATGTATTACCAAAGTTGTTCGGAATTTATTTTATTATACTAATTTTAGCTAATACTTCATTAACCCAAGTTTGATTACGCTCGCCTTGCGGCTTAAATTCAACTATTCGTTTAGTTGAGTTCCAGCTGTCATCAACGCGACTAATTACTAACTGCAAGTATTCACTAGGTAAATCAGCCTTGATTACCTGTGGCCACTCAATCACAACCAATCCAGGTTCAGCTAAATAACTGTTTAAATCAATTGAGGACAAATCATCATTTTCTAAGCGGTAAAAATCCATGTGAAACAACGGTAACTTGGCTTCGCGGTATTCGCGCACAATAGTAAACGTCGGACTTTTCACCGGACGCTTAACACCTAATGCCCGACCAATACCTTGCGCTAAAGTTGTTTTGCCTGCACCCAAATCACCATTTAGCAATAATAAGTCGTGTGGCTGCGCTGTTTGCGCAATAGCTGCCCCAATTTTCTGCATTTCAGCAGCAGAATTAACTTCCAATTTCATTATTTTTGCTCATCCCCCAAAAGTGCCTGCGCAGCAGTCAAAATCGCCATGTGATAAATATCTTGACTGCTAGCACCACGCGATAAGTCATTAACTGGTGCGGCTAATCCTTGTAAAATTGGCCCAATTGCCGTGAAGTTGCCAAGTCGCTGTGTAATTTTATAAGCTAAATTCCCCGACTGTAATTCTGGGAAAATAAAAATATTGGCTTGACCCTTAAGTGGCGAGTTCGGCGCCTTCGTTGCCGCAACTTCTGGAACATAGGCCGCATCAAACTGCAACTCACCATCGGCAGTAATCTCTGGATGTTGCTGATGAAACAGAGCCGTAGCTTCCTGCATCTTATCAACCATTTCTCCCTTGGCAGACCCTTTAGTTGAAAAGCTCAGGAATGCCACCTTGGGATCAATATCAATTAACCGTGCTGTTTGCACAGATTGATAAGCAATCTCTGCCAAAGTACCGCTATCGGGATCAATATTAATCGCAGAATCGGCAAAAACATATTTTTCCTTGCCGCGCTCCATGATAAAGCTCCCAGAAACGCGATGCATCCCCTCAGCCGCATGAATCAACTGCAATGCTGGACGCACAGTATCAGCCGTCGAATGTGCCGCACCTGACACCATGCCGTCAGCCTGGCCCATTTTTACAAGCATTGTGCCAAAGTAATTAGGATCTTGCAACTGAGTGGCAACTTCTTGCTGTGTCAAATTCTTGCCGCGGCTGCCACGAGCGGCGATGAATGCCGCAGCCATCTCATCTGAATGCGTGTAAGTTGCGTTATCAATAACGGTTACTCCATGCAAATCACTATCAGCAGCCTGCGCTATTGCCATAATCTTTTGCGGATCACCCAACAAAATCGGCTCAATTATCTTTTCTTGTGCTAGCCGGCTAGCCGCTACAATCACCCGCTTATCGGTTCCTTCTGGAAAAACAATCCGATAATTCTTGTGACTAGCCTGGACTTTATCCTTTAATAATTCAAATACACTCATCAATCTCACCTACGCTAAATCTGCTTGTCCAACTGTCTGCGGTAATTGCCAATCTATCGGCGTCTCGCCAAACTCTTTCAAGGCAGCATTACACCGTGAAAACGGTCGCGAACCAAAAAAGCCGCGATCGGCCGAGAATGGACTTGGATGAGCTGATTTAATCACAAAATTCTTGTCTTGGTCAATTAGTGGGATTTTATTTTGGGCAAATTTTCCCCACAAAATAAAAACAACTTTTCCACGATCACTTAGAGCCTTAATTGCGGCATCAGTCACTTGCTCCCAGCCTTTACCCTGATGCCCGTTCGCATGACCATAAGGAACTGTTAAAACAGCATTTAATAATAGCACGCCTTGGTCAGCCCACTTTTTTAAATAGCCGTGATTGACCGGCTGACAGCCTACATCATCGTATAGTTCACGATAAATATTTTGCAATGACGGCGGCAAATTAACACCCGGCATCACAGCAAAACTCATCCCCGTTGCTTGACCGGGATTATGATACGGGTCTTGCCCCAGAATGACGACCTTTGTCTGCTGATATGAGGTTAACTTAAAAGCTGTGAAAATATGATACATATCTGGAAAAATTTGTTTAGTCGCGTATTCCTGCTTCAAAAATTCGTGCAACTGGTGATATTCATCACTAGCAAACACCGACGCTAAAATTTCATCCCAGTCATTACCAATAAACTTCTTCATTCTCATAAACCCTCACTTTCATTAACTTCAATAGTATCATGAAACTACGCAATGATGGCAATAAAATTCGCCAAATTAGCAATAATCTTAATCATATTCTATTCAAAAAAGTAAGGTTAATATTTTTGGGGTATGTTAATATTAATTTAAAAAGTAATCAATCAAACGAATTAAAGGAGGTTTGAATTTACCTTGATTAAATTAGTAGCCTGCGACCTTGATGGCACCTTATTTAACAGCCAAGTAGCTATTTCTGAAGAAAACGCTGCTGCCATTCGTGCCGCTCAAGACAGTGGCATCGAGTTCTTAGTTGCAACCGGTCGCGCGCCCAAGCAATCACGGACAGTTATTCGTGATTATGGCCTGCAAACCGGCTTTATCAACATTAATGGTGCCTTGGTTTATGATGAACATGATACTTTACAAGTCAAGCATGTCTTACAAAAGCAAAAAGCGAGTGCCGTAGCCCAGATTCTACGTAAATATGATATTTATTTTGAAATTGTAACTGCTGACCATATTTATTCTGAGGACATTAGCAAGCGCGTCTTCAACTTGGCTAACTCGTTAATTACGCTTAATCCTGGAGTATCTTTTAAAGAAGCCGTAGCCATTTCTGGCGGCAGTAATGCTATGTTAAGTATGACTTTAGTTGATAGTTTTGAGCAGCTTTTTACTGACCCAAAGATTGAAATTATGAAAATAATTGCTTTTGACAGTCGGAGCTACGCTACATTAGACAAAGTCAAAGAGGAAATCAGACAACTGGGCGACCTTGCAGTTACTTCCAGTGCCGCAACTAATATCGAAATCAACGACATTCATGCTCAAAAAGGAGCAGCCCTACTCGATTATGCCAAGAAAAAGGGCATTAAACGTGACGAGGTTGCCGCAATCGGTGATAATTTAAATGATATCAGTATGATTCGCGATGCTGGCGTCGGCGTGGCAATGGGCAATGCCGTTCCCAAAATCAAAGAAGCTGCCCAGATTGAAACTAAAACCAATAACGAAGATGGTGTCGGCTATATCTTAAGAAAGTTTATCAAAGATAACGCTAAGAAATAGAGGTATTACGCATGCGCTACTTACTAGAGTTAAGTCAAGAATATGAATACGGGCAAATTCCTGTCGCTGACGACAACGGGCAAATTCAGTACATTATCCAGGGCAATTTGGATAATCCCAACCATACCCTATACTTAAAAACACGCAATCATGAAGAAATTGGCCGACTTTACGCTGATGGCAACGGTCTGATTTCCTCGTTTACCATTGACGTGGTCAATCATTCTCTAGTCAAAGTTAAGCGCCTTAACAGCCGTATAACCAACTTATTTTACCTGACACGACTCAATTACATTGTCACTGGCAGCATTAAGAAAGGCAGCTACAAGTTTTCGTTTGGGATTAAAAAGGTAGCTACAGTTAAGACAAAAGTTGGTAAAACTGGTGTTATCTTGACTTGTGATATTGCTCGTCCAGAAGATGTGCCCTTCATTTTATTAAGCGCCACACTCTTTACCCAGTGGCATACAACCCCGTTAAAACTACCGACCTTCCCGCCAATTGGACGCAAAGTTAACGTTAATTTGAATTAGATAATATCAAATAAAGTGCCCATAATTATGGGCACTTTATAATTTTATATTTTTATAAAAAATCCCTTTTATTATACATTAAAATCATGCATAATATAATTGTTAGCTAAGAGAGCTAACAACCTACAAGCGGGAGGTGAGCCATATGACTCGCAAGAAGTACCGCAAGGCAAACAAAAAAGCCAACCAAGAATCTAACCTTAAAAAAGTTAAATTCATAGTTGACTTAATAGCAAGCTTTGCTACAATTGCAAGTCTATTACTTCATTTATTCGGTTTGTAGTAGTAGACAAGGGGACGGGCTCAGGCTTGTCCCTTTGTCATAAGTATAACAGAATTTAAGGAACTTTAAAATGAAAAAACATAGATATTTATTTGATGTTATTCAAATAATTTTAGATTTAATAATTATTGCTTTAGCTGTTTTACTTATTTTAAAGGATTTAAAAATATGGTAGTAACAGAAGCGCAAAAGCGAGCTAAAAAGAAGTATCAGCAAAAGCATAGAAAAGAAGCTAATGTTTATTCATATCGGTCAACGGCAAAGAATTTTATTAAAAATTACGCAACCTTTGACGATCTGCAAGAACTAAAAGAGCTCATCAGCGCTAATGAAAAAGAAAAGAGTGAATAGCATGTATTTTTTATTTGTATGGTAATGATTTTTATTTTATTGGCGAGCTTTGTAATTGGTTATCTAAGGCTCTTGGGAATTTTTGGTCTTGTCGTTGGCATAATTTTACTTATTGCTACTGGTATAAGCTGCTGGAAAGATCGAAAGAAAAGGCAAGAAAGAGATAAAGAAGATGAAGAATTTTATGGCTCTTTGTCAAATTCTGTTGATGAAGATAAATAATGAATTAGATGCACTTTAAGCAGTAATGCTTAAAGTGTT
>NZ_JAQTIG010000001.1 GCF_029433515.1 Lactobacillus sp. ESL0679 | reverse complement strand
TTGTCAAGAACTTTTTTCTGCCCCCTGCTGAAGAAGTTTCGCTTTCCTCAGCAGCGTTTATTATCTTACTAAACATAGCTCTTATTGTCAAGACCTATGTTTAATTTCTTTTCGCCGCCTGGTCTTGCAAGCCTTGACTTGTCTTGCCCGACGACAGTTATTAATATTACCAACTTGTTCCTACTTTTGCAAGCTTTTTTGCCTACTTTTTTTAGAAATAATAATAAAGCTTGATATATCAATGCTTTTTAGTGAAAAAACTTTTCATCAAATCAGAATTCCAGCACAATGATCTACCTCATGTTGAATCGTTTCTGCAATAAAACCTGAAAAACTTTGTTTCTGAGTCTGAAAATCTAGATTCTGATATTCAACAGTGATTGTCTGATAGCGGTTAGTTTTTCTTAAACCAAATAAAGAGAGGCATCCCTCTTGGACAGAATATTGCCCACTTTTAGCAATTATCTGCGGATTAATCATTACAATCGGTAAATCTCCCATATAAAAAGCAATAATCTTCTTATTAACACCAATCATATTAGCTGCAAGTCCGGCTGCTGACTCCCGTTTAGCAATTAATGTATCGCGCAGATCAATTGCAACTTGGTAATCTTCTTTTGTCGCTTGTTCCGCTTTTTGCTTTAAAAACATGGTGTCATGAATAATCGTTTTAACTGCCATTCTATTTTTCCCCCCCATATATCTAAAATTAATTTACTTGTTACTTCTATTGGTAATTAATATTGTTAAACAATTTTAATAAATTTGCATACGTTTATTAACATAATCGTCTTATAATACAGCTATATCTTCGAGAGGAGCAAATTTAAATCTTGAAACATAAAATCATTACATTAGCGGCGGCTCTAACCTTAGGCATTACCGCTCCACTAACAGCAAGTGCCAGTCAAACTGAAGCGGCAACTACTACCAGTAATCAAAATGACATGTACACTTTTGTCAGAAACACATTACGCCAGCATCACATGCGCGGTAGCGTTGCTGTGATTAAAAACGGTCAGGTGCAACCAATTAGTTATGGCTATGCCTGGTACGGTAAACGTATTGGCAACGGCGACAATAGTGTTGTTTATCCAACCGCATCATTGCAAAAGGTAATCACCGGCGCAATGATCATTCAATTAATCAACGAGAATTTGCATACCAACAATGCTTTTTCGCAGTACACCAAAATTTCTCGCTGGTACCCTAATCTAAAAAACGCCGACCAAATTTCTATTGGTAACTTGCTGACTCATACTTCCGGAATTACTGCCAGCAGCACCGAGATCGACCGCGGTTATAACTATTCCGAAAATAACGCCGTTAATTGGGTCGTTAACAATATTAATAATTCAACCTCGGCTCCAGTTGGAACTTACAAGTACAACAACAGCAACTATATCCTGCTGGTTGGTATTATCCGCCAGTTAACTGGTCAGTCTTACGAAACAAATTTCAAAAATCGGATTGTTAACAAGCTCGGGCTTAAAAGCACCTACCTGTACCAAGATATTCCAAGTGGCATGACAGACCCAATTTCATATTATTCCAATGGCGGTAAAAACTACCAAAAGTCTACTTATGTTAAGCGGTCGCTAGCTTCCCAGATTCCTGGCGCCGGTAATTTGTTCTCAACACCGGAAGAATATTATAAGATTCAAGTCGGCTTAACTGATGGCTCAATTCTTAATAAAGATGATTTTAACTACCTAACTCACCTAAAGAGTAAATTAGGCACTTATTCTGGCGGCATGTACCTTAAAAATAATGACGCGCTGAAACTAGCTTATGGCAGTCTTAGCGGCAATCATTTTGGCACTTGGGTACAACTAACAACCGATAATCAAAACGGAATTGTCATGTTTCTTAACCAAACCGATAACAGTGAAAACGATGAAAAAGACGTTGGTTACGCCATCTTGCAGCATCTTAAGCCAAATACATTTGTTTCAAGATAGTTAAATAAACTAAAAAAGCTTCCTTTTAATGGAAGCTTTTTTTATTTCGCAAATAATAATTCGTACATTCTGGCTTCCAGTGGATGCTTCAATAGCAAATTCATCCCTACTGCCGCCTTCTTTTTTGGTCCCAATAATTCCTCTTTTACCGTTTCTTTTTGAATCTCAGCCTCACCTAAGTAAAAGAACTGCTTACCAATTGCATCACTTTTCTTAACAAATAGATGCAATTTCATTTGCGGAGAATTAAGCAAGCGCTGCACTTCATCCGAGTCAAGATGCCGCGGCGAGCGCGTATACCAGCGCAAGCTTCGTCCATCTTCTAACGTATTATGATAGACCGCATTGCGTTTTTCAGCCGAATCTTTTTGGTAAGTAATAAAAATTGGCGTTTCTCGCTCATCAACGCGATAGCCATACATCGGCGCTGACACATCTTTGGGCCAGTTAAGTAAGCGGCAGACATCCTTGCGATCATACTGCTGATAAAGCGTGAATTGCGCTTGATTATCATATTTTTGGTTAAGCAATAAGCCTGTCTTAACCACATCCACAAACAATTTTTTGAACGTCATATTCGCCTTTAACGCCTGCTGCAGTTGCGAGGACAAGCAATAATCTAATAAATTTGAGCGCATGATTAACGCTTGGTCGCCATATTGCGCCTTTTTGGTTGTTTTTCCCTGCTTAATATCAAAAAAGGACAGCGACAAAATTGCTTCAACCGAAGTTAGCACTGCTGTATCAACATAAGCATAATCGCGCCGCAATGTCTGCTCGTATTCTTCCTGATTAACCTGCCCTTTTGCGAGCAGTAACTGCAATAAGCGCAGTTCATGTAGCCGCTTGCCGTTTAACAATTCTTTAGTCACAAACGATAATACGGCATTTTCATATTTATCAAGTTCAACTGTCTCACCCATTTTACTTAAAAACTGCCCATAGTGCTGCAGGCTATGATTATTAGCAAAAACCTCGGGCGAGGTCGAGCCATATTGATAAAAGTCAAATAGTAGTGGTGGCCGACCGATTTTTTCTTGTAAATCCTTGTAGGACTGCCGCAATTCCTTTAGACCATCAAGTTTAACCTGATCAAGTGACGCTAAAATCTTTTCCGAAGCAATTCGACTAAAGTTAATCGTCGATACATCAATTAGTCCCGGCAGTGTACTTTCTTCACGCGCCTTATCCTGACTGCGACTGGAATCTTGATTAAGCGCAATCGGAATCAAGTAATTATTTTTATAATTTCCGATAAAATCAATCACTGTTACATAATCTTTCCCCGGATATTTGCGCAGTCCTCGTCCTAGCTGCTGAATAAAGACAATACTCGACTGCGTATTCCGCAACATCACAATCTGATTAAGTGACGGAATATCGATGCCTTCATTAAATAGATCAACAGTTACAATATATTCGATTTGCCCCGTTTCAAGCTGCTTAACTACTTGCGCACGCCTAGCTTCACTATCTTCATTAGTCAAAGCAATCGCTGCATGTCCTTTAGCAGTAAACAGTTGCGCTAATTCTCGCGCCTCTTCCTGCCGGCTGCAAAAGACTAAACCGCGTGCCTGATTGCCGCAATAACCATAATAATTAATCTGCTTTAATACATAATCAACACGTTTAGGTGCTACCAAATAACGCAGATTAGTCGTTTCATCAATGCTTTCACCGTCAACTTCATAATCCTCAACCCCAACGTAATGAAAAGGGGCCAGCATTTTTTCTTCCAATGCATCACGAAGACGAATTTCATAGGCTAAATTATAGTCAAACAGTTGGTAGACATCCTGATCGTCCATTCTTTCCGGTGTTGCCGTCATCCCTAACCAAAATTTCGGCGTAAAGTGGTCAAACACACGCTGATAGCTAGGTGCAGCAGCCCGGTGAGCTTCATCAATTAAAATATAATCAAACTCATCTTGCTCTAAACTCGTCAGCATCTCCGGCTGACTCAGCGTTTGGACAGTCGCAAACAGATATTGGCAATTAAGCTGATGCTTATGCCCGGTCAATAAGCCGTAATTACTACGCTCCCCACCGATTACTTGATAAAAACTCTCTAGGGCTTTTTTAGCAATCTGCTCGCGGTGTACAACGTACAAAAATTTTCGCGGCGCAAAATCCTTCACGGCAAAAGCACCAAGATAAGTCTTCCCGGTTCCCGTTGCCGAAACAACTAAGCCGCGCTTTTGTCCAGCATCAACTAGCGCCTTTAATTCTTTTAACGCTGCCGTTTGCATTTGATTAGGCGTAATTAAAGTCTCCTGCTTTACTCGTGGCAATAACTTGCTTTCCGGTTTAACCCAGTTAGCTTCGTATGCTTGCAGCCATTGCGATGTTAACGGCACACTAGTTTCTTGCAATTGCTGCAGTTGGGATGCTAGCTGTGTCGCCAATGCCGCATTTTCACGTGAGCTAACTTTTAGCGCCCATTCATAATTGCTGAGTAAAGCTGCCCTAGTAAAATTAGCGCTGCCGATTACTATTGTTTGCCAGTTATCGTGCTCAAACAGGTAGCCCTTGGCATGAAAGCCATTATTTGCGGCAATTTTGACTGTTAAATTAGGAATTTTCATTAATTCATGGAACACTTGCGGATTATTAAAAGCTAAATAGTCGCCAGTGATGATTGTCCCTTTAATGCCTTTAGCCGCTAAGTCAGCCAGCACAACCTTAAGAGGCACTAACATGTCCTGCGTAATAAAGGCAACAGCCCAAGTAAAATTACGACACGTCAACAATTCCTGGCGTAATGTCAGCCAGATCTTATCATTTTTGGTATTTTGTAGTAGTTTTGGGCTAAGTAGTTCATGACCCGGATAATTCGCGTCATATAAGCCATTCAAAATTGCATCTTGCAGTGGTTCATTCATTAATATCGCCTCAAGTTAATTTTACACAAAAGAAAAGCCGAAACCTACCTTTTAAATTTGGCGTGATTTGGCGATAAACAAAAAAACATCCAGCCGCTAAAAGCTAGATGTTCTCAGGAACTTAATTAACGGAAAACGTTAAAGAAGTCACTTACATTACCTAAAATACCGGATGCCATACCCAATGCATTTTGTACAATGTTAATCCATGACATGAACAATTCCCCCTTACAATTTTAAATTGACTTTAATAAGTCTACATAAGTATATGCTTTTTGATTTGTATATTCAAAAATTATGCAAAAATTTAATTAGTAAGAAAGATTTATAATTTAATCTCTAACAAAATTGGGCAGTGGTCAGCTCGAGCACCCGTATCGAGCATTTCTGAACGCTCTACCTTGTCAGCGATGCGATTACTTGTAATCCAGTAGTCAATCCGCCAGCCAGAGTTATTCGCCTTAGCTGTTCGAACACGTTGAGCCCACCATGAATAGACGCCTTCGATATTACCGTTAACTTTTCTAAAGGTGTCGGTAAAACCAGCATCAAGTAACTTAGTAAAATCAACTCGTTCTTCATCAGTAAAACCAGCAGAATGATGGTTATTATCGGGATGCTTCAAGTCAATTTCCGTATGGGCAACATTGTAGTCACCACTTGCCAAAACTGGCTTTTCCTGATCCAACTTTTGCAAATAAGCAACGTACTTTTCATCCCAAATTTGTCGCTCATCAAGCCGCTTCAAGCCACTACCGGAATTAGGCGTATAAACTTGCGTCACAAAAAATTCAGGAAACTCCAGCGTAATAATTCGACCTTCCTGATCCATCGGTTCTGGTGCACCAATTTCTGGATAAGTCGCCTTTGGCGCTAAGTCCTTTTTGTATAAATACATTGTGCCGGCATAGCCCTTGCGTGCGGGTTCTTCAGATGACCGCCACACATAATCGTATTCAGGAAACTGCGCTGCCAAAACTTCCTGATGCTTCTTAGTGGGACCAGTTGCACGCAATTTAGTCTCTTGAATTGCAATCACATCCGGATTTTGATCATGGATTTTGGTCAAAACTTTCCGCGTTTCTTCAGCTCGTGCGGAAGTCCCTGTTAAAGCTGCATTCAGTGAGTCAATATTCCACGAAATTAAGATCATTTTATTCTCCTTTTTATCTATCCCCTTCATTATAATATTTTTTAAAAATGACTCAAAACATCATCGACCGCGCTGCCGTAACTTTCACCAAACAAGCAAAGATGCATGCACAAATAATAGAAGCGATACCAATTTAGCCGCTGTGCAAGCTCGGCATCAAACGGATATTCTTCATAATACGCACGATAAAATTGATTGCTAAAGCCACCAAACACAGTCGTCATCGCTAAGTCAAATTCCCGATCGCCGTATATCGCGTCAGGATCAATCAAATACGGCGCACCATGAGAAAACAAAACATTGCCAAACCATAAATCTCCGTGACACAAACTCGGCGTTATTTCATGCTTACTATAATAATCAGAAAATTGCGTCACCATTCGCTGATAATGCTCTTCTCTTGTATCATTCCAATAGCCAAGCTTGCGCGCACTTGCCACTTCCGGTTCCAGCCGTTGCTTAATATAAAAATCCGCCCAACTTTGGTTCCACTGATTATTTTTAATCATTACTCGATTCTGCATTTGATCGCCAAAGCCAAACTTATCATTATGAAGATGATGCAATTTTGCCACCTGCCGACCTAAATCTGCCTGGCTGCCAACATCTGTATCTAGCCAATTCAAAATTAAATACGCAGCATCATTAATTTGCCCATGAAAAAGTGGTACTAGCGTATTAACTCCAGCTTTTGCTATTTCTTTTAGTCCGCGCACTTCATGATCAAAATAAGTCGCAGCACTATTGGGCTGAACCTTCATAAAGTAAGTCTTTTCAGGCGTTTTAATTTGATATGCTTTATTTGTATCCCCTCCGTGAATAGTTTTACATACTTGAATATTTTTGACTGGTAATTGACTACGCCATTGCTTTGTTATGCTCATTTTATTTACTCCATTATGTTGTTATTTCAACGTTTATTAATAAAATTAATTTTTTCACAAGTTTATTATGCCATTGTCAAAATACAAGTGTATAATAGCACAAGAGACAATAATATTAATTTTATGGAGGTTGAAATTTTATGACTAAAATTTTTGCTTATGCTATTCGTAAAGATGAAGAACCATACGTTACTGAGTGGAAAAACGCGCACAAGGACATTGATGTTGATTACACTGATCAATTATTGACTCCCAAAACTGCCAAATTAGCTAAGGGTGCTGATGGGGTTGTTACTTACCAGCAATTAGACTACAAGGCAGATACAATCGAAGCCCTAGATAAATTGGGTATTCACAACTGGTCATTGCGGAACGTCGGAATTGACAACATTGACTTGCCAAAGGCTAAATCATTAGGCTTTAAGTTAACTAATGTTCCTGTATACTCACCAAACGCAATTGCAGAGCACGCTGCTGTTCAAGCTGCACGTCTTTTACGTCAAGACAAGCGCATGGATGAAAAGATTGCTCGTCATGATTTCCGTTGGGCACCAACAATCGGCCGCGAAGTTCGTGATCAAACTGTCGGTGTTATCGGTACTGGCCACATTGGTCAAGTATTTATGAAGCTGATGGAAGCCTTTGGCGCTAAAGTCATTGCATACGACATCTATAGAAATCCTGAACTTGAAAAGCAAGGTTACTACGTTGATACACTTGACGAAATCTATGCTCAATCAGACGTTATTTCATTGCACGTTCCTGACACTCCAGAAAACGTTCACATGATTAATGATGACTCAATCAAAAAGATGAAAGACGGTGTTGTTATCGTTAACGTATCACGTGGTCCGTTAGTCGATACTGATGCAGTTATCCGTGGCTTAGACTCAGGTAAAATCTTTGGCTTCGTAATGGATACTTACGAAAACGAAGTTGGTATTTTCAATAGCGACTTCAGCAACAAGGAATTACCTGACAAGCGCTTGGCTGACTTAATTGCACGGCCAAATGTTTTGGTAACACCACATACTGCTTTCTACACAACGCATGCTGTTCGCAACATGGTCATTAAAGCATTCGATAATAACTTGAAATTGATTAAGGGTGAAACTCCTGATACTCCTGTTGATTTAGACAAAGAGTTCTAATTATTTATTCCTTTCCTTTCTTACATGTAACTAAAAATAGTCATTGAGCGAAGTTTGCCGGTGGCTATTTTACTTATCCTAACAAAAAGGCGAAATGTTCCATATGAAACATTTCGCCTTTTTAATTAATTAGCTGATGCATTAATTGCTTGAATTAATGCATTTCTAAAGCCAGCCTCTTCTAATTTAACAACACCCTTGATAGTAGTACCACCTGGAGTTGTTACCTCATCTTTTAATTCCTCAGGTAATTTCTTAGTAGTTAATGCTAACTTAGCCGTCCCCAAAATCATCTTTTCAATCATTGGGTAGGATTCTGCACGCTTAACACCATTTTGAACAGCGGCATCACTAAATGCCTCAATCATTAAGTCAACGTAGGCAGGCGCACAGCCAGAAACTGTTCCGTAGATTCCTAAAAGACTCTCTGGAACAACATATACGTCACCAAACTTACCTAAAATTTCCTTAACTGTAGCAATCACTGTTTGCTTTTCATTAGGAATAAAGCTTACAGCAGTTATCCCTTCCCCAATTTGCACAGGAGTGTTCGGAACGATTTTAGCAAATGACGTATCGTCAGCTGCTTCCTGATTAACTTTTACTAAGTCGCCACCACCAGTTGATAGCATAATGCCATGATAAATTTGACCTAGCTTTTGTAAAATTGTGTTAATTACTGGTCCACCAACTGCAACAACTACCGCAGTGCAGCCATTAAAATCAGTGTAGTCATCAACTAATTGCAGGCTATTCTCAGCGGCAAGCTTTTGTGCGGATTGGTGGCCACCATCAAAGACATAAAGATCTTTCCCTGAAATACCAGCTTGTAATAAGCCTAAAATCATCGATGAACCAATTTTGCCAGCACCAATAAAGCCAATCTTCATTTATTATTACTCTTTTCTTATATAACTAAAAATCTGTCTTATCTGGATCCTGTGCAACCTTAGCAGCACCATGTAATCCGTCTAGTTTTAACATATCCTGTTCACTAATTGAAAAGTCAAAAATTTCTGTATTAGCTTCAATATACTTAGGGTGAACCGACTTCGGCAACGGCAAAAAGCCGTGCTGAACTGACCAACGCAATAATAATTGAGCCGCACTCTTATTATAGTGACTAGCAATTTCAGAAACTGTTTCGTTTGCGAGCAAGCCGCCTGTCCCCAACGGACTGTAAGCCTCATTTAAGATTCCTAATTCGTCATCATAGTCCGTTACTTCTTTTTGCATATCGCTTGGATTCAAGTAAATCTGGTTAACAGCTGGACGAATGCCTGCAGTCTTAAGCAATTCATCAAGATGGTTTCTTCTGAAATTAGAAACGCCAATTGCTCGTATTTTCCCAGCTTTCAGAGCGTCTTCCATTGCCCGCCAGCTCTCAGCGTTCAACTCAGCCCAATGATCACGGATTGCGACAGGATTAGGCCAGTGAATTAAGTACAAATCAAGGTAATCCAACCCTAATTTTTCCAAGCTAGCATCAATTGCGGCCTCAGTTTGCTGATAACCATGATCGCTATTCCATAATTTAGTTGCAACAAACAAATCATAACGATTGATGCCACTCTTCTTTATACCATTGCCAACACTTCGCTCGTTGCCATAAGCAGCTGCAGTATCAATTAACCGGTAACCAGCATTAATTGCTGCCATAACAGCATTCTGTGCAACTTCGCCATCGGGGGTCTGCCAAGTGCCGAAGCCAACAGCAGGTATTTTCACACCATTATTTAATTCATAAGTATCAGTTAGAGAATTAATATTATTCATAAGTCTGACCTCTCTTTCACCTTTATTATACATAACCCCAAGCTATCAGCTTGTTAAAAATGCATTAAGTTATTTTGCAGCAAAGTATCAAAATCTTGATAAGTATCAACTTCAAAAATTGGGTGTAAATTAAGCGTATTGGCGCGATGTCGATGATTATACCAAATGCTCGCAAAGCCATATTTTTCAGCCCCCAGAATGTCAGATTGCAGTCCATCGCCAAAGAAAATCGTTTTGTTAGGAGCAACCTTAGTCTGCGCAAAAAAGTAATCAAAAATTCGCTTATCTGGTTTAGAAACTTTGGCTTCTTGTGAAGTAACAATCAAGTTAAAATAATCTTTAATCCCAGCAAGTTCTAAACGATGATTTTGCATTAGTCGCTCACCATTACTCAAAACAGTTAACTGATAGCCAAGTTTACGAGCCAGCTTCAATGTGTGCTCAACTCCCGGCAAAAGCTGATGTGCCTCACCAAAATATGAGCGATACTCGTTCATAATTTTTAAGCCGTCAACTTCTAGACCTAAATTAGCTTTTAAAAAATGACTAAACGTGATCTGACTCAATTCTTCGTAGGTAATCTCACCTAATTCAAGTTGGCGCCACAGTCCCTGATTATATTTATGATAAGTCTGCTGCAATTTTGGCGTTAATTGCCAATGATGTGCAGCAAAAAGATGATGTAGTGCAAAATTTTCGGTAGCAGCTGAATCAATCAAAGTATCATCAACGTCAAAAATTATTTGTTGATATTTCAAAAGCTGTCATCCTTTCACATTATTTCCCGGGTAATAATTAATTGCCCACAAAAATGATTGGGATAATATTATAACAATTTTTCACTTAAAAGTAGCTGATTAACTATTTTTAAAGTTATTCTTTTTTCTGCATTCTTTTACTCAAACCAGTTATAATAGTTCTTAATTTAATTGGAGGAATTGATTATGCTGACACTTTTACTGATTTTTTTAATAACTTGGCTGTTACTTAAGCTCGGTGTTGGAGTATTTAAAATTTTCTTTTTCCTGCTAGCTTGTGGAATTATTATCACCTTTTTCATTCACTTGGTATTACCGCTAATTATCTTAGCAGTCATCATTTGCCTTGCCTTTGCAATCATATAAAAATAGCAGCTCAATTGTGAGCTGCTATTTTTATCCTAACTGGTTATCAAGTAGTAATCGCAGGCGCGAAACCACCTCACGTGGTCCTGCCATGATTAAGTGATCGCCAAGTTGCAGACGCAAATCATCTCGTGGATCAACAAACTTGCCATTACGAACAATTTTACTAATTACGACCTCATCATTTTCAGGTAAATCTGATATCAAGCTGCCATCAAAGCGCGCATTAGTCATCGTCACTTCAAACAAGCTTGACGTCGTTGAAGTAATAAAACGTAAAACCTCTGGCGATTCGATTGCTGTTCGAAAAACGCCAACTCCTGTATCAAAAGTATTGAAATACTCAATTTTCAAATTTGTTAACTCTTTTTTCATGACATCAATTTCATTAGGATCAGGGTCATCAAGTCTGACTAAAACCCGTTCAACGCCATACTTTTTAGCAGCTACGGCCAAACTATAATTAATCTTGGAATGCAAGTCCGTAATTACTAAAATATCGGTATCAAAAATGCCTTGTTTAATTAAGGCTACTGGTTCCATTGTATCTAGCAGCGTTACTGGTGCCGAATTTTTATAAGTTTCATAGCTTTCTGAATGTCGCGTATACAAGCGCGTATCATACCAATCGTGTGGTAATTGGTGGCACGTGGCAACAGAAGTCACTGTAGTACCAATAATATGAACAATTGTCTTTGGTAATTGCTCGTCTTTTGGTTGGTATAACTTCTTAAAAAGCATTGGACCAATTAAACAGGTTAACACTGCAGCTAAAGTCAAGGCACCACCCTGCTGATTGTTTAACGCATGAATATTTTGGGCAACTGCCACACCAGAAATAACCAGCGTCATCGTCGTCTCAACTAAAAAGGTCCCGGCTAATGCATTACGCTGAGAAAATAACTGCTTAAAGCTATAATATGCTGGCATTTTGGCCACTAAGAATGCAACTAATAGTAATGGAATTAATGTTAAAGTTGCTTTTGAACCAAGTAACGCAATTAAGTTTAATTTCACACCCGTTAAAATAAAGAAAAACGGGATTAAAAAGCCATAGCCAATCGCATTTAATTTTTCTTCAGTTGCTTCTTCAGGCTCCAGCAGCTTGATTACGATCCCCGCAAGGAACGCTCCTAAAATGTTTTCAGCACCGACGGATGTTGCCAAAACAACCAAGATTACAATTACCAAAAAGGCAAAACGCATATCAAGTTGTGTAGTCGATTTAGTCAATTTGCCAAACACATTAAAGAAATTACGAAACCGTGCTAACAAATATGCCGCAGCTAAAAACACTAGTGAGAGTAGCCATAACGTACCACCATTGCCACTTTTAATTGAAGAATAAATCGTTAATCCAAGTAGTGGAATGATTTCACCTAGCACACCAAATAACAGTAAAGTTTGGCCGTATGATTGTCCAAGTAAGTTATTTTCTTTCAAAATACTAATCATCACGCCAAGCGAAACCGTCGCAAATAGGATTACTGACAAAAATACATCTGAAAATAAGCCGCAGACTTTAAACAAAACTCCCAAAACAACAGATGAAACAATTGTTAACGAATAGGCAATAATTGCGCTTTTTAGAGGTGTCTCTTTTGTCTTATTTTGTGCTTTTTTAGCAGCTAAGACCGTTGTGGGTTTACTCTTTTTAAATAATGAAAAATCAATCTCCATCCCACTTAAAAACAGCAACATGATTGTACCCAATGTACTCAAAGTATTCAAAACCGAATTAATATGAATAACATTAAAACAGCTTTTACCTAAAATTACGCCCACAATAATTTCCGCAACGGTTGTGGGTATCAATGACACCTTAAACCGAGCTAGCAGTGTCGGTGTCAAAAAAGCAGCCACAGATACAATAACAAGCGATAAATCCATTAATTTACTCCCCAATAAAATTTGTTTAACTTATATATTTTACCAAAATAAATACTGAATAACTAAAAAAATAATATCTATTTATGAAAAGATGCATAAAAAAAGAACTCAAATTGAGTTCTTTAGTACATTAATCCAAATCAAGTGGAATTTTATGCGTTGGACGTGGATACTGCTCATCAATTGCTGCAAAGTCAGCAGCCGTCAGTTCCAAATTCCCAGCAGCAATGTTATCTTTCATATGCTCTGCATTAGCTGTTTGCGGAATTGCAATCGTTATCCCATCACGAATCGTCCAGCTAAGTAGCACTTGATAGACTGAAGCATCGTGCTTTTGAGCGATTTGTTTAATTACCGGATTATCTAACATATCGGCATGCAAGTTATTGTGTAATCCACCAACAGGACTATAAGCAAGTAGCGGAATATTGCGTTCTTTTTGCCACGGAACCAAATCAAAGTCCAAACCGCGTGCGTTCAGATTATAGAGATCTTCATTAGCAGCTAAATACTTGCCAGCAGGAAGTGCCTCAACTTCTTCTAAGTCTGCTACGTCAAAGTTGGAAACACCCCATGACTTAATCTTACTCTTTTCACGCATTCGGTCAAGCTCGGCAATAGACTCCTCTAGTGGCACTTGATCACGCCAATGAAGCAGATACATATCTAGGTAATCAGTCTGCAGCCGCTCTAAACTTGCATCTAGGTGTTTTTCCAAGTCTTGCTTAGTCGCATTTTCGGGCCAAACTTTTGAAACAACGAACAATTCTTCACGACTATATGGCTTAATTGCCTTACCTACTAGGGTTTCAGATGCACCCTTGCCATAAATTTCTGCGGTATCAATTAACTTGGCACCTGCTTCGATTCCGGCACGAATTGCAGCAAGCTCTGCAGCTTCCTTAGCTTGATCACTACCCATGTGCCACGTGCCGATTCCAATTGCTGGCACCATTTGGTTATTAATTTCTACTTGTTTCATTCAATTCTCCTAGTCTACTTCCACCACAATTTAATCAAGCCTTGCGTGCCCAAGTCGCCCAAATCTTTTTCATCAACTAAAATCTCATACAGGTCTTTGGCTTTTTGCGTTGCAGGCAATTCAATATCCATTTCCTCAGCGGTTTCAAGAGCAATCCGCAAGTCTTTCAAAAAATGCTTACTGAAAAAGCCAGGCGTATAGTCGCCCTTTAAGACACGTGGACCATAGTTGCTAAGACTCCAATTAGCAGCACTGCCGCCGCCAACCGTCTTGACCACTGCTGGCAAATCTAATCCTGCTTTTTGCGCATAAACTAGCATTTCGGTCATTCCCGTCATCGTACCAGCAATCATAATCTGGTTGGCCATCTTCGTGTTTTGACCGGCACCCGCTGGGCCAAAATATTGTGCCATACTGCTAATTGCCTTAAAGACTGGCTCTAAAGTTGTAAAGGCTGCTTTATCGCCACCAACCATGACGGTCAAAGTACCGTTTTTAGCACCTAAATCACCACCAGATACAGGTGCATCCAACACTTGAGCGCCTGCCTCAGTACCTGCTTGATAAATCCTTTGCGCTAATTTAGGTTTAGATGTTGTCATATCAACTAAAATCTTACCTTTAACGCTTGCAGCCATAATGCCATTTTTATCAAAATAAACTTGCTCAACATCACGCGGGAAACCAACCATCGTGAAAATCACATCGGCTCCCTCTGCAACAGTCTGCGGATTGTCACACCAGGTTGCACCCTTAGCAACCAAATTATCAGTTTTAGATTTAGTGCGATTATAAACTAGCAGCTCATAGCCAGCTTTAAGTAGATTTAGACAAATTGCATTCCCCATAACACCCGTTCCGATAAAACCAATTTTCATGATAATTCCCTCCTTAAAAAAATACAAAGAACAACTAATCGTATCACTTAAATTATAACCCTTTTATAACAGATGAATTTTACAGGATTTTATACTGTAAACAAAAATACTAGGATTTAGCCTAGTACTTTAAAAATTAATTTAACTTATCCTTCTATATTAGTTTCTACTTCTTGCAATGCTTCTAAGCTATCTGCAATTTCACGCCAATTATCTTGATATGGACCATAAGCTGTATGAATCAAAGAGCCAACAGGCAACGAAGGACATTCATTTTCTGCGTTAGTTCCCCAATTTTGCCAACCTGACTGTGGTCGCTGCACAATTTGAAAGGCATTTGAAGCAGCAGATGTTTGCCAGATCATAGCTTGTCCGGTTTCAGTATTTATTTCTGCACTTTTACTTGCAGGACCAGCAAAAACTGTTTGATCCGTTACTTGACTAACATTGACCGGATCCTGACTGAATAACCACGGACGATTATTCAATTCTGCAAGAACAAATGCTTGATCCCGAACATCTTGCAGTTCTACTTGTTCCTCTTCATTTGACAAAGCATTTTCCCAAACTGAAAAAAGTCGCCAATACAAGTCCCAGTGAGCATTTGCCATATTTCCAGTTAGTGCCTTCTTAAAATCAGCAAAGCGGGCATTACGTTCTTTACCATCATGAACTAATTCTTGAACTTTTTCTGCTAACTTACCAGAGTATGGGTCGCCAGCACGATACCAAACCCCATCATATGTAGCAAATCGATCAAACACTAATTGACCAATGCCACTCTCAAATTCATCACCAACAGTAATTTTATCAACGATTGATCGCCTATTAACTGTAGTTTCAAAATGATCAACATTATAAACTCGTGAAAAGAATGGTACATTATAATAAAATGACCAATCTAGATGAAATCTTTTACCGTGAAGTTCCGGTTTGGTACCATCCGGAATCCGACCTGCTAACCGATATTTTTTCATGATCGGACCATCTTCTAGCGGAGTAATATCAACAATCAAATGCTCCGCTGGATTAATTAATCCATTATCTGGCGTAAAAAATGGACCGTAAAAGCCACCAATTGCATTATTGCCTGATGGTACTAAATCACGGTTTTCCTCAACAGACCAAAAATGACGTAACCCCCACTTAGATGAGCCTTCACCCTCAGCCGTACCTCGACACAATTCAAAATCAAATTTACCAGTATTCAAATGAACATAACAGTCTTTTTCTTTAGCTGTTGCTATTTTTTGAATACCAGTGATTTCACTAGCCGATATTTCTTTCTGCAACGTTAAAGTTTCAGTAGCCTTTTTAAACTCAACGATCGTCACAAAATTGGCTGCACGATCATTATGCAATCTTTGACAAACTACTTGCTGACCATCATCAGTCACAGCAGACCATAAATCTCCAATTACATTATTTGATAATGTAAACTTCACTGGCACTGGAATTTTAATTTTATCTTCTGGACTAACTAAAGTAATCTTAACCATACTAACTTCTCCTAAATTTTATAATGCTGTGAAAAATGTAATCAAGCCAAATACAACTCCAGCAGCATTACAAGCTGCTAATGGAATATCACGATCTTTTTTAAACAAAGCATAGATAACCCATAAAAAAGTATTTATTGCCGTTGCTAAAGGTTGAATTGGACTACCCTTTACTCCATGAAGATTATTCATAATCTGTGGTATATATGATACGTACATAATAATTGCAGTAATAGATGCTACCCAGCCTAAAATATTCATTATTTTTTCTAATTTCATATGTTCACCTCGTAGACCATTGTCTCACATATAAAAAGCGCTTTCAAATATAAACTAATATTGTCAGCGTCAAATCATATCATTAATTATTACCATAAATTAAAAGAGCCACCATATTCAAGACAAAATATGATAGCTCAAGTAGCTTGTGTTAATCATTTAGAAGGCAGCATTAAAGTGATTTTTTATTATATTTGTAAATTGCAATTTTAAGTTGAACACCTGATTAATTAATTTGATAGATGCAATCTAATCTGCGTTCAAATAATTCACGTTTCACATGAAACATGATTAAAATTAACCTGTTTTTATTACCACGGCTGTCTTGTTGACCCAATTGTCAACTTGCTAATGTTAGTATCTCTTGGTTGATCATTGCAAAAGCAACAGCGTTAGCAATTCTTTCAGGACTAAGCTGATAATTATTATAAGTTTTATGCAGCGCATTCGCTGCCTGCTTATCAGAAACTGTATTCAATAATTCTGTTTGAATGGCAGTCGGATAAATCGTTGTTGTCCGAATATTATTCCCATCAGTCGCTGATTCCATACGCAGTACTTCCATTAAATTGCGAATTGCATGCTTAGTTGCCACCCCTCTGGGTAATTTCAGTTGTCAGTGCCTGCAATTTGTCTTCACGTCTAGCCGCTAAAACAACCTTAGCTTCCTTTTCCGCTAATAATTTTGCGGTTGCTGCACCAATACCAGATGATGCCCCTGTAATAATAATTACCTTATCTTTAATTGCCATTTGATCTTTTCCTTTCTCGTTTGCTTATGGCAACTGCTCATATTCCGCCGGTTGAACCGGTTCCAGCCACTCTGTCTTGCCCGTCGTAATGGCTAAATGACTAAACCAGCTGTCTTTAGCAGCACCATGCCAATGCTTGACACCATCATGAACTACAATAACTGATCCCGGAGTTAATTCTTGTGGGTTCTTTCCCCATTCTTGGTACCAGCCTCGACCGCCAGTTACCAACAAAATTTGGCTGCCGTCATGATGAATGTGCCAATGGTTATAGCATCCTGGCTCAAAGGTCACGTTATTAACTGGAACCCTGCTACCATTTTTCTCTGGCTTAACCAGTGAATTATTGTAGCTTTGACCGACAAAATATTGATCGTATGCAGTATTTTTAGGTCCGGTAGCAAAAATTCCTGGCTGCTGTGGGATTTCCTCATCACCCTGCCAAATTTCTTTAGCACGGTTAAAGGTTGACCACGCTTTGGGCCAACCAACATAAAAGGCCAAATGAGTAATTTCTGCAACAATTTCTTCTTTGGTAATACCGTTGGTTTTGCCGATATTTAAGTGTGCTTCAATCTGTTCAGTGTTGCCCATTGCCATCAAGGCAGCAATGGTGATCAGCGAGCGATCATGAGCTGACAATTCATTTTCTTTTGCCCAAACTTGGCCAAACAAAACATCATCATTTAAAGCAGCGAATTGTGGCGCGAAATTGCCTAAATTTTTTCTGCCTGCGGTTTGTTTTTTTGCCATTTTAACTTCCTTCTTTCTTGTTTAGTGGTAGTCTATTCCTTAAAGTTAACTTTAAGTCAAGATAAAAGGAAAACAAACAGATGAAAGACAAATATAGTATTCAGCAATTCAGCACTAAGTTTAACTTGGCACCATCAACTTTGCGTTATTATGAAGAGGAAGACCTAATTAAGCCTCATCGTTTGGCCAACAAGCAGCGGTATTATGATGAAGATGATGTCAATTGGATGAGATTTTTAATGCATCTAAAAAATACGGGGATGAGCATTGCTGATTTGAAAAAATATGTAGCTTGGCGCGCTCAAGGCGACGCAACCATTCCCCAGCGCTTGCAGCTACTCAAAAAAACACAGCAAAAATTTTTAAAACTAATTGCTGAGCAGCAATATCATTTACAAATCTTAAACGATAAAATTGATTGGTATGAAGGCAAAGAAAATGGAAAGATTGCCGACTCCGAGAGTTTTAGCTATTATCTAAAACGAATTAACCACAAAAAATAGCGGACATAACGTCCGCTATTTTATTTACCTTTTTAAACTAACAAGTCTATTCTAATGCATCGTCCTGTACAAAAAGGCTGCCAGCCAGTATAAAACTGCAATATGAGCTGGATAGAAAATATAAAAGAAATATTTCATGCCCGGGCCCTTTTGGCCGTTATAAAGCCAAATCGGAATAATTGCAAAAATCATCAGCCATTGAGTTGATCCGCTCAAGCCATAAAGCAAAGCAGTAATTGCAATCAGCAGACATTGAATTTTCTTGTTGTTTCTGAATAAATATAGCAGCGGAATCAGTAACACCATAATATTGTTTTCAGCTAAGAGAATTGCGGGAAAAATGCCAACTGCAATTTGTTTAATTAAGAGTGGTACACTTTGCGCACCAACAATCATTGTTGTAATAACTGAAAAAATAAACGGTATGGCAACCCATAAAATCCCTAAACTAATGTGCCTTGCCTTGTTGCCATTCTTAGCAGCCACAAATTGATCAACACCAGCCATAAACATTGTTCCGATAAACAAATCACGAAAAATATTATTAATTAAAACCACTTGCTCAAAATGAACTGTTTTCTCTAATAGCCAAGTTACAAGCGACATCAGCACCATAGAAATGTACAAGCGTTCCATATATTTCTTTTTATCATGCGTGTGACTAAAGCCAACTACACTGGTAAAAAAGAAAATAGTAGCCACTGGCCGACCAAACCAGTCCAGCCAATTCGGTGCACCTAACGGATAAAACATCTGATGGACATGGTCAACCACCATTAAAATAACACCAATTACTTTTAAATCAAAAGTAGTTAATCCTCGTACTTTTTTAGCAATTTGCATAGCACTCTCCTTTTCCTAACACATAGCCGTTCAAGTGTAGCATAGGAAGATAGGTGAGCCCAAATATTAGGCTTTAGAGTGTGAATTAATTAAAAGCTACCTAGAAGAAATTTAGGGCAAAATAATAACCGCTCTAGTTTGACGACTAACGGTTATTAATTCAAATATCGTTAAGTCACCGCTTAATGCGGAAACTCATGTTGAGAAGTCCTGATACCAACAGGGCTTCTTTTGTTTTGTAAAGTTATTCTAGCACAGAAAGCTTTAAGAGAACAATACTTTTACTGAACTAAAAGTTGACGCTATTGTACTAAAATAAGCAATTTCATTTAATAGGTTATCTGATATAATTAATTAGAACTCTCAACACATAAAGTTTTGAGAGCGGTGGCTGTTATCTTGGAAAGGAGACGGTGCTGATGCACGAAAAGCTTTCAGAAAGGTATAACAGTCATGAGTGTTGCCGATGCGCTAACTATTATGTTCGCTTTTGGTATGTTTATTCTTGCTTTGCTCGATTATATCGACAAACACGAAAAATAATTGCACTTTAAAAGCCGTCCACTTTTAACTTTGGCGAGTTATATGACGGCTTTTAAGCAATAATATAATTCAGCCACCGCCTTTGAAGCGGGTGCTGTCTGTTTAAGAGAAGTCCTATTACAGTAGGGCTTTTTCTTTACCCTTATATTGTAGCACAAAAGAATTAAAAATTCGGAATCTAAACTTAATTAGTAAATTATATTTTTTAACTTTAAAACTTGTCTGGACACATAAAAAAGGCGGGCTTTAAGCCCGCTATATCAACTTTTCTTCTGCTCCCAAAGATTTCTTTGACACATAGTTTTAAATTATGTGCCATTTTTTGTGTTAAAATTGCTTTTACAAACAAAAATAATCTTAACTATTAACTAGTTAAGATTATTTTATTTAAGTCTATTAACCTCTATGCTGACTAGAGGATTCGAACCTCCGACCTCATCATTACTAATGACGTGCTCTGCCAACTGAGCTAAGTCAGCATTGTCTTACTTGACAACAATATTAATTAAACCATATTCGTAACAATTACGCAAGTATTTTTTGACTTTTTCCAAATTTTTGTTATAACTATCCTTTGGTCTTTATTCTCATAACGTAAAGGATAGAGTATAATTATAAAATATAATTTATGAACGGAGTGATATGATGGCTAACTTAACACCGATTAATTCGCAGCTGCCATGGCTAGTGCGGGTCATTGTGGCCTCGCTTTGCGGAGCATTAATCGGTTACGAACGAGCAATTCAAAGAAAGAGCGCTGGGGTCAGAACCCACATTGTCGTTGCTTTTTCGTCAGCATTATTTATGATTATTTCCAAATATGGATTTTACGATTTATTAAGACTTAACGATGTGGCGGTCGACCCGTCAAGAATCGCGGCCCAGATTGTTTCTGGGATTTCCTTTATTGGTGCCGGGACGATTTTAATCAAAAAGCAACAAGTTTCCGGTCTGACAACCGCTGCCGGAATTTGGGCAACTGCTGCAATTGGGATGGCAATTGGCTCTGGTCTGTATTTCTTAGGAATTTCCCTAACCGCTTTTCTCTTTCTCATCCAAATGCTATTCCATGATGATAGTCTAATCGATAAAATCATCATGCACATTCGCTTCAATATTCAGATTGAAGCCGTTAACAAACACCATATTTTGAAGACAATTGAGGATGAGCTAAAAGCCAGCCATGTCCAAAATGTTTCTGTTAAAATTTTATACGTTAATGACGAACGAATTATCTTTTTTGTGGACGGAATTATTAATAATAACATTGATGAAAATGATATTATCATGTCTCTGCGTAAGTATCCTGACATTAAGCGGATTAGTTACACAAGCATGGGTAAATAAAAAAGCAATAGTTTAACTATTGCCTTTTTTATACCATTATTTTGGCATTTACAAATCAAACTAACTACAATAGTAATTATTAACCAATCAGAAAGGAAGAGTTTTATGGCTGGTTCACTCGATTACTTACGTTGGCGCGGTGATCTTTCATTCAAAGAAAAACCTTTTAATAGCATTGATGCGGCGCTGCTTTCATCAATTGTTTACCTCCCCGCTGATGCCTCTGCTGTCGGACACACCTTGGGTGACGTCGCAAAGCAGCTGCGGCTCCTACCATCGTTTCAGCACCAAATGCACTCTGAGACTGGTGCCGAGGTACTATTATTACCGGAAAGTCCACGCATTGGCGACATGAAAATCCTCGATTGGACCGATCGTTTGGAAAAAGAGCCGCATCCGTTACAATTTACCGCTGCCACTTTTGCCATCAATCCGCAAACGATAGTTATTGCTTATCGCGGCACCGATGGCTCAATGATTGGCTGGAATGAGGACATGCGGATGAATTATTTGCCAGAAATTTACGGGCAGAATGTGGCAGCTGAATATCTTGAAGACATTGCCCAGAAGTTTCCCAATCAGCGCATCTATCTTGTCGGGCATTCCAAGGGCGGCAACTTTGCCCAATACGCCTTAAGTGCTGTCAAACCAGATATTCAAGACCGAATCATTAAGGCATTGAGCTTTGATGGTCTCGGCTTCTTTCGTAAAGTCTACACCAGTCCTGGCTTTATTCAGGTAATGTCCAAGATGAAGACTTACATCCCTCAATCCTCAATTTTTGGCGCTATGCTGGATCATCCTGAGCACACATTAGTTGTTAAAAGCAACGCTGCCATGCGCAACCAGCATGACCCACGGCGCTGGTCGGTTGGCCGCGACAGTTTCACACTTGCCGACGGTCTAACAGCTGGCAGTCGCGTCATTCGCCATGCTTTAATTACCTTTAACCGTTCAATTCCAAAATCTGACCGTGGTGAATCATTTTCTGCATTGTTTGAGGCTTTTGAAAATGCCGATATCAATGAGTTGCACCAATTAACTCGCAACAAACTACTGGGAACTTATCGTTTCGGACGAATTTTAATGTCACTTGAGCCCGATGAACGTAAGTTGATTACCCAAATCTTTAGCAACATTTGGGATTCTTACAAAAACAACATGACTTTACCGCTGAAGGTCAACAATTACGAACTTTATCCTAAGAGCAACGACTCAAATAAAGGACCTATTTTTTACGAATTTTATGATTCTAAACATCCTGACTTGAAATTGCCATCAGATGTGGAACAAAAATTACACTAATTTTGCACTGTTTCATGTGTAACAAAAAGAGCTCAGAAATTTAATTATTTCTGAGCTCTTTTACTAGTAATTATTATTTTTTAATCTTGTCCTTGACGTCATCGAACTTATCTTTGGCATCATCTGCAGCCTTAGCTGCCTTATTCTTAACATCACCAGCGGCTTGTTGAGCTTTACCCTCAACTTCTTTTGCTTTGCCAGCAACTTTATCTTTAAAACCTTTTTTAGCCATAACTTCAAGTCCTTTCTAAATTCATCTTACAACTACACTTTTATAGTACAATGATAGCTAAATAATGTCATTTAAAAGATCTTAATTTTTGGTAAAAGTTGATAAATCAATAAAAGTCATGGCATTAATTATCTAAACTCCATGACTTTTATAATTTTTATTCATTTGGTTGATCGTGACTATAGTCGAGATTAGAAAAACGGTTATATGGCTTAGAAAACATGAGCTTAATCGTTCCCCGGCTACCTGACCGGTTCTTTTCAATAATGACCTCAACCTCGCCATTATCATCTTCTGCTTCAACCTCACCCTGATTGTTATCATCGTCTTGTTCATCACGATAATAATCATCTCGATATAAGAATGAAACGATGTCGGCATCCTGCTCAATTGACCCAGATTCACGAATATCGGACAACACCGGCCGTTTATCCTGTCGCTGCTCAACCGACCGTGACAACTGCGACAAGGCAATCACGGGCACATGAAGCTCCTTAGCGAGCTTTTTTAATTGCCGTGAGATTGCAGAGACTTCCTGTTGCCGTGATTCACTGCGCGGCCCTTCAATCAATTGCAGGTAGTCAATTACAATTAAACCTAAATTGCCCTTTTCCTTGGCCAAACGTCGTGCTTGTGCCCGAATTTCACTCATTTTAATCCCGGGCGTATCGTCAATATAGACGTTAGCTGTTGCCAATGAGCCGGAAGCAACAATCAGCTTACGCCACTCTTCTTCATCAAGCTGTCCTGTCCTAAGATGTTGTGAATCAATCAAGCCCTCTGAAGCCAGCATTCTTTGCACCAACTGCTCGCCACTCATTTCCAAAGAAAACATGGCAACCGATTTATCAGTATGCAAACCGACGTGTTGGGCAACATTCAACGCAAAGGACGTTTTTCCGACACCGGGACGTGCCGCAATAATAATCAATTCATCATCGTGAAATCCCGTCGTCATCTTGTCGAGCTCAGCAAAACCTGTTGGCAATCCCGTGACCATGTTGCCATCTTCGGGAATATTGTTAATTTCTTCAATCGTTGAATTAACAATTTCCTTAATTCCGCGAAAGCCACTCGCACTGTTTTCCGAGGAGACATTCATAATCTCGCTCTCGGCATTATCCAAAATATCGGTCACATCATCGGAATCCTGAATGGCGGTTGTAATAATTTTTTGACTAGCAGAAATCAACCGCCGAAGCAGCGCTTTCCGGTGAACAATCTTGGCATAATAAGTAACGTGGGCCGCAGTCGGCGTTGCTAACGCCAATTCTGAAACATACGCAATCCCGCCAATATCTTCCAGCTGCTTCTTTTTAGTTAATTCATCCTGCAGCGTTAATGGATCAATTGCATCCTCACGATCTGACAGATCCAGCATCGCCTGGAAAACCAGCTGGTTTGCTCGTTTATAAAAATCAGCGGGCTGCAATATGGCACTTGCATCTGCAATTGCCTCTGGGTCAATAAAAATTGCCCCTAAAACTGCTTGTTCCGCCTCATCATCATGCGGTATTTGTTGCGAAACAATATTATCCATTAGTTATGACCACTTTTTTATTAAAATCTAGACCGGACACTAATCTTGCTCGGTGATATGAACGCGAATTTTAGCCTCTACGCCCTTAAACAACTTAACAGGTACATTTGTGTAGCCTAAAGACTTAATCGGCTCAGGCAAGTTTAATTTACGCTTGTCGATTTTAATACCAAATTGCTTTTCCAAGCCTTCAACAATTTTTTTGCCTGAAATGGAGCCAAATAACCGAGCATCTGTTCCAGCCTTTGACTTAAAGTTAACAACTGTTTCGTCTTTTTCAAGTTCTGCTTTAATCTTTTCAGCTGCTGCTTTATCGGCTTCATAAGCAGCTTGCTCGTTAGCAGCAACCCGTTCCAGCGTGTGCATATTAGCTTTTGTGGCAGCCTTAGCTAAGCCGCGCTTTATTAAAAAGTTTTGGGCATAACCATCAGGAACATTCTTAACTTCACCGCGTTTACCACGGCCTCTTACGTCTTGAGTAAAAATAACCTTCATTTGAAATCTCCTTTATTCGTTTTCTTTCTCATAAGTATCAACTGCATCCGTCAATTTTGCAAGAGCTTGTTCAATCGTCACGTCCTTAATCTGCGTCGCCGCATTGGACAAATGACCACCGCCGCCAAGCTTTTCCATAATTACTTGAACGTTAATACTGCCCATCGAGCGTGCAGAAATCCCAACCGTATCCTTGTCACGCCGCGTAATCGCAAAACTAGCTTCAACGTTTTCTAAGTCAAGTGCCGTATCGGCTGCCTGCGCCGTTACAATGGGATCGATAATTTTCTTTTCTGGGCCACACATGACGGCCATATTAGAGTTGATAATCTTTAAGCTGGCAACTAAACTTGTGCGCTCCAAGAAGCTATCAATATCTTCCTTAAGCAATTCGCTAACCCCAGTTGAACTTGCACCAATTGAGCGCAAATAACTCGCCGCATCAAAGGTTCTGGTCCCTGTTCTTAGTGAAAATTCTTTGGAGTCAACAGTAATTCCAGCAAGCATTGCCGTTGCCTCTAGGTCGGTTAAGACCCGCTTGCCAGAACTTGGCTGCTGGTACTCAATCATTTCTGTCACCAGCTCACACGCAGATGAAGCGTACGGCTCGACATACGTTAACATCGGATTTTCTGGGAACTCCTCGCCGCGACGGTGGTGGTCAATTACGATGATCCGATTCTTCAACCGGTCATACAATTCCTTAGAATAAGTAATTGAGTACTTAGAGTGATCCACCATAACTAGCATTGATTTATCTGTTACCTTTTCCAGAGCATCTTTAGGCGCAATGAACAGGTCCGCATCTTCTTTTGCCTGCTGCATCTTGACGATTAATCGACCAACATCGTAGTTAGTCTTATTAACATCTAGAACAAAATTAGCCTTAACATCATGCAGCTGGGCAATTTTAACAACGCCGATACCACTGCCAACTGAGTCCATATCCGGATTGGCATGACCAACAACAAATACGCGATCGGCTTCCTTGAACAGCTCACTAATCGCCTGTGAAACCATCCGTGCCCGGACTCGTGTCCGCTTCTCCATTGGGTTCGACTTTCCGCCGTAAAAGCGGGCATCCTTACCCGGTTGACACAGAACAACCTGATCGCCCCCGCGGCCCAAGGCCAAATCAAGATTAGACTGCGCTTGATCAGCCAATTCCGTAATTGAACTGCTGCCAAAGGCAATCCCAATTGATAATGTTAACGGGGTATTATTTCGACTGGTCTCTTGGCGGATTTTATCCAAAACAGAAAACTTATCATCTTCCATTTTAGCCAAATCCTGCATATGCACCAATAATAAAAAGTGATCCTCATCAATTCGTTTAAGATAAGCATTAAAGTTTTTAGCATAATCACTCAAGGTGTTTTGCACATACAAACTCATGCTGGTCAATTCCTGATCATGCATCGCTTCGCTTAGCTCATCATAATTATCAATGAAAATTTGCCCAATCGCCAGTAACTCATCATTGTATTTTTCTTCAATCTGGGCATAACGCGTGATATCAAGCAGATAAATCACACCTAAATTATCTTGAACAACCATCTCAAATTGATGATTATCCCAATTTACCGTTTGATTCTCGGCAGTCTTGGCCGCCAGCGACTCATCAATTAACTTATTTAAATCTGGATCAACTGCCTCAATGGTTCGTCCGATTAAGTCATCGTCTTTCAGGTAAAGCTGCAAGTACGGATTGACCCACTGAATTTGCCTGTCTTCATCATAGAGCAAAATCCCCAGCGGCATCTTAATCATTGCCTCTTGTTCGCTACGCTTAATGCGATACGACAGGCTAACCGCAAAATTATTGGCATTACCTGCCAAAACATACGCTCCATAGACGGTAAAGGCAACTGTAAGAATAAAAATCAGCACCATTGCCAACCCAAACAACGGATTCATAATCATGGCAACAATACTGCCCAGGAGCGACAGCGCCAAAATAATAATTACCGAAGCTGTCAGCCGTGAATCCTTGATAAAAGCAGGAAATCCATTACGCAAAAAATCTTTCATGCAAGATCCTTCCTAAATTAATGTAAAATACATCACTATTATTATACCTTGGATTCAACTGATAAGAAACTCCCTAATATCCAGCTTAAAATAGCGTACAAAAAATGCGGAAAATAATTCCCGCATTTTTGTTTTTATTCAACTGATTAGTCTTCAGTAACGAATGGCAACAAGCCCATAATGCGAGCTCTTTCGATTGCCTTAGCTACCTTACGTTGATTCTTAGCGCTAGTGCCAGTGACACGACGTGGTAAGATTTTACCTCTTTCTGAGATAAAACGTTTCAACAGATCAACGTCCTTGTAGTCAACGTAATCAATATGGTTGGCTGCGATAAAGTCAACCTTACGACGACGATGGCCGCCTCTTCTTTGTTGAGCCATATCCTAGGTCCTTTCTATAAGTTTAGAATGGAAGATCATCATCAGAAATATCAATGGTATCTCCAGATCCAGCAAATGGATCCTTTGGCATACTTGATTGATTATTATTTTGGTTATTCTGATTAGATGGTCCCATATTTTGAGAATTATTGGCATTTGGATTACCAAAGTTACCATTGAAATTCCCATTGTTATTTGGTGTGTAACCACCATTTTGACTACGGGATTCACGGTCTTTGCGTGACTCAAGCAATGCAAAGTTGTCAACGACAACCTCTGTTACATATACTCTTTGCCCGTCTTTATTATCGTAAGTTCTGGTTTGAATCCGGCCGTCAATACCAACCAATGATCCTTTAGACGTAAAATTGCAGAAGTTTTCTGCTGATTTGCGCCAAATGACACAGCTAATAAAATCCGCACCTCTCTCACCTTGAGCGTTAGTATACTGACGGTCAACAGCAAGAGTAAACGTAGCAACCGAGATTCCACTCCCAGTAGTACGTAATTCAGGATCACGTGTTAAACGGCCAACAAGTACAACTCGATTAATCATACTCCAAGGTCCTTCCTTTCCTAAATCACGATCACGATAACGTAATATTATTTGTCTAACTTAACAGTCATTGAACGTAAAATTGCGCTGTCAATTTTTGACAAACGGTCAAATTCGTTAACTGCGTCTGCGTTATCAGCAGTGAAAGTCATGATATGGTAAGTACCTTCACGATACTTTTCGATTTCATATGCAAAATGACGCTTTTCCCAGTCTTTAGATTCAACCATTGTACCACCGTTATCTGCGATAACTTTATCGTAGTTTTCAACAAGTGCCTTCTTTGATTCTTCATCAATATCAGGTTTAATAATGTAAGTTATTTCGTACTTAGTAGTTGTCATTCTAGTGCACCTCCTTTTGGTCTAAATGGTTCTTGCTAAAATCAAGAACAAGGAGTAATCAATTTTATTACTCGCAATCTCTAATTTTAGCACATAAACAAAAAAATTACCAAACTATATTCACGTGATCCTAAGAGAATTTATTTCTCTGACTAATAGATACGCTTAAAAGTCCGATAATTTTTTAATTTAAATTACTTTTATTCTTCTTCGGTCTCAGAATCAGCCGCTACTTCCTGATCTTCCTCAGCAGGAACAACTGTTAAGCTAGCGACCTTACTGTTGTCGTTAACTTTAATCAACCGCACACCCAGCGTGCTACGGCTAGTCTGCGAAACATCCGCAATCTTGAAGCGAATCATGATGCCATCGTTAGTAATCACCATAATATCTTGGGTGCCATCAACAACTGTCACACCAGATAGCGGGCCATTCTTCTCAGTGATATTAGCGGTTTTAATTCCTTTACCACCACGACCCTTAACTGGATATTCAGCAGCAGAAGTCCGCTTACCATAACCTTTTTCAGAAATTACTAGGACTTCATCGCTATCTTCAATGACACCTGAGCCAACAACATAATCGCCATCCCGCAAGTTAATCCCGCGAACACCGGCAGCAGTTCGACCCATTGCCCGGACAGTCTGCTCATTAAAGCGAACAGCATAGCCAAGGTGCGTGCCAATCATAATATCCTTGTTACCATCAGTAGTTAGAACATTCGTCAACTCGTCGCCATCGCGTAAAGTCAGTGCAATCAGGCCGCTGTTTCTAATATTCGCAAATTCACTGACAAGCGTTCGCTTAACCGTCCCCAACTTCGTGATAAAGAATAGGTATTGGTCATCAGCATTTTCAGGAATATTAATAATTGTCTGAATCTTCTCGCCTTTTTCAAGCTGCAACAAGTTAACAATTGGTAGCCCCCGAGCAGTCCGGCTAAATTCCGGAATTTCGTATGCCTTCTTAGAATAGATTTTACCCTTGTTGGTAAAGAACAGCAGCAAGTCGTGGGTACTTGAGTAGATCAGCTTTTCAATGAAATCGCCAGACTTCACTCCCATGCCCTTAATGCCTTTACCACCACGGTTTTGCGTCTTAAATTCATTAATCAACATCCGCTTGATATAGCCACTATGGGTCAGGGTTAGCAAAACATCTTGCTTTTCAATTAAATCTTCGTCTTCAATTGAGACAACTTCACTAGCACCGATTTCAGTACGCCGCTTATCACCAAAGCGCTTTTGAATATCGAGCAATTCATTGTAGATAATCTCGTTGATCCGTTCAGGTTTTGCCAAAATATCCTTGTAATCCGCAATTTTTTCTTGCAAATCCTTGTATTCGGCCTCAACCTTGTCACGTTCCAAGCCTGTTAAGCGAACAAGCCGCATATCCAAAATAGCCTGTGACTGCTTATCATCCAGCCCAAAACGGCTGATTAAGGCAGCTTTAGCAATATCACTGGAATTACTTTGACGAATAATATGAACAATTTCATCAATGTGATCCAAAGCAATCTTCAAACCTTCAAGAATGTGGGCTCTTGCCTCAGCCTTGGCCAGTTCAAATTTTGTTCTACGTGTAACAACGTCCTCTTGGTGCTCCAAGTAATACGACAGCATTTGCTTGATACTCAAGAAATGTGGTGCACCATCAACAATGGCAACCATGTTCATCCCGAAGTTAGCCTGCATTTGCGTTAATTTGAATAAATTATTCAAAACAACGCTGGCACTTGCATCACGACGAATGTCAATTGTCATCCGCATCCCTGTCTGGTCGGATTCATCACGAACACCGGTAATCCCATCAATTGTCTTAGAGCGTGCCAAATCAGCAATTTTCTTAACTAATTCAGCCTTATTAACCAAGTATGGCAGTTCAGTAACAACAATTCGTTCCCGACCACTTTTTTCAGTTTCAATGTTGGTCTTAGCCCGCACAACAATATTGCCGCGACCACTTTCGTATGCCCGATAAATACCGCCACGACCCATAATGATCCCGCCAGTCGGAAAATCAGGACCCGGGATTGCCTTCATTAAGTCCTTAGTAGTGACATTCGGATTGTTCATCAGCATATGCAAGCCGCTGATAACTTCGGATAAATTATGTGGTGGAATATTAGTCGTCATCCCGACAGCAATCCCGCTCGTTCCGTTAACCAGTAAGTTCGGAATCCGTGCTGGTAAAACTACTGGTTCATTTTCAGAATCATCATAGTTACGTTGCCAATCAACCGTATTTTTATTAATGTCGCGCAGCATTTCAACCGCAATTTTGCTCATTCGCGCCTCAGTATAACGCATTGCGGCAGGCTCGTCACCATCAACAGAACCAAAGTTACCATGACCATCAACTAGCATATAGCGATAACTAAAGTCTTGAGCCATGTGCGCCATTGCCAAATAAATCGAAGAGTCACCGTGGGGGTGGAACTTACCCATAACTTCCCCAACGATTCTGGCAGACTTCTTATAAGGCTTATCAGGAGTAACTCCTAACTCACTCATTCCGTAAAGAATTCGCCTTTGGACAGGCTTTAAACCATCACGCACATCAGGCAAAGCCCGGGCAACAATAACTGACATCGCATAATCCAAAAAGGAACTGCTCATTACACTAGTCAGATCAACATTTCTAATTCTGTGATCTTGACCTTGATTGTCGTTATCCATTTAAAACCTCCTAAGCATCCAAGTTTTCAACATATTTTGCGTTAGTTTCAATGAACTTCCGCCGTGGCGCAACTTCATTGCCCATCAATAATTCAAAGACCTCATCAGCATTCTTAGCATATTCTGGACTAACGCGATCAAGGCGGCGGTTTTCAGGATTCATCGTTGTTTCCCACAATTGTTCAGGATCCATTTCACCCAATCCCTTATAGCGTTGAACAAGTGGCTTAGGACTTGGTTGCAATGCACCTAAATAATCATGCAGCTCCTCATCAGTATCAAGGTACTTAACGACTTTACCTTGACGGACTTGATATAGAGGTGGACGTGCAATATAAACATATCCCTTTTCAATCATTGGCCGCATATAGTTATAAAAGAGCGTCAATAACAGGGTCCGAATATGGGCGCCATCGACATCGGCATCCGTCATAATAATTAACTTGTGATAGCGAGCCTTTGAAACATTAAAGTCCGCACCAAATCCGGTTCCTAAGGCAGTAAACAATGACCGAATTTCTTGATTGGCTAAAATTCTGTCCATTGAAGCTTTTTCAACGTTCAAAATTTTCCCACGAATCGGTAAAATCGCCTGGGTTAAACGAGAACGACCTTGCTTAGCAGAACCGCCGGCCGAGTTACCCTCAACAATAAATAATTCTGAAATACTTGGATCGTTACTGGTATTATCAGCCAATTTACCTGGCAAGTTAGCAATCTCAAGTCCTGATTTCTTTCTCGTTACTTCACGAGCACGTTTAGCAGCAGTTCTAGCTCGTTCAGCTAGCTGTGCTTTTTCAACGATTTTGCGACCAACTTGCGGATTCTCCATCAAAAAGTTGGTAAAAGTTTCTGAAAAGGCCTTATCAACTGCGGTTCTGGCATCAGAATTTCCTAATTTAGTCTTCGTCTGCCCTTCAAATTGCGGATTTGGGTGTTTAACAGAAACAACTGCTGTCATTCCTTCACGAATATCCTCACCAGAAAGATTATCATCCTTATCCTTCAGGATTTTGGCTTTGTGGGCATAGTCGTTCACGACCCGCGTTAACGCAGTCTTAAAACCAGCTTCGTGCATTCCACCTTCATAAGTATGAATATTATTGGCGAAGGTCATTAACGTTGTTTTGTAGCCATTTGTATATTGCAAAGATACTTCAACATTAATTTCGTTGTAGTCACCTTCGACATAAATTGGCTCATCAAACAAAACTTCTGTGCCATGATTCAAAAAGGCAACGTATTCCTTGATTCCGCCTTCATAGTGATAGACATCAGTTTCAGCGGTTTCTTTACGCTTATCGGTAAAAGTTAACTTCAGACCTTTATTCAAGAAAGCCAGTTCCCGAATGCGGTTTTTCAAAACCTTGTCATCAAAGTCAGTAGTTTCAGTAAAAATATCTGGATCCGGATAAAAGTGAACGATGGTTCCGTGCTCAGTCAAAGGTACAGTACCAATCAATTTCATTTCTGTCTTAACACGACCACGATTGAAGTCGATATAGTATTTTTTACCATCACGCATCGTCGTAACATCAAGCTCAGTTGACAAGGCGTTAACTACCGAAGCACCAACACCATGAAGTCCACCAGAAACTTTATAGCCGCCACCGCCAAATTTACCACCGGCATGCAAAACAGTAAAAACAGTTTCTAGAGCTGGCCGACCGGTTTTCTTTTGAATATCAACTGGAATTCCCCGACCATCATCTTGAACAGTTACACTGCCATCAGCATTAACCGTTATCTCAATTTTAGTTGCGAATCCAGCTAAGCTTTCATCAATACTATTATCAATTACTTCCCAAACCAAGTGGTGTAAGCCTTGAGAACTAGTTGAGCCAATATACATCCCAGGCCGTTTACGAACAGCTTCAAGTCCACCTAGAACCTGAATTTGACTGGCATTATATTTATCAGCTTCTTTTTCGTATTGCTTGATTTGATCAAGTTTTTCTTCGTTATGATCAGCCATTCAATTCTCCTTTTTCCAAATAAATTTTTCCAGACTTAATTCGGTAAACCTGAGGCTTTTTTATTATTTCCCAGGAAATACCTGTAAGATCTGTTGTTGTAATAAACGTTTGCGTTTTACCATGAATATAATTAAGCAGCGCGCTCTGGCGACTATGGTCAAGCTCACTCATCACGTCATCAAGTAATAACAAAGGATATTCATCAGTCAATTGATGTACCAACTGAATCTCTGCTAGCTTAACACTCAGTGCAATGGTGCGTTGCTGGCCTTGTGAACCATAAAAATGAGCATCTTTGCCATCCAAGACAAATTCAATATCATCACGATGCGGTCCAAACAAAGTTGTCCCTTTTCGCATTTCTGCAGCCTTATTTTTCTTGAAGTTTGCTAATAGCTTTTGATAAATCTCTTCCGTACTATCAGCATCTGTCACTTCAAGAACAGATGGCCGATAAGTTACCGTTAATTCCTCACCACCAGTGCTGATGTGTGCGTAGGCATCACGTGCATATGTACACAAGTATTTAAGGAACTTAAACCGGCGCACAATTACTTCAGCAGCAATTCCGGCTAATTGATCAGCTAAAACATCAAGAAATAATTGATCATGAGCTTGGCCTTTGGCTAATTGCTTCAAGTAATTATTCTTTTGCTGCAAAACCTGCCGGTACTTGCTAGCAAAATATAGGTACTCCGGATTAATTTGCCCAAATTCTTGATCCATAAACCGGCGTCTTAATGCTGGAGCACCCTTGATTAAGTCCAAATCTTCGGGCGAGAACAGAATTGCATTTAATTGCCCAACGTACTTAGATAATTTCGCCTGCTCAACACGATTAACCCAGACCTTTTTGCCTTTTTTAGTGATTAAGACACGTAAAGTTAAGTCAAGCTGACTTTTATAAATATGACCGGTGACGTTGGCATATTCTTGATTAAAAGCAATCAATTCCTTGTCACTACTAGTTCGATGTGAACGTGTCAATGCCAAAAAATAAATTGCCTCTAACAGATTTGTCTTGCCTTGCGCATTTTGCCCAATAAAAATATTGACGTTAGGATCAAACTCAACGTCTAATTGCTGCAAATTACGGTAATTTTGCGCCACAAAATGCTTCAAATACATTGAAGACTACCGAAAAATATATGCTTCGTGGGCAACTTCAACTCGGTCACCTGAACGTAACTTTTTACCACGGCGATTTTCTTTAACACCATTTAGCAAAACCAGATTATCTTGCAAATACCACTTTGCTTGACCACCAGAAGAAATAATACTTTCTTCTTTTAAAAATTGACTCAAGGTAATGTACTCACCTTTTACTGTAAATTCTTTGATAATACTCACCTTCATCGCGCTAGTTTCCTATATTTAAGTATATTCGTTTTAAGGCTAAAAGACAACTTAAAAAGCTAATATAACGCCATATAAACGGTTTTTAGCAGAATAAACATTTTATAGTAAATGGTCATTAAAACAGTACAACGTGCTTATTTTGTCCGTTAACAAAAAAGGTACATAAAAAAGGTCATCGGATGATGACCTTTAGTTCATAATTTTTAGTTAGAAAGTTCTAACTGGGGTGATTAATTGAACAAATTCAATGTCAGCTTGATCTGGATTAACCGTAAATGGTCTTAGTGGCTGCGTAAATTCCATGATAACCGAATCAGTTACCGATGCTTTTAAGGCATCACGTAAATAATCGGGGTTAAATGATATTTTCAAGTTCTTACCAGTTAAGTTTTTGAAACTTACGTCTTCCTCAACGTTACCAATTTCAGCGGACTCACCTGATAATTTTGCCGTTTGCTCTTTAACATCAAGAGTTAAGTCAACGACATTATTGCGACCAGCATGAGTTAAAAGACTTGCACGATCAAGCGCACTTGATAATTCAACTAGGTCAAATTCGACATTGGTTGTGCTTTCAGTTGGAATCAGACGTTCAGTATCTGGATAGCTGCCTTCAAGTAGCCGTGAATAGAAAAGGATATTGCCAATTTCAAATAATACTTGACTGTCTCCAGGACAAACGCGAACTTCTGGGTTAGTTTCACCAATAATTCGAGCCAGTTCCAGTAAACTCTTTCCTGGAATAATCAAATCAGTTTTGGTTTGCGGGCCATTTTCTAAAGTCAATGCTCGACTAGATAAACGGTGTGAATCAGTTGCAACAGCGTGAATTTGGTCGGGACTAAAAGTGAAGTGGACACCTGTTAAAACTAGGCGACTTTCTTGAGTGGCAACAGCAAATTGCGTTTCAGTGATAATTTCACGGAAAGTTTTTCCTGAAATAACAAAAGAGGACTCGTCGGGAATTTCCGGTAATCTTGGGTAGTTATTTGCATCTAACCCGTTAATTGTGAATTCACTATTTTCAGAAATAATTTGTGTCTGAAAACTTTCTTTTACTTCAAGTGAAAATTCTTTTCCGGGTAAACGCCGAATAATTTCGCTAAAGAAGCGAGCAGGTAAAACAATTGCACCAGTTGATTCAACTGTTAGATCTTCGCTAACAGGAATTTTTAATTCAATTGAAATATCAGTATCACTACCGGTTAGAATTAATTCGTCATCTGTTAGATTGAGCTTGATGCCGCTTAGGATTGGAATGGTTGCACGTGAAGAAATTGCGTGCATAACGTTGTTTAGGTTGTCAACGAAAAGATTTCTATTAATTGTAAATTTCATGAAGGCCTCCTGTTTCAGGTATGTTTTATTTAATTATATAATTTATTTAGTAGTATTAGTAGGTCTTGTGATTTCTGTTGAGAAGTTATGCAAGGCCTAAAATAACGTAATTAGGGCGGTTTAAAAAATGTGGATAAAGCTAAAAGTTGTCCACATTTTTTAACTTTTAGCGATCAAGCATTTGCTTAAGATCAAAAACAGCAGTTTTAATGTCTGAATCGGTTTTGATTGCCCGACTAATCTTTTCGTAGGCATGCATGACCGTGGTGTGATCTTTGCCGCCAAACTCCTGGCCAATTTTAGGCAGACTTGAATCCGTTAGTTCACGAGAAAGATACATGGCAATTTGCCGCGGGACCACAATTTGCCGCACCCGCTTTTTGCCCTTTAATTCATAAGTAGAAGTCTGAAAGTAGTTAGCAACAACTTCCTGAATTTTAGATATCTGTAAACCGCGATTTTTTTGGACAAGTTTCAGGTCCGCAAGAGCTTCGCGAGCTAAGCCGACGTTAATATCTTCGCGTTCAATCGTTGCGTGTGCTTGAACTTTAACCAAAGCACCTTCGAGTTCTCTAATATTCGTATCGACTTGTGAAGCAATGTAATCTAAGGTGCTGTCGTCGATTGTTAGATCTTCTGCCTCAGCTTTTTTGCGCAAGATGGCAATCCGCGTTTCAAGATCTGGCGGCGTGATTTCAACTTGCAGACCCCAAGTAAACCGGGAAACTAACCGTTCTGATAAATCTGGAATTTCAGTCGGCAGGCGGTCACTTGTCATTACGATTTGCTTTTGGTCATTATAAAGAGTTTCAAAAGTATGGAAAAATTCTTCCTGAATGCCCTCTTTTTTGGCAAAAAACTGAATATCATCAACTAATAATAAGTCGCAAGTACGATATTTTTCGCGGAATTGATCTTGCGTCTTATTTTTGATTGAATTGATAAAATCGTTAACGAAAGTCTCGCTTTGAATGTAAACGACTTTGGCATTCGGCCGTTCAGCCAGCATTTGGTGCCCGATGGCCTGCATTAGGTGCGTTTTTCCCAGTCCGACACCGCCAAAAATAAACAGCGGATTGTAAAAACTGCCGGGACTGTCGGCAACTGCTAGAGCGGCACCCGCGGCTAGCTTGTTGCCCTCACCTTGAACAAAATTATCGAAAGTATATTTTTCGTTTAATTTCAGGTTGCGCACAAACGCATTATGGGTGCGCTCGCTTTGTCGTTGCTGCGTAATCTGTGTTTGCGGTTTGGGCGTGACAATTCGCTCAGTACTGCGCTCACCTTCAATTTGAAAAACAGGCGTGATTTCGATATTGGCATAGCCGTAAGCTGATTGAATCAATTGTGATGCCAAATTCTTTTCCCAATATCCTTTAGTTACCGGATTTTGCACGGCAATTTTTAATTCATGCGTATCCTTATTGTAGGAAAGTGGTTTAGTATTTTTGAACCAAGCATTGTAGGCAACTTCATTAAAATGCTCACGCATTTCATTATTAAAATGCTGCCAAAATTTATTAATATCAAACAAAGTATCTCCTCCAATAATTTTTAACCCAAGTTATTTTACCATCTAAGCAAAATGTTTTCCACAAGTGAACAAAAGAAATTAAGAATTAACATGCTGTGGATAAAACAATTTAGTTAATTAACAATGTTTCTGATTATCTGGCTGTGGAAAAATGCTTTTTGGATAAAGCTGTTAATAAAATAAGCTGATATAGCAGAAATAAGTTTGAATTTTTAAAATTATATCCACATGATGTGAATATCTTTATCAACATGCTGATGATTGTGGAAAAATGCTGCAATCAGGCTGTGAATTACTAACTTGTGGAAAATTAATCTGCTAAAAATTGCACAGACAGATTCAGGTTAGTTTAAAAATTTATCTAATTGGTGCAAAATTAATTAGCATTTTTACTTGGTTTTTTACTTTAATCATGCTATTCTAAATATTAAATTGTGCAGTTAGCATATAAAAATGGAGGTGTAGTTTAATGACAACTAAGAGAACTTACCAACCTAAAAAGCGTCACCGTTCACGAGTTCATGGCTTTATGAAACGGATGAGTACATCTAATGGCCGCAAGGTTTTAGCTAGACGCCGTGCAAAGGGTAGAAAAGTCTTATCTGCTTAAACCACTGAATCCCAGTGGTTTTTTTAGTGTACAAGAGTGGAATGAAACGTTTTGAGAAAGTCTTATCGAGTTAAAACTGAAAATGATTTTCAGCGAGTTTTTAAATCTGGTAATTCAGTGGCAAACCGTGCTTTTGTCATCTATAAAATAGATAAAACAGAAAATAAACATTTTCGAGTGGGGATTTCTGTTGGCAAAAAGGTGGGTCATACTGCCGTTGTTCGCAACCGGCTCAAACGTTATATTCGTGCGGTTCTTACTGAAAATAAGCCTGCAATTGAAGCGCAAATTGATTTTTTAGTGATTGCTAGACCATATGCGCGTAATTTTAAAATGGCTGAAGTTAGAAAGAACTTGCTGCACGCACTCTTTTTGGCCAATATTATTGAAGAAATACCTGATGAAGTTGAGGAAGATTAGAGTGAAAGACATTTTAACTAAGAGAAATGTCAAACGTCTGCTTACACTGCTAGCAGTTGTTACAATCGCTGTTGTTTTAACGGGTTGTGCAGCGCAAACTAACGCCAAAGTAGCGCCGGTTTCGCATACTAGCGGTAGCTGGTGGAATCGCTGGATCATTTATTATATGTCGGTCTTTATCCTATGGCTGGCTAAAATTATGAGCAATAGTTACGGGTGGGCAATTATTGTCTTTACTGTAATTGTGCGGGTTATTTTGTATCCGCTCAGTGCGATTTCCATTAAGAGCACGACAAAGATGCAAGCAATTCAACCGGAAATTAATGCATTACGCAAAAAATATCCGGGTAATGATACGGAATCTAGGACGTTATTGTCCCAAGAAACTAATAAGCTTTATAAAGAAGCTGGGATTAATCCGTATGCTGGTTGCTTGCCGCTAATTATTCAGTTGCCGGTAATGTATGCCTTGTATGGAGCAATCTGGCAAACACCGCAACTTCAGACAGGTCATTTTTTATGGATGGATTTAGGTAAACCAGATCCTTACTTCATTATGCCGATTTTGTCGATGATTTTGACGTTCCTGTCAACTTACATTAGTCAGTTGTCAACGCCGAAGGAATCACAAACAGCATCAACTAAGATGATGACTTATGGGATGTCAATTATGGTTGGTGTAATGGGAATTTACTTCCAGTCAGCGATTGTTTTGTACTGGGTAGTTTCTAACCTCTTCCAAGTTGGCCAAACCTTTATCTTGCAGAATCCGATTAAATATCGCAAGGCGCAAGAAGCTAAGGCAGAAGCCGAACGTGAGCGTAAACGTAAACTTAGAAGAACTTATAAGCGTTTAAAGCGTAAAAAGTAAATATTTAGTCTAAAGTGATTTTTAGATAAAGTAGTCAAAGTGCTTTATACATCACGAATTTTTCGTGGTGCTATAATGCGCTTTTTTTATTGAAATTTATTTGAAAAGGAGAAATTATGGCACAAACTTTAACCGAATTTGATACAATTGCTGCTATTTCAACGCCAATTGGTGAGGGTGGAATTTCGATTGTCCGCATGTCGGGAGAAGATGCAGTCAAGATTGCTAACCTCGTTTTTAAAGGCGCTAATTTAGCCAAAGTACCTAGTCATACAATTCATTATGGTCACGTAATTGAACTAGAAACTAACCAAGTAATTGACGAGGCAATGGTCTCAGTAATGCTAGCGCCGAAAACATTTACGCGTGAAGATATTGTCGAAATTAATTGCCACGGCGGCATCGTGGTCACTAACCGCATTTTGCAACTATTGCTTAAAGAAGGTGCACGAATGGCGGATGCTGGTGAGTTTACCAAACGGGCATTTGTCAACGGCCGAATTGATTTGACTCAAGCCGAAAGTGTAATGGATATTGTGCGTGCTAAGACTGATAAGGCCCGTCAAGTTGCTGAAAAGCAGCTTGAAGGTGGCTTGCTCGAAAAAATTCGCGCGATGCGGCAGGAAATTTTGGATACCTTGGCAAACGTTGAGGTTAACATTGATTATCCTGAGTACGATGCCGACACTATTACCGCTAAGCAGATGGCGTCGGTTTCACAGTCGGTAAGTGAAAAAATCACGCGCTTACTGGATACGGCAGCTGAAGGGACGGCTTTGCGCAATGGCTTGGCAACGGCAATCATTGGTCAGCCCAATGTTGGTAAGTCATCGCTGCTTAATTATTTGACTAAAAGCGATAAGGCGATTGTTACCGATGTTGCGGGAACGACCCGAGACACGTTAGAGGAATACGTCGCAATTAAAGGAGTGCCGCTGAAGCTGATTGATACAGCTGGGATTCGGCATACTGATAATAAAGTTGAAAAAATTGGTGTCGAACGGTCTAAAAAGGTGTTGGCGCAAGCCGATTTAGTGTTATTACTACTTGATTCTAGTCAGGAGTTGTCGGCAGAAGACAAGGCACTAATTGCTGCAACAGATGCTAAAAAGCGGATTGTAATTTTAAATAAGACGGACTTAGGGCAAAAATTAACGGTTAGTGAAATCAAAAAAATAACGGGTAGTGAGGTAATTGCTACATCGATTTTGCAAGAAAAGAATCTTACTGAACTAGAAGAAGCAATTAGAAAATTATTCTTTAGTGGAATTGAAAATTCTAATGATCAGGTAATGGTCACTAACCAGCGCCAAGTTGGTTTGCTAGAAAAGGCCAAAAAACAGCTGCAAGACGTTATTCAGGCAGTTAAAGATGAAGTGCCGGTAGATATTGCCCAGATTGATTTTAACGGCGCATGGGACACCTTAGGCGAGATTACGGGTGAAAGTAGTCCTGATGAGCTAGTTAATGAATTATTTAGTCAATTTTGTTTAGGAAAATAGGAGTAGAAGTGGAAATGATTAAAAGTTACGACTCAAATGATTATGATGTCATTGTTGTTGGTGCCGGTCATGCCGGCAGCGAGGCAGCTTTGGCTAGTGCCAAGATGGGTCAAAAGACTTTATTACTGACAATTAGTCTTGATATGGTTGCCTTCATGCCGTGTAATCCGTCCGTTGGTGGTCCAGCCAAGGGGACGGTTGTGCGTGAGATTGATGCTTTGGGTGGCCAAATGGGTAAAAATATTGATGCCACCTATATCCAAATGCGGATGCTAAATACGGGTAAGGGCCCAGCAGTACGTGCTTTACGGGCTCAAGCTGACAAGTGGCAATATCATGAGCAAATGAAGGATGTTATTGAGAATACTCCTAATTTGACTTTGCGTCAGGCAACAGTGGACGAATTAATTGTTGAAGAGGGGGTATGTACGGGCCTTATCACTAACACAGGTGCTCGTTACCATGCTAAAAGTGTTGTGCTTACAACAGGGACTTCTGCTCGTGGTCGCATTTTTATTGGGGAATTGAATTATTCTTCAGGTCCTAATAACACAGTACCAGCGATTAAATTATCCGAAAATTTGGAAAAATTGGGCTTTAAACTGCGCCGCTTTAAGACAGGGACCCCGCCGCGCGTTAATGGTAATACGATTGATTATTCCAAAACTGAAGAGGAACCTGGAGATAAAGAGCCGCGTCACTTTTCCTTTACCAGTAGGGATGAAGACTACTTAAAGGACCAAGTTTCTTGCTGGATGACTTATACCAATCAGGAAACACACAAGATTATTAATGAAAATTTGACACGTTCGCCAATGTTTTCGGGTCAGATTAAGGGTGTTGGGCCGCGTTATTGTCCGTCAATCGAAACCAAGGTTGTCCGGTTTGCTGATAAACCGCGCCACCAAATATTCTTAGAGCCGGAAGGAAAGACTACCAAGGAAGTCTATGTTGGTGATTTTTCAACTTCAATGCCAGAAGAAATTCAACTGAAAATGCTGCACTCAGTTGCGGGATTAGAACATGCTGAAATGATGCGGCCGGGTTATGCAATTGAATATGATGTTGTTGATCCGTGGCAGTTAAAGCATACTTTGGAAACTAAAAATATTAAGAACTTGTTTACTGCTGGTCAAATGAACGGTACTTCTGGCTATGAAGAAGCAGCTGGACAAGGACTAATTGCTGGAATTAATGCTGCTTTGCGTGCTGCTGGCAAGCCGGGTTTTACTTTGGGCAGGGATGAAGCCTACATTGGTGTTTTAATTGATGATTTGGTAACTAAGGGCACTGAGGAGCCATATCGCTTGCTTACCTCACGCGCCGAATATAGATTAATTTTACGCCATGATAACGCTGACTTGCGATTAACTGATTATGGCTACAAGTTGGGCTTAATTTCAGATGAACGTTATGCTAAATTTGAAAATAAGAAAAAACAAATTGCAAATGTTAAGGCAAAATTGGCTAGTTTAACCATTCATCCAAACTTTGAAATTCAACAATATTTGAGTGGAATTGGTGAAAATGCAATGGGTGCTGGAGTTAAAGCAGACATCTTTTTAAGACGGCCTAAAGTAACAATTGATGACATTGAACGGCTGACAGGAGAGGAAATTTCATCAGATCGTTACGTCAAAGAACAGGTTGAAATTAATATTAAGTACGCCGGATATATTAAAAAAGAACAGGTTCAGATTGACCGGCTCCACCGTCAAGAAGCTAAAAAAATCCCAGCAGACATTGACTATAATGCAATCGATGGTTTGGCAACCGAAGCAAGACAGAAATTCGCTAAGATTCGGCCTGAGACAATAGCTCAAGCCGAAAGAATATCGGGTGTTAATCCGGCAGATTTGGCTATTTTGAGTGTGTATATTCAAAATGGTCATTATGAAAAGATTAAGAAGTAAAAAAAATTAAAAATTTTTATATTTAAAACTTGGCGATTATATTTGAAGAATGATCAATTGATAACAAGCATAAAGATTGCTGTAAAAGCGTTATCAATGATAACGCTATCCAAATTGTGAAAATATTTCTTTTTAAAAGCCGAAATCCCAGTACTTTATTAACGTTAGTGCATACTTGAAATTGTGAAATTATATGTTTTAATACATTATGTAAGTAAACATGTATTTAAGGAGATGCACTTTAAAATGGCAAAAATTAATGGCGCAAATGCCATGCTTCAAGTTTTATTGGACTGGCATATTGATCATATTTATGGTTTTCCAGGTGGTTCATTCGATTCAACAATGAACGCTATCCACGATTTCAAGGGCAAGATGAACTATATTGAAGTTCGTCACGAAGAAGCTGGTGCTTTGGCAGCAGCTGCTGAATATAAATTCACTGGTCATGCTGGTGTATGTTTTGGTTCAGCCGGCCCTGGTGCTGTTCACTTGATGAACGGTTTGTACGATGCAAAATATGACAAGGTACCAATGGTAGCTATCGTTGCTAACGTACCAACTAGTCGTCAAGATATTGACTTCTTCCAAGCTTTTGATGAAAAGCCTTGGTTTGATGCCGTAGCAGTTTGGAACCACCAAATTAAGACAGCTGACCAAGTTCCTAGTATGATGGACGAGGCTCTTCGTCAAGCATATGCTAAGAAGGGTCCAGCAGTTTTAATCCTTCCTAAGGACTTTGGTTGGGACAAGATTAATGATAACTTCCGTGTAACATACAACTCATTAGAAGCTATTCCTAACTATGCAGCTCCTAAAAAGACTGATGTTGACGCAGCTGTTAAACTTCTTAAAGAAGCAAAGAACCCAGTAGTATACTACGGTATGGGTATGAAGGGTCACGGCGATGTTTTAAAGGCATTTGCTGACAAGTTTAAGACTCCAATTATGTCATCAGTTATTGCTAAGGGTATCGTTGAAGACAAGTTCCCAGCATACATGGGTTCAATTGGTCGTGTTGCACCAAAACCTAGTGATGACATTCAAACTCACGCTGACTTGGTTGTATGGGTTGGTAACAACTCACCATTCTCAGTCTTCTTCTTTGATCCAAAGGCTAAGGTCATCCAAATTGATGTTGACTCAGAAAAATTGGGCAAGCGTCATGCTGTTGATGTTCCAATCTTGGCTGATGGTGCTAAGACTTTGCAAGCAATTATTGATGCTGGTGAAGCTCGTGAAGAATCACCACTTTACAAGGCTGCTATTGCAGACCGTGAAAACTGGGAAGAATGGGAAAATAGTTTTGTTGACTCAGATGAAATGCCAGTTCGTCGTGAACCAATCTTTGACATCATTAACAAATACGCTGCAGACAACGCAATGTTTGCTATTGATGTTGGTAACATCAACATTGACTTCCAACGTTTAGTTAATTTACATGATGAACAAACTTGGGCAACTTCAGGCTTGTACGCAACTATGGGCTTTGGTACTCCAGCATCACTTGCTGCAGCTACTACTCATCCAGAACGTGAAGTTTGGAACCTTGGTGGTGACGGTGGTTTCGCAATGATGAACCAAGAATTATTGACCCAAGCTCGTTACAACATGCACGTTATCAACGTTGTCTTCACTAACGAAACTTTAGGTTACATTCAAGCTGAACAAGAAGATGAATCTAACCAACCATTATCTGGTGTTATCATTCCTAACAACGACTGGGCAAAGGTTGCTGAAGGTATGAACGTTAAGGGTGTAACTGTACGTACTAAGAAGGAATTCGAAGACGCAGTTAAGGAATTCAAGCAAATGGATGGACCAATGTTAATCGACGTTAAGTTCACTCATGAAATGCCTTACTCAACTGAATTGAACACTTTGGACGACCCAGCATTCGTTGAGAAGTACCAAGCACAAGGTTTGAAGCCATTCAGCTACTTCGCTGAAAAATATGGTCTTGTAGAAGACACTGCTTCAGGTGCTTCAGAAGAAGAAGCTGAACCTGAACCAGAGCCAGAAGAAGATGCAACTTCAGGTGCTTCAGCACACTAATAATTAATAAATAATTTTAATTATTTTCAGAGAAACGAAATCAATTTATTTTGGTTTCGTTTTTTTTGCTTGCACTGATATATATTAATAGTAGCGATTTTTATTAAAAAACCAATATCGTCTATAAATTATTGTAAATAAAGCGATTTCTATTTATTAAAGTCAACTTATCGCTAAATTTGCAGTCTGTAAATTTATGATTATGTTACCTTTTATATTTTGCTAGATATCTTCTAAAGACTGAGTCATTTGCAATTCAGTTACTTGTAATTATGAAATTATATGTTTTAATACTGTATGTAAGTGATTTATTTGAAGGAGATACGCTCAAATGACAAAAATTAATGGCTCAGATGCAATGCTTCAAGTATTAGTTGATTGGGATATTGACCACATCTTTGGTTATCCAGGTGGTTCATTCGATTCAACTATGAATGCTATTCTTAATTTCAAAGACAAACTTAAGTTTATCGAAGTTCGTCACGAAGAAGCTGGCGCTTTAGCAGCTTCAGCTGAATACAAGCTCACTGGTAAAGTTGGTGTATGTTTTGGTTCAGCTGGACCTGGTGCTGTTCACTTGATGAACGGTTTATACGACGCCAAGTACGACAAGACCCCAATGGTAGCTATCGTTGCTAACGTACCAACTAGTCGTCAAGATATGAACTTCTTCCAAGCTTTTGATGAAAAGCCTTGGTTTGACAACGTTGCTGTTTGGAACCACCAAATTAAAGCAGCTAACCAAATTCCACGGATGATGGATGAAGCTCTTCGTCAAGCATATGCTAAGAAGGGTCCAGCAGTTTTAATCTTGCCAAAAGACTTCGGTTGGGACAAGATTGACTACAACTTCCAAGTTACTGCTAACTCATTAACTGCTATGCCTAACTACGCTGCACCAATTAAAGAATCAGTTGATGAAGCAGTTAAGTTGATTGCAGAAGCTACAAATCCAGTAGTTTACTTTGGTATGGGACTTAAGGGTCACGGTGACGTATTGAAGGCATTCTCAGACAAGTTCAAGATGCCAATTATGTCATCAGTTATTGCTAAGGGTATCGTTGAAGATGCATTTCCAGCATACTTGGGTTCAATTGGTCGTTGTGCTCCTAAGGCAAGTGACGACATTCAAACTCACGCTGACTTGGTTGTATGGGTTGGTAACGACTCACCATTCTCAAGCTACTTCTTTAACCCTAAGGCTAAGATGATCCAAATTGATGTTGACTCAGAAAAATTGGGTAAGCGTCATACTGTTGATCTTCCAATCTTGGCTGATGGTGCTAAGACTTTACAAGCAATCATTGATGCTGGTGAAGCTCGTGAAGAATCACCACTTTACAAAGCTGGTGTTGAGGACCGTAAGAACTGGGAAGAATGGCAACACAGCTTTGACGATGCAGATGAAATGCCGATTCGTCGTGAACCAATCTTTGACATTATTAACAAGTACGCTGCAGACGATGCAATGTTTGGTATTGATGTTGGTAACATCAACATTGACTTCCAACGTTTGATGAACTTGCACGATAATCAAGTTTGGGCAACTTCAGGCTTGTACGCAACTATGGGCTTTGGTTCACCAGCTGCTGTAGCTGCTGCAACTGCTTGCCCAGACCGTGAAGTTTGGAACCTTGGTGGTGATGGTGGTTTTGCAATGATGAGTCAAGAATTATTGACCCAAGCTCGTTACAACATGCACATTATGAATGTTGTCTTCACTAACGAAACTCTCGGTTTCATCCAAGCTGAACAAGAAGACCAATCACATCAACCATTGTCAGGTGTTATCCTTCCAGATAACGACTGGGCAAAGGTTGCTGAAGGTATGAACGTTAAGGGTGTAACTGTACGTACTAAGAAGGAATTCGAAGATGCAGTTAAGGAATGGAAGAGTTCTGATAAGCCAATGTTAGTAGACGTTAAGCTTACTCACGAAATGCCATACTCAACTGAATTGAACACTTTGGACGACCCAGCATTTGTTGAGAAGTACCAAGCACAAGGTTTGAAGCCATTCAGCTACTTTGCTGAAAAATACGGCGTTAACGATGATGCTTTTGGTCCTGTAGATGAAGACGATGCAACTTCAGGTGCTTCAGAAGCTTAATGTTAATTAATCGTTAATATTAAAAAATAAAAAGCGGAACTAATAAAAAGGTTTCGCTTTTTTGCATACTTATAAGTATAATAATAGGGGATTAAATTTAATAGTGGAGGATAAAATATGCAACAATTTGGAATAATTGGCTTATCTGTAATGGGTAAGAATCTTGCTTTAAATGTCAGAAATAGTGGCTTTTCAGTTTCTGGTTATAGTATCGACAAGCCAGAAGTCGATGCTTTTGCAAAATATGAAGACGATAAATTAAAACCTACTTATTCTTGGGAAGAGCTCGTTAATTCATTAGAGAAACCACGCAAAATTTTAATTCAAATCGCTGCTGGTCGCCCAGTTGATGAAACTTTACATACTTTATTACCTTTATTGGACAAGGGTGATATTTTAATCGATGGTGGTAACTCCAACTTTAATGATACTAACCGGCGGTTTCACGAGATGCAGGAACACGGCATTCACTTTATCGGAATGGGTGTTTCTGGTGGTGAAGAAGGGGCTTTGAATGGCCCAGCTTTGATGCCAGGTGGCGATGAAGAAGCCTACAAGCAAGTTGCCCCTATCTTAGAAGCAATTGCTGCTAAAAACACTGAGGGTCGTCCTTGTGTCAGCTTTATTGGGCCTGAAGGCAGCGGTCACTATGTTAAAATGGTTCATAACGGAATTGAATACGGCATTATGCAAGAATTTTCCGAAGTTTATGATATTTTACGAAAAGTTGCTGGTAAAACTAATGATGAAATGGCCCAAATCTTTACGGATTGGAACCAAGGAATCGTTAAGGCTTATTTAAGTGAAATTACGGCAGAGGTCTTGAAGCAAAAAGATGAATTAACTCCTGATTACGTAATTGACCATATCTTGAATGTAGCATCATACAAGGGTACTGGTAACTGGATGCTTGAGGACGCAATTCGCTTAGGAACACCAATTAGTGTAATTGCTGAAGCTGTTTTAGCACGGTTTATGTCTAAGGCAACAACACGTGCTGGTAAAGAAATCACTTGGAATGGCGATGTACCAGCTGATTTAGTAGCTAATTTGGGTAAAGCATTGCAATTAGGTCAAGCTGTTGCTTATGCTCAAGGCTTCCAACAATTGAAGATGGCCGCAGATGCTTATAAATGGGATTTGCGTTACCCAGCAATTGCCCAAGATTGGGAAGCCGGCTGTATTATTCGCTCATCAATGTTGAAAGATATTGAAAATGCTTATGAAAACGGCAAAAAGCTGAATAATTTATTTGAGGATAGTTACTTCAAGGACTTAATGGCTGAAAACATTGACGCTTTGCGGCAAGTAATTGCATTAGCAACTAAAGCTGGCATTCCAACACCAACCTTGAGTGCAGCTCTTAATTACTTGGAATCAATTTTTAATCCAAGCTTACCTGCTAACCTAATTCAGGGTCAACGTGATTACTTTGGTGCGCATACTTACTACAGAAATGACCGTCCTGGTGTCTTCCATACAGAATGGTATGAAGAAAAATAATCATGTTACACGTGTAACACAAAAACAGCTAAATTAATTTAGCTGTTTTTTGTTGTACAATGGAAAGAGTACTTTAAACAAGGGAGTAAGGATTGTGCGCAATCATTCAGAAATAAAATTGCTGGGGCAGGCTCTGTTAGTGGGACTGCTTACAGGCATAATTGTCGGTATCTTCCGCTTAGGAATTGAAAAGATGACATCCTTTTGGTTGAGATTATTTCATTTAGCACATGGCAATGCTTGGTGGCTCGTCATTATTGCCTGCGGACTGGCATTAGTGGGAATCATAGCTGGTTATTTTGTTAAACAATATCCTCATGTTGGTGGGTCTGGAATTCCTGAGGTTAAATTGCAATTGCAAGGAAATCTGTCGCTCCAGTGGTTACCAATTTTATGGCGCAAACTAATTGGCGGAATTTTAGTAATTAGTACAGGCCTGTTTTTAGGTCCTGAGGGTCCATCTCTTCAATTAGGGGCAGCTATCGGTCAAGGAGTCGGCGAAGGCTGCAGTCAGACTAAAACTAATGCCCGTGTCCTAATTGCAACGGGCGCGGCTAGTGGCTTAGCTGCCGCGTTTGGTGCTCCGCTGAGTGGTGCTTTGTTTGTCCTAGAAGAAGTGTTTCATAATTTTTCGCAACGAGTGTGGCTCAATGCTCTGGCTGGAGCAATGGTTGCCGACTTCGTCGTTTCCAATTTGTTTGGTCAGCATGTGGCGTTGGCTTTGTCCTATAATCACACGTTCCCAATTTTGCTATACTGGCACCTGGTATTTTTGGGAATTATTTTAGGATTGTTAGGTTATTTGTATAAAACAGGCTTATTTAGCTGCAAAAAATTATATGCGAGAATTACGCTGTTACCCAACTGGTTGTATGGTCTAATTCCGCTAGCTTTATTGATTCCAATTGCATATTATTGGCCATTAATTACTGGCCCTGGTAACCGCCTGATTCTTAGTTTGCCTAAGATGATTACCAAAACTGGCTGGTCAATGGTTGGCCTGCTGCTATTTTTTTATTTGGTTAGAATTGTTTTTTCAATTGTTTCGTATGATTCGGGACTACCAAGTGGCATCTTTTTACCAATTTTAACGATGGGAGCGTTAATAGGTGCTATTTATGGCTTAGTAATGGTACAGTTGCATTTATTACCTCAAAAGTTGGTGATTAACCTAATTATCTTTGCAATGGCAGGATATTTTGCAGCGATTATTCGGGCGCCATTTACCGCCGTAATTTTGATTACGGAAATGGTGGGCTCGTTATTGCACTTAATGCCGCTGGCTGTAGTTTCTTTTGTGGCGCTGCTAGTTGATGAATTGCTTGGTGGGATGCCAATTTATGATAGCTTGGCACAAGCAATGCTGGGTAAGAAAAAGTCAGCTCAGGTAACAGGACAGCGTGATCAGCTGACGATTCCGGTTTATGAAAATAGTGACTTGGTTGACCGAAAGATAGTAGACATTAATTGGCCGGAGCACACATTGGTTAAAATTATTCATCGTGGTGGTCGGGATTTAATTCCTAATGGTCAGACTAAAATCAATAATGGTGATAGTTTGATTTTAGAAGTTGATGCTGGTCAGCGTGGTCAAGTTTATGAAAAGATAAAACAGCTGCAGGCTGTTGAATATGACGGTTAAAATTGCCGATACAAAAAAAGCCACCTGAAAAGGTGACTTTTAGTTTACTTAATTACATATTGGTTACTAAAAAGAAAATGATAAAAATTACAAATAGTACGTACATCATTGGTGAGACTTTTTTAGATTGCTTAGAAGCGATCATTGTAATCGGATAAGCAATCATGCCCAGTGCTAACCCGTCAGAAATACTATAAGTTAGCGGCATGCCAACAACTGTCAGGAATGCAGGCAAAGCAATTTCGAATTTTTCCCAATTGATTTTTTTCAAATTTCCAGCCATTAGAACACCAACAATAATTAATGCTGGTGCAGTAACCGTTGTTGGAATAACAGCTAATAGCGGACTAAAAATCATACTAATTAAAAACAAAATACCAACAAAGATTGCAGTTAATCCAGTACGACCACCCATGGCGATACCAGCACTTGATTCAACTGAGGTTCCAAGTGGGGCTGTTCCGAGAATAGCACCTTCAACCATTGCCGCAGAATCTGATAAGAATGCGCGGCCAATCCGTGGAATTTTACCGTTTTTATCAACCATTCCTGCTTGCTCAGTCATTCCAATTAAGGTACCAGCAGTATCAAAAAAGGTAACCAGCAAGAAGGTCAGAACAACCATAAATAGTTGCGGTGTATTAATGTCTTTTAAATGAAAAACTGCTTGGCCAAAGGTCGGAGCAATACTTGGTGCACTGGAAATGATAGCCTTAGGTAAAGCTATTTGACCAATTACAATGCCAAATACAGCGGTAACGACCATCCCAATGAAAATGGAACCAGGAATGTTCATTGCCATTAAGATAACAGTTAGCGTTAACCCAAATAGGGTAATCCAGACAGCAGGTGAATTAAATTTACCTAAAGTTACAAGATTAGAATCACTATTTACAATCAACTTACCATTTTGCAAGCCGATAAAAGCGATGAAGAGGCCAATTCCAGCTGAAATTGCATATTTCATGTCTTGTGGAATTGCATCAACAACTATTTCCCGTAATTTCAGAACAGTTATTAGGATAAACAGTACGGATGCAACTAGAACAGCAGCTAATGCAGTTTGCCAGTTGATATGCATACCAACGCAGACGTTATAAGCGAAAAAGGCTGCACTGCCAAGAGTTGGTGCTAAGGCAATTGGATAATTGGCAACTAAGCCCATGATGAAACAGCCAATAGCTATTGAAATTGCGGTAACGGTAAATGCTGCACCTTTATCGATTCCAGCTGCATGTAAAATGTTAGGGTTAACAAAAAGGATGTAGGAGAGACTGACAAACGTGGTTAATGCGGCGATTAACTCGCGTTTAACAGTGGTATGAGCATCGTTTAAATGAAAGACTTTATCTAGTGTCGTCATTTTTTCCTCCAAAATATTAAATTAAAAAGAACCAATGTAACTAGTATATAACTAAATCATGTTATATTTCCATGATACAGCCAAATTTATTTTATAAGAAGCAAAAAAGTCAAAATCTATTGTTAGATTTTGGCTTTAATAAAATTTTTTCAATTAAATTAGAAGTTAAGTACCCAGAGGAAGAAAATAAAGACGAAGAAGAGAATCCACATCATTGGTGTAACTTCCTTGCCACGTTTAGCAGCAACCATACAGATTGGGTAGGTAATTAATCCTAGGGCTAACCCATCAGAAATCGAGTAGGTTAGTGGCATACCAATCAAGATTAAAAAGGCAGGTACGGCAATTTCCATTTTATCCCAATGAATATGAGCCGTGTTTTGAGCCATTAGAACACCAACAATAATTAAAGCGGGTGCTGTTACATGAGTGGTAAATAATCCAAGCAGTGGACTGAAAATCATTGAAATCAAGAAGAAAATTGCGACAAAGACAGCAGTTAAACCAGTTCTACCACCGACAGCAATTCCGGCACTGGATTCAACAAAGGCACCAATAGGTGAAGTACCTAGGACAGAACCAACCATCATCGCGGTTGAGTCAGAAGCTAAGGCTTTACCAACTCGTGGCATTTTGTTATCTTTCATAAATCCAGCTTGTTGAGCGAGTCCGATTAATGTACCAGCGGTATCAAAGAAGGTAACTAGTAAGAACGTTAAAACAACAACCCACATTTGCAATGAATTGATGTCTTTAACGTGAAAGATTGCTTGACCAAAGGTTGGTGCAATACTTGGCGCCATTGAAATTACTTTAGTTGGTAGCGGGATTTGCCCAGTAGCAACACCAAAGATTGCAGCTAATACCATGCCGATAAAAATAGCACCAGGTACATTTAAAATCATTAAAACAACGGTTATTAACAAGCCAAAGATTGTAATCCAAACTGCTGGATCATGAAGTGATCCTAAACCGACTAAAGTTGACTTGTTACCGATAATTAAACCACCATCTTGCATTCCTAAAAAGGCGATGAACAAGCCAATACCTGAAGAAATGGCAAATTTCAGGTCAGCTGGAATGGCATTGATGATTTTTTCTCGTAATTTAAACAAAGTGATTAAAATAAAGATGATTGAAGCAACAAAAACAGCAGCTAACGCTGTTTCCCATGAAACATGCATGCCAACACAAACTGTGTAGGCAAAGAAGGCGTTAATTCCAAGGGCTGGAGCTTCACCAATTGGGTAATTGGCAACAATTCCCATAATCGCTGTTCCTAATGCACTGGCCAAGGCAGTTGAGGTAAAAACGGCCCCAGAGTTCATGCCACTTGCCCCTAAGACGCTAGGATTGACAAAAAGGATGTATGACATACTAATAAAAGTAGTTAAACCAGCAAGAAATTCCACTTTAATGCTAGTGTTATATTTATCGAGCTGAAAATAACTCTTAATAAAATTCATTATCTCTCTCCCACAAATTAATGTTCGTGTTTAAAATTTAACTTTCGACCATTAAAGTCTATCACTCTGAAAAATAATTGCAAACACGAATTATTAAAACCGGTAATTGACTAAAGAGTAACTATCGTCTATTAACAGTTATTGACCAAGGCTAGTAATAATCGTTAAAATAAGCTTAATTACTACTAAGTTAAAGAAAATAATTGAGGAGAAATTATGGTTAAACTACTTTTTTCAGATATTGACGGTACATTAATCAATTCTGACTTGCAAGTAACACCTAGAACGCGGGATGCAATTCGTAAACAAGTAATTAAAGGCAATATTTTTGTGCCAGTATCAGGTCGGATGCCACAAGGAATTATGACAGCAGCTGGACAAATTATGAAAAGGTGCCCGCTCATTGCTTACAATGGCGCTCTAGTTTTAGATGAAATGGGCAGACCATTAAACTCACAGTTTATGACTGCCGATCAGGCAGAAGAAATATGTCAGTATGTTGAGCGTAAAAATAACGGAACTGTTTGGAACGTTTATAGTGGCTATGACTGGTACTATTTCCCGGGAAATAATTGCGAATTAGTTCAAAAAGAAGAAAAGACCGTCGATGTTAAAGCAACGCTAAGCTCACTAGCTCAGGTTAAAAAGCTTAAGGGTGCTCACAAAGTATTGATTATGGGTGACCCAAAGTTGTTAGATGAGGAACAAGTAGAATTAAAAGTAAAATATCCAAAATTATACATTGTTAAATCTGCACCAAATTTACTTGAAGTAATGATTAACGGTGTTTCTAAGGGTAACGGCATTAAAATTTTGGCAGAAGATTTCAATGTTAAATTAACTGATTGTTGGGCTTTTGGTGATAATTATAATGATGCAGCAATGCTAGAAGCCGTTGCTCATCCAGTATTAATGGCTAATGCGCCAGTTGATTTAAAGGCAAAATTTAAAGTGATTACGCAGGATAATAATCATGACGGGATTGCCGACGTTTTGGAGCAGTTAGATTAATTTTTCTTTAGCAAGGGTGTATCAGCAGCCGAGCCAAACCATTTGTGATTGATTTTGGTTAGTGTGCCATCTTTAGCTAATTTATCCAATCCAGCATTGATTTTTTCACGCAAAGTTATATCGCTTTTTCTCATGCCAACACCAAAGGCATCTTTAGGAAATGGCCCGTGAATTATGGTAAAGTCAGCTGGGTGTTTTTGGCGTGCAATATAGTAATTGGCGTAAGTGCTGTCAATTAGTAGTCCCTGAATGCGACCGGCATTTAAGTCGATAAAAGCATTAGTGAAGGAGTCATACAGGACTGGGTCGTGATTTTTAATGCGATCTTTAAGCAACTTTGGCTGCTTTATAATGTCGTTGTAGCCAGAAGATCCAGTTTGTGCTCCTAATGTTTTCCCAGTCATATCCGCATAGGAATTAATGTGGCTTTTACGCTTAGTTACCAATAATTGTTCGCTATACAGGTAAGTTTTACTAAAGCCGACCTTTGCTTTGCGTTCAGGAGTCTTGCTAAAACCGTTCCAGATTAAGTCGATGGTCCCGTTTTTGAGTTCCGTGGTGTTCATCGACCAGTCAATTGTCTGGAAGCTCACGCGCATGCCGTACTGCTTAAAAACAGCCTTAGCTAGGTCAACATCATAACCAACTAATTGGCCATTTTTTTGGCGGAATCCCATTGGAACAAAGGTGTCATCAACGCCAATAGTGACATAGCCGCGCTTTTCTAGCCGCTGCCAATTGTCGGTTTGACTGGCTCGCTTACCAACCGAAACTCCGCTACAACCAGTTAGAAAAATCCCACAACAGAAAATTATTATGAGGGTAAGAAAATTTTTATGTTTCACAGCTCTACCTCCTTTGGCTGAAATCGGTAACAGTAAAGGTTTTATCAGCAACTTCTTTAGCAAAATCCATGTCATGAGTAACAATGATTTGTGTCATGTTCTCTTCACGCTTTAATTTTAGAATGATTTCAGCAACCGTCCCGCGTAAAGCAGGGTCAAGAGCAGAAGTCGGTTCGTCGTAACAAAGAATTTGCGGTTTCATGGCTAAAGCGCGGGCAATTGCAACTCGTTGTTGCTGTCCACCAGAGAGTTGTGCAGGATAGAGCTGTTCTTTACCAGTTAAATTTAGCCGTTCAAGCAGTTCTTTGGCTTGCTTTTCGGCGGCTGCTTTATCTTTTTTGAGTGCTAAAGTTGGAGCTAACGTGATGTTTTCCAGCACAGTTAAGTTAGGAAATAATTGATAGTCTTGGAAAACAACGCCGATTATTTGGCTGCTATCAGTTGGATTAGCGGGATCAAATTCTTGCCCATCCCATAAAAAGCTGCCCGAGTCGATAGTTTCAAGACCACTTAAGCAGCGCAGCAAAGTTGTTTTACCAGCTCCGGAAGGTCCGACGATTGCTAAAATTTGTCCACTAGGGATAGTTAAATTGACTTTATCTAAGATTGTTCGTTGACCAAATTTCTTGGTAATATTTTTAAGTTCTAACATCTAATCGCCTCCAACTATTTCCATTTAGAATAACTATTTTCAATTTTCTTTAAAAGATAAGATGCAATTCCCGTCATAGCTAGGTAAATAATACCAACTAAAACTAGTGGCACTAAGGTAACATCTCTTGCTGTGGCAACATTGCCGGCTCTCAGGAGGTCACCAAGGCCAATAACATATACTAGAGAAGTATCTTTAACCAGATTGATAACCTCGTTACCAATGGATGGAATAACAATTTTGACAACTTGGGGGATAACGATATGCTTTAATGTTTGCATCTTAGTTAATCGCAGAACTCGTGCACTTTCATATTGTCCTTCGGGAATGGCTTGAAAGCCTCCACGGAAAATTTCAGCAAAATATGCTGCATAGTTGAGGATAAAAGCAAATAATGCTGCATCGTAGCGCTGAAAAATCACGCCAATAATTGGTAAGCCGTAAAAAACAAAAATTAATTGTAATAATAATGGCGTTCCACGCATAATCCAAACATAAAATTTTAAAAAGAGCTGCAAAGGCTTAATATGCGAGATGAGCCCTAAGCTAATAATAATTCCTAAGGGAATAGAAATAATAAGTGTCCAACAAAACAGTGATAAGGTCATTTGTGCTCCCTGGAGTAGGGAAGGCAGGATGGCGTTAATGTAATTCATGGTATTCTCCTTATATAATAAAAACGTCCCCTTAGACGTTGGTCTAAGAGGACGTTTAATCGTGGTTCCACCTCAATTTACTGTTTACTCACGCAAACAGTCTCAATCAGTTAAATACTGCATCTGCAATATAACTGTAGTGATAACGGGACTACCGGAATTTCTTAATTTGTAAGAAAAAAGCCGTCCTTTTGGATAATTTCTATCTAAAAGGACGACTTAACGCGATTCCACCTTAATTTGCTATTTACTCACATAAATAACCTCGGTCAGTTTAACAAGAATGAAAAACTGTAGTGATAACGGCACCGCCGGAATTTCTTACATTATTTAGAAAAACGGTTCGCAGGTGTGATTCATACTAGGCACTTTATGTCTTTACAGCAACTGACACTCTCTGGTAAGCCCTAAATACTACTAGTCTGCTCATAACCTTTTTAATTTTGCTTTAATTATAATCACTTAATTTGATAAGTCAAGTAGTTATGATCAAAGTTATTAAGAAATCTTAATGTCAGTTGGCTTATCCCAGGACTCAGGTAATTTGCCGACTTCTTTTAATTTGGCAACAATCTGATCTAAAACTGTTGCCCGAGCTTGCTCATCGGTCATAAAGTCAAGAGCATCACCATCAATTTCCATCTTAGGTGAGTAATCGTACTTGTCATACCACGGCTTGTAGTAACGCAACAGCCGTTTGTAATAGTCTTCAAGGGTTGCGTCGTAACTAAGTTGCTCGTAGGGACGACCACGCTTTTGAATTCGTTTGATCATTGTGTCATAAGAAACATTGATGTGAACTAACAAGTCAGGATTCTTCTTTGGCATGTGGGTAAGTTCACTCATCATGTTGTTTAGTAATTCATAATAAGTGTCTACTTCTTCCTGAGTTGCCCGACCAATGTCAGCATTCATTTGGAAGAAGAGGGCATCTTCATAAATCGAACGATCTAGAACATTGTTGTCTTCTGTTAAAGCATCTTTGATACTGCGAAAACGTGTATTTAGGAAAAATACTTGTAATAAAAAGGCGTATTTTTTAGGATCAGCGTAAAAAAGCGGCAAAACAGGGTTGTTATCGACGCTTTCATAGAATGGCTTAGTACCTAAATAATCTGCTAAAATACTGGTTAGACTGGATTTACCGGCTCCAATTGGCCCGCTTAAAACAATAACTGTCATCACGTTCCTTCTTTATTTTAAATTACCTAGTTCGCGCAATTTGTCATCAATTTGCCACAAAACTTCTTTTTTAGCATTTTCATCAGTAATGAAATCAAATTTATCGCCGTCAATTGCTATTTTAGGTGATGCATTGTAATTTTCATACCATGGCTCATAGTAGCGAATCAGGCGTGCATAGTAGTCCTTTAAACTAGGATCTGCACTGATTTGTTCATAAGAGCGACCGCGCTTTTTAATGCGTTTAAGCATTGTTTCTAGCGACACATGAATGTAAATGAGTAGATCCGGCTTTTTACTTGGATTACCAGGAGTATCTTCCATCATGTTTTCGAGCAAGCCGTCGTAAATCTTAAATTCTGTTGGATCAGCGACATTACTGTCTGCGTTCATTTTGAAAAAGAGAGCATCTTCATAGATTGAACGGTCTGAAACACTGTTTTTCTCTTTAACTGCTTGATTAATCTGTGCTATCCGATGGTTGAGCAAGTAAATATTGAGCAAAAACGTATATCGCTTCATGTCCTTGTAGTACAGGGGAAGAACAGGATTGCTGTCAACTCCCTCATAGAAGGCTTGAGTACCTAGATGTTCAGCTAAAATACTGGTTAAACTGGATTTACCGGCTCCAATTGGCCCGCTTAAAACAATAACTTGAATCACGTTCTTTCTTAAATACAACATATTGATACTTAATAAGTTTAATACGAGATGTAGGGGTAAAACAAGGAAAAAGTTAATTAAAATGGTTACATGATTGTCAAGTGATTTTGTATATTGAAGAGCAAAAAAATTTAATTTGTTAAAAATGTATTCTTATATAGTATATTGCTTTGCAATAAATGTTACATGTGAAACACAAAAAACGAGTAAGAAAATTTCCTTACTCGTTTTTTTATTAAAAATAATCTTATCTTGGGTTGATGTCTGAATAAGTCATGTCAGCAAACTTAGTTGCAGTATACTTATTAGCTAAATCCTTACTTGTAAAGTATTGGTTGATTACCTTACCATCATCAGGTCTTGCTTCAAAAACAACTTTGATGGTTTCGCCAGTCTTATCGTCAATCTTTTCATCCTTGACAGTATAAGCAAAGCCAGAAGTAACTGACTTTTCGTCGACTGGACTAAGAATCGTCCATTTAGTCTTATCAATGGTCTTATATGAGCCGCGCATTACGTTAGCAAAAGCTTTAGCGTGCTTTAACTTCCAATTACCACTCATTTGCCATGTGTATTTGTTAGTTCCCTTAACCTTGCCGATGACTACGGCTTTAGCCTTTTTACCAGTATATGGAAGAACTAACGTTGATTTGCCAATTTCAAGTGGGTCAGGGGTCAAATTGTTGTTACTGTACCATTTACCTTGTAAGTCTTTTGAGAAGACAAAAGCTTTTTTGAAGCCATATTTCGTACCCTTGGCTTTCTTCTTAGAGGTCTTTTTAACAGCTTTTTTATTAGTAATGAGTGTTTTAGTAGTTTTGGCATTAACTTCGTTTGTGGTAAAAATACCACCTGCAAGGCTTAATGCTGCAACTGATAAGCCTAAAACTTTTGTAATTTTGTTCATAGTATAAGCTCCCTATGTTTGATAATAAAATATTTATTTTTTCAATATAATTATATCGTACTTGTTAGATGCTTGACAATAAAAAAGTGTAAATCTAGTACTAGATGATAGGTAATTTTGTCAATTAGTTAACTGTTGTTTCACATGTAACAAAAATAGCTTAGCAAAATTTGCTAAGCTTTTTATAAATTACCAACAACCATTAGAACAACGGTAATTACTAGAATTTACGCGATGTGCACTACGCTGATTATAGCAGTATGATGAGTCTTTATAATGATTATGATAGTTGCAATAAGCTGTATTGTCATGGTAGTTATTTTCTGTGTCTGCATTGGTGGAATGCAAGGGATTAAGCCTGCCAATGCCAAAACTAGTAACAAGACTAATGCTAGTTGATACTAGCATCGTTTTTTTAGTTAATTTCATAGAGTAACCTCCTAATATTTTTTCTTTTATTATAGCTTGCCATGCATAAAACATCGTGTATTTATTAAAATAAATTTATTCAACGCATTGTTTATAAAGTTCAATAACAAGTACAACAGATAGTAGGCGATGTGTTAAATCGCCAAAGACGTAACCTATGATATAGCCGAAGTTTTCACCTGCTGATTCGGATGTGCCTGATATAGTTGCACTATTAAAATTAATATTTTGAAGTTGGTAAATAATCAAGCTAATCGCTAAAATTAATATAATTGTGAAAACAAGATAATTAATTTTGGGATGTTCATCAAAATATTTTTGCCAATTATATTTTAAGTTTAGAGAATTTGCTTGATCGAGTTCATTTAGTCTTGCTAAAGCTGTGATGACAAAAATCGTGATTACTAATGCTAACAGAATGAAAAGGTTGGAGTAACTGAGGCTGACTAACCAAAAAGCAATTAATATCAGGCCAATTACTGTTAGACACCACTTAATTGGTTTTAATTTTGTAATTACATTCTTTTTTTCTAAATATTCTTTCATACCTGTGTCCTCCTTCAATAGGGTATCAAGTGAGATTTGGTAGAAGTCGCTTAATTTAATTAGTGTAACAATATCTGGATAAGTCTTTTCATTTTCCCAGCTAGAAATTGTCTGTCTGCTTATGAAGAATTTTTCAGCGACTTCTTCTTGAGTTAAATGATGCGTAATTCTTGCCTGCTTCAAGTGCTCACCAAATTTCATATTTTTAATCTCCTAAATGTATAATTTCCTATGTTTTAAGTTGGATATAATTGTATCTTTTCTGGAACCAGAAATTAGGAAATAGGCAAAAATAATGTCAATGACTGCTAGGAAAATTGTTATTTGCCAATCGAAAGTGGAAGGTGAAAACATAATTAGGGAACCTGTTGTGATAGCTGCTGCAGCATCAAATAGTGCATGGTAGCCTATGCTAATTAAGATAGAGTCGGAATATAAATAAATTGCCGCAAAAACAAATCCAGAGCAACAAGCAAAAAGCATTTGCTCCAATGTGGCAGAAGCAGACTGTGCAGCTAAATTTGTTATATGCCATGAGCCAAAAATTAAGCCATCACATAGAACAGACCACAGAATTTGGCTGTGAGAATTTTGGAAGTAACGTAGTAATAAACTTAAAATACAGAAACGCATTAACCATTCTTCAGCAAGTCCAGCTTCAAGAGAATTAAAAAATGGAATAGCTATAGATTTTGCTAAATGAAAATCCCAAGAAGTTAAAATACTTGTCCAAGATTCACTAACATTGAAACCATTAAATAAGCATCTAACAATGATGAACAAAAAGATAATTCCAATAATTGTTTTTGAAGCTCGTTTACTAATTCGCAAGTGTGGCGTTTGGAATCCCCAATCGTGCATGACAATTAACATAATGATTGCAAAAATGATCGCACCACTAAATCCAGACTGATTAAGAGTTAGCAACCAATGTGCAGGCTTTTTAGCATCTATAAATGTATCTGGTGCAGATAGCAAAAGTGAAAACATGATGAAGGCTAAAAATAAAATTCTACCCCAAACATTTTTGACTTTACATAGCGCAAGCTTAGCCATTGGAATGTACATGATAAGTGAATAAAGGGTAAATAATGCAATCCAAAAGGTACTGTTTAGAATGTGATATCTACTTAGTAGTTTGATTAATAAATAGAGTGTAAGTTGTAGGGAAAATGTGATGTTGAGACTTTCCCAATAATTGTTAAATTGCACTAGGTGACTATTAGGATTGAGGTCATTTTTTAATAATGTAAATTGTAAACAGATAAAAATCATCAAAATTAGTAAAAATACACATGATGCCACAGCTTTATGTGACAATAAAAAATGATGCCGAATAAGTCCTAAAATAAGAATTCCTAATAAAATAATTAATTGGAATAACGTTTGGCAAAAATGCCATTTTTTAATAGTTGACTTTGAAAACATGATTGATCTCGATTCTAAATATTAATAATTATGCTTTTTTTCAAGTTTATAAATAAGCCCAAAATATATTAGTATTACTATAAGTTCTCCAATGATGTCTGTAAGATACTCGGATTTTGGATCATGTAATAGGTTGACGCCTAATTGCATCATTGCCAGTATTAAAAAAACAAGATATCCTAGCCAACTATGCTTTTTAAAGAAACTGTGATACTTTGATTCGATCCCTAAATTATTTGACTTGTTAAAATTATTGATATGTCTAATAGCCTTTGTTAAAGGAATTTGAATTAATATAAGCAGTAGGAAAAAGCCATGAAGCTTAATAATATCAAGTATCTCAGCTAAACAAACAACTAATATTATTGATTCTATTAATCTTAAATATTTTTGGATATTCCTTAATTCTTGAGCAACATTCTTTTTCTCTAGATATTCACGCATACCAGAATCCTCCTTTAAGAGGGTATCAAGTGAAATCTGGTAATAGTCACTTAGTTTAATTAAACTAGCCATGTCAGGATAAGTCTTTTCATTTTCCCAGCTAGAAATTGTTTGTCTGCTAATGAAGAACTTTTCGGCGACCTCTTCTTGAGTTAGATGACGCGTAATTCGTGCCTGCTTTAAATGCTCACCAAATTTCATTTTTCTTTCCTCCATATTTATAAATAAATTATGGTGAAACTGTTTTAAAAGAGCAAGCAGAGAATTATTGCACTATTGTAATTAAATAATTATTTCCCGGGAAATAAAAAAAGGACAGTGATATAATCACTGCCCTTCTTAGTTAGAAGTAAATTATTTTACGCGGCCTTCTTTGGCTTCTGTTTGTTTACTATCTTTTTGATCATCAATTTTTTCTTTAGTATCTTTGGTTACACCTGTAATACGATCTTGCAAGCTGACAGAATCTTTTTGATGTTGTTCCTGAGTTTTAATGTCAACAACAGTGACGTTAACTTCAACAGTATCAAGCCCTGTCATTTCTTTGACTTTGTTGTAAATCTTCTCTTTGATTTGATCGTATAATTTTGTGATTTGTACGCCGTATTCTGCAACAATATCAATATCAACGGCAACTTGAGTTTTACCAACTTCTACATTAACGCCAGTCGTAACATCATTATTATTAACAATTTTATCGGTTAAATTAGAGAAAAAGCCGCCGTCAACAGTTAACAGTCCTTTGATGTCTGATAAGGCAATGCCAATAATTTTCTGGATTACTTTAGAATCGTATTTTAGCTCGCCTTTAATTTTTTGATTTGAATTTGTTTGTGCCATGTTAAAATCTCCTTTATAAATTACTTATTCATTAGCTTCTTGAGTATTGGCCAAAAGTGCCCGACTATTAGGCCACAAATTAACATTACGATTACAAAAATTGTCTTAAAAAAGCCTAATCCCAAAAAACAAAAAGCTAAAAGTAGACCAATGATCGCGCCACTTATTTCTGGAAGGTGATTTTGCAAGATGTCTTTCATTTTAACCTCCTTTACTGAACGCGCTTTTCAGGCTTTTCACCATCGTGATAGTTAGTAAACTTAATTCTGATTTTTGGCTTCTGCTCAATTCCTAGTAGTTGCTTAAGATCAACTTTTATTTTTTGAAGATAGTCTTCAAGTAAATTGGCGACATTTTCTCCAGCTCCAAGATCACCGCTCACACTAATTTTAATATGGTGCTTAGTTAATTTAGAATCAACCTTAGCGTTGTTTAGGTAAGGGAGGCTTTTTAGTGAGCTTAAGACAAAGCCATTAACAGCTTTGTTGGTGACTTTCACTTGACCACTTTGTTTTGGAATCAGGTGAAAACTGCTTTGTACTGGCCAAAAAAGCAAAATCAACAAACTAATAATTAAAATAACAATCATAATGATGCTAATGGCAATTAAATACCAAGTAAATATTGGGTTAAGGGTACCAATTGATGGTAATTTCAGCTGTAAATATTTTTTCCACAAGTTACAATTTTGCCATAAAAGATAGACTGGCAAGGGCAATAGGAGTATTGCACATAATATTAATAGCCATTTTTTACTTTGCTTCAATTTATCACGTCCTTTGAGTAGCTAAACTTATCATAGACCTTGAATATTTTATTGGTTAATAATATGCACCAATAAGTATATTTTTTATCCAATTTTGAGCATAAAAAAACACTGTAATTAATACAGTGCTTGTTAAATTTGAATTATTTATTTAGTTCACTTGCAGCAGCTGAGTCAACAATCACTGTTACGTCAGGATGCTTTTGCAAGATAGATGCAGGTACGTCTTCTATTACAGGTCCGGAAATCATTGCTTTAATTGCCTTAGCTTTGTTAGCACCAAAAGCCATAATTACAATTTTCTTGGCTGACATAATGTTGGCAATGCCCATACAAATAGCAGATTTTGGTACATCATCAATATTACTGAAGAAACGAGAATTTGCCTTGATTGTGTTTTCGGTTAATGTTACTTCATGAGTGGTTGAATCAAAAGAGGTTCCAGGCTCGTTAAAGGCAATGTGACCATTTTGACCAATCCCTAAAAGTTGCACATCGATTGGATTTTCAGCAATGATTTTATCGTAATCGACAGCAGCGCCTTCAGGATCGTTAATTGCCTTAATACCATCAGGAATGTAAGTTTTCTTAAATGGCTTCTTAGCAAAGAGGTGCTGTTGCATAAAGTAGTGGTAACTTTGGTCGTTATCAGGAGTTAAACCGACGTATTCGTCCAAGTTAATGCTGATTAAGTTACTGGTATCAAGGCTACTAGCTGCTAATTCTTGGTATAAAGTTACTGGGGTAGAGCCAGTGGCAAGTCCTAGCACCTTAGCGCCATTTTCAATTTCATGCTTAAAAATTTTGAAGGCTTCAACGCCGCCTTGGACATTGTTGGTTGTGGTAATTATTTTCATAGTTGCTCCTCCTAGATTTGATAAATTAATTATAAATTGGTATATGCCAATTTGTCAACCTAAAAAGGAGCTAAAAAAATAATTTTATTTTCTGGATTTAAGCCAATAACTAACGCCGTCATCTGTCCGCTCTAATAAGTGAGCCTCGACCAGATCGCGTCTACGAGTAACGTAATCATCGATATATTTGCGTAAAATCAAATTGACTTCAGGTTCTGAATACTTTTTGTTAGCTTCAAATTTACTGGCTAAATATTGTAAAATCAGCTGACGTTTATGGGCTTTTCCGGGCCAGGCTTTAACAAAGCCATTTTTATCTAAATAACGTTGGAGTTGTGTTTTTTCTTGTTTATTCATTGCTGTATTCTTTATTAAAATTAACTAGCAAAAAAGTTATGACCATTGTTACACATGGAACATAACTTTAAATTACTAAAATTATTCACTTCTTAATGCAATTGCTGCGTCCTTTTTAGCTGCCATTCGTGCTGGAAGATGGCCGCCAAGCAGAGTCAAAATCGTTGAAATGATGATCAAAATTAATGCATGAATTGGATTAAGTTGAGCTACGTTTGTTAAATCGGTGATATTGTACAAGATGCTGTTAATTGGGAAGGTTAATAGGTAGGCGATAATAATTCCTAAGACTCCTGAGAAGACACCCAAAATAAATGTCTCGGCATCGAAAACACGGGTAATATCTTTCTTCCGAGCTCCTAGAGCTTTGAGCACACCGATTTCTTTAGTTCGCTCAAGAACGGAAGTATAAGTTAAAATCCCAATCATAATCATCGATGTAACTAATGAAATTGCGGCAAAGGCTACAAGAACTGTGGTAATTCCGTTGAGCAAACCACCTGTCATTGATGTAACAGCACTCGACATATCAGTATAAATGATTTTGTTTTTCTTATTCTTACCTTTGTTCCATTTATCCAGGTAATCTAAGACTTTATCTTTTGAATTAAAGTCATTTGGATAAATCATAATACCCATTGGCAAAGTTGAACCACCAATAGCTTGCATCATCTGCTTCTTTTCGGCTGTACTCATATTTTGTCCAGTCATAACATTCTGCTTAGATTTCTTTTGTGCTCTCACAATTGCAGAATTTTGATTGGACTTGATGATGTGTTGCGTTAGCTGGTCACTATAGGTAATTCCAGGAGAAAGTAGGGCGAGTGAATCTTTGTTCTTTGGTCGAATAATGCCGACTACTCGTAGCGTAGTTTTACTGTTGTTGTACATTGTTGTGTCAGCTTTTTGTGGAATAAACATTCCTGTTGGCAATTTTTGGTAGTAATCGTCGTTATCAATTATTTTGTATTCTTTGCCAAGCAACTTGTTGAACGGCAACTTTTCACCGTTCTTAATTTTGAAACCTAAGTTCTTAAAGACGTTGATATTAACAGTGTCCTTATTGTTGGTTACCAGGATTAAGTCGGTTGCCTTCTTGGGCCAGGAACCATTAAGTAATTGATAATTATCTTTCAGGAATGAAGTTTTTCCTGATTTAAGAGTGGTTGGGAAAACGGCTGAACCGAAACCGCTGCTTTCTTGAACTTCTGCTAATGCGGATTCCTGTGCACTAGTAGCAATTGTTGAGAATTTAACTCGTTTAATTTTTTGACCATCTTTAGCCAGTAAGTTGAGATTAACGCCGCGTTGGTAAGAAATATTATTAGCGTAGTCAGGATTAATCTTTTTCACGTAGTCAATATATGCAGGCGTAATTTTATTTTGGTGCGTAGATGACTGCAGTTCACTTTCTTTGGCCGTAATATAGCCGCGATTCTTGACATTTTTATCAGAATCATCGTTTTTAGTGCTTGATGCGTTGGTTGCCGTTTGGCTAATTGAAACAGGATACTTAGCTAACGCCTTGCTCATTGTGGTATCAATTTGCTTTTGAAAACCGTTGGATAGCGCTAAAACGATGGCAATTGAAATGATCCCGATACTTGATGCAAAAGCTGTCAGTGTCGTGCGGCCTTTTTTAGTCATAATATTTGTAAAACTCAATTTAATTGCGTTCCAATAAGACATTTTAGTGCGTTTAAGTTTAAACGTATCTTGCTCATTTTTGGGCTCATAAGGGTCAGAATCGTTGAGAATTTTACCATCTTGGAATTTAACAATTCTAGAAGCATATTCCTCAGCTAATTTAGGGTTGTGCGTCACCATAATTACTAAGCGATCTTTGGCAACCCGCTTAATTAGCTGCATGATTTGCTCAGAAGTTTCAGTATCAAGGGCTCCAGTTGGTTCATCACAGAGTAAAATATCAGGATTATTAGCTAGTGCTCGCGCAATTGCCACCCGTTGCATTTGCCCCCCGGATAACTGATTGGGCTTTTTGTTAATATGTTCTTTCAGACCAACTTGTGTTAAGGCCTCAATTGCGCGTTTATGGCGTTCACTAGCGGGGACACCAGATAAATTCATTCCCAATTCGACGTTGGCGATGATTGAGAGGTGCGAGATTAGATTGTAATTTTGGAAGACAAAACCAACAGAGTTGTTACGGTATGCATCCCAATCCGTTTCTTTAAAATTTTTGGTTGATTTACCATTGATAATTAAGTCACCAGAATCATAACGGTCAAGGCCGCCAATAACGTTTAGCATGGTTGTTTTTCCGGAACCACTCGGTCCTAAAATGGCGACAAATTCTTGATTACGAAATGAAATCGAAACATCATTAAGTGCATGTGTGACGGTATCACCTACGTGGTAGGATTTGCGTAAATCTTTTAATTGCAGCATATAAAATTGTCCGTTTCTTTAATAAAGTAATAATAAAAATCAGTTTAACATTGATGAAAAAAAGTAGCTAGCTTGAAAGCCTAAAATTAAGATGATTTTAAGCTTTCAAAATAGCAGTGTGCTTTAGTTTTGAGCCGGACTCAAGCCAGTAAAAAGTGCCAACAGAATAAATGCTACCAATATTAATGTAATAACTATTAAGTGGCGTTTTTTGTTCATTACAAGCACACCGGCAAATTCGCGTACAATGGCGTTGGGTAAGAAGTAAAACCTGGTATATGAGCCGACACCGTTAGCGTTTAGTCCAGCAGCTCGGGCAAAAAGAGAAGCCCGAAAAATATGATAATTATTACTAAAAAATTTAGCCCGATAATTATCACTGCCATAGTCCTTGGCCGCTACTTTTGCTGAAAAAAGCATGTTCTGATACGTATTCTGAGATTTATCTTCGCGCAGAATGTTGTCAGGTGCAATACCACGGGCTAAAGCATATTCTGTCATCGCTTGAGCTTCAGAGATTTTTTCGTCTTTGCCTTGACCACCAGACATAATTAATTTAGGCATTTTTCGTCCCTTGGCAACCTGTTTTTGCGCAAATTGAATTGCTCGGTTAATGCGGCTGGCAAGTAGGGGTGTCACTGTCTCACCGTTATATAGTCCAGCACCCAAAACGATTAGGTAGTCTTGATTATACTGCCGTGGTACAAGTTGGTAGAGTGCTAAGTTCACCAGAAAGTTGTAAGCAACCAGTAATAAATACAAAACGACAGCTGGTGTAGCGTAAAGCAAGGCTTTTAGCCAATTTGGTGCAGCTTTAAATGGGCCAATTAATGCAATCGCCCAAACAATAATTAAAGCTAGACCAATAAAGAGGGTTAACAAATTAGGCAATGTGTGGCTTTCGCGTTGCCAAACAAAATAAGCATTCCATAAAAAGAAGAGCCAGGAAAAAGCAGCCATCAAAACGATAATCGTTACAAAAAGCGCCAGTACAACAATGTAAATATTAATTAGAATCTGCAAATTGGTAGCAATGATTAACACTGTAAACCAAATTCCAAGTATTAAAATGAAGGTTGTAAATAAAATCCCATTAAAAAGTCGTCGTGGCTCTTTTAACCAAGCCGTTAAAAATACGATAAATGTGAGGAATAATAGAATCGTTAGGTAGGTAAATGGCTGATTTGAACTAAAAATTTGAAAAAAGTGCATTCTGTATCTCCATTTTAGGTTTTATGAGTTAAATCTATTATAATGAATACATTTAGAAAAGTCATAGAGAATAAAGGTTGATTATTATGAAAAAACTGTTTAATTGGCTAGGAAATATTGCTGGTATCATTTTAGCATTTGCTAGTTACCAAATTTTGGAGTACTTTTACTTTTTCCCGCACCAATTGGAAAAACTGTTGCATATTAATTATGTAATGCTGATTATTTTGACCGCGATTGCAACGATTTTAGTGTTGGCATTCATTTTATATTTATATCAAAGACAGTTAAAAATAGAGAATAATTGGGGCTTTAACCAATCTCCACATTGGGATGGCCATCGTCTATTAATCATGTTATTTAGCTTAATTTTAATTGTTGTTTGCAGCTATACGTTACAAATTTTGTTGGGCGTAACATCGCAGAATACTTCTGCTAATCAAGCAACGTTAGACAAAATTTCGCTACAAGCAGGGGGCTTATTTATCCCAATGGTTTGCATAATTGCGCCAATCTGTGAAGAAACGATTTTCCGTGGTTTGTTTTTCAACACTTTTTTTATGAAAGAAAGTAAGATAAGCAAATGGCTAGGGATAATTTTCAGTGGGTTCGTATTTGGTTATATGCATGATCCCAGCATTACTAAATTTATCATTATCTATTGGGCTTTGGGATGCATTTTAGCGTGGGTTTATACGAGCACTAAGGACTTGCGCTATTCTATGTTGACACATATGTTTTACAATTCGCTACCTTACTTATTGATTATTTTGGATAAAATGATTCAAAATAAATGGCGATAAGATTGTTGTAATAATAATGATGACAATTAGGCTGGAATATATATCCTGTGATACTAAGTGACTACTCTGACCAAGTTGGGCTACAATTAAAGCTACTTCGCCTCGAGAGATCATACCTGCACCTACAATATTGCCTTCATTTTTGCTAAAGCCGAATAACTCGCCGCTATATTTTCCCGCCCAAAATTTAGAAATAATTGCTAAAATAGTTAGCACGATGATAAAAACTAAATTCTGCTGAAAACTGTTAAAGGTAATTGCTAATCCAATATTAGTGAAAAAGACGGGAATAAAAATGGCATAACCAATGGTATTGATTGATCGCTGAATTTTTTGGTGTTGAGGGGTTTGTCTAAGAGCAAGTCCGCCAAAGAAAGCACCAATTACATCTGATAATCCTACATAATCGGCAGTCCAAGCAAGCATTAGAACAAGACTTAACGCTGCAATATCGCTTGCATGATTCACTGTCATTTTGCTAGTGAGTTGCATTAATTTTGGTGTTAGTCGATAAATTAACCAGATAAAGCCAAAGTATCCAATTTCTAAAGCAAAATTTATAAAAATATTAGTAGTAGGACCATTATTTTCTCCTGAATGGCTGAATGCGGTAAAAAGACTAAGCACAACTACTGCTAAAATGTCGTCAAAAATAGCTGCACCTAAAATAGCTGTCCCAGCACGACTATGCAGCTGACCCTGTTCTTGTAAGACAACTACAGAGATCGAAACGCTAGTAGCAGAAAAAACAATGCCAATAAAAGTCGCTTCTAGTATGGACATTCCGAATAGATAACTAGCAAGTCCAATAAATGTGATTGGCAAAATTACACCAGTCGTAGCGATAGTAAAACTTAATTTGAAATATTTTTTAAGTAGTTCAAGGTTACTTTCTAATCCGGCTAAAAACATTAATAAAATTATCCCGAATTGTGAAAAAAGACTGATTAAATTATCTGGTTTAATCCAATTAAGTAAGGCTGGCCCAAGTAAAATTCCCGAAAGTAGCTGCCCAATCACTGTAGGCATTTTTAATCGTGTAAATATTTGTCCAAAAATAATGGAACTAAATAAGATTAAAATTAATTCTCCTAAAAAAGTCATAATATTCCTTTCTTTGAGTAAACAAAAAACTTCCAAGCAGCTCTTTGACCCAAAAGAGCAAATCTTGAAAGTTTTTATTTTGGTAATAAAACTCCAACCACTAAAAATATTTAATTAAATAAAAGTGTATCTTAAAAATTATTTATCTGCAACTAAACCTGTTTGCTTAGGATTTTTAGGTTTAGTTTTGGCCAATAAAGCTAAACTAATTGAAATCATGTCAACACATTCCTGCAGGATGGCACCCCAGAATGCTGGGATAACACCGGTGAAGGCAATTAGTTCAATAATAATTACAATACTAATAGCTGTTAAAACGTCAACATTCGCTACTTTCATTGTATGTTTGGAAATTGCAACGGCATCGTTAACTTTAGATAAGTCGTTGACCATAATGACGACATCAGCACTTTCACTCGCAGCAGATGCACCCTTGGCACCCATTGCAATACCGACGTCGGCCGCAGTTAAGCTTGGCGCATCATTAACGCCATCGCCAGTCATGACAACTGGCCGATTTGCTTGAGGCACTTCTTTGATTGCCTGGATTTTTTGTGCTGGCAAAAGTTCGGAACGAACATCGTCTACGCCAACTTCTTTACCAATCTTGTCGGCAACATCTTTGTGGTCGCCAGTAAGCATCATAATGTGCTCGCCACCTTGCCGCTTCAGGCGAGCAACTGTTGTCGCACTTTCTGGCCGTAATTGGTCTTTGAAAGTGATATAGCCTGCATATTGATTATCAATTGAAACATAAACAGCGGTAGAATTAACCGCGTTAATTTTTTCATCAGGAGCAACATAACGTAATTTACCAACTTTAACAACGTAATTTTCAACCTTGCCGCTAATTCCCTCACTAGTTGTTTCCTTAATATTAGTTGCAGGTTTAATGAGCTGCTTGTTTGTTACGTTAACTAAAGAATTAGCGATGATATGACCTGATTGTTGTTCGACACTAGCAGCATAACTTTGTAAAGTTTTTTCGTCAAAATCACTGTCAGGAGAAGGAACAATTGCGTCAATAACTAATTGGTTTTCTGTTAAAGTACCGGTTTTATCGAAGGCAAACGTCTTGGCTGTAGCCAATTTTTCTAGAGTTGGGCCTGATTTAACGATGATGTGGTGCTTGGACATTGAACTCATGCCGGAAACTAGGGCAACGGGCGCCGCAATTAATAACGGACATGGGGAAGCCACAACCATAACTTCCGCAAAGTTGACGGGATTTCCTGAATGAATCCAAGCACTGATCCCGATTACTAAGGAAATAATAGTAAATGGAACAGCATAGCGATCGGCCATTTTGACAAATTTTGCAGGTTGCGCTTGCGAAGACTTGACTAAAGATACGATCGTTTGATATTCGGAATCGCTAGCCTTTTTAGTAACGCTCATCTCGACGGCATCACTACCATTAATTGATCCCGACATTAACTCGTCACCGAGTTGTTTAGCAACAGGGACAGATTCACCAGTCAATGAGGATTGGTCAAAGCTAGACGAGCCTTTAACCACCTTACCGTCAACGGGTACTTGCTCACCAGGCTTGATCAAAACGTGATCACCAGGTTTTAATTGTTCAACATCGACAGAAACGAGTTTGTTATTAACAATCTTGTTAGCAATACTTGGCGAGTTGCTTAACAGTGATCGTAGTTCCTTGTCAGCTTGCCCAGTTGCGTAATCTTCTAGTGTTTCGCCACCAGTCATCATGATTAAAATCATCCACTCTGCCCACTGGTCACCAATTAAAATGGTTGAAACAACAGCAATTACAGCGAGAATGTCAACGCCATAGCGACCAGTCTTAAAGTCATTGACAATTTCCATTAATAAGGAAATCGCCATCATAACACCAATAATATCAATTAAAATTGTTTGAATGGGAAATTGCAAACTGCCAATTTGAAATAAACTTTTGGTTTTAAAAACAAATTGACAGATAAGACCAATTACACCAGCAATTAATACAAGGATAAATTTCCATTGACGTCTTAAGCTCATTACTATTATGCCTCCACTACTTAAATTGTGCTTATAAATTTCATTTTAACACTAATTAAATTACTGCTAAGCAAAATTATTTCCCAGGAAATAAAAAGCAAGAGATAATATCTCTTGCTAAAATTAATAATCGCTTAACTTGATAATGTTGTTTATTTTTTTCTTTCCGTTGGTGGACTTTGAACTGCAGTCAACATGCTGATTGCGGTGGTGCTTAAAAATTTGCGGAGCATGATCTAAGTAATCTGACTTCGTACGTTTGATTGCATCGATTACATCGAATGAAGACATCGTTATAAAATCAGTATTGTTACCATAATCATTGGTTTCGATAAAGTAGTGGTTGATTTTCTCAATACCTTTGGTTGAAAAGCCTTCTTGTTCAGCTAAATCTAACAAAAATGCGTGAAGCCTGGTTGCTGAAACCACCTCATGTTGCAGCATTTCAAAAATTAAAGAAGAATTGATATCAATTGATTTTAATTGCCGTGCGATTTTATCCTTATAAAAAGCATTGACGATTTGCAAAACTTCGTTCAAATTACCAGAATTTTTATTCAATTTCTTAAGCTTGATAATTAATGCTTCTTTTTCTTTTTCTGACAATTCATTGTCACAAGGATATGAATTGTCCTTAATGATTGTATTGACTAAACTAGTTAGATCGTCCGTATTTGTTTTATTTGTCATCGTAAACATCATCCTATCTTATTTTGCATAAATGTTATTTAATTATTTAGCTTACTTAGATGATAAATATCAGTTGAATAACTATATCAATAATTCATAATTATATGATGATAATTAATGAATATATAATTAACAAAAGCTGATACAAAAGGAAACAATGCAATTTTATATTACTAAAATTTATTATAATACAATTTAATTAAAAGAAAATATAAAAAGGTGAATAACGTAGGTTATTTAAAAATATTGATTAATTGTAGCAATTTATTTTTTTAGTTACGTTATATTTTTCCTCAAAATTGTGAACGACGTAATTAAATGCCTTAATCCATTCGCGCCTAGTTAGTAACCCTTGAAAAACGTTATGATCGTCAACCACAGGTAAGAATGCATTATCAACTAATAAGTGTAATTGAGCCTCTAGAGTAGTTTGTGCAAAATTTATTTTATCAAAATCAGTTTGCATTACATCACGAACCTTTAATTCGGATAGTGGATCAAGAAAAATTTCGTCAGTCTTCATCATTTTATCGGTAATCATTGCTAAACTGAGAAGGCCAACAACGTGATTTTGACTGTCTAAAACCGGAATTTTCGAATATTTAACGCTTGTTAAAATCAAAAATGCGTGGTAAAGCGGATTATTATCTAAAACAAATGCAATTCTTGTTGCTGGAATAAGGAATGAACCTGATTTTTCTTGAATTAAATGTTTAATTGCGGGTGAGAACATAAATAAACCTTTCATTAAAATATCCCATATAAGGGAAAAGGCTCGCAAAATGCGAGCCTGTTAGTTTTCATCTACTTTGAAGGAGTAAGAATGAATGAAATAAAAAAGTGGGAGTATGTAGCAAGTTTTCTTACCTCCTTGCTACAATCTAAATATTAAACGTAAATTATGAAGTTAGCGTGGTAATTTTCTTATGAAATAGTAAAGAATTTCTTTAGAACTTTTAAAGGTAAAAGAAAAACTCACGCAACACACGTGAGTCGAAAGGGATAGATATGAAATTGACTTATAAGTCATTTCGGTTTGTTCATTATTTATACTTGGAGGAGTATGAATGAAAAACAAAAAAGTTGAGTTGTAATATACGAGGCTTCCATTCCTTGTTTATTACTCTTTTAGTATAACTGTTAAATATGAAAAAAGTGTGACGAATTTGAAAAATAGAATAATTTTTCAATAATTAAAAAATTGTTTGTTAACTTTTTGCTTGTTATAATTAGACTGATTTTTGTGTTAGGTTACTGCCTAAGAGGCAATTAAGGAAAGAAATGAAACAAGAAATTTATCATAAAAAAATTGTTTTTTGGCTGCGATTTGCTGGATGGCTATGTTTATTGCCGGCTTCAGCGTGGCTATATCTGTGGCAATTTACTAGCAGCATGGGTTTAGCGGGTTATTCTTACCTGTTTTTAACGGAATTAACCATCATTATTTTGTTTGCGGTATTTTTATTAACAACGGCAAATAGTACAAAATGGGAAAAGGTGCGTAATGTGTTAGCGTTACTGGTATTTGCCTTGCTATTTATCTCCATAATTATTGTTATTCCGTTGTATTTTGCTTATCACAATTGCCGCAAGTTGAACGACTGATTGGTATACAAACAAAAATATTTAAATTTAGTAAAATCTATTAGGCGAATATCGGGTTGCTTGCTAATTGTAGTAATATAGTCGTTAGTATATTTATTGTTATTGAGGGAGATATATGGATAAAAAAGAGAAAATTGATTCTCGGGGCAAACGAATAGGGAAGTTTGTTCTGACAACAATTATTTATTGTGTCATTTTACTGGCACTAATCTATTTGTATCAATATAGCGGCCTTACTTCGGTTCACTTTATTTACGACGAATTCTAAGGTGGTGTTACTAATATGATTAAAAATATAATTAAGAAAATTGACGAAATTGCTAAAGCTGATCCAGATCGGATTGCTTATGATTATCTTGGTCAAACTAATACCTATGGTGATCTTGAACGGCGCTCGAATGCTTGGGCGCATAAAATTAACAGTTTAAATATTCCGGAGCATAGTCCAATTATGATCTGGGGCGGGCAAACTTTTGAAATGGTTGCTAGTTTTTTAGGCTGTGTCAAGTCCGGCCATGCGTATATTCCAATTGCCAGCTATTCCAATGCAGAACGGCTAGTAATGATTCAGGAAGTTTCACAAGCACAGGTTGTACTGGCAATTGATGATTTACCTGAAATTGATTTGTCTCAATTGCAAATTGTTCATCCAGCTGAGGTTGAAGATAGTGATTTTGCAGTTGATCCTGCTAACTTTGTTGCGGGAGCTGATAATTTCTACATTATCTTTACTTCTGGAACTAGTGGCAAGCCAAAGGGCGTGCAAATTAGTCATGATAACTTGTTAAGCTTTGTTAATTGGGAAATGGCTGACTTTGCTCTACCTGAGCATCCAAGCTTTTTGGTTCAAGCGCCATACTCGTTTGACCTTTCTGTAATGAGTCTTTATCCAGCACTAGTTGGTGCTGGTAAGCTGGTTGTTTTACCACATGATGTTACCCAGAACTTTGCTCAATTATTTATGACAATGCCTAAACTGCAATTTAACGTTTGGGTTTCAACACCGTCATTTGCTCAAATGTGCTTCTTGGATAAGACTTTTGATGGTACACACCATCCAGATTTAACCCACTTCCTATTTTGTGGTGAAGAATTACCGCACACGGAAGTGGCAATGCTGCGTAAGAAGTTTCCAAGCAGTAAAATCTTCAATACTTATGGCCCAACCGAAACAACGGTTGCTGTTACCCAAGTTGAAATTACCGATGATGTCTTGGCTAAATATGATCGTTTGCCAATTGGGAGAGTTAAGGCAGACACGCGCATCACGATTGATAAGTCTAAGGGCGATCAACCGAATGAGGGCGAAATCATTATTGAGGGGCCAAGTGTCTCTAAGGGTTATATGAATAATCCTGAAAAAACAGCGAAGGGCTTCTTTAAAGATCCTGCTGATAAATACATGAGTCACCGCTCAGGGGACGAGGGCTTCTTTGATGGCGACATGCTGTTTTATCGTGGCCGCATTGATTTTCAAATTAAATTTAATGGTTACAGAATTGAGCTTGAAGAAATCAACCATTATCTTGGCAAAAACAAGTTTGTTGATCATGGGGTTGCTGCGCCAAAATATAATAAAGATCACACGGTTAAGCAGATTATTGCTGAAATTGAACTAAAAGATGGTGTTAAAGAGCAGTATTCAGAAGCTGAAATCACTAAGGCGATTAGAGCTGATTTAGCTGATGGCTTAATGCCTTATATGATTCCCCAACGTTTTGTTTACCGTGAAAAATTACCGGTTTCGCAAAATGGTAAGGTAGATATTAAAGCTGTAATTAAGGAGGTTAATGAGTAGTGAACTTCATTAACTTGCAGCCTTATGGGAATCCGCAGTACTTTATTTATCTGATTATTGGTTTATTACCGATGATTGTCAGCTTGTATTATGGTCACCGATTGAAAACTTACGAAGTTATCTTCTCGTTAGTCTTTTTGTTTTTGATCTTTGATGGTACTAAGTGGCAACAGGGTGTTAGTCTGTTAATCTACCTTGCAATTGAGCTACTGCTGACCTACGGTTATTTGCATTATCGCAAGGTTGGTAAAAATAAGACATGGGTCTTTTATCTGGCGGTAATTGTGGCAATTATTCCACTGGCATTGGTAAAAATCCAGACGGCATTTCCTAAGGCTAAAATTCTCGGTGTACTTGCTTTCTTAGGTATTTCCTATATTACCTTTAAGACGGTGCAAGTCATTATGGAAATTCGCGATGGTGCAATTAAAGAAGTCAATCTTGGCACATACCTGCGCTTTCTATTGTTCTTCCCGACAATTTCGTCAGGACCAATTGATCGTTATCGCAGGTTTGCTAAAGAATGCGATAGTGCACCTAAACGCGAGCAATACGTCGATGATTTAGCACATGCCGTGCGCTATTTGTTCCAAGGCTTTCTTTACAAGTTTGTTTTAGGTTGGTTCTTTGGGACTTATTGGCTTCCGATTATTAGCAAGTCAGCATTAATGGCTGGTACTGCTGTTGGTGGGTTAAAACTGTCTTGGTGGGTTGTTGCCTATATGTACTGTTACAGTATGTATTTGTTCTTTGACTTTGCTGGGTATTCATTGTTTGCTGTATCGATTTCCTATTTTATGGGCATTCATACGCCAATGAACTTTAACAAACCGTTTATTTCGCAAAATATTAAAGAATTCTGGAATCGCTGGCACATGACGCTATCATTTTGGTTCCGCGATTATATTTATATGCGGTTTACCTTCTTTGCAATGAAGAAAAAGCTGTTTAAGAACCGCATTAGATTATCACAAGTGTCATATTTCCTTTTGTTCTTAATTATGGGATTTTGGCACGGATTAACGTGGTACTACATCGTTTACGGCGCATTTCATGCAACAGCAATCATTATCAATGATTATTGGCTTAGATTTAAAAAGAAACACAAAGAGCAAATTCCGTCGAATAAGTTTACAAAATGGTTTGCAATTTTTCTAACATTTAACGTTGTTTGTTTTAGTTTCTTAATTTTCTCCGGCTTCCTTAGTCAATTATGGTTTGGCTGGAAGTAACGGAAAATTTATTTAAAGGATTAAGAGGTTTTAAGAATGGATATCAAAAAAGAAGTTTTAGCAATTTTACAAGATTTAACTGGTGAAGATTTGTCAAATAACATGGACGAAAATATTTTTTCTAGCGGCTTGATGGATTCAATGGCAAGTGTGCAGATGCTACTTAGCTTGCAAGAAAAATTTGATATTGATGTTCCTGTTTCAGAATTTGAAAGAACAGAATGGGACACGCCAGCTAAGATTGTGGCAAAGGTGGAAAGCTTAGAAAATGAATAACAAACGCCGACTGTGGCAGATTTTTGGCCCGGTTCTCTGCGCTATAATCCTGCTTTTGGTGATTTTGTTACTGCCATGGGAGCGAACTTTTTCGAAAGGTTCGATTTATCAAGCAGCCAATTCACAGACAACGACCATTTTTAAGGGCTCGCGAATGAAGCAAAATGCCTTTGATGAGGGTTATGTGCCGTTTTACGGTTCAAGTGAACTGTCGCGAATGGATCCGCTACACCCAAGTGTTTTAGCTGAAAAGTATCACCGCAATTATCGGCCATTTTTGCTTGGTGGCCCCGGCAGTCAATCGCTAGCCCAGTTCTTAGGGATGCAGGGCACAGCACAGCAATTGAAGAATAAAAAAGCGGTAGTTATTATTTCACCGCAATGGTTTACGAAAAAGGGCCAAGACCCGAACGCGTTTACCTTATATTATTCACCACTGCAAGCCTGCAATTTCTTATTGGGAATCAAAAAGAGTACTGTAACTAACCGTTATGCAGCTAAGCGCTTTTTGCAGATGCCGGAAGTAAAAGGTGAAATCAAGTTGGGGATGCGTAAAGTTGCTCAAGGTCAGCAATTAAGTTCGACGCAAAGATTTATCTTGGAAAATCAACGCCGCATGTTGAACACTGAAGATAAATTCTTTAGCACGTTCCAACTGCGTGATCGGATTCAGAAAATTCGTGATCGTGCCAAGCTATTGCCTAAGCAATATTCAGTTGCTGGGCTTGAACAAGTTGCTGATGAGCAAGCAGCTAAGCATACTAATTCCAACACGTTTGGAATTAATAATAGCTTTTATAGAACGAGGCTGGATAAAAAGAATTTACGCAAGCTGAAGAATAGTCAACGCAAGTTTGATTATACTAAATCAACTGAATATAGTGATTTTGAATTAATGCTGCAGCAGTTTGCTAAGCAACATACCAATGTGTTGTTTATCATACCGCCGATTAATCATAAGTGGGCAAGCTACACAGGCTTGTCACAAAAGATGTACCAGAAGTCTGTTTCTAAGATTAAATACCAGCTTGCTAGTCAAGGTTTTGCTAACGTTGAAGACTTATCAAAACGTGGCGCACAACAGTACTTTATGGAAGATACGATTCACCTTGGTTGGCGCGGCTGGGTTGCAGTTGATCAAGCGGTTAAGCCGTTCATGGCAAAAGCTAACTTGCCTTATAACTATAATATTCATAATTATTTTTATACTAAAAAATGGCAAAACAAGCCGTATGCGATTAGTGTAACTGATAAAACGCCTGCAGATACAAGTCAGAAGGAAAGTTTAAAAGACAATTAGTGCGCCAGAAAATTGATGCTCTGGGAATAAAAGGTTCTGTTTTAGTAATTAAAAATGGTAAAACTTTGCTGGACTATGCTACAGAAAACACGACTGACACTAGTTATTTAATTAATTCTGTTCAAAAGTCGATGACAGCCGCAATGGTAATGCACGAAGTGCAAAAAGGAAAATTAAGTCTGCATGATCATCTAAGTAAGTTTTATCCGGAAATTCCGGGAGCTAAAAAGATAACGATTAAAAACCTGCTGACAATGACAGCTGGTTTGGATTTAAAGCCTGGAGCAAAGTTGGGCCGGAAGCATTTTGTATCCGATAATGACAATATTAATCGTGATGCTGCCAGAACGATATTTACGTCAAAACTGCTAGGGCAATGGCATTATAGTTCGCTTAACTATATTTATTTATGTGGCATTATGTCGCAAATTACTGGCAAAAGCTATGAACAATTGTTCCGAGAAAGCTACATTAAACCGCTACAATTGAAGCACACCGCATTTTTGTGGTCGAAATCCGAAAAAATCATTGGCAGTGGTTTAGTACCAGGGATGGTTTATCACCGCAATCGCTATGTTGCTGTTAAACACAAGGCGGCTTTGCGCGATGCTCATAATGAACTTGGGGCTGGTTCTGTTGTCATGTCAAATGAAGATATTGCTAAAGTAATGCACTATATTTTAGCCGGCAAGATTTTAACAAACGCGAGTCGCAAGTTGCTGTATGAAGCTGGTCCACCAGTATATTATAATGGTGGTTTGTACAATAACATTAAGCACAATGTTAAGACCGCTAATGGTGCTGGCGAAGGCTACTATACCTTTATGCGCACTACTGATAATGGTAAGACAATGATAATTATCCAGTCTAATCAGACTAAGGCTGGTCAGTTTGCCATTTTGAAAGCAGAGATTAATCAAATTATGGGTCAACTAATTGGTTTAAAGCCTAGTAGTGAAAATATAACAGGTTAAACCTTGTCTTTTGTCAAATTGAATGCTAAAATTTTGTTGTGCCGTTATAGGAAAGTATTCATTTTCTCCGGTAGCGAAAATGCTAACTTCTATATGTGGTCAGTAATAACGGCACAACACTGTGTGAGCTTAGTTCCGATGTTGGTGGAACTAGGCTTTTTTTGATGCCTTAACTTCTGCTATTATTTTTATAAAAATAGTGTATAATATAAATTATATTTACTAATAAAAAGGAGCTTAACTATGACCAGAGCAGAGTTAAAAGCAGAGGCAAAAGAAAAATTACATGGTAATTGGCGGTGGGCTATTGGGGTAGCATTGATTATTTCTGTGATTAATTTAATTGTTTCTAGTCCTAGTTATATGCAGTTTGCTGTGCGCGGTAACATTTTGGGAATGGATTACAAGGTTCAACTGCAATGGTTATTGCAAATGTGCTTATCGATTTTTATTAGTTTTTTTGCATTGAGTTACGCGGTCACCTTTTTAAATTTATGTGATGGTCGTAAGGATAACGTTGTTAAGTCGGCTTTTTCGGCCTTTTATGATAATCTTTTTATTCCAGAACTGCTCAATTATTTGATGCAAAATGTTTTTGAATTTTTATGGTTTTTATTGTTAGTTATCCCCGGGTTAATTAAGTCTTATTCTTACGCGATGACGCCTTATATTGTAAAAGACATGGTAGATAGTGGTCAGCATGTTGAGTTTACCGCTGGGGTGACAGCTAGCAAAGACTTAATGGCTGGACACAAGTGGGAGTTGTTTGTCCTCGACCTGAGTTTTATGGGCTGGTATATTTTGCTGTATGTAGTGGGCGGCTTAATTAGTTTTGGATTAACCGCTTTGATTAGTATTACGAGTCTTTATCAAGTGTTTGCTCACGCGGTAATAATTGGCCTATGTGTTGGTATTGGTTCATTAGTACTGACACCATATATTCAAGCGACTAAGGCAGAATTTTACCGGAATTTGGCGGGTAACCAATTTAGGGAATAAAAAAGCAGGAGTAAGCTCCTGCTTTTTTAGTTAGTAACAGATTTTAGAATCTGTTTAAGTCGTCAATGCTATTTTTAAATAAGTGTTCTGAATATTTAGTGCTTGCCCCGCTGATACCATCTATTTCTTGTAATGCGTCTTTGACTTGGCTAGCACTGAGATGATTAATAAGAAACGACTGCAGCGCCTTATTGGTCAATTCATTAATATCAGATTCATTTACATCAAGATATTTTTCTACCAATTTTTCTGTTTTTTCGTTTAACTCAATTCTCTTCTTACTCATTTTCTCACCTTTCACAAACTACACTCATTATAGCATTTTTTTAAAATTTGCTGTTAAAAAACCACTAATTGTTTAGAGCTGGTAGACTTAAGAGGGTTGAGTATTATTATTTAGGTTAATAAAGTAAAGGCGTAAATTAATGATTGATTTTTTTACAAGGACTGTAGTGTGGTTGCGGCAACGTTCATTTTTTCAAGCAACGCAAAGAACACTAGTAATGTTAATGCCCATCGCTGTTTTGGGTTCATATTTTCAACTTTTATTCGATCTTGTATTTTCGCCTAACGGTTTAATTTACAATATTTTTGGTTTGGATAAAATTTTGTCAGATCATTTATGGTATGCCGGTTCCTTTGTAAGTCGCGGAATGGTGCAGGTGACTTTTGGCGTCTTTGGCGTTTATGCTACCTATTTTATGGCGCGTTATACTGCCCGAATATATCGGCGTGATTCGACAATGGCTGGCATGGCGGCTGTGTTAGTTATTCTTTTTTGCTCGTATGCTTCAAGTAGCGGTCGTGATAGTCGCATGCCGTTTACGGCTAGCTTATTGCAGGTCGATGGTGTGTTTATTGCGTTAATCATTGGTTACTGCGTGGGACAGGTGTTTCATCTTCTAGGTAAACGGTACGTTCTTGTTAAAAGAGAGAACGTTAAATGGATTCGTCATCGGGCGTGGGCAAGTGTGCTGCCAATGGTCGTATCGTTGATTTTAGGTATTATTTTAGGAGTTATTATTTATGAACTCCAACTAAAAATGTTAAATTCTGCGAGTTTTAATGAAATTGTCAGCCGAATGCAAACGACCAATAATTTGGCTGAAGGCATGTTATTATCGGCAGTAATCACGTTGTTAGGGTGGTTAGGTATTGGCTATCCACTACGTTCAATGTCGGGAACGATTAACAATGCTTATACAGCAGAAAATTTGACTTATGCGTTGCATCACGGTAATTCATGGAATGTACCGTACAAATTTTTAGGTAGTTCACTAATTAATAATTATGGGACGATGGGTGGTACAAGTATTGTGCTGGCAATTATTGTGGTGCTTTTGCTTAGACAAAAAAATCATGAGATTGAGGCGTTGGCACTGCTCAGCTTATTACCAGTAGCGTTTAGCTCAACATTGGGCTTTGCTGTGGGGATGCCGCTAATTTTAAATCCGTTGTTTATTTTGCCGATATTAGTATTGCCGCTGATAAATATGCTGCTTGCTGCCTGTGCGATTAGTCTTCATATTTTACCCGTGTCAGTCTATCCGATTTTAAAAGGTACACCGGGAATTTTAATTCCGTTTTTCGGTACTAATGGTGATTGGGTGGCATTAGTTTTCCCGATAATTTTGTTAGTGTTGGATGCTTGTCTATTGTTACCGATTATTAAAATTGGTGAGAAGATTGAGCCTCGGCTTAATCCTGAACAAGAAGGTGCGATTAATGCGCAAAAATAAGAATTTTAAGTGGATTTGTTTGCTGATAATCATATTACTGTTGCTGGCAATTCCAGGATATAATTGGATGAAGAAATCCAACAATGCTCGTGCTGAACGCAGTAAATCATTATTGTCGCCAGTGATTATGGTTCCGGGGTCGAGTGCGACAACTGAGCGGTTTAATCAGTTAATCGACCAGCTGAATAAGACAACACTGCATCATCATAGCGTTTTAAAAATTAATGTTTCACGTGAATCAAAACTTTCTTACACCGGTTCAATTGGTAAAAATGACCTGGAACCGTTCATTATTATTGGCTTTGATAATAATAAGGATGGTTATGCCAATATTAAAAAGCAGGCACATTGGCTGGATATTGCCTTTGACTCGCTAATGAGTAATTATAAATTCAATAATTTTAAGGCGTTTGGTCATTCTAACGGTGGCTTAATTTGGACGTACTGGCTTGAGCATTATTATGCAGACTATTCGAGTGAGACGAAAATGAAGTGCCTGATGACCTTAGGGACGCCGTATAATTTTACGGAAAATAATATGGCTAATCACACGCAAATGCTGGCTGATTTTATTAAAAGTCGCTCCAAATTGCCTAAGAATTTGCGAGTGTATTCATTATCCGGTGGTAAAAATTATGAGTCAGATGGCATCGTTCCTGAATCAAGTGTTGCAGCAGGCAAGTTTATTTTTCAAAATCAGGTTAAATCATATACGGCAATGACAGTTACGGGTAAAGAAGCCGACCATTCCGATTTGCCACAAAATAAGCAGGTTGTTCAATTGATTAGACAATATTTGTTGAGGTCGGAAAGACAACCAAAGCCAAATAAATAAAAGGGACAATGAACATGAAATATCAAGAGCAGCCAACTCAAATTGAAGTACGTGGTGGCCGTGTAAATAATTTGAAAAATATAAATGTCAATATTCCACTGCATAAGTTTGTTGTTATTTCTGGTCTTAGCGGATCGGGAAAATCAAGCTTGGCGATGGGGATTTTATATGCTGAAGGTGCGCGGCGTTACCTTGATTTGCTAGCGACTTATACCAGACGCCGAATTAGCCAAGTTGGTCGAGCCACCGTTGATGAGGTAAAACATATTCCGTCAGCTTTGGCATTACGGCAAAGGCCGACAATCCCTGGTGTGCGGTCGACGGTTGGCACGGTAACCGAAATTTTTAATATTTTACGGCTGATTTTTTCACGGTTGGGCTCACCAGTTTGTCCTAACGGTCATCGGGTGGCGCCAACAATTAAAATTGCTCAAGCAATGGACCTATCGGGGGATGCAATGGGGCAAATAATCTGTCCAACTTGCGGCGCTCAATTTTATGCGTTTAGCGCAGAAGATTTTGCCTTTAATTCTGATGGTGCCTGTACACAATGTCAGGGTCTGGGAACAGTTGAGCAGATTAATGACGACAAGATTATTGCCGATGAAAATCTATCGCTTGAGCAAGGTGCTGTGGCCACATGGCAGATTCCGGGACGTAACTGGATGTGGCGGATTGCACGTGAGCTCGGCGTCCGCACCGATGTTCCGTATAAAGAATTAACAGCTAAGGAAAAGCAGATTGTTTTACATGGTGAAGAACGGAAAATCCCAATTGATCTTCCAACTTCAACTGGACGAGTTTATCATTTAGATGCTTTATATGAAAATGCCTATAATGCTGTTGCTAATTCGCGTAAAACTACCAAGTCAGAACGTGGTTTAGAGCGAATTAATGCTTTTTACCGTTTTAGCACCTGTCCACGTTGTCACGGCTTGCGGATTGATCCTAGTCGCTGGACACAGTTAGTTGCTGGTAAAAATATTGTGGCGGCAGAGCAACTAACTTTGGGTAAGTTAAATGATTATATGCAGGCGATTTTGGCTGAATTACCAGAAGATATGCAGGCGCTAGCCCAAAATTTAACCGGCGAATTGATGCATCAAGTTAAGCCGCTGTTAAAGTTAGGCTTAGATTATTTGAGTTTGGCGCGGCAAGCTAGCACCTTGTCAACAGGAGAGTTGCAACGAATACAGCTAGGCCGGACGCTAAGAACGGAAACGACTGGTGTGTTATACGTTTTAGATGAGCCATCGGTTGGTCTGCACCCAGATAATGTGGCCGGATTAATTGATGTTTTTCATGAATTAGTTAATCAAGGTAATTCCTTGGTCGTGGTTGATCATGAAACATCAATTATTAACGCAGCTGATTGGATTATTGAAATTGGCCCGGGATCTGGCAGTCAAGGTGGCCAGATTATTGCTCAGGGTACGCTTGGTCAGATTAAGCAAAATGAAAGTTCGCACATTGGCCCCTATTTAACAGGTAACGCACCTTTACAAGTTAGGCCGCAGGCTGAGAAAGCCACTTTGTTTGCCAAAGGGAAGATTGCTTTTACGATTACTGATCGCTTTAATCTACACCATGTTCACGCACAAATTCCCGTTGGTCGCTTGACTTCAATTACTGGCTTTTCTGGTGCTGGCAAGACAACGATGATTCTTGATTCGCTTTTACCAGCGCTTAAGGCGCAAAAAAAGCACGAGGCTGGACCAGTTTGGGTTAAGGATTTAGCAGCCAGTGGAATTACGAATGTGATTAGTGTAGATTCTGCGCCAGTTGGTAAAAATCAACGGTCGACGGTTGCGACGTATACTGACATTATGACGAACTTGCGCAAATTATTCGCCAGCCAGCCGCTGGCAAAACAATTAAAATACAAGGCCACGCATTTTTCTTATAATAATAAAGAAGGTGCCTGTCCAGCTTGTGGTGGCACGGGGGTAATTGCACTTGATATTCAATACTTGCCTGATATGGTGGAAACTTGCTCTGTGTGTGGCGGGCGTCGCTACAACTCTCAGGTTTTGCAAGTTAAATGGCATGGGTTGAGTATTGCGGATGTTCTGGCTCTTTCAGTTGATGATGTGCTCAATCAGGGATTGTTTGCGAAAGTGCCGGCAATTCAAAAAACTGTCACCACCTTGCATGATATGGGATTAGGCTACCTGCACTTAGGTGAGTCAACGCCAGCTTTATCAGGTGGTGAAGCCCAGCGGTTGAAACTGACCAGTCACTTGCACCGCAAACAAAAGGGCAGTCTGTTTGTCTTTGATGAGCCGACGGTTGGGTTACATCCGTATGATGTGCGGACATTGCTAGCAGTTTTGCAAAAATTGTTAGCTCAGCAGGCAACAATTATTACAATTACTCATGACCTAGACGTGATAGCCAATAGTGATTATATGATTGATATGGGACCACGTGGTGGCCAGCAGGGAGGTAAGATAGTTGCTAGTGGCAGACCTGTGGATATTTCTAAAAATCCCACAAGTTTGACTGCAAAATATTTGCGTAAACACTATGATTTATATCAAAAAAATAATAAATAGACTATACAAAATGCTGAATTATCGGCATTTTTTGTTTATTCAAGAATAAAGCTATACGTTGTGGAAAAGCAAGACAAATAATTTGCTATTTGTGGATAACCTGTTATAATTTAGGATGTAAACAGATTAGCACTCTAATTGATAGAGTGCTAATTGAAGACGCAAAACTATAATAAGGGGTGTTAATAAATGGCATACTTTGATAACGATTTTGATAATTTATTTAACGAATTAAACAATTCTTTCTTTGGTAATATGAAGGATTCTGACAATGGCTCAATTCCAATCCATTATTCAGGTGATATGCACTTATCGCCGCAAAATTTTAATGGTCAAGGCCCGGTTGCTGGTCAAGACCCTAAGCAGGATAAGCCAATTGGTGTTGATTTAGTAGAGCAGGCTAAAAAGCATAAATATGATCCTGTAATTGGTCGTGATGAGCAAATTCAGGAAGTAATTGAGATTTTAAGTCGACGGAAAAAGAATAATCCTGTTTTGGTTGGCCCTGCTGGTGTTGGTAAGACTGCGATTGTTGAAGGCTTGGCACAAAAGATTGCGAGCGGCGATGTTCCAGACAAGATGAAGGACAAACACATTATCGATGTGAATATTAATGATATGGTTGCGGGGTCTAGCTTGCGGGGCAGCTTTGAAGAACGCTTGAAGAAGGTCATTGACCAAGCTAAAAAAGACCCGAACATTATCTTGTTCATTGATGAATTGCACAATATTGTCGGTGCTGGCTCAACTGATTCTGAAAATAATAGCGGGGATGCTGCTAACATTTTGAAGCCAGCTCTGGCCAGCGGTGATTTGAATTTAATTGGGGCAACGACTACCAGTGAATACCGTAGAATTGAAAACGATGCAGCTTTGGCTCGGCGCTTCCAACCAGTACAAGTACCAGAGCCATCAGCTGATGTGACCGTTAAAATTCTGGAAGGCCTAAAGAAGAAGTATGAAGAATATCACCACGTTAAATACGATGATAGTGCTTTGCGCTTGGCGGTTGAATTATCACAACGCTACATTCAAGGCCGGTATTTACCAGATAAGGCAATCGACTTAATGGATGAGGCTGGTGCCAAAAAAGGCTTGGATACTGTTCCCGAAGATGAAGCTAGTCTGCAAAAGAGAATTGAGCACCTTGAACACGAAAAGAAAGAGGCTGCTGAAAAGGAAGACTACACTAGAGCCAGTGATTTAAAGAAGCAAATCAAGGAATTGACCGATAAAAAGGATCATGTTCATGATGTTGCAACACCGCGGGTTACGGATCAAGATATTTATGCCTTAATTGAGGCAAGAACCAAGATTCCGATGAGTGAATTGCACGCAAGCGAGGGGCAACATAATCTTGACTTAGCTAAACGACTAAAGAAGGCGGTAATTGATCAAGATAGTGCGATTGATATTATTACCGACGCGATTGCGCGTAAGCAAGTCTTCAAAGACAACGATCGTCCAACTGGTTCATTTCTACTAACTGGCCCAACTGGGGTTGGTAAGACAGAACTGGCCAAGCAACTAGCAATTCAGTTGTTCGGTGGTGAAAATCACTTGATTCGCCTCGATATGTCAGAATATCAGGACCAAATGGCAGTTAACAAACTAATCGGTTCTGCTCCGGGCTACGTTGGCTATGGCGAAGGTGGTCAATTAACTGAAAAAGTTCGTCACCAGCCGTACAGTTTGATTTTATTTGATGAAATTGAAAAAGCTAACCCACAAGTCTTCAACGCATTGCTGCAAATTATGGATGATGGTCGCCTAACAGATGCCCAAGGCAGAACGGTTTCCTTCAAGGATACAATCTTAATTATGACTTCTAATGCCGGCTTTTCTGATAATTTACTTAAGGATGGCAAAGTTGACCATGATAAGATGATTCAGGCTCTGGAAGCTTACTTTAGACCAGAGTTCTTGAACCGGCTGGATGCGATTGTGCCGTTTAACTCCCTGAGTGAAGAAGATATGACCAAGATTATCGATATTTACCTCAAGAAGATGGACCAAGTTCTTGCCAAGAGAAAAGTTAAGGTTGATGTTTCACATGAAACTAAAGCCTATATTGCAGAGAAGGGTTATGACAAGAAGTTTGGTGCACGGCCATTGCGTCGGGTGGTTGAGCAAGATCTGGAAACGCCAATTGCCAAACTGCTAATGAAAGAGCCAGATACTAAGGAAGTTAAGTTTACCGCTGATGATAAGCATGTTTACTTGAACGGCGAGGCAATATTGGATATTAATCCCAAGGTAGAAGCCGACGCTGAAAAAGTCGAAAAAGAAGAGAAATAATTTAATTTTAAAAACGTCACTTTTTGAAAGTGACGTTTTTGTTATATATGGGTAGAAAAACTATCAACTGCTATTGACATCTGTATCTTTATGAGTTAAATTAGGTAGCGATTAAATAATTATGAAAATAGCATGATATTAATTTTCATATCTATCCTAAAAATTAATAAGTGGAGGTACTCTGATGAAACAGAAGCTAGAAGATCTTGATTGGAATAATCTAGGCTTTGAATATCGCGATCTACCATATCGTTATGAAGCTAAATATAAAGATGGTGAATGGCAAGAAGGAAAATTAGTCGAAGAGTCGACTGTAACTCTTTCCGAAGGTGCAGAAGTGTTGCACTATGGCCAGGAAATTTTCGAAGGCCTGAAGGCTTATCGTAGAAAAGACGGTAAAATTAATCTTTTCCGACCTGATCAAAATGCCCACCGTTTTACTTTATCAGCTGAACGTTTAGCAATGCCGCCATATCCAGAAGATAAATTTGTTGAAGCAGTTAAGCAAGTTGTGCTGGCCAATAAGGAATATGTTCCACCATATGACAGTGGCGCAACGCTTTATGTTCGACCATTTATGATTGGCACCTCGCAAGCTTTGGGGGTTGCTGCAGCGACAGAATATACTTTGCGGATTTTCGCTACACCAGTTGGTGCATATATTAAGGGCTTGAATCCAGCAGCTTACAAAGTTAGTCCGTATGACCGTGCTGCTTATGCTGGTACGGGTCAAGCTAAGACTTCAGGTAACTATGCCAGCAGCTTGTTGCCATCAGTTGAAGCACATAAAGAAGGCTTTGCCGACTGCTTGTACCTTGATCCACGTGAACACAAGTATGTTGATGAATTTGGTGGTGCTAATTTCTTCGGCATTACTCAAGAGGGACAATTTGTCACACCAAAATCCGAATCAATTTTGGTTTCAATCACTAAGAGATCCTTGCTTGAAGTTGCTAAGCGTCAAGGCTTAAACTCAGTTGAACGTCAAATCACTTTGGAAGAAGCCTTCAAGATGAAGGAAGCCGGCGCGATGGGTACAGCTGCCGTAATTTCGCCAGTTGGTTCAATCACTTACAAGGGACAAAAGCATGTCATTTACAGCGAAGACAAGACTGGTCCTATCACAACCAAGTTGTACAATGAATTGATTGCTATCCAATATGGTGATAAAGAGGGCCCTGAAGGTTGGGTACAAACAATCGATTAAAATTTGATAGTAATGCATAATTAAGTGAAACCCCGAAGTTAGATTTTCCTAATTTCGGGGTTTTATTATGGCCTTGATCTTAAAGGGGGACAGCAATATTTTTAGTTCCTTATTACTGCCTCTTAGGCATGATAACCGACCACTTACTGAATTTTGGTTGTTTTTATTAATAGATAGTCTTTAATGGTGAGTATAAAAGGAGAACAACGATGACTTTTACTAATCAAATGACACACACAATCCCCGCTGCTACTTTTACCAATATCAAAATTAATGTTAAAAATGCGGCCGTTACGATTACCACGGCAGCATCTTACCAGGTTACACTCACAGATACTAAAAGGCAGACTTTACATGCCGAAGTTAGTGGTAATGACTTAGTTGTTACTGAAAGTGATGCCGACATTGTCCGGCTCAATTTACTTCACTTATACTTAGAGCAACCTCGAATTGAGATTACTATTCCTAGTGTGGCAACTCTAGACGTGATTGAGATTAATGATCGCAATGGCAGCGTCAATCTTGCCGCTATTACTTGCAGTAATTTAACGTTAGAGCTTAAAAATGGTGCTAGCAAATTAGATGGAATCAAAGTTACTGGGCAAGTGACACTTAAAACAGCCAATGGCTCCGTAACAATTGCACAATCTAGTTTGCCGCAGACAATCTTGCGAATTGCCAATGGCAGTATCAAAATTAATCACAGTCAGCTGACTCTTGATGCCCGCTTAAAAAATGGTGGTGCCAAGATTGATGCTAGCCAATTATTGGGGCAGAATATCCTGAAACTAACTAACGGCGGTGTGCGCATTACTCAAGCTGATCCAACCAGTGACTATCAATTATCAACAGTAACTGGGCATGTGCGCTGCTTTGCCAATCAGACAGGTAGAAACTTCAGTAGTGATAATCATGTAAAAATCACTACGATTACAGGTGGCATTACGGTTAGCTAAAAATTTGCTAGTAACTATTTTGACCTAAATTCCGTTTTAATGGTTGTGACTTCGGGAATATTCCGATTTTCGTTAAGCAAATTAAGCATGATTTGACCAGCACTTTTACCCATTTGATAAGGATTTTGAATAATCATTTTAGCAGTGGGCCAAATCGTTGAAATTAAATCGGTGTCGGCAAAGCCTGAAATTTGTAGTTTCTTTTCGTTAAGTAGCTTATCGTTGATTAGCCGTGGCAACAGGGCAAGTAGCCACCGTTCTTCGAGGAAAAACAAAACAGTTTTTTGATTATTAGTTAAAGCTTTACCTATTTTTTGATAGACAGTATCTTGATTACTCTCATCGTTAAATTCTAGGATTGTTGCTTGAGGGTAAACTTCTTTGATTCCCGCTAATCGTTCCTGTCTTGTGGAAGCAACAGAAATTGGTGAAGATAAGACAATTGCATCAGTGCAATTGTGCTGAGAAAAGTATTTAGCGGCACGATAGCTAGCACTGTGGTTATCACTTAAAACTTGTGGCCAGGGAGAGTAAGCTAATTTGCGATCAAGGATCACAATAGGAATTTTACGGCGAACCTCATCTCTAATCGTGGCAACGTCGCTACTCAAGGGTTGTAAAATCAGGCCATCATAAGTATTTAAACCAACGGCATTAATTAAATGTTCTTCCTTTTGTTGCTGTGAGTCAGTGTCCAGCATCACTGTTGTGTAACCGACGGGCTCTAAAACTGAACTGGCTCCTTTAAATAATTCGGTTGAAAATGAGTCGGCAATATTGGCTACAATAATCGCAATTGTTTTACTTTTATTGGTAATCAATTGTTGAGCTGCTGCATTAGGCACGTAATTTAGTTGTTCAATTGCACTAGCAACCTTTTGGGCGGTCATTTGTGACATCCGATTATATTTTCCGTGCAAAAATCGTGACACGGTTGCGATTGATACGCCCGCTAGGTTAGCGACGTCTTTAATACTAGCTGTTTTTCTTTTCATAAAAGCCTCAAATTCAATGTTTATATCGTTATTATAGCAAACAACTAATCAGGAGGGATGAATTATCGTTGCTTCCAAGATAATGATTGAAAAAAATAAGGTAAAGGTTTACCATAAAGTTATAATTAGTGATGAAAATTGGAGGAAATATTATGCAAAAGACCGAAACATTGCTTGCTGTGCAGAATGCGGGTGTGGTTGCTGTTGTTCGTGGCAAGTCAAAAGAAGAAGCTTATAAGACAGCAGTTGCTTGTATTAAAGGTGGCGTTAAGGCGATCGAATTAACATTCACCGCGCCGCAAGCAGATGAAATTATTCGCGAGCTTCACGATGAATATAGCGCTGATCCAGCAGTTGTTGTTGGTGCCGGCACTGTATTAGATGCTGTCACTGCAAGAATTGCCATTATGGCTGGTGCTAAATTTATCGTTGCACCATCCTTTGATAAGGAAGTTGCATTATTGTGTAATGAATACCAAATCCCTTACATGCCAGGCTGCATGACGGTTACTGAAATTCAAACGGCAATGCGTTATGGTGCAGAAATTGTCAAAGTATTTCCAGGCAGTGTCTTGGGTCGCGGCTTTATCAAGGCAGTTAAAGCACCATTACCTCAAGTTAACATTATGCCAACTGGTGGCGTTAACCTTGAAAACATGCATGAATGGTTTGAAGCTGGTGTTGTTGTCGTTGGTGCCGGCAGTAATTTAACTGCAGCAGCTGCTAAAGGTGATTACGATGCAGTGACTAAACAAGCAGAAGCCTACCATAAGGAAATTTTACGAATCCAAGGAAAATAGGTGAGACGAATGCAGAAGGTAGTAACTTTTGGCGAAATGATGCTACGGCTTAAGCCAGCAGAGAACCAACGAATTATTCAAACTGATACTTTTTCGGGTCTTTACGGAGGTGCGGAAGCTAATGTAACAACCTCGTTGTCATTACTTGGCGATCATGCGCAGTTTGTTTCTAAAGTACCGCAAAATGCAGTTGGTCAAGCAGCCTTAGGAACTTTGCGTCGTTATGGTGTTGATACAGCTGAAATGCGGATTGGCGGCCCAAGACTAGGTATTTATTTCTTTGAAAAAGGTGCGAGTGTTCGCAACACTAGTGTGGTTTATGATCGTGCTGGTAGTTCCTTTGCAGTTTCAAAAGCTGCCGAATATAATTGGGCTGAAATCTTGCAGGATGCCAGTTATTTCTACTTCTCAGGAATTACGCCTGCTGTTTCTACTGAGATGTTTCAGGCAGTATTAGCAGCTTGTCAATATTGTCTTAAGCATGATATCCAGGTTGTGTGCGATCTGAATTACCGCGGTAAAATGTGGTCGCCAGAAAAAGCGCAACAGTCAATGGCGCAACTAATGCCGTATGTCGATGTATGTTTGGCAAATGATGAAGATTTTGAAGCAACATTGGGTATCAAGGCTTTTGACGGCGATATGAGTCGCGGCATTGAACAAAAAGATGCTTTTATCAAGGGGATGCAAGCCATCACTGCTAAGTACCCTAAGTGTCAAACTGTTGCCAGCGTCTTACGCAACATTCATTCTGTTGAGGATTCGGAATGGATGGCGCTGATGATTGATCACGGGCAAGTTTATAAAACTCCGATTTATAAGATGCACGTGTGGGAAGGTGTTGCCGCCGGCGATGCCTTTGGTGCTGGTCTAGTGCACGGATTGTTGCATGATTTCAGCGCCCAAGATAGACTTGATTACGCGATTGCTGCCAGCGTTTTGAAACTGACCATTAGCGGTGATCTTAATTTGGTTACTGATGCAGAAATTCGTGCGGTAATGGATAAGCAGAGCAATATGCGTGTTTTAAGATAAAAATTTTTATAAAGTAGTAAGAGTCTTACGGTTGTAAGGCTCTTTTTTTGTTTAAAAAATTTTTTAAGAAATAAAAAATAGTTCAACTTGCGAAGTAAAAATTCAAATGGTCAAGAAGTATATCTATTTTCTGAGGAAGCCCTTACAATAAAAATTGTTTTAGAAAGCGAGAGGTGAAGTGATTCATGAAGAAATTGGTAATAACAAATGTTAAAACCATTATCACTGCTCCGGAAGGAATAAATTTATTGGTCGTCAAAGTGTTGACAAATGACCCAAGCATTTATGGTGTTGGGTGCGCAACCTTTACTCAAAGAATCAAGGTGGTTAAGAAGGCAATTGACAGCTATCTTAGGCCGATGTTGATTGGAAAATCGCCAAACAATATTGAAGATATTTGGCAAGCCTGCACAGCTAACTCATACTGGCGCAATGGTCCAGTTCTCAATAATGCAGTAGCAGGAATTGACATGGCCTTGTGGGATATTAAAGGCAAATTAGCTGACATGCCGCTATATGAATTATTTGGCGGCAAATGTCGCGATGCCATTCCTGCATATACCCATGTTGATGCTTCTTCGGTAGATGATGCCGTTAAGCAGGTTCAAGGTAAGGTCGACCAAGGCTGGATTAATATTCGGGTCCAAATTAACGGTTATGGTGGTTCAGATTACGGTCCAGTGACTGGGCCCAATGATGGTGTTTATTATGACCCCTACTTGTATATGGACACAGTTTTACGAGCTTTTACTAAGGTTCATGATGTGTTCGGCGACAAGATAAGACTAATTCATGATGTTCATGAACGATTGACGCCCAATCAGGCAATTACTTTTTTAAGAAAAATGGAGAAGTTCTCGCCGTTGTTCATGGAAGATGTTGTTCCACTAGAACAAATGGACTGGTTAGGCAGAGTTAGGGACCAGACAAGTGTTCCTCTTTCGATGGGTGAATTGTTTAATAATCCACGCGAATGGATGAAGGTGATTCAGGATCGTGATATTGACTTTATCAGATGTCATATTAGTCAGATTGGTGGCATTACTCCAATCAGGAAGTTAATTGCCTTTGCCGATTTGTATGGTATCCAGACTTCATGGCATGGCCCGGGAGACTTGTCAGCTATTGGTCATGCTGTCAATGCTCAATTGAGTTTATCTTCACACAATTGTGGTGTTCAGGAGTGGAGCAATAGCATTAAGGAAAATACTTATCGGGTATTTCCGGGGACACCTACTGTTCGTGATGGTTATATTTATGTTAACGACCATCCTGGTATCGGCGTCGATATTGATGAAGAAGCGGCTAAAGAATATCCGGAAATTTCATTTAAGGATGATTGGACCAGTGATTGGACAATTAGTAGATTGCCAGATGGCACTTGCGTTAGACCATAAATAAGGAGGTAAGAACGTTGAAAACCAATGATCGTAATATTGCTAAAGAAATTTTGGCAAACATAGGCGGAAAAAATAATATTAAGAACGTGTCACATTGTTCAACTAGACTTAGAATTACGCCATTTGATAAAAGTAAGATTAATGAAGACGGCATTAGTTCAATTGCTGGCGTTAAGGGTGAATTTTACTCTGGTGATCAGTTCCAAGTTATCTTGGGTACAGGGCTAGTAGACCGAATTTACAATTTGGTATCTAATAATGACAACCAAGATGGCGGACAAGCTAGTCAATATGAGGGTATGTCCTTACCACAAAAGGTGTCCCGAATTTTGGGAGATATTTTTATCCCCGTAATTCCTGCTTTAGTTGCGACTGGATTATTCAGCGGGATTATTAATTGCTTGACGGCATTTAATGTCCACATGAGTCCAGCTGCATTGACTATTGCCACGGTTTTGATGAAAACAGCATTTACCTTCCTACCAGTTTTAATTGCATGGTCGGGAATGCGCCAGTTTGGTGGGTCACCAGTATTAGGCTTAATCCTTGGTTTAATGTTAGTTAATCCGCTCTTGCCTAACCCTAACGATATTATTAAGGGGACGGCAAAGGCACTGACGATTAATATCTTTGGCATTCAAGACAATGTTGTCAGTTATGCTGGATCAGTGTTACCTGCGTTAGTGGTAGTTATGCTAGCTGCATATATTGAGAAAAAGCTGAAAAAGATAGTTCCAGATAGTTTAGACTTAATAATTACACCGTTTGTTACACTACTGATTTCAGGATTACTTGGTCTGTTAGTTATCGGGCCAGTTTGCCAGGAAATTGAACACGGCATCTTGTTTGTTGCTAAGGCTGTAATCAATTTGCCATTTGGTTTAGGTGGATTAATTATAGGTGGTACACAACAGGCGATTGTGGTTACGGGGATGCACCATATCTTCTTAGCCCTAGAATCTAGTCTGCTTGCCACTACTGGTTTCAACCAATTTAACGCAATGATTACTGGTGGGATTATTGCCCAAGCAACCGCAGCTCTAGTAACTGGATTGAAAGTTAAGGATGCTAGGAAGCGCAGTCTATACACTTCTTCATCATTGCCAGCATTTTTGGGAATTACTGAACCTGCTATCTTTGGTGTTAACTTACAATTTGGGACGCCATTTATCTTTGCCCTATGTGGTGGTGCTGTTTCAGGGATGGTAGCTGGTTTACTGCATGCCGCAAGTTCTGGCATGGGCGTAGCTGCTATCCCAGGTTTAGTTACATATTTATACAGTAAACAGGCATTGATTAACTACTTTATTATTCATATTACGGCAATGTTAGTTTCCGGTTCGCTAGTTTACTTCTTCTTTGATCCTAATAAGAAGATTCAAGAATGGGAACAAGCCAAAGCTGGTAAGGATGTTGCTGATACTGAGCCAGTTGTAGCTGCAAACAGTAATTCTGGTGAAATAGTTGCTCCAGTTGCAGGAGAAATTGTGCCAGCTAAAGATATTAATGATGAAACTTTTGCTCAAGAAATTTTAGGTAAAACAATTGCGATTGAACCGACAACTGGTGAAGTAACTTCACCGGTTACGGGTCAGGTAGTGATGCTAGCAAAGACTAAACATGCAATCGGACTTAAAGATGCCCAGACTGGCTGTGAAATTTTGCTGCATTTAGGAATTGATACAGTTGATCTGCATGGCGAGGGCTTTACTGCTGAAGTTGAGCAGGGCGAAGAGGTCACACAAGGTCAGCAGTTAATTAAAATGGATTTAGCTAACATTAAAAAAGCTGGCTATGATCCGATAGTAGTCATGATTATTACAGATAATAATGGTCATCAAGTTGAAAAGCCGGAAGATAATCTAAAGCAAATAGATGCGAGTGAAAACTTGTTGTACCTCGCATAATCAGGTTCTTTGTTTAATGTACTTGAAATAGATAGAATAATGAAAGACAATGCTAATTAGTCAACGAATTATTTTATTAATGATAGTTCATTTAATGGAGGTAGTGCTGGTGATTGACGATCTGGTAATTAAAAACTTTGAACGGCTTACAGATACAGATAAACATATTTGGCAGGTCATAAAATCTTCAAAAAAATCAGTTTTATCATTAAATTTGACACAGCTAGCATCCAAATGTAATGTATCGCCATCAGCAATTGTTCGTTTTTCTAAAAGAATTTCTTTACAAGGATTTTCAGAAATGCGCTATTTGCTCAAGCAGGAAAGCATTGTTCCTAGAATCGATGAAGATATTTTTCATCAATATCAGGTACAAATTAATGAATTTGTTGAACAAATAATTAACAAGGACTTTACTGATATTTGTCGAGCACTATTAAAGAGCAAAAAAATTTTTGTCTATGGTACAGGAACGCTGCAGCGAAATATTGCTCAAGAAATTAGACGGCTATTCTTAACGATTAATATCACCATTTTCTTCATTGAAGGTGTTGATGAGTTGTCGTCATTACCTAAGTCGCTAACTAAAGATGACATTGTGATTTTAATTACGCTAAAGGGTAATTCTGATAACGCGAGATTGTTTGCTAGACAGTTGCGGACGAGTGGGGTGCCATTTATCTCGGTGGTTGAACGGGTTGATAATGAAATCTCGCGCCTGAGTAATTACAATATTTTTGTTGATCCAGTCGAATTAAAAGTTACAGACGGCCAGTATCTATCTGTCAAAGATCCCTACTTTATTTTTGCGAGTGTTTTATATTTGAAAATGTATCTTTATACTTTTCGTGAAAAATAAGGCATAAAAAATATCCAGCACAATGCTGGATATTTTTTTATTGATTAATTATTTACGATCCTTATCAATAGCTTCCCATAGCCCATTCAAGTAGGTAATACTTAAGGCACGGTCGTAGAGGCCATATCCAGGACGACCATTTTCATTCCAAATATCGCGTCCGTGATCTGGACGAATGTAGCCTTGATAATTATTGTCGTGCAAAGCTTTGATGATTTCATACATATCAAGTGAACCTTCGGATGAAAGTGCAGCTGATTCGTGGAAGTCGCCATCTTTATTTAAGAATTTAATGTTACGGCCGTGAATAAAGAAGACACGGTCCTTAGCTGCAAATTCGCGGATGATTGCTGGAACATCGTTGTCTGGATTTTCACCTAAACTACCACAGCAAATGGTGAAACCATTGTATGGTGATTCGTGCAATTGCTCAATCTTAAGCATATCATCACGGTTCTTGTAAATCCGTGGCAAACCGAATAATTCACGTGGTGGGTCATCTGGGTGCATTGCCATACGGACATCACATTCCTCGCAGACCGGAATAATTGCATCAAGGAAGTATTTCAAGTTAGCAGTTAACTTTTCAGTATCAACATCCTTATATGCTGCCATTAGCCGCTTGATTTCAGCCATTCTTTCTGGTTCCCAACCAGCTTGAACGTAACCGTTAGAGTTCTTTTGCATTGCATCGGCAATGCTTTGGGGGTCATCGGTCAAGTACTTTTGTTCAAAAGCCATTGCAGTTGAGCCATCAGCTAATGGGTAATGCAAGTCGGTTCTAACCCAGTCAAAAACAGGCATGAAATTATAACAAATAACCTTAACACCGTATTCGGCTAAATTGCGAATTGTTTGAATGTAGTTTTCGATATATTTGTCTCTACTTGGCAAGCCGATCTTAATATCATCGTGAACATTAACTGACTCGATAACTTCGAGCTTTAAACCAGCAGCTTCGACTTCATCCTTTAAGTGTTTAATTTGGTCTTTTGGCCAAACTTCTCCAGCTGGAATATCAAACAGGGTACCAACTACTTGTGATACACCCGGAATTTGCCGAATATCTGATAATGTGATGGAGTCGTTGTTATCACCGTACCACCGAAATCCCATGTTTTTCATAAATATAAATCTTCCTTTTTAATTAAAATTGATAGCTCTTTACTTTAATAGTTTCATGTAAAGTAGAGCGAACAGCTCCTTTACCAGCAATCAATTGTTTGAAGTAGTTTTCTACCTTGTCTGCAATTCCTACTTGGTAAAGATCATTACCAAAAATACTATCGTTAGTTAAAATTGGCTTTAATGCCTTGTGAATATCTGTATTGGTATCACCAAGTTTAATGTCAGCAACATAAGGCTTTAAGTCAGCTAGTAATGGATCACGACTTTGCGTAAATTCTTCGTCATTGTCATCGATCCCCATTAAGTAGCGGCACCAACCAGCAAGAACTAACGGGATAAATTCAAGCTTAGTCGGGTCAAGCTTCGGGTCATCGATGTAGTGTTGCAAGGTTACACCGTAACGTACCGGAATCTTTTGTGAAGTATCACTGGCAATTCTTTGCGGCGTGTCAGGAATATTCTTGTTTGGCAAGCGAAGGTTAATTAGTTCATCAATAAATTTCTTCGGGTTGATAATCTTTGGATCTTTAACAACTGGTAAGTCTTCGCCGTAGCCTAGGTTTTTGATTAAACCAAGTAAGTCTTCATCGGCAAGTTCAGCTGCAATTGAAGTGTATCCGAGCAAGTTACCATAGATGGCAAGAGCTGTATGTAAAGGATTCAAACAAGCTGTAACTTTCATTTGGTCGGCATCATTAACAGTGTCGCGACTTGCTAACATAACGCCAGCCTTTTCTAATGCTGGGCGACCGTTAGGAAAGCTGTCTTCAATTACTAGATAATGAATTTTTTCGGTGTTACCAAACGGAGCAATATTGGTGTGCTTAGTTGTATGAACAATCTCAGTATCTGCGAAGCCACTTGCTTTGAGTTCATCAGCCACACTTTGAGCTGGGTTAGGTGTAATCCGGTCAATCATTGTCCATGGGAATGAAACTTGCTTTGGATCCTTCAGATAGTCAATAAAGCCTTTGTCGACAAGACCGTTGTTAGTCCAACCTTCGGCAATTCTAAGAACTTCCGTTTCCAGTTTGAGACCATTTTGTGAAAAGTTATCGGTGCTGACCATTGCGATTGGCAATTTACCAGCCTGGTAACGTGCGTATAACAAATGAGCAATTGCCCCCATATTTGTTTGTGGTTTATCAGGACCATTTTCAATATCAGCTTGTGCTGCATCAATTAGATTGCCGTTGACGTCAGTTAAAGCGTAACCTTTTTCGGTAATTGAAAAAGTAGCAAATTGCAATGATGGCTTAGTGAAGATTTTGGTTAATCTATTCCAACCACTAGGATTTGTATGATTGAAGTAGAGTGACTCACCAACACTAGCTAATAATTCTTTTTCTAATGAACCGTCACTGTTCATGACGACACTTAACATTCTGTTTTGGTAGCCGTGGTAAATCTTGTCAATAACTTCATCATCGTAAGTTTCAGCGACTACTACTCCGCTTGAAAGTTCGTTTTGATTTAATAAGTCTTGAGCGATTTTAGCATGGAAACAACGGAAAAGATTACCGCCTCCGAAATGCACCCAAACAGGATTTTCTTTAGTTTCGGCTGTGATTTTAGCTTGATCATATTGAGGAACAGTAATTCCTTGAGCTGCAAAGTCAGCGCTTTTTTCTAAATAATTGTCACTTAACTTAAGCACTGTAATACCCCCTTAGGTATAAACAAGATAGTATTAATTGCGATTTCAATATACTAATATATTACTAATGTAAACGCATTATTTGGAAATGTCAATATGTATTGAGAGATTTTTATTTATTTAGAATTTTTTGCAAGTAAATAGGAGTATGATGTAGTAAAGAAGATAATAAAATAAGAGAGGTCACTGACAATGGCAATGATTTCAACCATGAAAGAGCAAGTTTACAATACAATTCTAAAGCGGATTATTAGTCTACAATATTTACCCGGTCAAAAAATTTCTGAAAAAGATTTATGTGAAGAACTGCAAATTGGGAGAACGCCAATTAGGGAAGCAATTCTTCAATTGCGTGAAGTGGGGCTGATAGTTGCTGTGCCGCAATCAGGGACATATGTTTCGAAGATTAATTTGCAAAAGGCAAAGGATGCTCGTTTTATGCGTGAAAGTGTTGAAACGAGGGTTATTGAAGAAGCAATTGAAAAGTTATCTGATTATGATTTTATGATTTTGCGCCAGATTATCGAACGTCAGAAGCTTGAAGTTAAGACAACTCATAACGATATGCGCTTTTTTGAGCAGGATGAAAATTTCCACCATTATTTTTACCAAGCATCAGGGCGTGAACAAGTCTGGTTATGGTTGCAGATGGTTAATATGCAGCTAAATCGGTTCCGTGTACTTAGGCTGCGTAGTAAGAGCTTGTCGTGGGACTCATTAGTTAAAGAACATGAGCAAATTTTGGAAGCTGTTAAAGAAAAGCAGCCGGCAGTAGCAGTTAAGTTGCTTTCAGGTCACTTGCACCGGATGCTTGATGAGGAGCCAACCTTACGCCGCGATTATGCTGATTATTTTGAATAATATTTTTAAACTCACTATTATAGTAGTTTTCGATTTCAGATCGAAAACTATTTTTTTATTTTAAATTTTTTGTTGACAAAGATATCTTTTAAGAATATTATGTAATCGATTTCAGATATACTAATATATTAAGAAAATTTATATTTGAAGAAATGGATTTATCGATTTATCGGATTACCGATACAAATTAGTTCAACTAATGCTTGGGTACTAAAATCTCTCAATTACAGATTTCGTTAAGCACTAATCATTAAAAATGAGAGAGATAGTTATCGAAGTTATATTTTTACGGAAAAATGTTAACGTGTGCATTTTTGGCTAAGCAAAATAAATTTATTCAAATATTTTTAATATGGAGGTGTGTAATGGAGAGCATAGATGCGAATATTATTGATAAAAAGGCAAAAGACTGTGATGCTACGCTGGTAAATGATTCATCTAAGCACATACCACTTCACCAAAAAATTGCCTATGGCTTTGGTGATTTTGGTAATGGCTTCATGTTCGACCTAGGTCAATCTTATTTAACTAAGTTCTGGATTGATGGTGTTGGTATTGGTGCAGGAGTTGTCGCTGGAATCTTTGCGTTTACTAAAATTTTTGATGCTTTTATGGATCCGATAGCAGGTTCAGTAGTTGATAATCGAAAAAACATTGGTAAACGCGGTAAATTTCGACCGTTTATGATGGTTTCAGCGATAATTCTAGGAATTTTGACGATTGTTACCTTTACAATGCCGAATGGTTTATCAACAAATCAAAAAATTATTTATGCATATGCTGCTTACATGATCTGGGGTTTAACTTATTCTTTCACTAATGATCCTTATGGTTCACTAGCTTCGGTAATGTCTAGAAATACGCAAGACCGTAGCTTCATGGCAACGACAAGACAAATTGGTTCAGTAGGGGCCCAATTTATTGCTGGTGTAGCATTTATCCCGTTAACTGTAATGCTTGGTGGTAGTAACCAACGTCGAGGCTATTTCTTAGCTGCATCAATTTTTGCTGTACTAGGTGTTGTGATGTTTGCAATTTGTTACTTTGGCACGAAAGAAAATGTTCACGTTAACAGAAACAAATATGCTCAAAAAGAAGGCTTTAAAGATTACTTCAAGGTTATTTTTAAAAATGGCCCACTGGGAGCAATTATTTTAATGACTTTGTTTACCATTTCTGCAATGAATACCAACAACCAAATGATGGTGTTCTATGCGGAATATAATCTAGGCAACATTGGCTTGCAGCCAGTCATTAATGCAATTATGATGGGCTGCTCAATTGTTGGGGTATTTATGATTCCAACTCTTACTAAACACTTTGGCCAAAAGAAAACTGCAATGTGGAGTTTTGTTATTGGTGCAATAGCCAATATTTTAAACTTTGTTTTACCTAACAATGTTGTTACCTTCATTGTTTTAGTAACGATTGGCTATACTGCTTTGGCAATTCCCAACGGGATTACGTGGGCAATGGTTTCCAATGCAATTGATTATGGCGAATGGCGTTCAGGTACTCGTAAAGAAGGTATCACCTATGCCGCATTCAACTTTTCAAGAAAAATCGCGCAGTCTTTAGCAGCGTTAGTTTCTGCAGGTGTATTGGCAATGACTGGTTACGTTGCCAATGCTCATCAGACACCAGGCGCTCTTAGAGGAATTAAAGCGGCAATGACATTGTATCCAGGTGTTTGCTTGATTTTAGCCGCTATCATTATCGGCTTTTTATATAAGTTAGATGATGATCGCTTTGCTAAGATTGTTGACGATTTAGATCACGGCCTCTGGGAAGGTGGCCGGATTGGCGATAACTAAGATTAATTATTTAAAAATGTAATTTTGTAGATAGGAGAAATATTATGGATTTAAATAAATTATTATGTAATGTTAAAGAGATTTTAGCTGCTGATGGCAACTATGATAGTTTGACTAATGAGCACATTTATAAGCCCTCAATTCAAGTAGATCGGCGCAATGTATACTTTATCCTTCACCAAATGGGTACTGATGGCATTATGCAAAAGAAGTTGGTAGTTTATGAAAACCGGTTGACTGCTACAGATTTTGAAGCAGTAGAATCTTTGACAGATGTTGACTCCACTTTGTTAGTTGCTGAATTAAACGAGCATAACAATAATGCTTTAGCTAAGCGCTTCCACTGGATTCGTCCAACCTCACGGCGTAATTACAAGTACTCCTTTGGTTTAGGTGATCGGTTGGGCAATGCCTCAAATGCTCATATTAGATTGTTTAAGGGTCGCGGTGTAATGCCAGTGTTAGCTCAACAATCAATTCGAGAATTGGTTTTGATGAACCGGACCAATACAGATGTATTCCAAGATGCCTCATGGTCAGTCTTTGAAGAAGGCTTTACCTATGGTTGGGGTGCTGACGGTGACCACGTTAAGACACCTTATGAAGTTGATTATGCTGTTAAGATTGGTTGCTCAATCATTACGCTTGATTTAACAGAAGTAGTTAATAATGATGCTGTTAACTTAAGTGATGAAGAATTAGATAAACAATTTAATGCCCTTGATCCAGAACAAATCAAATACTTTAACGATACTTATTTGAACAAAACTTTTGATATTGGCAATGGCTATTCAGTTAAGTTTACTAAGCATGACGTTGAAGAATCTGTATTGACTTACTATGAAGCACTTCTCTTTTCAATTAATGTTTATCAAAAATACATTGTCCCTTATAACTTGGATCTTGAAATTTCAATGGACGAAACACCATATCGGACAACTAATCCTAACCACTACTTCTTTGCTAATGAATTGAAGCGTCGTGGCATTACACCAACTTCAGTAGCGCCAAGATTTGTTGGTGAATTCCAAAAGGCAATTGATTACATTGGTGACCCTAAGGAATTTGAAAAAGACTTCATCGTTCATGAAGCAATCGCTGAACATTTTGGCTATAGATTAAGTATCCACTCAGGTTCTGATAAATTATCAGTTTATGAAATTATTGGCCGGATTTCTAAGAATAATGGTTGGCATGTCAAGACTGCTGGTACTAACTGGCTTGAAGCATTACGAGTAATTGCTCATAAAGATCCAGAATTTATGGTTGAGTTGTACAAGTTTGCTTACGAAAATCTTGATGACGTTAAGGATTACTACGTCTTTGATGCTCAAACTGATGGTAATGCACCTAAGCCTGAAACAATTACACCAGCTAATGTAAATACATTGTTAGATGACAATGATTCACGGCAAATTTTGCATACAATGTTTGGCCCAATTATGAATTTGAAGCACAACTATCACTATGTATACCGTGATAAGTTCTGGAACATTCTGCTTAAGAACCAAGCTTTATACGACAAGTACTTAAATATTCATATTGCTGAACACTTAGACTTGCTTCAAGGTGTTGTTAAGACTAAGCAAGAAGCCTTAGATAAGAATGAACCTAAGACTGATATTTCTAAAGAAATTTAGTTAACGAGATTAACCTAAGGAGGTTTTAATCTAGTATGAGTTTATTAAATCAAGATTTTTTGCTGGAAAATGATACAGCTAAGACGCTCTTTCATGACTATGCAGCTAAGATGCCAATTATCGATTTTCATTGCCACTTGAATCCAGAAGAAATTTACGAAAATAAGAATTACCCGAACATTACTAGAATTTGGCTCAACGAAGGACATTATGGTGACCACTATAAGTGGCGCTTGATGCGGGCAAATGGTGTAGATGAAAAATATATCACTGGTGACGGTGATGAATATAAAAAGTTTGTGGAATGGGCAAAAACCATTGAAAAGTCTTATGGTAATCCGCTTTATGAGTGGACGCACCTAGAATTACGTCGTTTTTTCCATATTGATGAGGAATTTACCCAAGAATCAGCTCCAAGAATTTGGCAAAAAGCTAATGAATTGCTGCAAACTGAAGATTTTAAGCCGCGCAACTTAATTAAGAACTCAAATGTAAAAGTTGTATGTACGACTGATGATCCCGCTTCGGATTTAAAGTATCATAAGCTGCTTAAAAAAGAAGAACAACAAAACGGCTTTAAAACCTTGCCAGCAATGCGTCCAGATAAATTAATTCAAATTGATAGTGATGGTTACGGCGAATATTTGGAAGAATTAGGCAAGATTTCTGGTGTGACGATTAATAGTTTTGATGACATTGTTAAGGCTCTTCATCAAAGATTTGAATTCTTTAGTGAAATGGGCGGTCGTCTATCGGACCATTCTCTATTAACTTATCATTTTAAAGAAGCTACTAAAGATGAACTAGATCAAATTGTCAAAAAGGGGATTGAAAATCAGCTTCTTAGTCAAACAGAAATTGATCAATATCTGACAATGTTGCTAGAAAAATTAATGGCTTTGAATAATGAATTTGATTGGACGATGCAATTCCATATAAATTCTAATCGTGATCTAAATCGGCCAATGTTTGACCAGTTAGGTCCTGATACTGGATATGATGCTGTTGGTACTCAACCAGACATTGTTACCCACATTACTAAACTGTATACGGCAATGCAAAGTAAGAATCAAGTTCCAAGAACAATTTTCTATTCGTTAAACAATAATGATTGGATGGAACTAGCAACTATGATGGGTTGTTTCCAAGGGGGAATGGTTCAAAAACTGCAATTAGGTGCTGGTTGGTGGTTCAATGATACCGCTGAAGGCATCGAAAACCAGTTGCGGATTTTCGCTCAAGAAAGTTTATTACCTAACTTTGTTGGGATGCTGACAGATTCACGTAGTTTTCTTTCTTACCCAAGACACGAATACTTCAGACGAGTATTGTGCAACTTTTACGGTAAGTTAGCAGAACAAGGACGAGTACCAGATGATACTAAGAAATTAGGTAAGATAGTACAAGATATTTCATATAATAATGCTAAAAATTACTTTAATTTCTAAAAAATAAATACATAAATAATCTTTAAAAAACTAATTTCGATTTCGTAAAAAATCAAACGGCAAAAAAAGGCGCTTAGAAATATAAATAATTCTAGGTGCCTTTTCTAGGCTTGACCATTTCTTTTGTTACAGCCATAATAATTTTTACTAAAACTAACACATTATGTAAAGGGAAGTGGCAGTGATGAAAGATATTAATAAAGGTGGCAATGTTGTGACAATCAGAACGATTGCTAAATTGGCCAATGTTTCACACACAACAGTTTCTCGAGCTTTAAATGGCAGTTCATTAGTTAAGCCACAAACACGGGAAAAAATAGTTAAAATTGCTCAAGAAGTGGGTTATGTTCCTAATATTAATGCTAAAAGTTTGGTAACCAATCGCTCATATATGATTGGGATTTTCTTTACAGATTTAAATACGGGAACATCTGCTAGCTTTTTGACAGATGTAATTGAACAAACACAAAAAATATTGCCAACTGGTTATTCGTTGTCAATTAATAGCATTGATAATGCGATGGCAGACCACAGTGTCTCGGTTAGCAACTTTGATGGCATTATCTTACTGAGTCAATCTGCTTCTGACGATAAGTTTATTGAATATTTGCACAAAATTGGTATTCCATTAGTTATTTTGAATAGGGTAATCAATCGCAAGGATATTAATAACTATGCGATTGGTGATGAGCTTGGCGGCAAAATTGCGACTGAATATGCTATTAGGATGGGCCATCGTAAATTTGCATTAATCAAGGGACTCAATACTTTTGAATCAGCAAAACTGAGAACTAAAGGTTTTATGTCCGCAATTCGTGCTAATAATATTAAACTTGATCCTACATTAATCAAACAAGGCGATTATCGGCCAAAGAGTGGCAACGTTTTAATGCGGCAGATTTTATCCAGTAGCAATATTCCAACTTGTGTTATTTGTGAAAATGACGATATGGCAGTTGGCGCGATTAATGCATGCATTGAGTTAGGCTATAAAATTCCGGAAGATATCTCTTTTATCGGCTTTGATGATATGAGCTATTCTAAATATTTGGTTCCAGCATTGACTACTGTTCGCAAACCCACGTCTGTCATTGTTCAACTTGGTATTTCGCAGCTGATGAAAATTATGGCTGGCGATCAGCAAGAAGCAATTGAGCAAAAAATAATTAACCCAGAAATTATTGTTCGTAATTCGGTTTTAAATATCAAGCGAGATAGTTAGTTTTTATAAAGATGGGAGGTAAAAGTGAAGCATAACTTCAAAAGAATTTTTGTTAATGGGCTAATTGCAATGGGCATCATGCTTAGTGGTGCAAGTTTTACTCTGCGTGCAGAAGCTAAAACGGTTAAAGAGACTGTTGTAATTAAACAAAAGCATGTAAGTAAAAAGGATATGACGCAACAAATTCAGTCAACTATTAATCACATTGCCAAAGTTGGTGGCGGGAAAGTAACTATTGCTCCCGGCACATATCGCTTAAAATATTTAAATTTAAAAAGTAATGTCAATTTACACCTAGATCAAGGGGCTAAGCTTGTCTTTTCAGATAAGTTTTCTGCCTTTCCAGCAGTTAATACCAGATATGAGGGTGCAGCTATTAAAATGCGGCATCCAGATATCTACGGCAATAATATTCATAATGCCGCTATTACTGGCAGTGGTACTTTGGATGGTAATGGTCAAGCTTGGTGGAAAATGTACAAAAAGGCTAAGCAGGGACCATTAAAAAATGCGCCAACAACACCTTTTAAATATACCAGACCATTTTTATTAGCTTTTGACCATAGTTCACAAATTAAAATTCAGGGGATTAAACTAGTTAATTCACCCGCGTGGACAATTCACCCATTAGAAAGTGAGAACGTATTAATCCAAGGGATCACGATTAATAATCCTTTAACTTCACCTAATACTGATGGAATTGATCCTGAGTCTTCGAACAATGTCAAAATTTTAAATAATACAATCAGTGATGGGGATGATTGTATTGCAATTAAGTCAGGAATTGAAACGACCAATCCTAAAAATTCCAGTCACAACATTATTATCAGCAATAATCTAATGCAGCATGGGCATGGTGGTGTTGTTTTTGGTAGTGAAATGAGTGGCGGCATTCATAACGTCATTATCAGTAATAACATTTTTGATCATACAGATCGTGGCATCAGAATGAAAACAAGACGCGGTCGCGGCGGTCAAATTAGTAATGTTACTGTTTCTAATATTATTATGCAGAGTGTCATCACGCCGTTAGCAATTAACGAATTTTATGGTAAAAGTGGTGCAACTGCGAACAATTATTTATCTAATACCAAGCAGCCAATTACTTCGGGCACCCCAGCTATTAGTAATATTAGTCTGACTAATATTACTGCAACCGATGTTTCTTCTGTGGCTGGATTTATTTATGGCATACCAGAATCTCCAGTTGATGGGGTAACACTTTCAAACTATTCTGTAACGATGGCTCCCAATGCAGTTGCTCAGGAACCAGAAATGATTGATCATGCACAAAAATATGCAGATTCTGGCTTTTGGTTTGAAAATACGACTAATGTTCATCTGAACAACGTGTCAATTAAGGGGATAACTACTGAAAAGTTTGTTCATAATGTGAATAATACAGATTTGAATTGGAATAATTAATCCGAAAGAAGATGTTTATTAATGCGTAAATATGTAGGTGAACCATTAAATATTCTTCATACTGTTGGCTTAGATACAATGTATCCCATTATTAGATGCGAACTTGATTTTACTTCGCAATTGAATCGCCAGCGATTTACTGCTGCCGTAGCTGCTGCCACTCAGGTAGTTCCTGAATTACTGTGTTGCTATGACCTTGCTACAAATAGTTTTGTTCAAATAGCAGATAGTGCTGAGCAAGTAATTGAGTACAATGTTGCTTATCCTGATGAAGATATCAAAAATTGGAACTTAATGCGTGAACCGCAAATTAAGATTTACTGGTGTGATTATCATAAGCAAACTAAGTTGGTTATTTACTTAAGCCATATTTTGACAGATGGCGCAGGCGGTAAGCAATTACTGTATTTGCTGGCAAAGGCATATTCAGAGGGACCAGAAGCATTAAGCGATGTTCATAATTACCAAAAAGTTGCTTGGCTAGAGAAACTAATAAGCAATTACCAAAAAGTCCCGGCAAAACAAACTGACCATCCTGCTAATCCACTTTTGCTGCCGGCTATTGCTAGCAACGGTCAGAAAGCCCGCTATGTTGGCAGTCTTAGTCTAACTAAAACAGAAACAACTCAGTTAATTGAGGCGACTCATTTAAAAGGAGTAACTGTTAATGATGTTGTAATGACGGCTTTTGGTCGTACTATTCAACGTTTTGCTGGCGTGCCAGATATTTCGCTGGCCTGTCCAACAGATATGCGTAAATTTGGTCCTAAGATTAATGGCGTTCAGGTTGCAAACTTAACTTCAAGATACAATATCACAATTACGACGCCACTAAGTGAGAACTTTAGCGATCTAGTGCTTCGAGTTCATGATGAAATGTTAACATTGAAAAATAATTTTCAATGTTTTGATTCTATTAAAGATTTGCTACTGCAATATCATACAGAACCATTAATCAAGCTTCAGCAAGTTGTGCAAGATAACTATCATGTTCGCGATATTGCGTATACTAATTTTGGCATTGTTGATGAAGAAAAGCTGACTTTTGGTGATGCCAAAATAAAGCGAGTAATATTAACTGGCGGTTTTAGAACTGCACCAATGTATCAAATAGCGGTGGCAACATATGGGGGATGCCTAAATTTGGCATTTAACATGAATGGCACCAGAGCTGAATACGATTGCGGGATGGCGATTGCAGCTAATATGCGCGATATGATAAATGATTTTTCACTTAATGCAATTATTAATCATTAAATGGAAAAATATAAAATTTACTTGATAAAAATTATTCGGTAAAAAATAAAAGAAGAAATAGTCAAAAAACGAATTTTATTATTTTTGAAATAGTATTAATTTGTTGAATTGATAGGCTATTTCTTCTTTTTTGATGTGCCAAAATCTAATTTTTTATTATTGAGTAGAGTATATTAGCATAAAATTTTTGTTGACAAAAATTTATTTTAATAATAATATGTAATCGATTTCATGTATACTAATATATTAGAATTAAAATTAGAAAGGCAGTAAAAATGACATTATTAAACAAAGACTTCTTACTAACTAATGAACCTGCCAAAAGATTGTTCCATGAGCACGCAGCTAAGATGCCAATCATTGATTTTCATTGCCATTTAGATCCTAAAGAGATTTATGAGAATAAAAATTATCCTAATTTAACCCGGATATGGATTAATGATGGGCTCTTTGGTGATCATTATAAATGGCGACTAATGCGAGCTAATGGTGTTCCCGAAGAATTAATCACTGGCGACGGCGACGACTATGAAAAAATGGTTGCTTGGGCTAAGACAATTGAAAAAGCAATTGGTAATCCGCTATTTGAATGGACCCATCTTGAACTAAAAAGATTTTTCAGTATTGATGATACTTTTAACGAAAAGAACGTTAAGAAGATTTGGGATAAAGCAAATAAAATGCTGACCACAGAAGACTTTAAGCCCCGTAATCTGATTAAGAATTCAAATGTCAAAGTTGTTTGTACGACGGATGATCCAGCTTCTGATTTACACTATCACGAATTATTGCAAAAAGAAGAGCAGAAGAACGGGTTTAAAGTTCTACCAGCAATGCGGCCTGATAAAGCTTTTGCTATAACAGCGCCAACGTATGCAGAGTACTTACAAGAATTAGGTAATACGGCTCAAGTTTCGATTACCGACTTTAAGAGTTTGGTTAAAGCCTTGGAAAAGCGTTTTGAATTTTTCCAAGCTCATGGCGGTAAGCTATCTGATCATGGTTTGAATACTTTCCATTTTGTTAAGGTTACACCTGAAGAACTGGATAGGATTGTCACTAAGGCAATTAATAAACAAGAACTGAGAATTTTTGAAGTAGATGCTTACGTAACTGGTTTAGTAGAAGCATTAATGCGTCTGAATAATAAATTTGGCTGGACAATGCAATTTCATATTAATGCATTACGCAATGCCAACAAACCAATGTTTACTAAAATTGGCGCTGATACAGGCTTTGACTCAATGGGAACACAAGCTGATATTGCAGATAATATGATGCGGCTGTTATCTGACATGCAAAATGAGGACAATATTCCGAAGACTATCCTGTATTCCCTTAATCCTAATGATTGGATGCAATTAGCAACTGGTATGGGAGACTTTTATGAAGGTAGTGCCCAAAAATTACAGCTTGGTTGTGCTTGGTGGTTCAACGATACCCGTGAAGGTATGGAAAGACAGCTTAGAACGATGGCGCAACAAAGTTTATTGGCTAATTTTGTTGGGATGCTGACGGACTCACGTAGCTTTTTATCTTACCCAAGACATGAGTACTTTAGACGAGTTTTATGCAATTTAATCGGCGAATGGGTCGAGCGCGGCCAATTGCCTGAAGATTATGATTATTTAGGCCAAATCGTTGAAGATATTTCATATAACAATGCCAAAAATTATTTTGGATTTTGAAATATAGTATTGACTACTAGGAAAAAGCGTTTTAATATGTAAGCGGTTAATTTGATATATTAGTATATGAAGGAGGGAGACTTTTTGATGGATAATTTTTTAATCAATAAAAATACACAAGTTCAGGCTGACTTTACAAGTGATGTCTTGCGGAATGCGACAGAAATTCTCAATAGAGATATTCAGCGCACTACTACTGAACTTGGGCAAGAAAATATTATTGCTTTACTTGTAGATAAGAAGTTGCCAGGAAATGATACTTTTAAGGTTTGTCAAGTCGACAGTAATCGGGTTGAAATTTCTTCTGGAACTGAACTGGGTGTAATGTATGGTGTCTTAAGCGTTTCACGTGAAATACTTGGGATAACTGATTTTTGGTTTTGGCTAGATCAAAGGCCTAAGGTGCATCAATCCATAGAGTGGACTGACTTTAGCTCATTAAAATTACCAGAATACCATGTTAAATATCGTGGTTGGTTTGTAAATGATGAATTGCTAATTAATCATTGGCATTATAGTGAATCCAACAAATATGTTTGGAAAATGATTTTTGAAACTCTATTGCGGTGCGGTGGCAATATAGTGATTCCGGGGACAGATACTAATTCTCATTTGCACCGGGAGTTAGCTTCACAGATGGGATTGATAATAGCCCATCACCATGCAGAACCTTTGGGTGCAGAAATGTTTGCTCGAGTATATCCAGATCTTGAGGCTTCGTATTTAAAGTATCCTGATTTGTTTAAACATATTTGGCAGGAAAGTATTGATAAGCAAAAAGGCAATAAAGTTTTGTGGAATCTTGGCTTTAGAGGACAAGGTGACCGGCCATTTTGGGCTGATGATCCACATGAATATACCTTGGAAAAGAAAGCTGATGTAATTAACTCAGTAATCAAGATCCAGTATGAAATGGTTAAGCATGCTGATCCTGATGCGATTTGCTCGATGAATATTTATGGTGAATTACCTGCTTTATATAATGCTGGGCTATTGAAAATTCCTGATGATGTTGTACAAATTTGGGCTGATAACGGCTATGGTAAGATGCTGTCACGTCGACAAGGAATTGATGACCCACGTTCTGAAGTCTTGAAGAATGGTGATCCTAAGCTTTCGCAAGGAATATATTATCATGTTGCGTTTCACGATTTGCAGGCATCAAACTTTTTAACACTGTTACAAATTGATCCACATGAGGTTGCATTAGAACTAGAAAGAGTTCGCAAAGCAACGTTAGATGACTTGGTAATGGTTAATACAGGTAGTATAAAGCCGCACATCTTTTTCTTATGGTTACTGGCAAAATCATGGCGTAATGACTTTAAGATTAGCTCAAGTAAAGAATATTTAGATGCGTATATTAGCGAATACTATACTAAGCCAAATGATAAAATTACTAGCACCTATGAAAAGTATTTTGCAACGGTGTTTAATTATCGTGATTATGCTGACCAAAAAGCAGGAGATGAATTTTATACATATACATTACGTAAACTGATTAAGACTTGGTTAACTAACTCAAAGAAAATGCCAGAAATGGAATGGATGTTAACAAGCGACAATTTGTCTGATCAGGTAGCAGAAGTAGACAAGTTGATTGTTGATCATGTGCAGCCATTTGCTAAATTGAATCAAGACTGTAAGGCGTTATTACAAACTCTATGTGATGAAGACAAGCAACGCTTATTTAATGACTTATGGTTAAGCATTGCTATTCATAGTTATTCCATTAAAGCTCTTAAATTAACAATCCAAGCATACACAGCTTATCAATCTGAAGATTATTTGAAGGCATTCTTACTGGTAGATAAAGCTCGGATGAATATGAAAGAGATAGTTAGTCAATGGCAGAATAATCCGTCAGATAAGTGGCATTACTTCTATCAAAATGATTGTTATACCAATGTTACGTTAACAGTAGAATTATTAGAAACCTTAGAAAGCTATTTGCGGATTTGTGGTGATGGTCCTGACCAGGATCAATGGGAAAGACAATATCTGATGGCAACAAGTGATGCTAAAGTAATGCTTTTGTCAAATACACACAAAGCATATTCTGATGAAGAGTTGGCAAGTAGGCTTCGCGGGAAAAATATCGATTAATAGGAGGAGAAAATGGACGATAACAAAAATGAGACAGCCATACAGCACGATGGCTGGGATGAATATCAATCGAAGAAAATATATCAAAATCGCGGAAAAATAGGGATTTTTCGTTCACTAGGTTTTGGTGTGTTCTCATTCTTTAGTATTTCAATGCAGGGCCTTGTTGGCGCATGGTTGCTGTTCTTCTACACTACATTTTGTGGCTTGAGTGCTGGACAAGGTGCGACTATCTTCTTAGTCGGAAGAGTTGCTGATGGTTTAGCTTCGTTATTTATGGGTAATATCTCTGATAATATTTATAAATATCGTTTAGGTAGAAAATTCGGTAGACGGCATATCTTTATTTTGGCTGCAGCACCATCGGTTTTGTTTGCCATCACATTGTGGGTCGCAGGGATGAGTTACTGGTATTACATGATCACTTATGTAATTACCACGATTTTAATGTCAGTTTTGCAGATACCTTGGGAAACTTTACCTAATGAAATGACTAAGGACTACAATGAGAGAACTGAACTGTCTACAACTAGAATGGTTATTTCAGGATTAGGCAACATGCTGGCACAATTTATTCCAGCACAATTGTTTAAAGTTTTCCCACAAACTTCGCCACTGCCATACTTAATCATGCAAGTTATGTTCTCAGTTGTAACTTTCTTCTTGATTTTGATTACTTACAATACTACTTGGGAACACTTTGTTACTAAAGCAGAAGCCAAGAAGTTGGATGAAGAAGCTGCTCTTGAAAACAATGGTAAGAAGAGTTCATTTAAGGCAGAATTAAAGAATTACTTCTCAACCTTTAAGATTAAGAGCTTTAGAACTCACATGGGAATTTACCTTAGTTCATACTTTGGTACAATCTTATTTTCAACAGTATTTGTTTACTACATTGTTTTTGCGGTAGGTAAAACTACTAGTACATCAGGATTTTTACAATCTTTAAGTATTGTTTCTGTACCTGTTACGATTTTGGCAGGATATTTGGTAACTAAGATTTCACCTAGATCAATGTATGTCTTTGGTTACTCGTTAATTATTATTAGTTGTCTTGATTGGGCATTTATTGCATTTAATAAACCAGCTAACGTTATGGTATGGTTGGTCATTGGGATGCTGTTTTACGAAGTAGGTCTATATATTCTTTACTTTTTACCATGGAATGTTTTCCCATTTATTCCAGACGTTGATACGCTGGTTACAGGAAAGAACCGTTCAGGTTTATTTGCATCAGTTATGGTCTTTATTAATCAAATTAGTCAAGGTTTGGCATCAGTTGTTGCTGGATATTTGCTTGACTTTGCTCACTTCCGTCAATCTACAAGTGGTGCTGTTACACAGCCTGCAAGTGCCGTTCATATGATTATCTTTATTGTATCTGGCGGTGTTGGCATTATGATGTTAATTGCTATCTACTTTGCACTTCACTTTCACTTAAGTAAGAAGACGTTTGGTATTTTAGCCGATGAATTAACTCGTTTACAACATGGTGGTAAGATGAGCGATGTTAAGCCAGAAACTAAGAAGGTTTGTGAAACCTTAACTGGTGTTAAATATGACTCAATTACATTTTGGAAGAAAAATGGTGAATAATTAAGGATTAAGGTGAGATATATGCAAAGCTTAAAGAGACTTTTATCAATTTTAAGTGTTGGGTTAGTCATATTACTATCACAGTCTGTTGTTTTTGCTTCACAAGATGATTTTGCTGCGATTTCATCACAAATTACAGCATTGAATCAAACTGGAGAGCAGGTTGATTCAGGAATAGTTCCAACAGTTACAGATAAGGATACGCCAACTACAAGTGGAAAAGCATACTATGTTTCTGTTACAGGCAATGATGCTAATTCAGGAACTAGTCCTAATAAGCCGTGGGCTTCGCTGGCAAGAGTTAATCAACAAACCTTCGAGTCAGGAGATAGAATTTTGTTTAAAGCTGGTGATTCATGGCTTGGACAAACAACTTTAATGCCCAAAGGTGATGACTTGACTATAAGTAGTTATGGAACAGGAAACTTACCTAAATTAGCTGGTCAGGGAAAAGTGGCAGACGTTATTAAGCTAGAAAACCAGAAAAATATTACAATTTCTAATTTAAATATTAACAACAATGTTAAAGGCTTTAACTATGTCAACGGTAATAAATTGGCTGATTTAAGAGGTATTCATGTTGTTGGAAAAGATGCAGGAAATTTAAGTGGTTACTTTTTCCATAATTTGTATGTTCATGATGTCACTGGAAATGATGTTTTCATTGGTGGAAATGTTGCTAATAATAAGCCAGGTGTGATTTTTAAAGGTGGTTGGGATCGCTCAAAGGATACAGGAGGAATAGTCTTTGATATTGCGCAACCAGCTACTTCAAAGCCAACTACATTTAGCAATGTGAATATTAACAACAATATTATTAATAATAATTCATATGGTGGAATTATATTCAAGCAATGGCAAGGTAATGAAGGGACAAATGAAAATTGGGCGTCTCGTGATGATGCAAAAGCATCAAATAATTACCAAAGTTTGACTTGGGCACCACATACTAATATAAATGTAACGAATAACTATATTAATCAATCTAAATCTAAATATGCATGCGACGCAATTTATTTGACTAGTGTAAAGGATTCTAAGATAGAAGGTAATATCACTAAGGGTGCAGGAACTAGTGGAATTGAAGTTTATTATGGTGATAATGTTTTAATTCAACATAATGACACTTCAAATAGTGTTCCTAAAGCTGGCGGTGCTGACTCTAATGGAATAGATCCTGATAAAGAAACTACAAGAATGATTATTCAGTATAATTATATTCATGGTAACGGTGACGGTATTCTGCTCTGCGGTATTAAATTTAGTACAACAGTTGTTCGTTATAATGTAATTGCAAATAATGGTAAGGTTAATAGTTCAAAGAATAGTTATATCAATATTCATGGTGATACAGGAAAGCATGATATTTATAATAATGTGTTCTATGCAATGAGTAACCAGCCCACTAACTTTATTTATTCATCAGCTGGTCAAAAAGAAATAGATCGGTCTGTAGACATGCATACCATTTGTAATAATATTTTTTATAATAGTGGTAATGGATTAATTAATGTTGGCGAAGGAAAGGGAACCAGTTATAGTAATAATGATTATTATAATAATGTCAATATACCTTCTCAGGATCAACATTCAATTAAGACTAATCCAAGCTTTATAGGAGTTTTATATCCTAATTCTGAATACAGTGATTTGAATAAATTGAAATTATCAAATAATTCTAATTTAAAAAAGCATGGTATAAGAATTGTGATTGATAATGGTATTACCCCAATAGAAAAAGATTTTCTAGGTAATTTAATTCTTCAAAACAGTCCAACAATTGGAATAATTGAATAATTTAGTTTGAAGCACCTCAAGTTTTAAAGCTTGAGGTGCTTTTTTAGTGAATAAATTTTGGGGCAATTTGCTTATCTAGCAATATACAATATGGAGTTTGGTACGTTTCTTTCATATAATAGTAGAGTTGTTTAATTTTACAAACCACGTATGGAAGATGGGTTAGAAATGAAAAATAAAAAAGCAGGCGATAAGTTAGGCTTTAGCGCCATGGTTTTCCTTGCAATTAATATGATGATTGGTTCCGGCATTTTTTTAACACCAGGAAGTGTGGTTAAGCAGGCCGGAAGCAAAACACTACTGGTCTACTTAGCGGCAGCTGTCGTTGCTACAATTCTAGCGATGTCGTTTGCTGCTGCAGCTAAATATGTTAATAAGGCTGGAGCTTCTTATGCTTATAGCAAAGCCGCGTTTGGTTCCAAGTTTGGCTTTTATATTGGCACGACGTGCTATTTTGCAACTAGCGCTGTGTGGGGCGTTGCCTCTGTTGGAATTACTAAGTCAACGATTTCGATTTGTGGTGGTGATCCGAACAAGGTAAGTAACGTGACAGTTGGCCTACTTGCTTTATTGCTATTAGTTACAATTGTTAACTTATTTGGCCAAAAAATTATCAAGCGAGTGATGAATTTGGCAACAATTGGTAAGCTAATGACGCTTGTCTTAATAATTGCCGCTGGTGTTGCTGTATTGCTGATAACAGGTGTATCGCACCGGTTAAATGAAGTTGATCAAATGACCGTTCATGGCCAAGCTGTTATTCCGACTTTGACAACAAGCGGCATGGTCATGGCGGTTGTTTCCGCGTTTTATGCCTTTACTGGTTTTGAGTCCGTTGCTTCTGGCGCGGAAGATATGGAAAATCCTGAAAAAAATCTCCCGCGGGCAATTCCGCTAGCAATCTTAGCAGTTGCAATTGTGTATATTGGTGTCTTGACGGTTGCTTTGAAGCTAAATCCTACAGCCTTGATTAAGACCAACCAAGTGATTGCTCTAGCCGCAATTTTTAATAATGAAATTTTGCGCGATATAATTTTGGTAGGTGCGTTAGTGTCAATGCTGGGACTTAACTTTGGATACAGCTTCAGCACACCACGGATTTTAGAAGCAATGGCACGAGAGCATCAGTTGTCAGAAAAGTTAACGCAACGGACTAAAAGGAACTTTCCAATCAGAACGTATGCTATTTCTGTTGTTTTGGCAATTTTGATTCCTTTTACTTTTCAGTACAACATGACGAACTTAATCACATTGAGTGCGATTGTCCGGTTTTTGGAATTTACAGTTGTACCGCTATCTGTCATTCGTTTTTATTTTGGTAAAAGCAAGGAGCAGATTTTGATGCCTAATAAAAATGTGTGGACTGACCTAATCATACCGGTGATTGGGGTTCTATTAGTTATCTTTTTGCTAGTTGAATACAACTGGCGGGAGCAATTTGGCATTGTCGTAAATAGCCGTGTCACCGGCATTAATTGGCTGGCAATTATTGCCATGTTTTTTGGCTTTTGCGTCTTACCGCTAATTATGTATTTGATTTCGCGGCCGCGCCAGCAAGACTAAATATCATTGAGGATTGGGGCAATGCCCAGTCCTTTTTTAATAAACAAATAACGTACTCATAGCGAGACTTCCGATTATAATATGACTAAAAACTAGCCATAAGGGAGCGTACTAATGAAGAAAAGCAAGAATGACAAGTTTGGCTTTTGGTCGATTGTCCTTTTGGCGATAAACTCAATTATTGGATCGGGAATTTTTCTAACTCCCGGTAGTGTGGTCAGTCAGGTTGGTAGTAAAGCATTATTAGTGTATTTTATTGCTGCTGTTCTTGCCGCCATTTTGGCTATTTCCTTTGCCGCAGCCGCAAAATATGTTGCTAAATCCGCTGACGTTGGTGACGACCAAGCAGGTTGTTGCAATCAGCATGATGATTCTTGGTTTTATTGTTTTACCGTTAATTATGTTTTGGTTATCAAGAAAAGAGCTAGGGAATAAATAGGCAAAAAATAAACCTAATCGATAGTGACTAGGCTTATTTTTATGCGTAATTGGCCTGCGTTATGTCAGTTTTTATTCTTAGAACAGTATAAACATAGTAGTTATATATTAACTTATATTATTTATACGTTAGCTATTTAGCAGATAATATATGTGCGTTATCAATTTCATAATAACTGTGCTTATTTTTGTTAACTAGCGTTGCTGTCTTAAATGAACCGTGATTTTTGAAAACAACAATCTTTGGTGAATTAGTATCTGCTGGAAGTGCTCCTTGATTAACTGGGTGACCGTTAACTAGCAAGTGACCGCTGCCTGTTGAATGATTACCAAAGTTATTGGCGGCAAGGTAAAGGCCATTAGCAACATCATAAAATTGCCGGTGATTAATTGTCGTTATTTCATAAGTTCCAATTGTTGCACCGCTTGTAAGTTTGATATTAGGAATAGCAGAGCCTGACTTATTGTAAAAATATGCATTATGCTTGAGTTGGCGATCAATTGCTACAGGCGGAAGGCTTGTTAGGTGTGGTCTAGCGCCACGGAACATTAGATAAATTGCAGATTTTTTATTGTTATGACTAGTTAATTTCTTGAATTGCTTCAGAGAGTAAGTTTTTCCCAGAGGATTAAGAATAGTGCCGTGACCAACTGCCATAACTTTAGTCATATTATTACCGATAAATGTATCTTGTTTAAGTTTTTGCCGCCCCAACTTCAAAACAAAACCATCAGGATTGCCACAATTTGCGAGCATGCCGAGGGTTCCGTTTTCGTGCTTGTTTGCACGCTTAGTAGTGAAATTACTTAAATCTAAACTAGCCAAATTAGTGTCATCAAGGAACATGTAACTTAAGTCAGTGGCATTAGCGGTATTAAAATTAGCCAAATTTAATGAAGTTATTTTGGACAAATCACTGAATATGTAATCCATATGATGAACATTAATCGTGTTAAAACTGCGTAAATCAATGTCTTGCAAGTTAGTGTCACGCGCAAACATGCCGCTCATTGAAGTAACCTTGCTTGTATTAAAGTTACTCAAATCTAACTGCTTAATTTGAGGTTCGCCTTCGAATAAGTAATCCATCTTAGTGACATTTTTGGTGTCGAAAGTACTGACATTTAAGGAAGTGAGCTGATCCATAGTAGCAAACATTGCATTCATATTTGTCACTCGAGCAGTGTTGAAATTACTCAGATCAAGCTGAGTCAGTGAACGGTCATATTCAAATAGCCCTTGCATGTTAGTGACGTTACTAGTGTCAACTTTATTTAGTCCCTGAATACTTTGGAGTTTGGTTAAATTTTTAAATTTATTATGTGAATCTGATGCCAAGCTCACTGGTTTAGTGAAAATAATGTGTTCAATATTTTCAAACTGGGGATTGAGCTTAAGAATTTCGGTTGATGACAAAGTTGCGTTAGAAGTTTCGGGAGTATATATCAATGTTTGCGAACTAGAATCATAGTTCCATTTACAGGTTCCATCTGTGCCAACTAAATTATCGTTTACGGTAATATTGTTAACATTAGGTGCAGTGCTAGCTTGCACTGGATAATGCTGCAAGCTAGTTAAGCAAAGTAGTGTGGTAAATGTGGCGATGGCTACTAATGACTTGTTGTGATTGAACTTGATATTCATGATTAGGATTCCCTTCATTTGATTATTGTCATTGTATAACGCTATGAGTATAAAATCATGAATTAGGCTTGAAGAAAGTTACTTGAAAAACGGCCTAACTTATTTAGAATAGTGATAATAATTTATTTAGGTGAATGGAAGTTGTGATTTAAACATGAGCACTAAAAAAGCAGCAGCTAATTTGCTAAATATAGTTAATGCAAGTTTGAATAGTAATTTAAGTAATAATGAATATAATATAATTATACTTGCTAAAAAACGACTAAAAAAGCAAGAATATTTACCAAGTGTTGCTAATAGTGTGAAGAGCAGTTTAACACTGCTTGCTATCAAGCAACAATTATCACCAGCTGGGCGCAAATTGTATCGCAAACTGTTATCACCGGAATTTAGCGATTACCAATTGGGTTATGGCATTACCCAGATTTTTCATTAGAAGTTGGTAAAAACTTATGATTTTAATTTTTGCATGTATCATATTTTTAATCGCAGGTATCATGCTTGTTGGTCCTGGAAAAAATAAATATGGTGCAGTATTTTTGATAGTAGTTGGCATCTTGCTTGTACTGCCATTTGCGATGTTTTGGTTTAGGGGCTGTTAAAATATGGGACATAAAAAAATAGAACTAGTACCGGTAAAATATCGGGAGCTAGTCCTATTTTGAAATTTAATAATTCGCTTTAAGTTTACTATTTAGATTTTGGTGTCTTATTAAAATGATGAAGAATAGTGCATATCTGGGAATTTATGATGAGCGTATTTCTTACTTAATGATTTTGAAGTAAAATCTTGTCTATTAATTTTTCCATAACTGTCAGCTTGGAATAATACAGGCGTTGTATTTCCGTTAATGTTTTCATAATGGACTGTCATTAACATCGTATTTTTCTTTGTAGGTTTGGTACATGCATTACATACTTTAAGCCACTTTAAGCCAAGTTTAGTTATCCATTTTGCTTGATAAATCTGTGTTGCCTCACTGTAATGCATACCTCCAGCTACTAAAGGGTATTTAGAATATATCCATTTTTTAGACATTTGCCAAGGATATTTGTTAGTTCCCTTAACTTTTCCAACTTTATAAAAGAAAAATTCTGAACTAATATCCTGTATGGTTTCTAGATCATTGTACCCGTATCTACCTATAAATATACTTGGCTTTCCTTTAAAAAACCATTTTCTGTTCCATGATACAGGTAAATAAAATTTCTTAATTAGTCCATATTTATTTCCAGTTTTAACATGATTCTTCTTAGTTTTAGCCTTTTTCTTTTTCGGCTTTGAGCTAATTGTGGAGGGCTTAACGAATTCATCACTTAACTTGCTAGTATCAGAGTTGTTTTTTGTCTTTGAAGATACGAGTTCAACATTAGACATTGGAACGTATTCACCATCACCAATATAGATATAATCTGTACTGTTGATGTTACTGATGCTGAATGCTATAACTTTAATGCCTTTATAGAAAGTATTTATTTTGCTGATTGGGTTTCCTGATGCATTACAAATTGGAGTGTCATCATTTTTAACAACATAGGTTCCAATTGAAGTTAACTGCATTAAGTCATCTAAGCGTAAAAAATTATTATCTCCAATTTTTAAATACTTATTACCATTGATGGTAGAAATAGTAAATGCTCCAGAGTTATCATTAGCTACAGGATACTCATTGGTTTTTAAAGCGTGGCCATTCGGGATAGCGTTACCATTAGCATCATATATCTGTCCACTAATTGGAGAATAGTAAGTGTATTCCTTTTTAGCAGCTTGAACATTTTGTGTTGTAATTGCTGACGTAATTCCCACACTACTTGTAGCTAGAGTGATTGCTGTTAGCAATGTTAGTAGTTTTTGTCTTTTCATTTTTATCTCCTTTGCGTGATTTATACAAGGACATTATATTATACTTTTTTGAAAATTCAACAAGGTAGTTACGCATACTATTTGTTGTAATTTTTATCACACTTATTTATCGTATTGGTCGCTGTAAACCAGCAGTATCAATAAATATTAACGTCAAATATAAAAATAAACGACAACACAAAATTGAATATCAATAGTGAACATGCTAAAATATAACTGTAAATGAAAAGAAGTCCTACTGGTAATAGGACTTCTTAAACACAAGCTTCCGCCTTCAAAGAGCGGTGGTTAATTACAGAGTAGCTAAAAGGCTATCCCATAACTGTCCAAAGTTATTAAGTGGGACGGCCTTTTTTGCTGCTCTTATTTGTCGTGGTTGTTGCTGTTGATGTAAGACAACAGTGCCAACAGCACTAAACCAAATTGCAACATTAAAGAAATTGCATCGTAGACGCTCATTAACTGTTATACCTTTCAATAATTTGCTCCATGTTTCCATAGACAATCATCTCCTTGGAATTAAACAGCCACCGCCCTTTAAAACTTTATCTCGTGTTCGTTATTGATTATATCTTGATAATAGAAGTTATTGCAATATTAATTTATAAAATTTGTTAATTTTTTCTATGTTTTATTACACGTAATGATTAATTCTTAGAGCAGCCAACAAATTCTCTTAATTGCTTACGTAGCTTTTAACCAAGAATGAATGACCAGTATGTCGTGCGTCACTATATAATCAATGTAATATAATGCTGCAGATTCCAAAGATTTATCCAAATTTTTTAATAAGCCTTCTAAGTATGGTGGGATACCAGCTTGGTCCCATTTGATTTTATCAGCTAGAAAAAGAACCAAATCCAATTGTGAGTAATTTTGCTTTAAAGTTGTGTGACACTCAATCGCAGAGAAAATTTCAATATTAGAGATGTTGAATTCTGTTTTTGCAAGTTCTTTAGATATTTTTTGATGAAGGATCATTGGTACTCGATATTCTTCTGGCTCAATTGCTATTCCCATTTTCGTTGCTACTTCAATTCGCTCTTCATTTGGATAAATAGCAGAAATATCATGTAAATAACCAGCAATTACAGCTTTTTCCGGGTCATCTTTATATTGTGAGGCTAGTTTAGAAGCGCATTTGGCAACAGAAATGATTAAGTGTAGTAACTCGATGATGCTTATACAAAAAAGCAGTAACTTCTTGCTTTATTCTATTTTTATCATTTTTCGTCAATTATATTCACTACCTTTACAATAGTAATAACTTATTTAAAAAGTATTTGCTCTGGGATTGGTTTCATGATTTATAATACTGATGTCTGGCAGTAATTTGACAAATTTCAGCTGTAACTTTTTCTACAGAGACGTAAGGATGATGATTGATTACCCGCGATACTGTTGAAACAGAACATCCGGATAGTTTAGCTATTTCTTTAATGGTTGTCATTGTTTTGCCTTTTATTTTGTGCTTTTAACCCAATAATACTATATGGAATCGATACCATGTCAAAAATTATTCAATAGAGGGAACTTGATTTAAGAATGAATAAGAAAAAACAGATAGCTGAGCTACTTGCGAGAGCCAAAAACTATTATTTGTACGGCAATTCGACAGAGAAAAATGAGAAAACTTTCTTTAAAGGCGTCAGTATTAATGGCGACCAAGATGCTTTAGAAGCGATTTTTAAAGAATTAATCCAACTTGATCCAACTAATTTTGATTATCAACAAGACCTTGCAGCAACTTTAATTACTGATAATCAAATTGAACAAGCGGTAGAATTATTGCAAAACATCTTGAAGAAGGTACCGAATAATTACGATGCATTAATGTCATACTATGTCTATTCAGGCATAGTTAAAGGCAACTTTTCTGCTAGTCTTCTTAAGCGGTTAACGTCTTTAGATAGCAAGCGTACGACAATGTTTATGCAAGATTTTGCTAATTTAGAAAAAATCCGGCAAACCAAGATAGCTACAGAAATTAATTGCTATGAAGACGGGCATTTGTTTATCTTGCTTGGCTATGATTTACGAAAAGACGTCAGTATTCCCCCAATATTGCACCAACGTTTGAGTTTAGCTTTGCAATTATTACTCAAGAACCCACATTCTTCTGTTATTGTTACAGGTGGTATCCCCGAAAACGGGCATACAGAAGCCTATCTAATGAAAAACTGGTTAATAAATCATGGTGTAGCTCCCGAGCGCATTTTTACAGAAAGTAAATCAATTAATACGATTGAAAATGCTGAATTTTCATTGCGTTGTGCTCATCAGATTGCTTTTAACTAAAAGATAACCTTGATTAGTTCGGTTAGTCATCTTCGCAGAGTCCAAATTTTGTTTATGATTGCTAATAGAAGAATTAATGGGACAGAACAAACGATGGATGTCGTTGGCATTTCAGATGTACCTGAACTTGTAAATCATTCCAGTAAAGAAGAGCAGATAGTGATGTATCGCGATGTGCTGCGGATAGATGGTATATGGTTATACCCGAATTTAGTAAGATAGGTAATGAAAGGAAAGACGAATGCTAAACGTATATCTTGTGCGTCATGGGCAAACAGAAACTAATAAAACGCACTTACTTAATGGGTCGTTAACTAACTTGCCGTTGAATGAAGTGGGAATTAAGCAGGTTGAAGCTTTGCAAGCTAGTTTTGATACTAAGCAAATTGACTGCATTTATACTAGTCCGCTGCTTCGAGCCTATCAGACTGCAGAAATACTTGATCAGGGACAACACGAGATTTTTCGGGATGACCGTTTAAAAGAGATTAATTTTGGTAATTGGGATGGGAAATTAGATAAGGATATTTACGCCAAGTATCCTCAGGCCTTTGACGAACTAGGCCATTTAAAAGAAAATTATAGCAATTACTGCACCGGCGAAAGCTTTCAACATTTAAAAGAGCGTGCGACGAGCTTTTGGCGAGAACTAGTGCAAAATCATGAGGATGAAAATATTTTATTGGTTACGCATGGCTTTGTCATTCGTTCGCTAACCCAAGTTGCATTTTCTTTTCCGGCCGCTTCGCCAATTGGAGAAGTTAAGAATGCAAGTGTTAGCAGTTTTTCTATTGATGATAAAAGTAAAAACATTTTTCTGAATTATTATAATCGCATTACGCCAAGTGAATTTTTAATTACTAGGTAAAATCTGTGTGAATAACAAAAAAGCTAGAAGCTGCAATCTTGTTGCATAACTTCTAGCTTTTATTTATGCGCCCTGAAGGATTTGAACCTTCAACCTTCTGATTCGTAGTCAGACACTCTATCCAGTTGCGCTAAGGGCGCGGTAACTTTTTAAGTATAGCATAGAGTTATCACTATTAGGAAATAAAAAATCTCAGCACTGACTACCTAACAGAGCTGAGACAATTATCATTTTATCGGAAATGGCATTTCATTGCTACTTTAAAATGTTATTTCACTTAGAAAGTTGACTTATTGGCTATTTGTCGCCGTTTAAGATGGTATTTTTAACGATTACGTAATCAACCAGCTTAATGGAGCTGAGATTTTTACCACCGGCATAAGAAATAGCGGATTGTAAGTCTTCCTGCATTTCGGTTAACGTGTTAGCGATTGGACCGCGGAATGGGACCAACATTTGCTTACCCTCAACGTTGCGGTAGGCGCCTTTTTGAACTTCCGAAGCAGAACCCCAATATTGCTTGTAGGTCTTGTCATCAATCTTAATCACATTACCTGGAGATTCTTGATGGCCAGCCAGCATTGAGCCAATCATTACCATGGTTGCACCAAAGCGGACAGACTTGGCAATATCACCATTGTGGCGAATCCCACCGTCAGCGATGATTGGCTTACTTGCAACCTTACTGCACATTCTAAGAGCAGCTAGTTGCCAACCACCGGTACCAAAACCAGTCTTAAGTTTAGTAATGCAGGCACGACCAGGACCGACACCAACTTTTGTCGCATCAGCGCCAGCACCTTCCAATTCACGAACGGCTTCAGGGGTGGCAATGTTACCAGCTGTTAAAAATGTATCCGGCATTTTATCTTTAATGTACTTAATCATCTTAATGACGTACACGGAATGACCGTGAGCGACATCAATTGTAATGTATTCGGGGATGATATTTTCTTTAACGAGTAAATCAATAAAAGCGTACTCACTATCTTTAATACCAACAGAAATTGAGGCAAAAAGTCCTTGTTCATGCATCATTTTGATGAAGTCAAGTCGCTTCTCAGGTTGAAAACGGTGCATGACATAGTAGTAGCCGTTTTTAGCAAGCCAAACGGTTAAATCTTCATTAATTACACTTTCCATATTAGCAGGAACGACTGGTATCTTAAATGTTCGGCTTCCAAACTTAACGCTGGTATCAGCGTCATGGCGGCTTTTAATAATTCCTTTGTTAGGTACAAGCTGAATGTCATCGTAGTCAAAGGCTTCCATACTAAAGTAGTTACTCATAATTCAATCGACTCCTAATTCCTTATCTGTTTGAACGAGAGTAACTATAATCAATTTATTTTAATTTGTCAATATAAAAATCGAACTATTAAAAATTAAATTGCTGAAATAATTCGCATTTTAATTTGACTAACAGCTTATAAATTGTTAGACTAATTTTTGTGATATTTGTATATTTTTTATGAGGTGAACAAAATGACAGCAGTTGCAGTTGTTGGTAGTCAATGGGGCGACGAAGGTAAAGGTAAAATTACTGATTTTTTGAGTAAGGATGCAGCGTATGCAGTTCGCTCAAATGGTGGTAATAATGCCGGTCACACGATTGAAATTGACGGTAAAACATTCAAGATGCGGTTAATTCCTTCCGGTATTTTTGCGGCAGATAAGGCTGCTGTAATCGGCAACGGGGTTGTGATTAATCCCGAAGTTTTACTAGGTGAATTGGAAAATCTGGAAAAGAACGGAATTGATACCAGTAAATTACGAATTTCCAATCGGGCACACATCATTATGCCGTACAACATCAAGCAGGATGAATACCAGGAAGAAGCCAAGGGAGCTAATAAGATTGGTACTACCAAGAATGGTATTGGGCCAACTTACATGGATAAGGCTTCTAGAATTGGCATTCGCGTTTGTGATTTATTAGAAAAAGACACATTTGAAGAAAAACTGCGTGCTAATTTAGCAGAAAAGAATGCTTTGTTCACTAAGGTTTATGGTAAACCAGCACTTAAGTTTGAAGACATTTTTGATAAATATTACGAATATGGCCAAAAGATTAAGAAGTACGTTACGGACACATCAGTCTTGGTTAACGATGCACTTGATAATCAGGAAAAGGTGCTTTTCGAAGGTGCCCAGGGTGTAATGCTCGATATTGATGAAGGAACTTATCCCTTTGTCACATCATCTAATACAATTTCTGGCGGAATTGCCAGTGGTATTGGGATGGGCGCCAACCGTTTACATACGGTTATCGGTGTCTGCAAGGCTTATACTACCCGTGTTGGTGCCGGCCCATTTCCAACAGAATTGCTTGACGCAACTGGTGACCGCATTCGCGATACTGCTCATGAATACGGAACGGTTACCGGTCGTCCGCGTCGTGTTGGCTGGTTTGACTCTGTTGCTTTGCGTCACGCTAAGCGGGTTGCTGGAATTAATGCTTTGAGCTTGAATTTGCTTGATATTTTTAGTGGCTTTGATACAGTTAAAATTGCAACTGCTTATGAGTTAGATGGTAAGAAGATTGATTACTATCCAGCTAGTTTGAAGGAACTTTACCGCTGCAAGCCAGTCTATGAAGAATTACCAGCTTGGCAGGAAGATATTACCAAGGCTAAGACTTGGTCAGATTTGCCAGAAAATGCCCAAAAATTCTTAAAGCGGGTTGAAGAAATTGTCGGTATTCCGTTAGTTACAGTTTCTGTTGGCCCTGATCGTGAGCAAACGATTGTTTTGCAAAATCCATGGGAAATGTAATCGATGCTTGAACGTTACACACGCCCAGAAATGGGTAAAATTTGGACAGATGAAAATAAATATGCGGCGTGGTTAAAGGTTGAGATTGCGGCAACCAATGCTTGGAGTGAACTGGGTGAAGTTCCGGCAGCTGATGCAGCCAAAATTGCCAAAAATGCTAGTTTTACTGCGCAGCGTGTTGCCGAACTTGAGCAGGTAACGCATCATGATGTGGTAGCCTTTACCAGAACTGTTTCAGAAAGCCTTGGCCCAGAAAAAAAGTGGGTTCACTTTGGTTTGACTTCAACCGATGTGGTTGATACCGCTCAAGGCTATATCTTGAAGCAGGCCGATGCAATTATTCGGCAAGATTTGCTAGCACTAAAAGAAACGATTGCAGCTAAAGCTCTTAAATATAAGGACACTGTTGAGATGGGCCGGACACATGGCGTCCAAGCAGAGCCAACTACTTTTGGCTTGAAGCTTGCTCGTTGGTATGCCGAAATTAATCGCGACATTGACCGTTTTGAACATGCGGCTAAAGGTGTTGAATCCGGTAAAATTTCTGGTGCTGTTGGGACTTTTGCTAACGTGCCGCCAGCTGTTGAAGCCAGCGTAATGAAGCAATTAGGCTTAACGCGGCAACCGATTACCAGTCAAATCTTGCCACGCGACTTACATGCCGAATATATTGCCACTTTGGCATTGATTGCAACAAGCATTGAAAACTGGGCAACGGAAATTCGCGGTTTACAACGTTCGGAAATTCATGAAGTTGAAGAACATTTTCGTGCTGGTCAAAAAGGTTCGTCGGCGATGCCGCACAAGCGTAACCCGATTGGCTCAGAGAATTTATGTGGTATGGCACGGGTTTTACGTGGCAATATTGTGACGGCCTACGAAGATGTAACTTTATGGCATGAACGTGACATTTCTCATTCAAGTGCTGAGCGGGTAATTTTACCTGATACCACGATTGGGATTGATTACATGCTTGACCGCTTTAATCGGATTTTGACTAACCTAGATGTTTTCCCAGAAACGATGCTTAAGAACATGGACAAGACCTATGGCCTGATTTATTCACAGCGTCTGTTATTGAAGCTAATTGATGAGGCGGGTTTATCTCGTGAAGCAGCTTATGATATGGTGCAGAAGTTAACGACTAAATCATGGCAGGATGGTATTTCATTTAGAAAGCTGGTTGAAGATAGCCAAATTATGAATTACTTGTCCGAGGATGATGTGGCTGACGCCTTTGATTATCATTACCATTTGCGTCATGTCGATGAAATTTTCCATCAAGTAGGACTTGAATAACAAAAAGCAAAATAAAAGAGTTGCACTTCAATTTGTGTAACTCTTTTATTTTGTCCGTCTTTTCTTTATCCAGTCATGAATGTAAAAGATCCAACAAATAATAAAGTAAATCAGAATAACAACAAAAGTAATACTAATACATTTCATAAATAAGCCAAAATTTGTCATAACTGTCCAGATTAAAAATGCTATATAAATGACTGCTAATGTTGATATTGCTTTAGTAACACGCCTTTCAACATTAATAACGTGAAATACTTTACCTTGATCTAAGTTTCTTAAGCCTTTTCTTTTCATAATGTAACCTTCATCACTATTATTAATAATTGAAAAATAAATTATAATTAAATTTTAGCTATTGCTTTCATTATGTCAAGATATTTGTTAATTTTATTTTAATAAATTAAATATGTATTCAGTTATTTTATTTCTCAAAAATTGTCACTATTATTTGTAAATCAAGTCTGCTTTTTTAATTAGTGTCGTTGCAATTGCAACTTACGCACTTAAAACGACCACTTATGCAAAGAGGGTAGATTTTGGTTTTAAATTAGCGTTTAATAATCATCATGAAAGGCAGGTGAGAATCATGAAAGTAAAAATTGACCTTGACCCTGATATGACCGAACCAGTGGTAACAATTCAAGCAAAAGAGTTGTCGCCAGAAATTGAGCGGATCTATCGGCAACTGCAGGAAGTCAGTCAAAGACCTGATCAGCTTGAATGTTATAAAGATGACGTTTCATATTACTTGGATTTGAATGACATTTTGTTTTTTGAAACAGAAGATCGGCAAGTGGTTGCACATACGGGACGTGATTCGTTTAGTGTTAACTATAAATTATACGAACTAGAGAACTTATTGAGCAGTCAATTTATGCGCGTTTCCAAATCCACGATTTTGAATTTGAAGCAAGTGTACTCATTGACCAGATCAATTACTAACTGTCAGATACACTTTCATGATACTTATAAAACTGTCTATGTTTCACGCCACTATTACCACAGCTTGAGTGATCGATTAAACGAGAGAAGGCCATTATAATGAAAAAGCAAAAGATTAGAGAACTGTTTTGGGGAGTAGCATTACTTGGAGCAGCAATCTTTTTAATCATGAATCAGTTAAATTTGTTTTCGTTTCGGCTAAATTTTTGGACGATTTTTTGGACAATTATTTTTGGTGCGTGCTTGATTGAAGGCCTGAGTAATCGTAGTATTGGCGGCACGATTTTTTCAATTGCCTTTTTATTAATTGTGTATGCCCAGCCACTTAAAATTACTAAGATTGTTCCGTGGACTGTCTTACTGGCGGCATGTTTAATTACTGGCGGTCTACACATGATTTTTCCGCACAAACGGCACCATGCTCATGTGTATATTAACGGGCATAAGGTAAATGGTGATTGGTCAAAATTTGGCACAGAAAAGTCATTTCATACCGACCATGTTTTTGACAGTAGCAGTCAGGATGTGGATGAGCAAGACATTGTGGTTAATCAGAAGTTGTCTGATGTTTCGCGCTATGTTCGTTCGCAGAGTTTGCGCAGTGTTACGATCAATTCGTTAATGGGGGATGCCAAGGTCTATCTTGATGCGGCTAAACCGGCAACTGATACGATAATTGTGGATATTAATTCATCAATGAGTGATGTCTCGCTTTATATTCCATTATCGTGGCAGGTTGATGACCAGATGTCGTCAATTTTCGGCGATGTTGAGATTAATGGCAGCTCTAATGGTGGCGGGCCAACGCTAGTATTAACCGGCAATAGTAAGTTTGGCGATGTCGAAATTAACTATGTGTAAATTAAAATATCTGTTCCTGATTAGGAACAGATATTTTTTATTTATGATTGATTTTTATTACTAAATGTAATAATATGAAGTTAGTTTCATATGAAGTAAGCTTCATATTGAATATTGAATGTAGAGATGAAAATAATGCCGAATTTAGTGAAAAAATTGCGACTAGAGCATAAATTAACTCAGGAAGAACTGGCTGACAAAGTTGGGGTTACACAACGAACAATTATTTCTGTAGAAAAAGGTAAGTACAAGCCATCGTTATTGCTAGCATATAAGTTGGCGTGCTTTTTTGGCATAAGTATTGAAGATTTGTTTTGTTTAAAAGAATATTTGGAGAACCAATAATGAAGAAAAAACTGCTGCGCTCCGCTGTTTATGGATTGTTCTTTTTAGTAATGAGTTTACTTGAAATAGTGATCGTCTTTCATGATAAAGATGTGGCATATAGAATTAAACATATTATTTGGGCAATATTACTGTTAATTTGTGCTTCGGGCTACCTGGTTAATTGGCAAGACATTAAAAAGGGTAAGCGAGACATTTGTGATGATGATGAACGTGACCGCTATATTAACCATGTTGTTGGTGCACGAGTAACTAAATGGCTGAATTGGTTGATGTTTGGTGTTGCCATAATTTTCATGTGCTTATATGGTACCTACAAGCAAGAAATATTAGGAATAATCGCGGTCCTTTCTATATTCTATTGGAATATTAGTTTAATCCTAGAAATTATCTTCACGATTATTGAGGAACGAAAAAGTTAAATATAGGGTCGTTAGTGTAATCATAGCGGCCTTTTTTGCTAGCAAAAAATCACGTCTAATGGCGTGATTTTAAATATATAGACTTTAATTGTGCCACGGGGCATCAAGCATTGCCCGAACAGTTTCTTTAATATCGCCACTTTGGGCAATCATTGAAATTACTGCTGCACCAGCGGCTCCAGTATGAGTAATATCAGGTAAGTCTTTTACCGTGATACCACCGATAGCAACGATGGGATGCTTACTGCTGGTTGCCAATTCGGTAAGACCAGTGAGGCCAATTACAGGGTCAGCGTCAGCCTTGGATTGTGTTGCAAAAATCGGACCGCTGCCATAATAATCAATCCCTGCAATTTGGTTGCCAGCTTCAATTTCAGCTAAAGTTGAGCAGGAGTAGCCTACAATCATTTGGCTGCCAACTTCGTTAATCACTTGCTGGATCGCTTCGTCGCTTTGACCAACGTGAATTCCCTCGGCATTAACTGCTTTGGCTAATGCTACATCGTCATCGATAAAGAAGGGCACTTGATATTGCTGACAAAGCTCATGCAACTGACGAGCCATTGGCAGTCGCTCATTATCACTTAAAGTTGAATTAGGTCCCTTATCACGAAATTGAAAAGCCGTAATTCCAGCTTTTAGCGCTTCCTCGACGATTTCTGGCAGAGTCTTGCCTGCTGGTAAATCCTGAGTACCACAAATAAAGTAAGACTGAAGAATGTTTGCGTTAAACTTTTGCATTAGTTTTTCCTATCTATTTTGCCCAGTGGTTGAGTGGTCCGTGACCATGTCCCACCTGGATTGTTTGTTCAATTGTCTTTGTAACGTATTGTTTAGCGAGTTTAATAGCAGTGGCTAAATTGTGTCCAAGAGCAAGCTGGGCAGTGATTGCGGCAGCTAAGGTATCGCCGGTACCATGCGTCCGTTTAGTATGCGTCCGCGGACTGCTAACCCAGAAGCTAGAACCGTCTTCAAGAAGGGCAAAGTCGCGGACTTCTTCGGTAGTGGAATGTCCGCCCTTGATTAGCACGTTTTTAACACCCATATCTTGCAATGAACGAGCAAGGTCGGGATACTGCTGCTGCGAAGTAACAGTTATGCCCGTTAACACCTGCGCTTCTGGCAAGTTAGGAGTTACTAAGTTGGCTAATGGCAATAACTCTTTCTTTACGGTTGTAATTGCATCTTCACTTAGTAGGTGGGCACCACCTTTAGCTACCATGACAGGGTCAACGGTAACTGGACCGAAGTCATATTTTTGTAAGTTAAGCGCCACTTGGTGGACGTGGGCAGCATTACCAAGCATGCCGGTTTTAGTTGCCCGAATTTTAAAATCAGCAGCTAAAGATGCACACTGCTCATCAATCATCTCAAGTGGGAGTAGGTGTGATGCTTGGACACCCAACGTATTTTGGGCAGTAACGGCGACGACAACGGCGGTGCCAAAGACGCCTTGCATTTGAAAGGTCTTGAGGTCTGCCATGATGCCGGCACCACCACCAGAATCTGTCCCAGCAATTGTCAGAACTTGAGGGAATGAATTAATTTCTTCTGCCATAAAATACTTCCTTAATCATAATCAGCAATCTTTTTAATATCAGCAACTTGCACCTTGGCTAAGTAGTCCATGAGGTACATCCCAAAACTGCCGGGGCCAACATCGGGATGATCTTGAACAACCAATTGTCCGATTGAACCAAACACAAGCGTTGCAGCTTGAGCCGCCTCGAAGCGACTATCGGTTACTGCACAAAAGGCAGCGACAATGCTGGTTAACATGTCGCCGGAGCCCACATGAGCCTGAAACAGTGGGGTACCATTATGAATGTGGACCACATTGTTGCCATCACTAATTGTATCAGTTGCACCACTGGCAATAACGGTACAGTGATACTTTTTAGCTACTTCCTTGGTGATTTCGTCAAGATTGCCCGTGCCAGATCCAGCATCGATGCCCTTAGCATTCCATGCAAAATCGCCTAAAGCGGCGATTTCTCCCGCATTACCACGAATTACACCCACATGGAAGTTCCATAATAAGTCTTGGGCAACATTAAGTCGATATTGGACAGCACCGACAGCAACAGGATCTAGTACGATTGGCTTTTTGTATTCTCGAGCTAAATCGCCCATTGCCTTCATGTGGGCAATCTGTAATTTAGTTAAACTACCCATGTTAATCGCTACGGCCGAGGCCATGTTGACCATTTCGCTGGTTTCATCAATTTCGTTACTCATAATGGGCGAAGCACCAATCGCATTCAATCCATTGGCGACATCTTGAACGGTAACGAAGTTAGCGGCATTAAGAACAACGGGGTTCTGTTTGCGCAATTTATCTAATAATTCTAACTGCATAATTTTTCTCCTAAAAATAATTGAAGAAGTCCTCAGAGCCATAACTTTGAGCTAATAAAAAAGCTTTGGCACGTAGTTGTGTCAAAGCAATAGGTAGTTGACACGTTCCTCGCGCAAGTATTAGCTTACAGGTTCAAAGGGTCTGAAACGTTGTTTCATCTCAGCCTAAAAGGCCCCCCTCGTGTTATCGCTTCCAATTATACCGATTTTTAATGAAGAATACAATGCTAAGTTAGTGGCGGGATTAAAACTAAAAAATAAAGACCAAGCTAATGATGACAGCTTGGTCTTTGTTTTTTTAATTGTTAGATAAATTGTAAAATCGTCATCAAAATTGGTACTACAATAATGAAGAGAATTGTACTTTCAACAACAATGTTGGTTGCGTATTTAACATCGCCGTGTGACTCGTTAGCCAAAATTGGTAAAACAGCTAACATTGGCGTTGCTGATTGCACAACTAGAGTTTGCCGCATCAAGCTTGGCAAGTTGAAGCCAGCATTCATTCCGATTTTAATTAAAATAATTAAAACTACTGGTGAAAGAATGAACCGACCAATCAAGGCCAAGATTGAATCGCGATCGAACTTGATGTTCTTAATCCCGGCGTCATGCAGGACAATCCCGATATAAACAAGTGAAAGTGGTGTTACTAAGTTCCCAACGTAAGTTAATGTAGAGTTTAAGAAGGTAGGTACAGGAATTCCTAATAACATCCAGACTAGAGCAACAATGAAACCAACAAGTGGCATTGGTAAAAGTTTCTTCCAATTAATTTTGTGGCTAGTCTTTTTACCTTTAGCAGTTGGGTCGTCGTTTTGAATTAAGAAGACGCCAAAGGCCCAAGTGGAAACGGTGTTGATAATGTAATATACCAGGAAGTAAGACATGGCTTGATCACCGAAAAGTGCCATGTTTAACGGCATTCCGATAAAGATTGTGTTGGCATTAACCACGGCGTTCATAAAGATACCGCGGCGGCCAGGACGGATTTTAAAGACTTTGACGCAGAGCCAAGCAATAATGTAGCCGATAATTACGCCCAATGCTGGGAACAATAATTCGGTTGATAATTGCAGCAGGCTACCACGGCTAAGGTTTTTCATAACGGCTGTAAAAATCGAAGCTGGCAGGGCGATTTTAGTAATAATACTAGAAATTTCACTACCAAATTTATCGTCAATCCAATTAAATTGTTTTAGTAAAAAGCCGAGAGCCATGATTAAGATAATCACGACAACGCTTGATACAGATGTCAAAAAGACTTGCATAAAAAGTTTCCTCTTTCTGTAGTTAATTAATATTTAGGCATCCATTTTGTTTCTTGAACGGCTTTTTTGGCGTCAGTAATTCCTTCACCTGCTAAACCTTGATCAATTGCAGTTTGAGCTACCTTTTCGGCAATTGTGGCTGAGAAACTGGTTAGTTTCGCAACTGGCGGCAGAACCGCAGCACCGGCAATAGTTGGATCAACAATCCCACCTAAAGCATGGCTGGCGGTTGCGACCATTTTATCGCTCATCAGCTTGGCCTTCACGGATATTGCTCCAAGACCAAGTCCTGGGTATACTAGGGCATTATTGGCTTGGCCAATTTCATAGGTTACACCTTGGTATTCAACTGCATCGGCAGGAATCCCAGTCGCAACAAGAGCCCGACCATCAGTCCACTTAATTAAGTCTTCGGCTTTGGCCTCGGCTAATTTAGTTGGATTAGATAATGGGAAGATAATAGGTCTAGCTGTATGTGCTGCCATTTCTTGGACAATAGCTTTGGTAAAAGCACCAGGTTGTGTCGAGGTCCCAATCATAATTGTGGGGTGGACAGCTTTAACCACGGCTTCAAGGTTAGTCAATTCATCGGCATTAGCAAATTCATTGCGCGTTCTAGTGAAGTCTTTTTGCCCAGCAGTCAGCTCGGGGGTATCATCAAACAATAAGCCTTGCTTATCAACAAGGTAAAAGTGCTTGCGAGCTTCTTCTGGACTCAAACCTGCACGGACTAACTCGTCCCGCATCATATTTGCAATTCCGATACCAGCAGTCCCAGCACCAAAGGTTAAAAAGATTTGGTCTGTTAACTTTTCCTTAGAAATATTTAACGCACCAAGAACTGCGGCTAAAGAAACAATTCCTGTTCCTTGAATATCGTCGTTGAAAGTAAAAATATCGTTTCTGTATTTATTTAAAATGGTTGCGGCATTTTCGCGACCAAAATCTTCAAAGTGTAACAAAACATGCGGGAAGACAGTTTCGATATTTTGGACAACTTCGTCGACAAAAGTCATGTACTGTTCACCTTGAATGCGGTGATGACGGTTACCCAGATACTCTGGATCATCAAGCAAGGTTTGGTTATCAGTACCGACGTCTAATACAACGGGCAAAACTTGGCTGGGGTCAACGCCGGCAGCTGCAGTGTAAACCATCAGCTTACCAATGGCGATGTCAACGCCGTTAACGCCCCAGTCGCCAATACCTAAAATGCCTTGAGCATCAGTTGCAACAATTAAACGAATATCGCGACCTGCTGCAGCGTTGGTTAGGGCTGCTGTGATATTTGCCGCATCGTCAATTGATAAAAAAGCCGCATTTTGCGGGTTAGTAAACAATTGACCATATTGCTCAATTGAGTCGGCAACAGTGGGATCGTAAACGATTGGCATAAATTCAACAATATGTTGTCCCATCAAGTAAAAGAATAACGTCCGGTTCTCGTTGAAGATATTCATTAAGAATAGGCGCTTCTCAAGAGCAGATGTTTTACTTTGAAATTGGTTGTAAGCTTGACTTGCCTGTTCAGCTAATGTTTGCACACGTGCTGGCAGTAGTCCAGTTAAGCCGTATTGTTCACGTTCTTGCTTAGTAAAACCAGTTCCTTTGTTTAAAAAAGGATTGTTTAAAATATTTTGTCCTTGTTCCATAATTGCCCTCCAAATATAATACAATAAGTATTTTTAATAGCAACAATTCTGTACTTTACGCGGGTAATAAATTTATTGTCAAATTTTGCTCAACTTATAATAAAATGTTATATGAGGAAATTGATTAAGGGGTGAGAGTAATTTGGATTCATTAAACGTTAAGGACTTGATGTATTTTTTAACAATTTTAGAAAAGCGCAGCTTCTCGCAAGCAGCTAAGGCATGTGGAGTATCACAGCCAACGTTAACGCTGGCAATTAAGCGACTTGAGAATGACTTTCAGACTAGCTTGCTGGTGCGGGATCATTCACACCAACAGTTGCGGCCAACACCAACAGGTCAGCAATTGGCGCTGCATGCGCGGTCAATTTTAGCAGAATTGGATTTGACTAAACGCGAAATTGCGCAGATTGAGCGTCAGGTGATTAGGTTGGGACTACCGCCGATTATTGGTAACTATTATTTTCCACAGATTTTCCCGGAATTATTTAAGGCTGGCTTAACCAATTCACTAGAAACGATTGAGGCGGGCTCGTCACATTTGCAGGAGCTCTTGGAATCAGGTGACTTGGAAATGGCATTATTAGGTTCAATCGCACCAACATTTAATAACCAGCTGCATGTTGACTTATTTGCTAAAACCCAGTTTAAGGTTGTGGTCGCACCTGAAAATCCGTTAGCCAAACAAGAGTCAGTATCTTTTGCGGACTTAAAAAAGCAACCATTTATCACGTTAAGCAATGTTTTTGTTCACGAGCAGGCATTTAAGCAACTATGCAAGAGAGCACAAGTTAAGCCCCGCATTATTTATAAAGCTAATGATATTCAAATATTAAAAGCAATGGTGCGGCAAAATTTGGGTATCGGTTTTTTAACACAGACCGCGTTAAGTAAGGCGGATCAATTGTGCACTGTTAGCTTAACGGATTCTCAGCAGCCACACTTTTATATGTCAGTGGCTTACCGCAAAACTCACCGATTAACAAGTGCCGAGCAGCAGTTATTGACAGTTTTACGGCAAAGTTTATGTAGTTAAGGAGAAGAATGATATGACAGAATTTACAGACCAGTTGCATCAAGCGGCAAATAGTTTATGGCAAAAGAGTATGATGCATCCATTTGTGCAGGAATTAAAAAGCGGGAAATTGCCAATGAATAAGTTCCGCTTTTATTTATTACAAGACAGGTATTATTTAAATGAATTTAGTAACTTTCATTGCGCAATTGCGGCAAAAACATCTGACCAGCAGACTAAAGAATTTTTGCTTGCTGGGGCCCAAGATTTAAAGGACAGTGAAATGGCAGTCCGTGAGCGCTTTTTTGAACAATTGAAAATTACGCCGGATGAAATTGCACAGACACTGATTGCACCAACAGCGTATGCTTACGTTAATCATTTGGAGATGACTTTGGCCAGGGATGGAATTGGACCAGCAGTTGCCTCCCTTGTGCCATGCTACTGGTTGTATCAAGAAATTGGCCAAAAACTAGCAGATTCGGGGTCACCGGTTTCTTATTATCAAGAATGGATTGATACTTATGATGGTGATTGGTATGCAACTAATGTAAAACGAATTTTGCGCCTGACCAATTCGCTAGCTGATTCCAGCTCTGCAAGTGAACGTGAAAAGATGCAACTGGCATTTGTTCGTAGCAGTTATTATGAATTGCAATTTTGGCAGATGGCGTATAAACAAGAGCGTTGGTCTTAAAGTTGGCGAACAAAAAAGCATGAATGGTCATGCTTTTTTTAGTTGCTAGTTTAGCTTAATCGGGATTTTTGTTATTATAAGTAAGTTAAAATAAAAAAGGAGAGTTAGAAATGGTATCAGCTAAGAAGAGACATTTGTGGGCCTTTCTTGCGGGCTTAGCCTGTGTTATGTGGGGGATTTCGGGGCTATTTGCCAAGTCATTATTTAACATTAGTCCGGAAATTACACCAATTTGGCTTACACAAATGCGCATGGTAGTTTCGGGTGTGGTTTTATTAATAGTTGCTGGAGCTGTTGACCAAAAGCCGATAGCAACAATGAAAAATAAGCATGACGCGTGGGTAATTATCGCGTACGGTATTTTTGGCTTGTTGCCAGTGCAGTTGTTTTATTTTATTACCGTGCAAAAAGCCAATCCGGCGATTGCAACAATCCTGCAATTTATTGGGCCGTTTTTTGTGATGGCTTACTTAATCATTCGCCATCAGCAAACTCTGCGTATGTTAGATATGCTAGCCGCAATCACGGCATTTATTGGTGTTATTTTGCTTGCAACACACGGTGATTTCAGTCATTTGGCGATTACACCCGAAGTACTTATGTGGGGACTGTTAGCCGCAGTTGGCGTGGCAACTAACACTTTAATTCCAATTAATGTATTGCACCGAGTTTCTAGTTTGGTGGTCACAGGATGGGGATTACTCTCTGCTGGAATTTGTTTGACAATTATTCATCCAGTCTGGCCACATACGCATTTAACAGGACAAGTTTGGTTGTCCGTTGCTGTAGTAATTGTGATTGGTACTCTTATTCCGTTTCAATTGATGACTAACTCACTGCGATTCATTAAGGCATCGACGGCTAGTTTGCTTGATGCTTTTGAGCCATTGTCCGCAACGATTGGGTCGGTTTTGTGCTTCGGCTTAATTATGACGCCACTTGATTGGCTTGGCGCCCTTTTGGTAGTTGCTGCAGCGATGGCGCTAAATATTACGCCGAAGAAGAAAAGGAAAAATGTTTAGAATATTGTAGTATTAGATAGGATATTAAAGCTAAGTAATTATAAATTAAAATTTACAAACCAATGAAAAAAGTGTATTCTTCATTTTAAGAATGTTGATATAGCTGGGATCTTTTACTGTATTCCCCACATGCGTGGGGGTGATCCCAACATGCTATGACCAGATTAAGACGCTAGACAGTATTCCCCACATGCGTGGGGGTGATCCTGGTTGTGTGCTGAATGGTATCTGTAACAGTACGTATTCCCCACATGCGTGGGGGTGATCCTAAAAAAGTGGTGTTCAGCCATACGGCAAAACGGTATTCCCCACATGCGTGGGGGTGATCCTACATTATTTATGGCTTCATAACTAATCTCACTAGTATTCCCCACATGCGTGGGGGTGATCCTTAAGGAAGTGGACATTTGTGTTGCTGAAATTGGTATTCCCCACATGCGTGGGGGTGATCCTGAGGTACAAAATTACGCAAGCAAGTTTGAAGTGTATTCCCCACATGCGTGGGGGTGATCCTATTTTGACGTTAGAGAAGCTGGTTTTTAATCAGTATTCCCCACATGCGTGGGGGTGATCCTAACTAACGGACATTTTCGCTAGAAAACAAAGGTATTCCCCACAAACGTGAGGGTGCTCCTAATGTTGTTCCACAGCGCTTGGGTCAAGGTATGTATTCCCCACAGAGGTGGGAGTGATCCATTTTCCGGATTATCAATATGGGCAAAATACTGGTATTCCCCACAATGGTGAGGGTTGAAAATTAATCCTATTTAAATGTTATGATTGATATAGGATAAAAAAACAGTCGATTGCGACCTCTACTGAGTATTGCAGGTGATGCACATCACTTCAGTTTTATGCTACCCTGTCTTATCAACCATTTGTTTAAATAAAGTAATAAAATAGCTCAGGCTTTCCTGAGCTATTTTTGCTATTCAATAATTTATAGAATTTCATTCTAATTCGGGGACATCTTGTTTAAGTCCTTTTTGCGCCTTGTATTGTGATGCTAATTCTGCTTGCGCAAGTCTTTCTTTTTCTAATTTATCCCAGTCTATTCCACTACGATTAAATGATTCTTCTGCTTCTTGAGTATATTTCTCATTTAACTGCAGAGTTTTAATTCTGCAGTCTAATTCTTTTTCAACGTAATCAGTGATTAGTTCTCTAAATGGTTGAGGGTCATTTTCTGGCGCTTCTGCTGTGGCTAATGCCATCATGTATTTATCTCGAGCTTTTTTGGAAGGATTAACGTTAATTACCGGGTACCCATTTTCGGTTAATACTAAGTCCCAGTTACAAACTTGGCGAAATGGTATTAGCAACCTTACTGAAATGATGATCAAGAATAAAGTACCAGGTAATGCCAGATTGTAAAGCAAGTCAGAAATATATGAATCCTGCTTAGAGAGGTTGTCTGGGTCAATTTGGATAAGGAAGCAACATTATTTGAAGATGGTATAATTAAAGATGTATTCCTCATAATAATGAGGGTCATCCGTTAATAATAAATAAAAATATGGTATTCCCCACATTTGTGGGGGCTAATTTCTGGGCTATAGCGTCATACTTAGCCCATTTATTTAAAATTATTTTTAAAGCGCTTGCAACAAGGCGTGTAAGAGTATATATTGAACTTAATAATTAATAAAAAAATAAACTAAGGAGATTTAAAGTGATGACAGCTTTATCAAGTAAAACTTTAGCATTATGGGCAAAGAAAAATACAGAAGATGGGCAACAAAAATGGTTACCATTGATTGCTCACTTAACAGATACTAAAAATGTAATTAATTTTTTATATAATCATTGGTTATCTAATAATCAGCGTCAATTTTTAAAAGGAAATTTGTCTGATGACGAAATTCATAAACTAATTAAGTTCTTGGGCTTTGTCCATGATATTGGTAAGTCTACACCAGCTTTTCAAACTAAAAAGGCATATATTCATGATGATGATTTAGATAATGCTTTGATTGAAAAGCTAATCAGGCAAGGCTTCTCTGATCTTGATAATTTGGAATTGCCATTGCGAAGAGAATCCCCTCATAACCGAGCAGGAGAAGCTTTATTACTAAAATTTGGTGTGCCAGAAAATGTGGCCGCATTGATTGGCGGCCATCATGGTAAGCCTGAGTCAGCCACTCCTTATGATGAAATTAGAAATCATACAGCAAATTATTATCAAAGTGATCAAAATGAAATCCTGAAAACACCTTGGCAGCAAGTCCAAAAAGAATTATTTGAATATGGTTTAGCAATTGCAGGTTATCAAAGTGTTGCAGATATTCCGGACATTACTCAACCGCAAGCTGTGATATTGGAAGGCCTAATAATTATGGCTGATTGGCTAGCTTCAAGTGAGCGTACACATAATGGTGAAGAGCTCTTTCCATTAATTAGACTAGATCAAACTTGGCATGATTTAAATATGGAAAAGCGTTTTGAACAGGCGATGCATAATTGGTACCTTGGCGATGAATGGGAGCCGCAAAAAGTTTCTGAAACAATTGACCCATATGAAAAGAGATGGCAGTTTAAAGCAAGACCGGTTCAAAAGACAATAACTAAAGCAATTGGTGAAACGATTGATCCGGGTATGATTATTGTCGAAGCACCAATGGGCCTAGGTAAAACAGAGATTGCACTAGTTGCTGCTGAACAGTTAGCTTATATTACCGGCGCAGATGGATTATTTATGGGTTTGCCAACTCAGGCAACGAGTAATGCAATGTTTAAAAGAGTTGAGTATTGGCTGCAAAAACTATCTGCTGAGCAACAAGGTGATTTTTCAATTGAGTTAATGCACAGTAAAAAGCAATTCGATAAAGAATATAAAAGGCTACCTGATGCGGAAAATGTGGCAGATGATACAGATACTGGAGCTGTTACAGTTAATAGCTGGTTTTCTGGGAAAAAGACTATCCTGACTAAGTTCACGATTGGTACGATTGATAATCTGCTTTCGATGGGATTAAAGCAAAAGCATTTGTTTTTAAAGCATTTAGGTTTGAGCGGCAAAGTAGTCGTGATTGATGAGGTCCATGCTTATGATGCATACATGAGTCAGTATTTGTATAAAGCAATAACTTGGCTAGGTGCATATCATGTTCCGATTGTAATTCTGTCAGCAACATTGCCAACAGAAAAGAGAAGGTTATTGATTCAATCATATTTAATTGGTAAGTATGGTTGGCAATTTGCTTCAAAATTTAAGGCGCCTGCTGATTGGGAAAACAATCAAGCATATCCATTAGTAAGTATTCTGGATGGCTGTCAGTTAAAGCAAATTTCAGAATTCCCTGGTCAAAGCGACCAGAAAGTACAAAAGTTGCAGGTTGAAAGAATTAATTTACCTGATGATGAATTGGTAGCTGCTATTTTAAATAAGATAAAAGCTGGTGGGATTGCTGGAGTTATTGTAAATACAGTTAAACGCGCACAATCATTGGCTAAATTAGTTGCGCAATCCGATGTAGAATTCATGGTTTTACATTCTGCCTTTTTAGCGCCAGAACGTACAGCACAGGAAACAAAATTGCAAAATGCGATTGGCAAAAAAGGTAAGAGACCAAAAAAATTAGTTGTAATTGGGACACAGGTTTTAGAGCAATCTTTGGATATTGACTTTGATGTTCTTTATACAGATATTGCACCAATTGATTTGATTTTGCAGCGGGCAGGGCGTTTGCATCGCCATGAAATTACTAGACCGAAAAATTTAGAGCAGCCACAACTTTATGTGATGGGAATTAATAACTTTGGCGATTATGGCGCAGCCAATGAGAGCATTTATCATAAATATTTGTTAATGAAGACGGATCATTTTTTGCCAGATACTATTACGTTACCTGATGATATTTCTAATCTTGTCCAGCAAGTTTATAATCCTAAAACTGATTCTAAAGTTGCTGGAATTGAAAAAGCAAAAGAAGAATTTGATCTTTATATTGAAAAAGAGGAACAAAAAGCCGGTAATTTTCAAATTAATGATCCTGACCCTGAAGAATCAATTCATGGCTGGCTGAATTATGATCAATTAGATGTTGATAAGGATGAACAAAAGGCAAGTAGGGCTGTCCGCGATATTCAGGAAACAATTGAAGTTATTTTGCTTAAGCATACAGCTAAGGGCAACTTTTTAATTAATGGTCAAGATTTAGCTCAGGTTTCAGATTATGATATTTCAGAGCAAGTAATCAGACTACCAACTGCAATTACCCAGTATACTAATGAAATTGAAGCGGTAATTAAACGCTTAGAAAAACTTACTAATAAATACTGTGCCGATTGGCAAAATAGTGTTTTGCTCAAAGGTGCCTTAGCCTTGCCATTAGATGAAAATTTAACAACTACTCTTGGTAAGTGGAAATTGCAGTATTCTGAGCAGTTTGGTTTAAGTTATACAAAGGATGATGATGATGATTGAAAAAGACTTTAATCTAATTACAGATTCTTGGCTTAAAGTAATCGATCAACAGACTGGTCGAGAGAAAAAAGTGTCTTTAATTGAATTATTTAAAAATGCTCAAAATTACCGGCAATTAGCTGGTGATATGCGAGTACAAGATTTAGCGATTATACGACTGTTATTAGCAATCTTAACGACGGTATACTCGCGTTTTGATGCAGATGGTAAACCCTATGAATGGCTAGAAAAAGGCACCGAGCAATTTTTATCAGATGCTACGATAATTAAGTTTTATCCTAAGAACCGTATTAAACAGACAGTAGTAAAAACTTGGCAAAGTTTATACCAAAAAGGACATTTTACAGAGATTGTTACTAAATATTTAGAGCATTACGCTGATAAGTTTGCTTTCTTTGGTGAACATCCATTTTATCAGGTAACAAAAGCTGAGTATGATGAGCTAGTTCCAGCTAATAAGGCTGTTGCCAAGGGTACAGGAACAGTATCAGTTAAGCAAATTAATAGACGCATTTCTGAAAGTAACAATACTCCAGCGCTATTCGCACCAAAAGCTGGTGAAGGTAAAAACCAAATTGCAGTCGATGAATTGGCTAGATGGCTAATTACTTACCAAAGTTTTACTGGGGTAACTGATAAAACTAAGATTAAAGCAGATGAGAAATTCTCAGTTTCACCTGGTTGGCTGTATAAATTAAATCCTGTTTTTGCTCAGGGTAAACCTCTTTTTGAAACTTTGATGTTAAACCTAGTTTTATTTAGTCAAGAGCCAGCACGGCAAAGACCAGTCTGGGAATATGCAAGCGCAAAAGAGTACGTGAGTGAACGCCAAAAAAATCTTTTACCGAATAATATTGCAGAGCTGTATACAAGTTGGTCACGGATTTTGCATATTGAATGGGATGATACTGGTGAACCAACTATTTTTAGTGCAGGACTACCCAAAATTGTCAGTGATAACGCAATGATTGAACCGATGACGGTCTGGAAATATGATAAAAAGACGGCGGCTTATAGGCCAGCAGTCAGAGGATTGCAGTCATTAAGCAAAGCGATGTGGCGCAACTTCGGTAATTATGTTAATGCCAATAAGGCTCATGATAACAGGGAGCCGGGAATTGTTGTTTGGCTGCGGTTACTTAAAGAAAAGCGAGCAATTCCGCATGATAAATTATTGACATTGGCGTCAGTGGATTTGATTGACGATGGTAATGCGACATCACAATCTCCGGTTGCTGAAGTTACCGATGATATGAGTATTAATGCCGATGTTCTTTTTGATGAAAATGATGCCGATTATTGGCCAGCGCAAATTGAAGCAGTAATTGAAAAGACGCAGACAGTTGGGTCATACTTTTGGCAATTTGCACGTGATGTTGGTGAAATTCGCGGATTTAAAGATAATTCGCTTAAAGAGTTTGCTAATCGCTTAAGTGCCAAGTTTTATTATGGATTAAATCAACCGTTTAAAGATTGGCTTGCAGGTTTAACTAATCATGATGAACGTGGTGAAAAGGTACTTCTTTGGGAAAAGCAGCTTAAACAGCATGCTTTTGCAGAAGCTAAAAAGGTAATGGATACTAGTTCATCACGTGATGTAAAAGGGATTCTTACCGATAAAGGCCTTAGAAATATTTTTACGATTAATAACTATTTTAAATATCGTGTTAATTCAGAGATGAAGAAGGAGTGATGACTTGATGGAATATGATTATGCAATCAGAAAAATAACGGTCAAAATCATTGACCGACTTTATGATAATGGCAACTTGGATAAAGCTGCTTTAGCAAGCTTAAGAAGTGCTGCAACAATCACAAGTCAGCGAGCACAAGGTGTTTGGCCATTATTAATGAAGTACTTACCAGAACAATTTTTAAGTAAAAATGGTGAGCCAACAATTGGTGAAATTGCTGTGTTTGCGGCAATACGCCTTTATGCAATTCAACAGCAAGGTAAAGATGAATTGGTTTGTGGCGATTCGACAAAGAAAAAAGCTAAAGATAATGCAGAGGCTGACGGCGTAAGCTTGTTTACTGCTCTTGCTAAATTAAGAGCAAATGAAGATGTTAGAGTGGCGTTGGATCGGCGTATTCAACCATTACTAGCGACAAATAATATTGCTAGTGTTATTAATTCGCTAACGCATCTAGTAGAAATTCAAAAAGCTACTAATCAGGCAATGAAAATTGACTATCCACTACTAGCTCAAGATTTATATGATTTTCAAACGAATTATCACCGTGCGGGCAAAGTTCGCTTATCGTGGGGTGAACAATATTTTAAGGTAAATAATTCAAATAGTATTAAAGGAGAAGAAAATGACTAACAAAAATTTATATCTAGATCTTAATGTATTACAAACAGTACCATCGTCAAACATTAACCGTGATGATACTGGTGCACCTAAAACGGCATTGTATGGTGGTGTTAAGCGGGCACGTGTTTCTTCACAAAGTTGGAAAAAAGCGATGCGTGATTATTTTAGAGACGAAAGTGCTTCAATTGGAACAAGGACTAAAGAAGTTGCCGAATTTTTGGCAAAAAAATTGCAAGCTTTGGATAGCTCTTTAGATGAACAAGCTGCTATGGAAAAGGCAACTGCAATTTTGACTGCTGCAGGAATTAAGGTTAAAAAGGATAAGAAGTCAGGTAAGACTTTAACAGGCGCGCTTTTATTAGTTAGTCCTGGACAAGTTGATAAATTAGCTCAGTATGCACTTAACCATGATAAATTTGATGATAAAGATATTAAGAAGGAAATCAAGCAAATCTTGAAGGAGGATAATTCCTTAGATTTAGCCTTGTTTGGCCGGATGGTTGCTGATAATCCAGAATTAAATGTTGATGCGTCAGCTCAAGTTGCCCATGCGATTTCGACACATGAAATTGTTCCAGAATATGACTACTTCACAGCACTCGATGATTTACAGCCAGATGATGCTAATGGTGCTGCAATGCTGGGAACGATTGAATATGATTCTGCAACTTTATATCGCTATGCAAATATTAATGTCAAAGATTTAGCTAAAAATTTAGGTAATCAAGATGCTATTCAAAGTATAATTACTTTTATTAAAGCCTTTACCTTGTCAATGCCAACAGGTAAACAAAATACATTTGCAAATAAGACTTTGCCTAATTATATTATGTTGACTTTACGCTCTGATACACCAGTAAATTTGGTATCAGCTTTTGAAGAACCAGTTATGACTAAAGGTGGATTTGTCGAAAAATCGATTCAAAAGTTAGAAGATGAGTATAACTCTACTAATAAGATGATTGAAAAGCCACTTATGAATGTTGTGCTTTCGCGAGAAAACGTTGGACAATTAACGCAAGTTGCTAATCTGCCGGAATTACTAGATCAGGTATCTGCAGCTTTGACAAAGGTTATGCAAGATGAAGACGCTAACGATTAGGTTGACTGCGCCTTTGCAGTCTTATGGCAATGAAGCATCGTTTGAAAGGCGGACAACAGGTGATTATCCAGCAAAAAGTGCAATAATAGGGATGATTGCTGCAGCGTTAGGATACAGTCGTGGTGATCAACGGATTAAGCAGCTAAATGAGTTACAATTTGCTGTTCGGATTGATCAGCACGGGATAACTTTAACCGATTTTCAGACAGTTGAATGGAAAAAAGATACACGAAAAATCACCTATCGTGACTACTTGCAGGATGCCGTTTTTGTTGTAGCTATTGGTGGTGAGGAAGCTACTATTGAAAAAATCCATTTTGCATTAAAGCACCCGCATTATGCCTTATTTTTGGGTAGACGTGCAAATGTTCCTGCTGGTGTTTTACAAATGAATATTAAAGATGGCGATCCAGTTTCTGTGTTAAAGCAATTGCCGTGGGGAGCTTCTAATTGGTATCAAAAACAGCAAAAGCGCAGCGCTACATTTAGAGCGGAAATCATTGCAGATGCGGATTTATTGCCGGATGCTAATGAATCAAGCATGGAAATAAAAGATGAAGCTATATCATTTGATTCAAAAGCACGTCAGTATGGCTTTCGCAAGGTTAAAACTACAGCAGTTGAACTGTCTAATCCTGCTTTTAAACCAGATACTGAGCATGATGCTTTGTCAGCTTTATAAAAAGGAGCGCAAATGTATTTATCAAGAGTTGAAATCGATGTAAATAATCGACAAAAAATTAAAGATTTGACGCAACTTTCGGCTTTTCATAATTGGGTAGAGCAAAGCTTCCCAGATGAAATTAGAGCTGGTAAAAGATTGCGTCACTTATGGCGGCTTGATCGTTTATCAGGGAAGTTATACTTGCTGATTCTGAGTGAGGCCAAGCCCAATCCAGAAAGGCTGTCGCGATATGGTGTTGCTATAACAGTTATCACCAAAAATTATGATAATTTTTTAAATCAAATCAAACAAGGCGAAATTATGCAGTTTAGACTGACAGCCAATCCATCTTACAGGCCAAAAGATCAAAATAAGGTATACCCTCATGTTACTGTGGCGCAACAAATGCAGTGGCTGGCTGATCGAGCAGAAAAATCTGGCTTTCAGGTAAAATATTCTGAAAATGAACAGTCATTTAATATTGTTAGTCGTGATTGGCCACTGTTATCATATCGCGGTAATCGTAGAGTGCGTCTTAGTCGGGTTACATTTGAGGGTATTTTGCAAGTTATCGATGCCGATCTGTTTAAAAAGACGTTAGTTAATGGATTAGGCCGCGAAAAAGCCTTTGGCATGGGATTGATGACGGTCATTCCGAGGTCAAAATAATGGTTAAAAACTTTGGCGCTAAAAAGCCAGAACTATCAGAACTGGCTAGAATTAGTGATCGTGTAACATTTCTTTATTTTGAACATGCTAAGTTGAACAGGCAAGATAGTGCCCTAATGGTTTCTGATAGTCGTGGTACTGTTTTTGTTCCAGCAGCAATTGTAAGTGTACTGATGTTAGGCCCAGGTGTTGATGTTACTCATCGAGCGATGGAATTAATTGGTGAAGCTGGTATGAGTTTAGTTTGGGTTGGCGAGTACGGCGTGCGGCAATATGCTCATGGCCGCTCTCTCAATCATTCTTCACGTTTACTTGAGGCTCAGGCAAAATTGGTGTCTAATAGACGTTCTCGAATTGCAGTTGCTAGAAAAATGTACCAAATGCGTTTCCCTGATGAAGACGTTTCGCAACTCTCAATGCAGGAATTGCGTGGCAAGGAAGGTAGTCGTGTTAGGCGAATATATCGTGAGCAATCTAAAAGAACCGGCGTCTTGTGGACACGACGCGAATATAATCCTGATGACTTTGAAGCACAGACGCCAATTAATAAGGCATTGACTGAAGCTCATCAAGCTTTATATGGCTTGAGCTATAGTGTTATTGTTGCGATGGGCGCTTCTGCGGGGTTAGGCTTTGTCCATACAGGACATGATTTGGCATTTGTTTATGACTTTGCAGATTTATATAAAGCAGAGATTTCAATACCTGTTGCTTTTGAGATTACGGCTAAGTACGGTAATGATAGGGATATTGCTACTAAAACAAGATTAGCCATGCGGGATATATTTGCTAGCGGTAAATTATTAACGCGAATGGTAACTGATTTACAAAATTTACTTGGTGTGACAGAGGCAAAAGAAGCTAATGTGATTAACTTGTGGGATGACAAATTAGGTTTGCAAAAATTTGGAGTGCAATATCACGAAATTGAAGAGGGTAATGACTGATGATTGTAGTTACTTTAACTAAAGTACCACAATCATTGCGAGGCGACCTTACTAAGTGGTATCAAGAAGTACAAACAGGTGTCTATGTAGGCAATGTTAGTGCAAGGATACGCGATTTATTGTGGCAGCGAGTAGAGAAAAATATTGGTAGTGGTGAAGCAACCATGGTTTATAGCACCAATACCGAGTTGGGTTACGAAATTAAAACTACACGACGAAACTATGATGTTGTTGACTACGATGGTATCCCGCTGGTAATGCGGCTAAATGTTGATAATATGCCGCAAGCTACAAAGTATGGCTTCAGTAATGCAGCTAAATTTCATCGTGCAAAAGTAATGGCACATAACCAGAAAAAAGTACATACAGTAATTTCACAGCCAGAAATTACTGTGTTGGATCTTGAAACAACAGGATTAAAAGCTGATCGTGATCAAATTATTTCAATAGGTGCTGTTAAAAAGCTAAAAGATGGTAGTTATCAAAAATTTGATCAATTAATTAAAATCGATCAAAAAATACCCAAACCAATAACTGAGCTTACGGGTATAACTGAAAAGATGTTGGCAGATAAAGGAATACCACTTAGTTCAGCTCTTGTTCAGTTAAAAGATTTTATCAAGTCTTCTGTTTTAATGGGGTATAATTTTCATTTTGATGAAACGTTTCTGTCTTGTGGCCTAATTGCTTGTAATTTAGCAGAATTAGATAATAAAACAATTGATTTAATGACGATAGTTAAGAAAACTGAAAAGTTTCTTGATAACTATCAGCTGGCGACAGTATTAAAGTTTTACAATATTGAAAATTTACAGCCACACAATGCATTATCTGATGCTCAGGCTACAATGGAATTAGCGAACAAACTAATGAAAAACGGTAGGATCAAATTTTAGGAATGTTGGTATCATAGGGATCTTTTACTGTATTCCCCACATGCGTGGGGGTGATCCTGCAGGGTGGACAAGATGATGAAACTGACGAAGAGTATTCCCCACATGCGTGGGGGTGATCCTACCTATGTGCAGGTTACCTACAAGGGTGTAACGTATTCCCCACATGCGTGGGGGTGATCCTTATAGTTAAAGATTTAAAGAAACAAGGAGATTGTATTCCCCACATGCGTGGGGGTGATCCTAAGCCTGAAATGATAATCCCGCTTGACCCACTGTATTCCCCACATGCGTGGGGGTGATCCTTTTCTTAGACGTAAGCCCTACAATGAGCTTGCGTATTCCCCACATGCGTGGGGGTGATCCTTTGCTGTCATAATTTATCTCCTCTTAAAATTTGTATTCCCCACATGCGTGGGGGTGATCCTGGTGGTCTCGGTATCTGGGTCAAGTCAGACAAGTATTCCCCACATGCGTGGGGGTGATCCTTTCATGTGCGAGCATGAACGGCTTTTCAGAAAGTATTCCCCACATGCGTGGGGGTGATCCTCGTCTGCATACCATGAGGTGTGTAATCCGTACCGTATTCCCCACATGCGTGGGGGTGATCCTTGACTGCTGCTAAAAACTTTAATATTAAACTCAGTATTCCCCACATGCGTGGGGGTGATCCTACCGACTAGCTCTATTGCTTGTCTCGCTGAGCGTATTCCCCACATGCGTGGGGGTGATCCTGAATGGTAATACGTGGTTTAACGGCAGATTTGAGTATTCCCCACATGCGTGGGGGTGATCCCTACTTGGAAGACCACGACGACAACACCAAGTAGTATTCCCCACATGCGTGGGGGTGATCCTGAACATATCACTAGCTGGGCCAGCAGGAATATGTATTCCCCACATGCGTGGGGGTGATCCTATTACAAGATAGATTGGAATGTAATCGGGAAGGGTATTCCCCACATGCGTGGGGGTGATCCTGACCGTCTTTTTTATGTAAAGAAATACCCCTCGTATTCCCCACATGCGTGGGGGTGATCCTTAGAGTGCTTAGATATTTAACACGCTCATTGTGTATTCCCCACATGCGTGGGGGTGATCCCAAACCAAAACAAGTCGGACTCAGTTTCAAAAAGTATTCCCCACATGCGTGGGGGTGATCCTGCTTTAATTCTGTTTATTCTATCTTCTTCTGTGTATTCCCCACATGCGTGGGGGTGATCCTAATCTTAATGACAGAATGAAAGGGGATAGTTTGTATTCCCCACATGCGTGGGGGTAATCCTTAGATTGTTAAAACAGTACTGCAATGTTCACTTTGACAGCATTTATCAATTTGCAGAGTTCTTCGGCATTCCTAACCGTTACTTTTATTTAGTAGAACCAGTAATAAAAATGGATAGCATTATGGTTACTAATCTTCAGAAAACCGTTAAAATTGGCAATGTGGTTGCAAGAGATGATAGTGTAAATATCTTTTTAAGCTTTACCAACAAGTCAAAGTCAGACATCAATCTTTCAGAACTATTCGAAAAGTACTTAATGGTTACGACGGATACGGGTCAAGCTGGTAGCGTCCGGCTTGCGACTGATGACATCCTTATCGACAAACAGGTCACGGTTGCTGAAGCCTCAACTGCTGGCGTTCACATTGACGGTAAATCTTTAGAAATAACGCTAAAATAAAAATAACCCCTCAATTTGCTTCTGAGAGGTATTTTTTGCATAAAAAAGACGGTCAACAATGACCGTCCCAGGCGCCTTGCAAGTGACCAAACTTGCGGCGCGTAATGTGAACGTGCGAAGCACATCACCCTAATTTTGCTTTACCTTGTCTTGACCAAGACAGAACAAATTTTCGAGAAACTCATTGAGCTTTTAGATAATTTGTTCAAGTAAAGCAGCAAGATAGCTCAGGTTTTCCTGGGCTATTTTTGTAATTGCTGGTTTTGCTCTAGTGTAAAGCTAGCATTGTATAGATAAATTACTATACTTTATTTCTTAAAAATCTTAAACAAATCTGTAGCTAGAATTTTCTTCCGAAAAAATTTTGAATAGTCATCTTGACAAAATAATCATTTGGTATTTTGTTGTTAATGCTAATTATACTCTTTTGCCTTACCTGTGCTTTAAAATTCTATAATTGTTTAAACAAAAAAGCCATAAAGTTATCTTTTCAGGAAGACTAAAGCATAAGTGAAAATTTTTATATCTTCAACTATTCTGATATATGATTTACTGTATATTATAAATAGTCTACTTGTGAGTAAGAAAATCCTGCTTTTCGGCTATATCCAGCTTGCTATTACATAGTATACCCCAAAAGTGTGGGAGCTAGTTCCAAATCAGAGGTTAATGACAATGAAAAAATTTTTCTCGGGAATTTTAACATTTAGCGGTCTACTGTCCCTATTTATTTTTTACATAATTTTATCAATCAACTGGGTTCACGTGATTGAGTTTGTAATTGCTGTGTTTATCATAATTTGCATAATAGACCATTATCGAGATAAGAAAATACGTGAAAAATATTAAGACTTGGTCTGATAATTATTTTTTTCGACGACATTAGTTTTACTTGGTGTTATTAAAAGTTAGAAGAGTAGCTATTGATAAAAATTATTTTTAAAATTTAACAATCGCTGAATAATTAGTACTAATATAGTATTAAACAATTTACTTATATAATTTTATAAATTAATAGTGGATAGTGAAATTAATTTATGCATGATTATACCTAAAATAATTGAAGAATAGATAAGAGGAAACTAAAAAATATAATATCATGTAAATAGTTATGAATTGTGAATAATCTGTAAAGCTTCCTAATAATAGCTTATTTTTGGCTAACTTGTTAAATACAAAATTGCTTTTATACTATACTTAAATTTTGTAAAATAGCTTGCAAAAAAATCAATTTTATCACATAATTTATTTTTATAAAGACTGTATTAACGAATAAATTAAGATATATATTAAATTTTTTAATTATTTAAAAATCGCCTTTAACCTATACAAAAATTTTTACTAAAGTGTTAGGAGATGCTTAGATGTATTGAAAGCTAGCATATCAGTAAATTAGGTAAATCTTAGCAGTTTGCAAGTGTCCAGCATGCAATTATATGAAGGCTGGATAATGTTTAAAATACATGGTCAACAATACTGAAAAGGAGTAATTGGAATGAGTAATACGAATTTATATCTTGATCTGAATATATTACAGAAAGTACCTTCTTCTAATATTAATCAAGATTCTACGGGTGCAGCAAAGACAGCATTTTATGGTGGAGTAACACGTGCACGAGTTTCTGCACAAAATTGGCAAAAGGCTGTATATGATTTCTTTAAAGCTGAAAATGCTGCAGTTGCAATAAAGACTAAAGAAGTTGCCGAGTTATTGGCTTACAAACTAACTGCCTTAGATGGATCTTTAGACGCTAATTCAGCAATTGACAAGTCAATTGCTACTTTAGGTGCAGCTGGACTTAAATTTAAGCGGGACCAAAGTACTGGTAGAGTTTTGACAGATACTTATTTGATAATTAGTCCTGATCAAATTGAAAAATTGGCACAGTATGCCCTAACTCATGATAATTTTACTGATCGAAATGCTAAAAATGATGTTACACGGATTTTGCAAACTAATAATTCTTTAGACTTGGCTTTATTTGGTCGCATTGTTGCAGATAATCCAAGATTAAATGTTAGTGCGGCAGCTCAAGTAGCGCATGCAATTTCAACGCATGAGATTAAGTCAGAGTACGATTACTTTACAGCATTTGATGATTCACACCCAGATAAGGCAACTGATGTTGACATGCTTGGTGCAGTTGAGTATGATTCAGCAATTTTGTATCGTTATGCTAATGTAAGTGTTAATACTTTGGCTAACAACCTTAATGGTGGAGATATTGTTAAGAGTGTTGCAGAATTTGTTAAGGCCTTTATTCTTTCGATGCCTACAAGTACACACATGACGTTTGCTAATAAGACTTTGCCAAATTACATCATGATTACTTTAAGAGAGGACACACCAATTAATTTAGCTTCTGCTTTTGAAGAACCAATTATCTCCAAAAAAGAATGCATTTCTAAGTCAATTACAAGACTAGAAGACGAATACATGGCAACTAAGAGATTTGTAGAAGAACCGTTGATGAACGTAATACTCACAAACCATCCTTCAAGAATTAACAATCAAGCTAGTAACTTATCAGATTTACTGAAGCAAGTTACTGATGCATTGACTAAAGCAATGCAAAGCGAAGATGTTAATGACTAAATTGGCTGCTTTTTAAGCAGACATTAAAGTTATTGAAGGGAGCGAAAATGTATCTATCAAGAGTTGAAATTGATGTTAATAATTGGCGCAATGCTAAAAAATTAACTCAACTTTCTGCGTTTCACAATTGGGTAGAGCGAAGCTTTCCTGATGAGATTGATTCAAAAGAGCAAATGCTCCACCTATGGCGGCTTGACCGTTTGGTGAACAAAAATTATTTGTTAATCGTTAGTCAAAATAAGCCAGATAGTATCCTGCTTTCACGTTTTGGTGTTGATGGGACGGTGGTTACTAAAAACTATGACAAGTTTTTAGATAATATTGAGCCTAATCAACTGATGAACTTTCAGCTAACTGCTAATCCGTCATTTGAGTCGGCTGAAGGGAAGGTAACACCATCGATTACTGTGAAGGATCAGGCACAATGGCTTATTGAGCAAGCAGAAAAAGCTGGCTTCCAGTTAAAACGTTCTGAATTTAAAATTACTAGTCGTGAGTGGCCAGTTGTACTGCATCGAGATGGCCGGAGAGTGCGTCTCAGCAGAGTCACATTTATGGGTAAGCTGCGAGTTAAGGATGTTAACTTGTTTAAGCAGGCTTTAACTAGTGGCATAGGTCTAGAGAAGACTTTTGGCATGGGCCTCATGACAGCTATTCCTTTAGCTGAATAATATTTGAAATGAAAAAAGCGATCCTCTTTGAGGGGCGCTTTTTTAGTGTGCTTTAAAAACTTTGACAAAGATTATCATTTTTATTGACTTACAAAAAGTAAGTGATATTATGTGATATGTGCTTGCAAAAAGTAAGTAAAATTATAACTTTGAAGAATGGAGTTTTTATAATGACGAAGATGATGGCAGGTCAAGCACTTGCAAAAGTACTAGAGAAATGGGATATCGAACATGTTTATGGCATTACTGCCGATTCAATTAATAATATGGTTGATGGGTTGTATCAAGAGCGTAATCAGATAAGATATATTCAGGTAAGACATGAGGAAGTTGGAGCCTTAGCAGCAGCAGCTGACGCTAAGTTAACTGGTAAAATTGGTGTTGCTTTTGGTTCTGCAGGTCCAGGATCAGTACATATGTTAAATGGACTTTATGATGCCAAAATGGACCACGTACCGGTTTTAGCCTTAGTTGGGCAGACTTCAACAGCATTTATGAATACTAATTTTTTCCAAGAAATGAATCAAGATCCAATTTATGCTGATGTAGCACAATTTCATAAATTGGCAGCTAATGCGGAGCAGATACCTAACTTGATTGATGAAGCAATTAGGTCTGCATATGCAACTAAGTCAGTTTCGGTTGTTGTGTTGCCAGACGACCTTTCTGGACAAGAAATTGAGTATGTGGCAACTAAAACAGCTGCTTTGAGTGCTCCCGATAATGAAATTGCTGCTAAAGAAAGCGATGTTGCTACCGTTTTTGCTGCGATTAAGAATGCGAATAAGCCAATTATGTGGTTGGGACAAGGTGCACGTGGCAATCGCGTTGCTGCAGTAGCAGTTGCTGATAAGTTTGGCTTACCAGTTTTGACTACTGCACCAGCTGTCGATGTTTTTCCTACCGATCATCCCAACTACATGGGTGCACGTGGACGTTTAGGAACTAAGCCTGCTTTTGATGTCTCTTAAGACAGTGACTTAATTTTATATATTGGTACTAATTATCCATTTGCTCGCTTTTTGCCAAATGACAAGACAATTATTCAGGTTAACAACAATTTAGCTGATTTGGGTAAGCAACATGATGCTGATATTACTGTTTTGGCTGATGCCAAAGACTTTTTAGAAAAGTTAGCTGCTGTTGATTATCAAGCAGAGCCAACTGCATTCTTAAAAGCAGCCCAACAAGACCGCATTTTATGGGTAAAGTGGCTGGAGAAGCTAGCTGCTGACGATCATGCTGGTTTGCGTGCCGAAAGTGTGATTCAAGCAATTAAGGATAATTCAACAAAGGATGCAATTTTCGGCCTTGATGTCGGTAACAATACTGAATGGGCTTTAAGGCAATTACCATTTGATCAGGACCAGAAATATACAATGTCAGCTTGGTATGGCACAATGGGCTTTGGCTTGCCAGCTGGTCTTGCAGCCAAATTATCGTTTGCTAAGCGACAAGTTTGGACAATTTCTGGGGATGGTGGCTATGCAATGGTAATGCCAGATTTATTAACAGAAGTTAAGTATCACTTACCTATAGTGAATGTGGTTTTAGAGAATAAGTCCTTCGGCTTTATTGGACATGAAAAGTTGCAAGCTAATCAGGCACCGTATGGTATTGATCTAGTTGGTGCAGATTGGGCTAAGGCAGCTGAGAGTATGGGTGCAATTGGCTTAACTGCAACTAATCTAGCAGAATTAAAGGCAGCAATGACCAAGATTGAGCAGTTGCAGACTAATGGTAATAATTTACCAATTGTCTTGGATGCTAAAATTTTAGATATTGATCCAATTGATACTAATGTTGTTATGACTGACGAAAATGTTTTTGGTATAGAAGCAGTAGCCGATTACCGTAAGACCTACGAGTTATCAGCAACAGAACAACCTGCATTTAGTCAACTATTAGCTGATGCAGCAGATAATCAATAAAAATAGCAGGTGAACATAAAAACCTCTTCAGATTTAACTGAGGAGGTTTTTGATTGTAATAATTTAATCAGCTACACGTTCTTGATGCCAATCAAGAACCATCTTAACAATCGCGTTAGCAACATTTAAGTTACGTAAAATTGGGCCATGAGAGTATGTTCCAATGAAGTTGTGATAATGTAAGCCCTCAAGTCCGTCTTGGGGATTATTACCATAACCAGTAATCATTTTACCTAGTGGTTGCAGCTTTTGACTGTCAAAATAGGTTTGGCCTGAATGATTTTCGAATGCCTTAACATCGCCCCATTGAGTAGTGTAGTGGGTGTCGCCAATCATGCGCTTATCAGCTTTAAAAACGGTATGGAAAGGTAAAATATCAAGCCCTTTAATTGTGGTGCCGCCAATTGTTTTGTAGTATGTGCCAACAAGTTGGTAACCACCACAAACGCCAAGCATTGGATGGCCGGCATTAATATAATCAGTTAAAGTTTCTTTGTGTCGCGGTAAGTCTTTAGCAACAACGGTTTGCTCAAAGTCTTGGCCACCACCGAAGAAGACAAAATCATAGTCAAAGGCATTAAACGGGTCGCCTAAAGAAACATTATCAATCTGAGTGGTGTAATTCTGCTTTTTTAATAGGTAACGAATAATTTTAACATCGCCCGAATCACCATAGGTGTTCATTAAGTCTTCATATAAGTATGCAATTTTAATTGTCTTGTCAGCCATCACGTCTCAACCTTTCATCTTGCTCCTAGTATAGCTTAAATAGCTTGTGTCCGGCAAAGGAAGATAGTAATTATTATTCGAATTAACTATTTTTTAAGATGTTGCAACTCGCGCTTATAACTTCTGAGTTTTGATAGATTATAATATATTAAAAATTATTGCCAACTTAATTCATCGCAAAATTGCACACCAATTTTAATCATGTTACAATGTCGGTATAAATAAAAAGAAGTCCTACTACCAATAGGACCTCTCGACGTAGAGCCGTCTTCAAAGGACGGTGGCTACTGAACAGTGTTTTTAACAACACGCCCTGTAACTGCTAAGTTATAAGTCAGGGCGTTTTTGTTTGCAGTTATTTCTTTTAATAAATAATTACTTCGTATCTTGCTGTGCCGCAAAATGATTGATTGGTCCATATTTGGAACCAACAGCGATTGGATGAGCAATCGCTTCATAAGTAAAGTCTTTAGCAATTTTAACACTATCGATGACAGACTTACCTTTGGCTAGCTCTGCTGCAATGACAGCAGATAAAGTATCACCAGTACCGTTGATTCGGTTAGTATCAATAAAAGGCTTGGTGAACTCATAAAATTTGCCATCAGCAGTTAATAGAATATCAGTAACTGCTTTTTGAGTATTATTGTCATGGCGACCCTTCATTAGGACATTTTTAGCGCCCATTTGTTGTAATTTGCGTGCACCTTGCTTAATTTCATCTATATTATTAAGGTCAAGGCCGGTTAACTTTTGTTGCTCATAGAAATTGGGTGTAATGATGTCGGCCATTGGTAATAATTCATCTAAAAAAGCTTGGTATGCATCATCATCAAGTAGAGTATTGCCATGCTTAGTCATGATAACGGGATCAAGGACAATCTTCCCCATGTCGTATTTGCGCAAATTAGCGGCAACGCAGCTGATGACTTCCTTATTAGCCAGCATCCCAGTCTTTAATGCATCAATCTTAAAATCTTCATTCAAAACCGTGAACTGCTTTTGAATGAATGTAAGTGGCATAACTTCCTGTGCGTAAATACCGGTAGTATTGCCAGCAACTGCGGCAGTTAATAGTCCCATGCCATACACACCGCGGGCATAAAATGAGTGCAAGTCAGCTGTCATCCCAGCGCTACCATCACTGTCGTTGCCTGCGATTGTTAACGCAATAATTTCTTTCTTCAATATACTACCTTCTTTTAGTTAAAGCTTTACTTCATAGTATAACTTAAAACGGTACCAATGATATAATTATTTCTTGTAAAACCGCAGCTAGATAAGTAAAATTATATTAAAACCGCTTTCTTGAGAAAGGAATTGATTATGTCAAAAAAGTACGTTATGGCAATTGATGAGGGGACGACTTCAACCAGAGCGATGATTATTGATCATCAAGGTAAGAAAATTGCGTCTTCACAAAAGGAATTTCCGCAGTATTTCCCTCAACCAGGTTGGGTTGAGCACAAGGCCGAAGAAATTTGGCATGCTGTGCAAACAACGATTGCCAATGCAATTATTAATTCGGGATTACGACCAGAACAAATTGCTGGTATCGGAATTACTAATCAAAGAGAAACAACTGTTATTTGGGATAAAAAGACGGGGAAACCGATTTATAATGCGATTGTGTGGCAATCACGTCAGACGACGGATTTAGCTGAAAAGCTAAAAAAAGATGGTTACAGTGAGATGATCCATAAAAAAACGGGGCTGATTATTGACCCGTACTTTAGTGCAACCAAAATTCGCTGGATTTTGGATCATGTTGAGGGTGCTCAGGAAAAAGCCGAAAATGGCGACTTGTTGTTTGGCACGATTGACACATGGTTATTATGGAAGCTAACTGATGGCGAAGTGCACGTAACGGATTACACCAACGCTTCGAGAACTATGCTCTTTAACATCCATGACTTGAAGTGGGATGACGACATTCTTAAGCTGCTAAATATTCCTAAAAAGATGCTGCCAGAAGTTAAGTCAAATTCAGAAATTTATGGTTACACCAAGTCTTACACCTTCTTTGGTGGTAAAGTGCCAATTTGTGGGATGGTTGGTGACCAACAAGCAGCACTTGTAGGCCAACTTGCTCTGAAAAAGGGAATGGTTAAGAACACCTATGGTACAGGTTCATTTATTGTGATGAATACTGGTGAGGAGCCCACAGAGTCTGATAACAACTTACTGACCACGATCGCTTATGGCATTAATGGCAAGATTTCTTATGCACTTGAAGGCTCAGTCTTTGTTTCCGGGAGTGCTGTGCAGTGGTTGCGCGATTCGATGAAGATGATTAAGACGGCGGAAGAATCGGAGAAAGCAGCACAAGCATCTAAGTCTGAAAATGAAGTCTATGTTGTACCGGCATTTACCGGTTTGGGTGCACCATATTGGGATTCTGAAGCACGGGGTTCAGTCTTTGGTATTACACGTGGAACAAGTAAGAATGACTTTATTAAGGCAACGCTGCAGTCGCTTGCTTACCAAACACGGGATGTTGTGGATACAATGCAGCTTGATTCCGGCATTAAGATTCCGACTTTGCGTGTCGATGGTGGCGCCTCAAATAATGATTATCTTTTGCAATTCCAAGCTGATATTTTAGGAACTAAAATTGACCGCTCTAAGACATTGGAGACAACGTCAATGGGAGCCGCATTTTTAGCAGGATTAGCGGTTGGCTACTGGAAAGACGTCGATGAACTGAAGAATATTTTTGTAGTTGGTAAGACTTTCGACGCTCAAATGTCTGAAGAAGAACGTGACCGTTTGTACGCTGGTTGGAAGCGCGCAGTTAAGGCAACCCAAGTTTATGCCCATGGCGAATAACAAGTTGGCCTAAGTGAAAAGAAGTGAAAATTAATGGCACACGAACGAATTGTAGCTCTTGATGGCCCACTTAATTTTAGGGATGTTGGCGGTTATCAAACTGAAAATGGTCAAACAGTTAAATGGAATAAAATTTATCGCTCGGATTCACTGAGTTCACTTACGCCGCACGACCAGCAAAAACTAGCTGCGATGCACGTGACCGTTGATTGTGATTTGCGTTCGGCCTATGAAAAAGAGTCTTCCCCTGATAAGTCATGGCCTAAACGAGAATTTATTGATGTTCCCGTTTATTCTGAAGATATTGCGGATCAGCAAAATGACCATAAGGTATACCGCTTTTTGCATCATATTCCAGATATGAAGGATAATTTTATCGGACGAATATACCAGCAGACCCTTCTTAGCCCGCATAGTCAGGATATTTTTGCCCGCATCTTTGCGCAATTACTGGAATTGCCACAGGATGAAGCACTTGTCTATCATTGCAGTGCAGGTAAAGACAGGACCGGCATAGTGTCCGCCTTGATTTTAATGGCTTTAGGCGTCGATGATGATACAATTGCTCGCGATTATTTATTAACCAATGAACTATATGACTTTGCCATCTCTAAGCAATTGCCAAGTAATGATGATATTTCGCAAATGGTTGCGAAGATGAACGTTACTAAGGGTGAGGGCATTGCAATTCGCGGCATTACAGAAACCATCCGCGGCGGCTGGGGCGACTTTGCTAGCTTCTTCAAAAAACAGTTGGGCTTTACTGCAGATGACCTACCTCAATTAAGGCAGATGTATTTAGAATAGAGGCAGATAATGGTAACTTTACTTGATGTCGCTAAAAAAGCTAATGTATCAAAAATGACAGTTTCGCGGGTGATTAACCATCCCGAGCAAGTAACAGCAGAATTGCGTAAGTTGGTGGATGATGCAATGGCAGAACTAGACTATCATCCGAATTACGTTGCCCAGGCGTTAGTTAATAATCGAACAAATGTGGTCAAATTTGTTACGTTAGAAGATATTGATACAACTGAGCCATATTATATGAATTTATTATTTGGCATTGCTCGCGGTCTGTCTAAGAAGCAGTATGCAATTCAGCTGGTAACTGATCGTAAGCAAATTAAGGATGGTAATTTTGATGGCTACTTGATTACAGGTGCTCGTTCGCATGATTATGCCTTGTTTGACAGCTTGCAAAAGCCGTTTATTCTCTTTGGTGAGAATCATCGCGGCTATGATTTTGTTGACAATAATAATCAACTTGGCGGCAAAATTGCGACCGAATATGCATTATCGCGCTTATATAGTCATATCGTGTTTATTGGTATCGACGTACAGGAGCCTTTTGAATATTCACGAGAAACTGGTTATATCAATACATTACAAAGAAACAAGCTAATCCCACAAATCTTTCGGATTGCTAACCATAGTCACGCGGCCCAAAAAGTTATTCAGGATAATTTTCAGCAGTTCAAAAAGGATACTTGCTTTATTTGTGCTAGTGACCGGATTGCAACAGGAGTTGTCCGGCAATTGTTGAACGAAAAGGCACGTGTACCTGATGATTTTGGTGTAATCGGCTATGATGGTGTCTTTTTGGATCAAGTTTCTAACTTGAAGCTGACAACAATTAAACAACCGATTTTTGAAATGGGCGAGTTGCTTGCCAAGATGCTGCTGCAAAAGATTATGCAGCAGGGCTCACCACAAGGTGAGGCAATGCTTGAGCCAACTTTAGTAAGGCGAGAATCAACGAGATAATAATACTGGTGTAAACAGCACCAGTATTTTTTTGAGCAAAATTTTGGTAACGGTAACAATAATTATTTTATTGAAACCGATTTCTATTATTCGTTAAACTAGAGCTTGGAGGAGATTACTATGAAGCATTGGTATGAACATGCAATAATTTATCAAATATACCCCAAGTCTTTTCAGGATAGTAATGGTGATGGTATTGGCGACTTGAATGGGATTAAAAAGCGCATTCCTTATTTGCAAAAGTTGGGAATTAATGCGGTTTGGCTTAATCCGGTTTTTGTTTCGCCACAAGTTGATAATGGCTATGATGTTACTGATTATTTGGCAATTGACCCGCAAATGGGAACAATGGCCGAAATGACGGACTTAATAGCGGCCTTTCATCAGGCTGGAATCCATGTAATTATGGATTTTGTCCTAAATCATACATCTGACCAAAATTACTGGTTCCAACAAGCAATTAAGCATCCTGATAGTTCATATCGTGATTATTATATTTTTGCTGGAAAAAACAATGAGCGACCGAATAATTGGGGGAGCTTTTTTGGCGGCAGTGTGTGGGAACCAGACCCAGCGCAAACCGGTGAGTCATACTTTCATTTGTTTGATAAGCACATGCCAGACCTTAATTGGCGGAATCCGCAAGTTCGCAAGGAAATGCTTAAGATTGCGGAGTATTGGCTTGATAAGGGGATAGATGGGCTGCGATTAGACGCGTTTATCCATATTGCCAAGGCTGATTTGAACCAGGATTTTCCGTTAGACAGCTCTGAGGACGACACAGTAGTAGCAGAACCGTTTTTTGCCAATTTACCACAAGTCCAAGAATGGCTGCACCCATTTTGCCAGCAAATCAAGCATGACTATCCAGAAACCTTGCTCTTGGGTGAGGCAGCCAGTGCTAATGTCAATTTGGCGGTTGATTATACGGCTAAAAATCGGCAACTGATGGATAACGTAATTACTTTTCGCTACTTTACAGATGATGAAAGTCAGCTTGATCCGAATTTGCCAGCGCAATATCAGCCTAAACCGCTTGATTGGCTGAATTTTAAACAGACGCAGGCAGTGTGGCAGCAGACTCTAGTGGATATTGCCCAGCCAATTCTTTATTGGAATAATCATGATATGCCGCGTGTCGCTACGCGAATTGCTAAAACACCAACTCAAGTTTGCAGCCTGGCAATGCTGATGTACTTAGAGCGCGGTATTCCAATAATTTATTATGGTGAAGAATTAGGCCTTAAGAATTACGAATTTACTACTTCTTCGGCGTTTGCCGATGATTCGGTTAATGAATTTATCAAGCAAGCTGAACAAGCGGGTAAAAGTGAAGAAGAGGCCTTAGCGTTAGTCAGTCAAACGCATAAGATGCCGGCACGCTGTCCAATGCCGTGGACTGACGAAAAGTTCGGTGGCTTTTCAACAGTTAAGCCGTGGCTCACGGGCAAAAAGTTGGATCATGCTAGTGTCAGTGGAGAAATTACTGATCCCAATAGTACGTTTAACTTTTATCGCTGGCTGATTGCGTTGAAAAAGACGCCACTATTCCAAGATGGAAACTTTAATCTTTATTCCACTGGTCAAGATAGTTATGTATACCAACGCAAATTGAAGAATGAACAGGCGATTGTGGCCGTTTCATTGAGTAGTGAAAAAATCAAAATTACTTTGCCAGAGGGTAATTACGAGGAAAAATTAGTCGCTGGACAATACCACCTGACAGGTAGCGAGCTTTTATTAATGCCATATTCAGGTGTTGTCTTAAGTAATAATGGAGGAAAAAATGCAATTAGCAGCTTTAAAGCATAGAACAGAAAGTGAAGATTGTTTTGTAATTAGTCCACACCATGTACGTGTGAGATTTCATAGTGCTAAGGATGATGTTAAACAAGTCATTGTGCACTACACAGATAATTATTTAGATACGAAGACCGATCAGACAATCGCAATGACTAAGATAGGTCAAGGGCAAGTTAGCGATCACTGGGGTGCAACTTTGACAGCACCATATCGCCGTTTGAAATATACGTTTGAAGTAATTGGTCAAGACGGTGAACACAAGATTGTTGGTGATCGGGGAATTAGCACTTATAATGAGCAAAATTTGCTTGCAGATAGCAGCTACTTCAAGTTGCCTTATTTGCATAAAATTGACATGGATGTAACACCTGATTGGGTTAAAGATACAGTTTGGTATCAGATTTTTCCGGAACGATTTGCTAATGGCGATAAGAGTAACGATCCGCAGGGGACTAAACCGTGGAATCCTAGTGATCATCCTGATCGTGATGATTATTACGGCGGCGACCTGCAAGGAATTTTAGATAAGTTAGATTATTTACAAAAATTGGGTATAAATGGTCTTTACTTGTGCCCCGTATTTAAGGCAAGTTCGAATCATAAGTATGACACGATTGACTACTTGCAGATTGACCCTGACTTTGGCGATAAGGATTTGTTTGCCAAAGTAGTTAATGAAGCTCATCGCCGGGGAATAAGGGTGATGCTTGATGCAGTCTTTAATCACTTGGGAAGTCGATCAATGCAGTGGCAGGATGTTGTTGAAAAGGGCACTAAGTCACGATATGCAGATTGGTTTCATATTAATCATTTTCCGGTTAGTCCTTATCAAAATCCGGCTAAGGGTGAGGGTGAGCCAAATTATGATACCTTTGCCTTTGAGGAACATATGCCAAAACTCAACACGGCCAATCCGGAAGTTCAGGATTTCTTGTTAGAGATTGCAACTTACTGGGTTAAGTACTTTGATATTGATGCTTGGCGGCTAGATGTTGCTAATGAGGTCGACCACCATTTTTGGCGAAGATTCCATGATGCAGTAACAGCGATTAAACCCGATTTTTATATTGTTGGTGAAATTTGGCATAATGCGCGGCCGTGGCTGAATGGGGATGAATTTTCCGGTGTGATGAATTATCCATATACACTGCAAATAGAGGATCACTTCTTTAAGCATAATAAGTCCGCCATTGAATTAACGCAGGCATTAACAGACCAATTGATGATGTATCGCGACAATAATAATCGAGCAATGCTTAATATGCTTGATTCTCATGATACGGCGCGGTTATTTACAGTTGCAGAAGATGATCAACAGTTGGGGATGCAGGCATTGACATTTATGTTTATGCAGCCTGGCAGTCCATGTATCTATTATGGTACTGAAATGGGAATGACTGGCGGTGAGGATCCTGATTGTCGTAAGCCAATGGATTGGCAACAAGCTGATTCGCCGATTTGGCAACAGGTTCATGCGTTAATTAAGTTCCGGTTGCAGCACAAACTTGTCTTAAGTAGCGGCCAGACTTCCTTGACAGTAACAAAGGACGGCTTAATCAAGGTAACACGGACTGGTAATGAGCAACTCACAGCCTATTTCAATACAACGGATCGGGCGGTAGCACTCACAGCTTCAGCAGCTTTAAGTCAAAATTATGTTAACGGCACACTTGCACCAAAGGGCTTTATTATTACAGTTAAATAGTTAATAAAAGAGATGATCAAAATAGAAGGTCATCTTTTTTTAGTAGTTATTTTGATACCGGTAACAGCATTTTTTGCATTGTCAATACTAATTATTTCAGTAATAATGAAAGCGTAAACAAAAAATACCTCACAAAAGAGGGAGCGAATTTAATGAAACGAATTTTTGAGGTTAATCCATGGCAAGTTGCTACGACAGACTTTTCTCTGGCCGATAAACGACTACAGGAAAGCATCACAGCAATTGGCAATGATTATATGGGGGTACGTGGCAACTTTGAGGAAGGATACTCTGGCGATAGTCTGCAGGGCAGTTACTTAGCTGGGGTATGGTTCCCTGATAAAACGCGAGTTGGCTGGTGGAAGAACGGCTACCCAAAGTATTTTGGTAAAAGTATCAATGCTCCGAGCTTTCTGGGGATTGGCATTACGATTAACGGCGAGCAGCTGGACTTAGCTAAGAATAAGTTTAGTGATTTTCACTTAGCACTTGATATGCATCAGGGATTGCTATCACGTAGTTTTATCTATGAAGGACAAAACGTTAAAGTAAAATTTGAGTTTGAACGTTTTTTACATATTAGTTTAAAAGAGGCGGCTTTGATTAGAGTTAAGGCGACGGTTTTAGAAGGCACAGCACAAATTGCGTTTAATTCGACCTTAGATGGAACCGTTGTTAATGAAGATAGTAATTATGATGAGCAGTTTTGGCTTGCGATTAGCGAGAGTCAGGCTGATCGCACAATCCAAGTTAAGACCAAGCCGAATCCTTATCAAGTTCCTCAATTTACGGTTCTATTGAAGGCAAGTTTAAGACACGCTGATCAACTAGTAACAGGGGAAGTGACAACCTCTACTGCACAATTAAGCGAATGTGTAACCGTCAATTTGCAGGCAGGTGAAAGTTACGACTTAGAAAAGGACGTTATCGTTGTTACTAGTCGTGATGTTGAACCTGAAATGCAGGCTCAGCGAGCTGACGAGTTAATGAAGCAGCTGCAATCTAAAACATTTACGCAAAATCTGGCAGAGCATACAGCTGTCTGGCAAAAACGCTGGGCTAAAAGTGATGTAGTTATTGCTGGTGACGACGCTGCCCAACAGGGAATTAGATTTAATATTTTACAGCTCTTCATGACTTACTATGGTGAGGATAAGAGATTAAATGTCGGACCTAAGGGTTTCACTGGTGAAAAATACGGCGGTGCAACTTATTGGGACACAGAAGCCTTTATCTTCCCAATGTATCTCTGCGTGGCGCAACCCAACGTGACGCGGGCATTGTTACAGTATCGGCATGACCAGTTGCCAGGTGCATATCATAATGCTCAAGAGCAGGGCCTAAATGGCGCACTCTTTCCAATGGTTACTTTTAACGGAATTGAATGCCACAATGAGTGGGAAATTACGTTTGAGGAAATCCACCGCAACAGTGATATTCCGTTTGCGATTTATCAGTACACCAAGTATACCGGCGATGAGGCTTACGTTAAGAACGCGGGCATGGATGTCTTAGTTGGGACAGCTCGCTTTTGGGCTGATCGAGTTCACTATTCTAAGTGGCGCAAGAAGTATGTCATGCATGGTGTTACTGGTCCTAATGAATATGAAAACAATGTTAACAATAATTGGTTTACCAGCACAATGGCACGGTGGTTGTTGCAATACACACTTGAGCGCTTACCGTTAGCTGATTCAGAAGCTCAAGAAAGGCTCAATGTAACCGAAAAAGAAAAGCACAAGTGGCAGGACATAGTTGATAATATCTATTTACCTGAAGATAAGGAACGCGGCATTTTCTTGCAGCAGGATGACTTCTTAGACAAAGACATCAGGCCAGCTACGGAAATTCCAACTACGCAGCGACCAATTAATCAACATTGGTCTTGGGATAAGATTTTGCGCTCGCCATTTATCAAGCAAGCTGACGTTCTGCAAGGAATTTACTTTTTAAATGACCGCTATACTAAAGAACAAAAAGAACGGAACTTTGACTTCTATGAGCCATTAACAGTTCATGAAAGTTCACTTTCAGCTTGTGTGCATTCGATTTTGGCAGCTGAATTAGGTAAAAAACAGCAGTCAGTTGAGTTTTACGAGCGTACGGCGCGACTGGACCTTGATAATTACAATAATGATACAGATGATGGGCTGCACATTACGTCAATGAGTGGCTCATGGCTAGCAATTGTTCAGGGGTTTGCCGGGATGCGCTACGATCATGACCAATTAAAATTTAATCCTTTTGTACCTAACAATTGGAATGGTTATAGTTTTATAATTAATTATCGAAACTGCTTAATAAAAGTTCAGGTTAATCATGATGAAACCAAACTGACTTTGCTTCAGGGTGAAGACTTAACAGTTTTAGTTAGTGGACATAAAGTTGAATTAAAAGAGGGTGAAGCTAAGTGCTTAAAGGACTAATTTTTGATTTAGATGGTGTGTTAACAGATTCTGCCAAGTTTCACTTAGCAGCTTGGAATAATTTAGCGCAAGAATTGGGGATTAATCTTACTTCAGCACAGCTGGATTCGCTGCGGGGAATTTCGCGAATGGATTCACTTAATTTGATTTTGCATTACGGTAATCAAGAAGATAAGTACACTTCTGAGCAAAAAGACAAGTTCGCTGAACAAAAGAACGAAAAGTTTTTACAGCAAGTGCAAACAATGACGCCGCAAGATATTTTGCCAGGAATTTCCGATTTATTAAGGGATGCCCAGGATGCAGGATTAAAAATGTGTATTGCCTCGGCTTCTAAGAATGCCCCTAAAATTCTGAATAAGTTAGGGATTGCGGACCAGTTCGATGACATTGTTGATCCGGCAACGTTACATCGCGGTAAGCCTGATCCTGAAATTTACGTCAAGGCACAAGAACTTTTGGGACTTGCAACAGATGAAGTAATCAGTTTTGAGGATGCTGCAGCGGGTGTAGAAGCGATTAAGGCAGCAGGTCAATTTGCTGTTGGCATTGGTAATCGGCAGCTACTGAAGCAAGCTGATTATATCGTGACAACCACAAAAGAATTGAAGTTGGATGAAATAATGGCCGTTTTTGCTAAAGGGCCAGAAGAAAGTAGGTAAAAGAATGGTTGAAGTTGATTTAAACCATATGTACAAAAAATATGAGGGTAATGATCAATATTCTGTTAATGATTTTGATTTACACATTAAAGATAAAGAATTTATCGTTTTTGTTGGCCCATCAGGGTGTGGTAAATCGACTACTTTGAGAATGATTGCTGGGCTAGAAGACATTAGCAAGGGAACGATGGAAGTTGATCATCAGGTAATGAATGATGTTGCTCCCAAAGACCGGCATATTGCGATGGTTTTCCAAAACTACGCGTTGTATCCCCACATGTCAATCTATGACAACATGGCCTTTGGCCTTAAATTACGTCATTATAAAAAATCCGAGATTGATCAACGAGTTCACCATGCTTCAGAAATCTTGAACTTGCAGGAATACTTGGATAAGAAGCCTGCAGAACTATCTGGTGGTCAACGACAAAGAGTGGCATTAGGAAGAGCGATTGTGCGTGATGCACCGATTTTCTTAATGGATGAGCCTTTATCTAACTTGGATGCTAAATTGCGGGTGTCGATGCGGGCAGAAATTGCTAAACTGCACCAAGATTTAGGTACAACAACAATCTATGTTACTCACGATCAAACAGAAGCCATGACATTGGCAGATCGCGTAGTTGTAATGTCGGTTGGTAAAATCGAACAAATTGGGACGCCGCAGGAAGTTTATAATCACCCAATTAACCAGTTTGTTGCCGGCTTTATCGGCTCCCCACAAATGAACTTCTTTAATGTTCATTATCATGATGGCTGGATTTCGGATGGCAAGGGCTTAAAGATTGCCGTTCCGGAAGGTAAGGCAAAATTGCTTGAAGAAAATGGCTATAACGACCGTGATGTTGTTTTCGGTATTCGGCCAGAAGATATTCATGCGGAACAGGCATTCTTGGAAACATGGCCAGATTCAGCAGTTGATTCAACAGTAGTTGTTTCAGAATTGCTCGGGGCCACAATTCAGTTATACCAAAAGGTAGATGAAACTGAATTTGTAGCTAACATTAATGCTCGTGACCTTTACCAACCAGGTGAAAAAGTCAGAATGGGCTTTGATGTTAATAAGGCGCACTTCTTTGATAAGAATACGACCTTGGCAATTGTTAATTAAGTTAATCAATCAATGATTTGGTAATCATTGGCTTTAAAAAACATGTTATTTTTATTTAGGAGGTAACTAACATGAAAATTTGGAAGAAAGTTGCTTTAAGTAGTACAGCTATTTTGGCTGCAATGACACTAGCTGCATGTTCTAATGGCGGCTCAAGTTCATCAAGTAGTAAGGGAAGCGACAGCGGTAATTTAACCTTGTGGGTTGACACTAACCAGGTGCCATATTATAAGCAAATCGTTAAAGACTTTACCAAAGAACATAAGGATATTAAGGTTCGTGTAACCCAAAGTCCAACAGGTTCAGCTAATGCGAAAACTGACGTTGGTAAGGACCCATCAAAAGCTGCTGATGTTTTTGAAGCACCAAACGATCACTTAGGCCAAATGGCTGATTCAGGTTACATTAACCCACTATCACCAACTGACACTAAGAATATTAAGGCTAATTATGTAGCTTCTGCTGTTAAGGGTGTAACTTGGAAGGGCAAGGTTTATGCATATCCATACGCTCAACAGGCACAAACGATTTACTATAATAAATCTAAGTTCTCACCTAGTGATGTTAAGAACTGGAAGACATTGACTTCTAAAGGTGTAGTTGCAACCGACTTTACAAATGCTTATGTTATGTGGCCAGTATTCTTCTCAGCAGGAACTAAGTTGTATGGTGACAATGGTGAAGATGTAAAGGGCTCAACTTATAATTCACAAAATGGTGTTAATGCTTTGAAATGGTTTGCTGAGCAAAGAAACAACAAGGGTGTAATGCAAACTTCAAATGCGTTAAACCAATTGAAGAAGGGTAATGCTCAAGCAATTCTTGATGGACCATGGAACGCAGCTAACATTAAGAAGATTTTAGGTAAGAACTTTGGCGTTGCTAAATATCCAATGATTAATGTTGGTGGCAAAGATGTTCAAATGGAAGCATTCTTAGGTATTGAAGGCTTCGCTGTTAATGCACATACTAAGTATCCAAAGGCAGCTGCTGAACTTGCAGCATTCATTACTAATAAGAAGGCCCAGTTAATTACACATAAGGCAGCTGGTCAAATCCCAGTTCTCAAGAGTGCAATTACAGCTCCAGAAGTTAAGAGCGACCCTGTAGCTACAGCTGTTATTGAAATGTCACAACCAAATAATTCAGTCTTAATGCCAAAATTACCACAAATGGCAGAATTCTGGAATGGTGTTCCACCACTAATCAATGGTGCATACGACGGTAAAGTTAAGCCTGCACAATACAAGACACAACTTGCTAAATTGGAAAAGACTTCAGAAAAGAAATAGTTAATCTTGTAAGTGAAAAGGTTGGGATTGATGTCCAACCTTTTCTTACTTAAAAAGAGGGGAAATTATGTTTAGAAAGAAAAAGCATGCAGCTCCTGCAGCAACTTTTCATGAAGTTTGGTCTAAAGGCAGTGTTGCCACAAAATTATCGTTCTTTATTATGGGTAGTAATGCCTTAGAAAATAAGCAATGGATTAAAGGTCTTTCAATGCTAATTGCCGAAGTTGCCTTTATTGTCTGGCTGGTTTTCGGTGGTATTTCAGCAATGGCAATGATGACGAACTTGGGCCCTAATAAGACTAAAAAAGTTGTCTTTGATAAAGCCCAGGGAGTCTATATTACTAAGCAACCATCAAATTCTGTTTTGATTTTGTTGTTTGGCCTGCTAGCCTTGATTGTCTGTATGGGGATGATTTACCTATATATTGTTAATCTAAGGTCAACGAGAAAAAATTACGCCCTTAAGCGTGATGGTCAACATATTATGACCAACAAAGAAGAATTAGCTAACCTGTTTGATGCTCGTCTGCATGATACTTTGATGGCTTTTCCAATTGTGGGAATTTTAAGCTTTACAATTTTGCCAACAATTTTCATGATTTCAATGGCTTTCACGAATTATGATCGTCAACATCCGATTGCTTTTTCTTGGACTGGTTTCCAAGCATTCGGCAATGTTATCAGCGGTGACTTGTCTGGAACATTTTTTCCAGTATTAGGTTGGACATTAGTTTGGGCAGTAGCAGCTACTGTAACTACCTTTTTCTTTGGTGTTTTATTAGCTTTGTTAATTGAATCTAAAGGGATTAAATTTAAAGGAGTTTGGCGAACAATTTTTGTAATTGTTTGGGCTGTACCATCATTTGTTTCATTATTAATGGTTGCGCAATTTTTAGATTACCAGGGTGCATTTAACAGTATTTTGATGAATATTGGGTTGATTGCGCATCCGATTCACTTTATTGATAATCAGGCAACGCCATTAGTAGCTAGAATAACAGTTATTGTGGTTAACATGTGGATTGGTATTCCCGTATCAATGCTCATTTCAACTGCAATTATTCAGAACCTGCCAACTGATCAAATTGAAGCTGCCAAGATTGACGGTGCGAATGCAATTCAGGTCTTCAAGTCAATTACATTTCCACAAATTTTGTTTGTGATGGCACCATCATTAATCCAACAGTTCATTGGTAACATCAACAACTTTAACGTTATTTTCTTGTTAACTGGTGGTGCGCCAATGAATAATAGTTACAATGGTGCTGGATCAACTGACTTGCTGGTTACTTGGCTTTACAATTTGACCTTTGGTCAAGAGCAAAAGTACAACGCATCTGCAGTCTTAGGTATCTTAATCTTTATTATTAGTGCAGTCTTCTCATTGATTGCGTATCGTCATACTAATGCTTACAAGGAGGGCTAATGATGAAATCTTATCAAAATCAAAGACGCCTTTCGCTAATTTTCCGTTATTTACTATTAACAATTTTAGCTGTTGTGTGGATTTTGCCGATTGTTTGGATTATTTTGGCCAGCTTTTCATACAATAATACCGGATTTGTTTCAACTTTTTGGCCAGAGCAATTTACATTACAGAATTATATTGGCATTTTTAATAATCCTCAATATCCGCTGGTTAATTGGATTATTAATACGTTAATTATTTCCATTTTTTCAATGATTATTTCCACGTTTTTAACAATTTCTGTAGCTTTCGTTTTGTCACGTCTACGCTTTTCATTTAGAAAGCCATTCATGCAGATTGCTTTGGTATTAGGGATGTTCCCAGGCTTCATGTCAATGATTGCTCTCTACTATATTTTGAAGGGCTTGAACATGTTAAACTTGGGCGGCTTGCTGCTAGTTTATGTCGGTGGTGCCGGCTTGGGCTTCTATGTTGCTAAAGGCTTCTTTGATACCGTACCGTTTTCGATTGATGAGGCTGCGGAAATTGATGGTGCAACCAAATTGCAAATTTTTACGCATATTGATTTGCCATTGGCTAAACCGATGATTGTTTATACAGCACTGACCGCTTTTATCGGTCCGTGGACTGACTTCATTTTCTCAGGTATTATCTTATCAACCTCAGGTAATGCGAAGAATTACACTATTGCTTATGGTTTGTACAATATGGTACATAATTCTAAGGGTAATGCCACAGCATACTTTGCGGAATTTGTGGCAGGATGTGTAATTATTGCAATTCCGATTACAATTTTATTTATCTTCATGCAAAAGTTCTACGTCAACGGGATTACCGCTGGTGCAGAAAAAGGATAAATATCTATTTATTAAAAGTGCAGCTAATATGGCTGCACTTTTTTGCATGGCTAGAGTTTAAGTTGGGGTAAAATATAGAGAAAGTGGAGGTAAATAATGGCAACAATTAAAATTATTCAAGCTGACATTACAACGTTAAAAGTTGATGCAATTGTTAATGCAGCCAACAAGACTTTGCTAGGTGGGTTAGGCGTTGATGGTGCAATTCACAAGGCCGCTGGACCGGAATTACTTGAGGAATGTCGCACTTTGCATGGCTGTGAAACGGGTCAGGCAAAAATAACTAAGGGTTATCATTTACCAGCTAAATTTGTGATTCATACAGTTGGACCGATTTACTCGGGGCGGGCAAGTGATGATTCGTTTTTGCGCGCCTGCTACATTAACTGTCTAGATCTAGCTGAAGAATATCACCTGCATAGTATTGCTTTCCCAGCAATTTCGACGGGTGCTTACAGCTTTCCAGAACGGCGAGCAGCGATGATTGCTTTTAGAGCGGTTAATAGCTGGCTGCAAAAGAACGCATCATATAATATTGAAATAATAATGTGCGCATTTGATGAAAAAACGGCTGCACTGTATCAAACACAAATATAAAAAATAAGCCATGAAATCTCATGGCTTATTTTTATTACTTAACACTAACGGCAAAGGCCTCATAGGGCTGCAGCGTAATATTTTGAAGAGTTTGACGCTCAGGATAATTAGAAATTAATACTTCTTGAATTGAGTCGGCAGATGAAAACGCGATTTCTTGATCACTAAAATTGGCAACTATCAGCCAGCGCTTTTTATTTAGTTGGCGGTAGTAAGCCAAGACGTTGTCATTAGTAGTGATAGGCTCAAAGCTGCCGTTAATGACAATCTCATGTTCATGTCGCAGTTTAATTAACTTCTGATAAGTATAAAAGATTGAATTAGGGTCAGCCAAAGCCTGCTTGACGTTAATCTCGCAGTAATTAGGGTTAGTCGCAAGCCACGGTTTAGCACTAGAAAAGCCGGCATTCTCCTCATTTGACCACTGCATTGGTCTACGGGCATTGTCGCGCCCCTTGACATTAATTGCGTGAATTAATTCTTCTTTAGTGTAACCTGCCTTAAGCCGTTCATGATACATATTGACGCTCTCAAGGTCTTCGACTTCACTAATGTCTTGGATAGGACAATTAGTCATGCCGATTTCTTCGCCATTAAAAATATATGGTGTGCCATGCATCAGGTGCAGGGCGATCGCAAACATTTTAGCTGATTGCACGCGGTACTTGTTGTCATTGCCCCAGCGAGAAATAACTCGGGGAATATCGTGATTTTCCCAAAAAAGACTGTTCCAAGCATGATTATAATCAAGTTCAGTTTGCCATTTAATGAGAATTTTCTTGAGTTCACTGATGTTAAAAGGACGCAAGTCCCACTTGGACTTGCCGGCTTGCTGGTCAATCCCCTGATCTTCAAATTGAAAGACCATCGATAATTCATGTCTGTCAGGATCGGAATATTGTGTAGCGCCTTTGATGTCAGCACTCCAGGTTTCGCCGACAGTCATGACGTCGCGATGAACCAACGTGTGCTCGTGCATTTCTTGAATGTAAGTGTGTAACTTGGGGCCATTTTCACGGATTTTCTTATCTGGTTCTTTCCCAATTAGCTCAATAACATCCATGCGGAAACCGCCGATGCCCTTGTCTAACCAAAAATTCATCATGTCGTAGATTTTTTGGCGCAACTTAGGATTTTGCCAATTTAAATCGGGTTGTTGGGCCGCAAAAAAGTGAAGATAATATTGCTTAGTCTGCTGGTCATATTGCCAAGCTGATCCCGAAAAGTCCGACTTCAAATTATTAGGTTCATGATTGTCGACTGGATCACGCCAGATATAAAAATCGCGGTAAGGATTAGTCTTGTTTTTTCGTGCTTCAATGAACCACGGGTGCTTATCTGAAGTATGGTTAACAACAAGATCCATAATGATTCGAATGTTCCGCTTTTTGGCCTCCGCAATTAATTGCTCCATCTCGGCCATTGTGCCGTATTGTGGGTCGATCTTTTCGTAGTCCGCAATATCATAACCGTTGTCAACTCCCGGTGATAGGTAAATAGGAGATAGCCAGATGGCATCAATCCCTAACTTTTGTAAATAATCAAGGCGCGAGATGATTCCGCGCAGATCACCAATTCCGTCGCCATTGCTGTCTTGGAAAGATTTGGGATAAATTTGATAGATAACTGCTTTTTTCCACCACGGTGTCATAATATTTTCTCCTATAAAATGTAATCGCTATTATTGGTAACCATTATAGCATTTAACTAGAAGGTAAAATTGTCGTTACCGGTAACAGGAACGCCGCTGAGAAAAAATAAGTCATGAAGCAGTTAAGCTTCATGACTTATTGTGTTAGGCGAGATTAATTAAAGTCCTAATTGCTCCTTTAACTTGATTGCATCTGGGTCATTGTCTAACTCGTTTAGTGCATCTGGTAAGCCGTAAACAGGTTTACCATCGCAATTGATGAAAGTTTTGCCGTGAGCTAATGAACTTAGAATGGCTTCATTAACAATATCAACGGTAATTCGGAAGTAGCGGTCAATCTTATCATCAGTAATTGCTTGAATTGAACTTAACTCTGTTTCTGGGAAGTGACTCACACGATTGGCTGTTGAAAAGGCAAGGGTGATTTCGCCACTGCCGTTACCAGTGAAGGAGCCACTGCGGGTAATACCAACGCTTGAGCGGCGTGCAATTCGCTTTAATTGTCGAGAATTAAACGGAATATCGGTAGCAATAATTGTGATAATGCTGCCTTTTTCCTTATCCTTTCTCATTTGCGTGATTTTTTGACCAATATGTTCGCCATAAATGTTTAAGTCTTCGCCAAAACCAAAGTTGGACATCACAAGTGCCCCCATAGTAAAGGTTTTACCATCAATTTCAACTTGCCGTGAAGCAGAACCGATACCACCTTTTAGGTCGTAACAGCACATACCAGTGCCGCCACCGACGGGTCCTTCTTCAAAACTTGTGTCAGCCGCCATAAAGGCATCGTTAACGTCATCTTCTGTTACACCTAAATCACGAATATGGTTGATAGTACTATCATTGCATTCCATAATAATTGGGTTAACACTACCAGTAGTGGTCCCAATTTCTGGATTTTCGGCAAGCATGCGCTTAACTAAAGCAGTGTAAGCAGTCCCGACACTTAGAGTATTGGTTAAGACCAGTGGCGTTTCAATCGTTCCAAGTTCTTCGACTTGCACTAGTCCGGTACTCTTGCCAAAACCATTGATTACTTGAACAGCGGCTGGCATTTTTTCCCTGAAAATATTATCTTGGCAAGGTTTAATTACTGTTACACCCGTGTTCAACCGGTCAGTTTTTAATGTTTTGTGACCTACAGTAATACCAGCAACATCAGTAATTAAATTTTGCGGACCTTGTTTGGCGTCGCTAAGTGCATTTAAAAGTGGTTTATTAAGTCCCATAATTTTTCTTCTTTCTTAAAAAACATTGTTCTACATAATTTCGATGGCCCATGTTCTAACCTTGTATGCTTGCATAAAAGCTGCCTTAGTCAGCCAGTAATGACCATCAATTGGGTCGGAAACATGAAACAAATCTTCGCTAAAGCCGTCTAATAAAACGGCGTGGTTATTTTTGTATGTTTTGCCCCACGGATAAGTGTCTGGATCTGGTTGAGTGAAATTAGTAGTGACATAGGTTAGGACAGGGTTGCCGCGTTTAATAGCGGCAATGAGGTCTGACTCGTGTGCGCCAGTTAAGTCACGCAAGTCTGTAAATTTACGTCCCCAATTTAATAAGGCAGATGGAAAGATTGCTTCAAAACGTCCCGTGACATTTTCGTAAGGTGAACCGCCAAAACCATGATACGGATTATAATCTGGAGCCAGCGGCATTTCATCGATAAAAGTTTGATAATCCGTTGTTTCCAACTTGTGCTGGTAATGAAGTCCCATTAATAAGGCGGCAGCTTCACAACCGTTTTGAACGCCCCAAAACATCTGGTTAATATTTTCGGTAATAAGTAGGTGTGGTTGCTGGGGGGTTAAGTGGCTGGGATAGTTGTGCAAGATGCAATCAGTTGTCGGAATAAAAGTATCGGGAGCAATTTGAAGATATTCATTGCCAAATATATCCTCTTTGATTGCTTTAATCTGTAGCGATGTTGCTTGGCTAATTTTCTGCAAGTTTTGCCCTAAGTGATTGCACGCAATTGTGCCGCAAGGATTAACAATCAGCGTTTTTTCTTGGCATAAATTATGAGTACGGGTAATTAACGGCTCGCCGTCAAGCCAGATATCACATTTATTAACCCAAGTACCAGCTGAAGTTATAAGCCAAGTTTGCTGAAATATATCTTCTCCCTGACCGATAAATTGCAAATTACTGGTTAATGGTAACTTTTTAAGTAGTTGATGCTGCTGGGAATAAAAACTAGTTCCGTGGCAGTTTTTGACTTTTCCCCATTTAACTTGAGTAAAAAGTACAAGTTTATTAAAATAATTTAATCCTTTAAAATATGCATCGCTAAATAAAAGCAATCCTTGTGAAGTATCGAAGTAAATATTTTGACTATCATCTTTAACTAAATTATCGGTTAATAATTCTTGATTTAATTTACAAGGCACTGCAACTTGAAAATTAACATTAGTTAGAACAGCTGCTTGGTTACTAACAACAATAGGTTGTGCGTTGTGAAAGTGATGAATGATTTCCATGCAGGACTCCTTTCAAGTGATTAAATCTATCATAGCATATTATTTCTAATAAAATTGGAATAAGTTAAATAATTATTAAAGCAATGTATTGACAAATAATGCTTTTTGTCCTAATCTTTTTTTAAGTTAAGGAGCCAACATATTAGAGGTTGCGATAATTACTAACTTAGCAGGAGTACACAAAAGCAAAGATTGTTAATCGAAGAATTATCGCCGAAATCAAGAATTTGTTTGTGCAAGTTTTTGGTTGGGTTGCAGGACAATATCTTGCAAACTGTCTTGGATTATTGCCCAAGGAGCGCTATTTGATTTGTCTAAAATGATTAATTATAGCCTTGTTGTTTTTAGGACAATGAGGTTTTTGTTTGTGCAACTTTTTAAGTTGGCCTGATTTTTAAGAGGTGTTATTTTGAAGGAAAAGAGTGAAGAGAACGCGCCGCAGCTGAAGAAGACAATTGGTGTGTTTGGTGGAAGTAATATTTTAATTGGGATTATGATTGGCTCAGGTATTTTTTACATTGGGTCGTATGTCTTGCAACGGTCACAAATGTCGATGGGCTATGCACTTTTGGCATGGCTAGTTGGTGGTCTAGTTACATTAATGGGAAGTCTGTGCTTTGCGGAATTAGGAGCAATGAATCCCGAAACTGGTGGTATTTACGTTTATCTGTCAGATGCATATTCACCAGTAATTGGTTATATGTTTACCTTTCAAAGTATGGTGATTGGTGGCCCTGGGTCAATAGCGGCGATTGCGATTGCATTGCCGATGGCTTTGACGACCTTTTTCCACTTTGATGATTTAACTGTAAAAACAGTTGCAATTTTATTAATTGTTATTTTCACAGTTATTAATTATTTTGGTGTTAATGTTGGTGAATGGGTGCAAAATTTCTTCACGGTGCTAAAGATTTTGCCATTAGTTTTAATTATTGGTCTGGGTGTCTTTTTTGGTCACTATATGCCTAATTTGTCACTGTCATTACCTGCTGGTCATGGTAATGTGATTGATATTATTCAAATGGTGGCCTTTGCGGTAATCGCATCTCTTTGGGCATTTGAGGGTTGGACTAACTTGAACACAGTTGCCGGTGAAATGAAAAACCCGCAAAAGAACCTGCCGCGAGCATTGATTTTATCGGTTGGTTTTACAACAGTTGTTTATGTGCTGTTCAACTTTGCGATTTATCGTTCATTACCTGCTAAAGCAATTGCTAAGTCAATTAGGGCTGGTCAATTGTACTTAGGGACTAATGTGGCCCAGACATTTATGGGCTATGCAGGTACGATTTTGGTTGCTGTAACAATGGTTTTGGCAATGATTAGTTCATTAAACGGAATGATTTTAGCCTTTTCACGTTATTACTATGCCGTTTCTAAAGATGGCTTATTATGGAAGACATTTGAGCATATTCATCCAAAATATCGGACACCTGATCACGGCTTAATTATGCAAATGATTATTTCAATTGCGCTCGTTTTAACACGAGACTTAAATGAATTGACTTCCTTAGTTGTCTTCAGTGGAGCAATTTTTAATCTGTTGTCAATTTTAGCCGTTCCGGTTCTACGTCACCGCAAACCAAATGTCGCAAGACCATACAAAGTTTGGGCTTATCCGTGGACAGTTATCATTGCTGTTATTGCCTTCTTAATTATTTTGATTAACAATTTCTTTGATGATCCAGTGACTTCATTGTTAGGTTTACTAATTCCAGCAATTTCTGTTGGTGTTTATTACTACTTTAGACATAAGTACCCGGTTAATGAGTAGAACTAGAAGTAAATAATGACTAAAGAAAAAATTATTGCAGAAGCCAAGGCGATCAAGTCTGACCCAAGTTTTTTGAATATAACTGAAACTTGAAAGCAGTAAAACTAGCCAAATCCCCTGTGAGATTTGGCTTTTTTTGTCCTAAATTATGTTTTATTTGCGTCCATCCAGCTGATTTTGGATAAATCTTGGTAGTAGCTTAATAAAGTTATCTATTACTTGCCCAATCTTTTTTGTAATTTCTTCTTTGACTGTTTTGAAGAAAGTCTCTATTTGCCATCTGCTGCCATAAAGCTGAATAATTTTTTTGACCGCAATTGATGTTTGGTAGTAGCCAGGCTTAAAGATTATTACCCACAAAAAGTTGACACTAACACGCTATTCTAGGTAACTGCTAGCTTTCAAGTTTCAGATTTATAATAAAATTGAACTAAATTAATTATTAAAGTAATATACTGAAAAATAATATTTTTCAAATTAAGAAGTCAACATAGTGGGGCTTCTGATAATTTTTAACTTAGCAGGAGCGCTATTTTATTAGCTTAACTTACTTTTGATACTGCGAAATAGTTTTACAAGTGGGCCAACACAAAGAGCGGATATAATTGTTCCTTCACGAATACCAACTAAAGAATGAAAGTAGATTAGTGCAATTGCTAATGCAATAACGACCATACTAAAGTCAACAATTACTTTAGTAACTGCAAATTTTTTCTTTAATGACCAAGCCATTGCTCTGGCCAAACCTTCTCCGGGTAAAATAATTGAACTTGAAGATATCTCTAAGAATACACCAATTGCTAATATGACAATACTTAAGATTGTTAAACTAATTTGTTCTAAGTAATTATGTGGTTTAACAAAACTGAAAACTTTCATGAAAAAATCAATTAAAAAGCCAAAGCAACTTCCCGGAATAATCTGAAGTAAATTGAGAGTACTAAAATCTCTTCTTAAAAACAGGGCCTCTAATAAAACTAAGATTATCATGAAAATAATGGTTAAATTGCCGATCGATACTGGTAAAAGATAACTGACAACATTAGGGATACTGGCAATTGGCGATGTTCCTAAAGCAGCCAGCTTTGACAAGGATACACCAATTGCCATGATACTTAGACCACAAAATAAAGTTAATAGATTACGAGTGTGAAAAGCTTTGATTAAACTGTTTTCCAAATTAGCAACTTCCTTTATAATATAAATGATTAATTTATATTATAGTTTATCATCAATTTAGTGGACAAGTCCATTAATTGACTAGAGGTATGTATGAAATATTATTATTTAAGTAAATTTATTGCTGGTATTTATCGGCAATCCAAAAATGAATTTAACCAGCAGCTTGCAAATTTGAACTTACGAGCAACCCAAAGTGATTTGCTATTATTTATTGTTGAGCATCCTAATTTGATGCAGCGTGAGATAGCTCAACAAATGGTGATTGATCCTAGTTTGTTAGCTAAAGATTTGCAAGTATTATTGCACCAGAAATTGATTACACGTAATAAAGATAGTGCTGATGGACGTGTTAAGCGGATTACAGCTACAACTAACGGTAAAAGTGAAGCACTTAAATTAAAACAGGTGATGGAAACATGGTGGCAGAATTTATTTGCACAACATCAAGAATTAAATACTACTGAATTTTTTAAACAACTAGAAATGGGGTATCAAGCTATTTGCTTTCGTGATACTAATGTATCATCAGTTGTTAATAAGCATAATTAATTTTACTAGAATAATTAATAAAGAATAACGCTGATAAAAAATATGTAAATAACTATTGAAATCGCTTTAATACTGATTTATAATTTTAAGAGTAAATAAGCGTGTTACTGATTCGATCAGGCATAAACCTATAAATAAACAATAACTCATAATCTGCTATTGGTTATTTATAGGTTTTTTTATTAAAAAGAGGTTAGCAAAGTGAAATTTGTCAAGAATTTTAATAACAATGCTGCTTTAGTGTCTGATGAGTCGGGCGTTGATTGGGTGGTTATTGGTAACGGGATTGGCTTTGGTAAAAAAGCTGGTGATGAGATTGACGAGAGCAAGATTAGTCGCCGGTTTGTCGCAGTTGAGAAGAATATTGAGTTGGCCAATAGTATTAGTGATATTGATACGCGTACATTAGCACTGACAACTGAGGTCATTCAGATTGCTTCCGAAAAGTTGCAAACCAAGTTTTCTGATTATCAATATTTTGCGCTGGCTGATCATATTGATTTTTTGCTTAAAAGAGCTGACGAAGGCATTGACTTAGGACAAGAAACGGTCCGGTGGGAGATTCGTAAATTATTTCCTAAAGAGTATGATGTTGCCCTAACGGCGATTAAGGTGATTGAAAAAAAGACAAGCATGACTTTACCACGCAGTGAAGCTGTTTATCTGACATATCACTTTATTAATGCTGGCTCTGATCAAACTAAGCTGCAGGATACGATTAAGATTACTAAATTAATCCGTGGTGTGATTGCTATTATTGAATATCAATATGGGATGCAGCTTGACACGGAATCATTTAATTTTAACCGCTTCATGACCCACTTGAGGGCCTTTATGGTTCGCCATATTTGTGGTATTAATGATGAAAGTGGAAGTGAGCTTGATCGGTCGCTGCTGGAATTAATGAAGGCAAAGTATCAGACGGCTTATGAAACGGTCTTAAAGATTGGTACTTATTTACAAAAGCAAGCTGGTTGGCAATTGCAGCCTGATGATCAAGTTTATCTGACTTTGCATGTCTGGCGGGTAACGCATAGACAGAATAGTTCAAATACTGATGACGAGACTAAGCAACTGACAACTGACAAATAACATAGTTTATCTGGTGTGTTACTGGTAAGGCAGGCATTAACCCGAGAACAATAAAAGAGCATACTTGTTAATAAGCAGGGGCAGACTCTTTATGTTCACGGGTTTTTATTTTGTCTAGTTTAGGAGGAAAAAATGGCTTACGAAGATTTAAGTCAAAAAATTATTGCCAATGTCGGCGGTAAAGACAATGTTGCTAGCGTTGTTCACTGTACGACACGGCTGCGTTTTAAATTGAAGGACGAAAAGAAGGCTAATGATGCCGCAATGAAAGCTACTGATGGGGTGCTTTCGTTAGTTAAAGCCGGTGGTCAATATCAAGTAGTCATTGGTAATAATGTTGCAGATGTGTACGATACTTTAATTAAAGTCGGCGGGTTTTCAGATGGCGGAACAGTTGCTGATGACTATGTTGATACCAGCAATATGAGTTTAATGGATCGTTTCATTGATTTGATTTCTGGGATTTTCAATCCAATATTAGGTCCCTTATGTGCAACTGGGATGATTAAGGGCTTCAATGCCATGTTTTTGTCTTTGGGTTGGTTAACAAAAACTTCTGGTACCTATATTATCCTAAATGCAATTGGTGATAGCTTATTTTACTTTCTACCAGTTATTTTAGGTATTTCGGCTGCTAAAAAGTTTGGCATCAGTAGCTACCTAGGAGCAACAATTGGTGCAGCCCTATGTTATCCTACAATTGTAGCTATGACTACTAGTAAGACTACTTTGTATACTTTGTTTAAGGGAACAATCTTTCAAGCACCAATCCATATAACCTTTTTAGGACTTCCAGTAATTTCGATGAACTATACTTCATCAGTTATCCCAATTATTTTAGCTATTTGGTTTGCATCTAAGGTACAGAGATTTGCTAAGAAGATTATTCCTGATGTTGTTAAAACTTTCCTTGTACCCTTTATGGTATTGCTGATTACTTTACCAGTAACTTTTATAATTATTGGACCTGTTGCAACTTGGTTAAGTAATATTATTTCTTCAATTTGTGTGGGTGTTTATAATATTAGTCCAATTTTAGCCGGTATCTTAATGGGTGCGTTTTGGCAAGTATTTGTTATGTTTGGTGTTCATTGGGGCTTTGTTGCGGTTGCCATGGCTAATTTGGCCTCACAAGGATTTGACCCAATTATTATTTTGAGTCAAGCAGCTTCTTTTGCACAAACTGGTGTTGTTTTGGCAATGTTTTTTCAGACTAAAAATGAAAAAACCAAGAGTTTAGCATTTCCAGCTTTTATCTCTGGGATCTTCGGTGTTACTGAACCAGCTATTTATGGTTTGACACTGCCAAGAAAGCGACCATTTATTTTAAGTTGTATTGCGTCAGCCATCGGTGGTGGATTAATTGGACTGTTTGGAACTAAGAATTGGATGATGGGTGGTTTAGGTATATTTACTATCCCAGCTACTATTGGTAAAAATGGTGTAGATTCAACAGTTTATGGCTATATTTTGGCAATAATTGCTGCTACAGTTTTAGGCTTTGTTTTCCAAATGCTATTTGGCAAAAAGAGCGTTGACGCTCCTCTTGATGGCGAAGCTGCGCCAGCTGTTGCTACTGCTGAAAGCAACGCTAATGCAGAAGTGAAAGAAATCGACAAGGATGTGGCTACCTGTGATGCGCCTAAAGCTTCTGTAACTCCGGAAGATGTTATTGCACCATTAGCTGGAAAAGTTGTTGATTTAAAAGATGTTAAGGATCAAGTGTTTTCAAGTGGTGCGATGGGTCAAGGCGTTGCGATTGAGCCAAGCGAAGGCAAAGTTTGTTCACCAGTTGATGGGACAGTTGCAATGGTTTTCCCAACAGGGCACGCGATTGGGCTTAAATCTGTTAATGGTGCTGAAATAATGATCCATATTGGGATGGACACAGTTGAACTTGATGGCAAGGGTTTTAAGACCTTAGTTGAGAAGGGGCAAGCTGTGAAAGCAGGCGAGCCATTAATTGAATTTGATATTGATGCAATTAAGAAGGCTGGTTATGTTGTGACTACACCAGTAATCGTAACGAACTCAAAGGACTATAATGAAGTTAAGGCAGTTGCAGACGGTCAAGTTAAGATTGCCGATAAACTGTTATCTTTAAAATAATATAAAGGAAAGGTTGCTAAGAGAATGACTACAAATAATTTTCCTAAAGGCTTTTTATGGGGTGGTGCTACTGCTGCCAACCAATTAGAAGGTGCATATCAAGAAGGCGGTAAGGGTTTGTCACTACCTGATGTTTTACCGGGTGGTAAAAAACGGATGTGGGTTGCTAATGATCCCGATTTTGACTTTACGATTGATCCTAATAAGTTTTATCCGAACCATATTGGGATTGACCACTACCACCACTTCAAAGAAGATATTGCACTGTTTGCAGAAATGGGTTTCAAATGTTACCGTTTTTCAATTGCGTGGTCACGGATTTTTCCTAATGGGGATGAAACTGAGCCAAATGAAGAAGGACTGAAGTTTTACGATGCTTTAATTGATGAATGTTTGAAGTACAATATTGAACCCGTAATTACAATTTCACACTATGAACTGCCATTGAATTTAATTACGAAATACGGTGCTTGGAAGAACAAGCAATTAATTGACTTTTATGAGCGGTTTGCTAAGACTGTCTTGACTCGTTACCATGACAAAGTTAAGTACTGGATGACTTTTAACGAAATTAACAGTGCTGCTCACTTCCCAATAATGGGTCAAGGATTAGTAGCTTCTAATGGTGCTAACGACAAGAAGAACGTTTACCAAGCATGGCATAACCAATTTGTTGCAAGTAGTAAAGCTGTTAAGATTGGTCATGAATTAGACCCTGATTTAAAAATTGGGTGCATGATTTTGTATGCAACTACTTACAGTTATGACTGTGATCCAAAGAACCAATTGGCAGCTTTGCAAGAAAACCAAGCCAACAACTTCTTCTGTGCTGATGTGCAAGTACGCGGTCATTACCCAGCTTACACTAAGAGTTTATTAGCTCGCAATGGCGTTAAGCTGAGCGATCTTGATTATACGCAAGAGGAATTGGACTTACTGGCCAAATATCCTGTTGATTACATTGGCTTTAGTTACTACATGTCATCTGTAATTGATGTTACTCATGATAATCAGGAATCAGCTAATGGTAATATGATGGGCGGAGTTAAGAATCCGTTCTTAAAGAGTAGTGACTGGGGTTGGCAAATTGACCCAATGGGCTTAAGAATTGCCTTGAATCAGTTGGCTGATCGTTATCAAAAGCCATTATTCATTGTTGAAAATGGCCTTGGTGCAATTGATAAGCCAGATGAAAATCACTACGTTGCTGATGATTACCGCATTGATTACTTGCGCGAACATATCGAAGCAATTTCTGGTGCAATTGATGATGGTGTTGATGTGATGGGCTATACACCATGGGGTTGTATTGACTTAGTCAGTGCTTCAACTGGTGAAATGTCGAAGCGCTATGGCTTCATCTATGTTGATGAAGATGACCATTGTGAAGGTACTCTTAAGCGTTACAAGAAGAAGTCATTTGACTGGTATAAGCAAGTAATTGCAACTAACGGTCAAGATTTGGGATAAATGGTAATAATTATGAAAAAATGGCTCAAGACACTTATTTCATTTGTTAGCGTAATTACTTTGTTTTTAGTTGGTGCAAATGTTACCGAAGCTAAAAGTAGTAAAGCAACTAATAAGCCAGTAATAATTTATTTGGCACGGCATGGAGAGACCACGGCTAATGTAATGCACCTTGCTCAAGGTTGGAGTGATTTCACTTTGACCGATAATGGTGTTAAAGGTGCACAATACCTTGGCTTAGGCTTAAAAGGAGTTAAATTTAGAGCAGTATATTCTGGTGATTTAACTCGTCAAGAAAAGACGGCACAAGGTGCTTTGGATTATTCTGGCAATAAGAAGATTAAATTACAGATTGATCCGCGTTTGCGCGAATGTAACTATGGCAGTTATGAGGGTAGACAAGATATTGGCAAAAATGTCCCAGAAATCGCAGAATACTATGGTTATAAAGATGTAGCTGACTTCCAAGCTAAAACAGGTAAATTATTCCAAAACAAGATGCAAGACGGTTATTATGCTTTGGATAAGGCTAATAAATTAAACACAACCTTGCCTGAACAATATCGCGCTGAGCAATCAACAACTGTTCAGAAGCGAATGACTGCCGCATTGACTGCGATTGCTAAGAAGCAACAAAAGAAGGGTGGCAATGTCCTTGTAGTTAGTTCAGGGATGTCGATTAATATGTTCTTGTCAGCTCAAGACTACCCAGAATACCAAGGCATTGGTATAGCTAATGATGCTGTTACTAAATTGGTTTATAAAAATGGTAAATTTAAATTGGCAGGACCTATTGGCGATTTGAAGTATTTCAACGCTGGTAAAAAAGCAGCAGATAAGTAATCAACTTATTAACTACCCTTTCAGAAATCAAAAAAGTCTGATCACAAATATTGTGACCAGACTTTTTGAATGCTATTAAATGTTATTTACTTTGCTTTTTCAAACTGAAGAAAATAATCAGAATGAAATTGATTAATAGGGTAAATCCTGTTGTCCAAAAGACAGTCGCGTAATTGAAAACACCGGAAATAATTGATCCCATCATGGAACCAAAGACGGAACCAACGGCTTGGAATGACTGATTGTAACTAAAGATTCGGCCAAAGCTTTCCATTGGTGTATTAAGAGTTAAGACTGTTTGGGCTGCTGGCAACATTGCGGCGCTAGCGATGCCTAATAGAAATCTTAATCCAGCTAATACCCACGGTGAATGGGTTAAGGCCATAGGAACAAAGAGAATGGCACCAACAATTAATCCTAAACGTAAAATTTTTAGAGGACCAATTTCGTCCATTTTGTGGCCAACACGTGAAGCGGCAAGTAGCGTTCCAAGACCAGGAGTTGCGGCAACAATTCCAGCTACAAAGGCAATATTTTTACTATTGGGCATCATTGATTTGACATAAAGCGAAACAATCGGGTCAATTGACATGTTGGCTGCCTGAACGAGTAAAGTAGTAATAAACATTACTACAATTAATTTAACGTTAGGTAATTCATGCATAATTTCGCCCATTGGTTTCATTTCTTCACGAGAAATTGGTGTAAATTCTTCGCTAACAAGAAAGGTGGAACCAATGAATACCAATAACATTAAGAATCCCGTAATAAAGAAGGGAATTCGATAGCCCCAAACGCCACCAAGCCAATTACCGAAGAAACTGGACAAAATGCCGCCGAGCAGAGGGCCAACCAAGTTACCGGCAGTTCCAGCGGTCATCATTTGACTCATGACCCACCCACTGCGTTGGTGTGGGGTTTCACCGGCAATTAGTGCCGTAGCATTATTGATATATCCAGAAAAAGCACCTTGGATAAATCGCATTACGATAATGTAAATAGCATTAGGTGCAAAGCCAGTAGCAGTAATAGTTAACGCCATCACACCGGAAGCACGCATACACATTAATTTGCGTCCCTTACGGTCAGCGAGGTTGCCCCAATAAGGAGAAACAATTGCTTGGGCAATGAAGGTCATGGCAAAGGCAAGTCCAGAATAGAGGTTGATTTGCAACTTACTGTAGTGACCAAGATCCGCAATAAATAATGATATAAAGGGCATTGTCATTGAATAGCCCATACCTGTAATAAAGCAGCCAAGCCAAAGGGTATAAAAGGATTTATGCCAGCCAGCCGGTAACTTGTAAGATTTTGTCAAAATGATCATCCTTCTATGTAAAAAATATTAATCTTTTCTATTTTAGCACATAAAAATTGCTAAGAATTTCCTAAAAACAAGAAATTTGGTTAGCAAACATGTTAGGATAGTGTTTCTGAAAGGATGAGGACATTATGGGGAAAGATCCGCGCATAACAAGGCGTGAATATCGTAAACAATATGTAGAAAGTAAGGCAGAGAAAAACAGGGATGTGAAAAAAACTAACGCAGCAAAATCGCGCCAGTTGCGTGTGCTAACGCGAACAAATTATCGCCATTTAAAATTGAATTTCTGGGAGATTTTCTCTGATCGTCCGTATCTTGCTGTCGCAATTATTGTTCTAGCAATTTTCTTCATTATGGCAAAATTGTGGTGGCTGTTGCTTCTATTAATGGTGTTGGTGGTGATTGGCATTTACTTTATTGGGCGCAGTCACCATCCCGATCGCGTTTTAAGTCTGGAATTCAAATTGAAGGCATCGCGCAAATTAAGTATGTTGCGGGCTCTGCAGTTTGGTGGGGCAATCATTATCTTTTTGGCGACTTATATGAAAAAAGTGGTCAACGTTGATTTTTCATCTGCTGGATCAACCGATGGTTTTCAAATTGTGCAGGGATTGTTGTCTGATCGCGGCGGTGTCTATGGTCAACAGGGGTCATATTTTTTGAACTTGCTTAATACATTAACTGGTGGACAACTATGGGGAACATATCGATACGCGACTAATAGTGCACAGATGATGAATAGCAGTGCTGGACGCTGGATTGTGATTTGGGTATTGCTGCTGATGATTGCACCAGCATTTTGCGTATTAGCACAATTTTTTAGAGAGCCATATTCTCGAAATACGATGCTGATTGCATCGGCCGTGACTACGATTAGCTTTGTCTTAACGCCAACTTTAATGCGCAAGTGGATTGTGGCTTACGCAGTGGAAAACCAAATGTCAAACGCACAGGCACAAGCGGCGGTGAGCGTGGGACCAATGGCTTATGTGGCAATGGGATGCGCGTTGCTGGTTTTAGTAATTTCAATTTATCGCGTGATTAAAAAGGATCAATTTGAATAAAATTGTTTGATATTAAAGAATAGGAGGTTAGTAAATGAACTTTGATGAAATGGTAGAGATGGCAACTTAAAATTAATTCTTAAAGGTAATGTGGAACAAAAGGAAAATAAGCCAATTGGTGTTGTTAGCGTAGTTTATGTGACAAGTGACATTCAATTAGCTAAGCAAAAGTTTACGCAATTAAATAAGCATCAAAGTGCTGACGAATTTTACATGATTTATAGTTGTCCAGTAGATACCTATTTGCCAGATATGGGTCATTATCCATCAATTGAAATTTCTCAAGAAGATTTACAAATCTAAAAAGACGAGGCTTGATGAAGTCTCGTCTTTTTTAGGTTAATGAGTTATTCTGCTGGTTGCATGTTTGCCTGTGCCTTTTTTGTCTTGTTCATTACGTAAAGAATAATGGCGAAGACAGTTACGCTAACGATGATTAAAGCAAATAGTGCGTAATTGATACCAATTGCACTGGCAATACTAGTGAAAATAGCAGTCATTAATGGGCCAGCAATTTGTAAAATTGTATTTAAAGCGCCAACTGATGAAGATAAAATCGTGCGGTCAACTGATGAAACAAGCCACTGCATCATCTTAGGACTGGCAACACCGGCAAAGAAACTAAGCAAGGTAATAAAAATTAAAGTAGCAATGATGTTTTTGTTGATAATGGCCAATGTGGTCCCTGCACTAATTATCGTATCAATTAATGAAATAACGAATAATGATGCTTTCTTAAAAATAATGGTGCCAATGGCGCTGCCAAGAGCAAAGCCGATTGAATCTACAGCTCCAATCAGGGCGATAGTAAAGGTATAAGTACCAATTAACATGCTCTTATTCCCAGCAACAACAATTGAAATCAGTGGCTCAAGAGTCATCAGGATACCGTTCAGTAAAGCAATAACTGAGATGACAGTTAGCAGACCGTTGGCCTTTTTAATTTGACTAAATGATGACTTAAGGGTGGTAAAAAAGCCTTGTTGATTAACCGCAACGTCTTCTTGGGGATGAGTTTTAAGGTAATTATGACCTACACTGGCATAGAGCAGACCAGCAAACAGGAAGGTTAGTGCGTTGACGATTGCTAAGTTGGAATATGACAAGTACAGCAGTAAGACAGAGCCAACGAATTGGGCAACTGTTGAAATAATTTGTGAAATACCGTTGGTAAACCCCGTGGCTTCAGCTACCTCATTTTGCCCAACAAGATTGACGATTAGCGGGGTTGTTAATCCACCAGAGTACATTCCGGAAATATCAGAGATGAAGTTGATGCCAATGACAATCAGAATGAGATTCCAGCCAGCAATGTTAGTGACAAATAACAAGCCAACAATTAGATAAAGAATGAAGCGAATGATGGCTAGCCAAACAATCATTTTGAACTTGTTCTTAGTTCTGTCAGCGTAATAACCACTTAAACTTTCAATCAATCGCGGAATAGCTTCGGTAATTGAGATTAATGAGATGGCCAACGTATAATTATGCAATTTACTAGCATAGGTCATTAGTGCTAAGTAGAAGAGAATGTCGCCAGCACTTGATAGCCAGCTAGCAAATGATAATTTACGGTAATTTTTGTTTTTTAAGAAAATGCCCATGATTGATAACTCCTTTTTTCATTTAACATATATTTAGTATATTTGAGTTAAAATAGGAGAAAGCAAAAGTGTCGTATTTGATACAAAATGTCGTATTCGCAAGTTGATCAATTCAGGGAGTATCTGCCAGTGACTATTGGAGAGCTATTAAAAAAGTACCGCTTAAAGAGCTTAAAAACGCAAAAGGAGTGGGTTGGCGATATTGTCAGTCCATCTTATTATTCTAAAGTTGAGAAAAATGTTCATCGGATTACGGCGGAAGATTTGTTGTTGCTATTGAACCGCAATAATATTTCACCGGATAAATTTTTTAAGCAACTTAATCAGGATCAAGAAACAGATAAAGCACAGGAAAACCAACTGTTTAATTTAGCAGCGGAAGCAAATTATAAAAATTCAGTTGAAGACCTGCGTAAAATCAGACGAATGTTTAAAGAAAGCAATTTTGCAGATAAGGAAGATGATGTGGTCTACATTGATGCAGAAATTGCGGAATTAACGGATGAAAAGTTGCCGGCAGAAGAACAACAAGCCTTGAAACAATTGATTTTTAAGGTTGCAGATTTTGATGAAACAAGTCTGACCTTGTACTGCAATTACATGGGGCTGTTTGATATTGATAGTAATTTGATTATTTCTAAGAGAGTAGTTAAGCAGTTTATTCATTTTCCAAAGGTGAAGTTGCAGGCAATTACTCTGGGACTGATCACTAATTTAGTCATCCAGTGCATTGAGGAGCAACGTGAGGATGAGGCAGACTTCTTTATTGAGAATGCAGGCCAAGTTACAGTACTGCCGGAGACATTTTTTTCTAAAAATATCTTGCAATTCATGGTAAATATAATTATGTATCACCGAACTGGTGATGAAAAGTTGCTGGAGCAGTGTAAGGCCGTTATTGCCAATTTGGCATTTACGGGGATGACAGAATATAGTGAGGAACTGCAGAAATTTTATGTAAAGTATAAATAAGCATTCTGTTAGTTAAAGTCCGCCTTAAATCCTACGAACTGGTGGCCGTGGTAGGTTTGCTTAGCTAACTTACCAGTGATTGTCCGCTTATTTAAGACGAATGTAATTGACTTGCCGGCAAAAAGTTGCCGAAGTTCGCGCTCGTTAAAAGTATGTTTGCCCCAGGTTTGATTGATTGCGACATCTTTGCCACGCCAAGTTCCTGTAACTTTAGTCTTAGGCGTAAACGCATGCTTGTTAGCTGGTTGCAGTTTAGCTAGCTGAGGATTTTTTCTTAAATTGCCTGCATTCTTTTGCTCGATTAATAAGTCATGCTTAACAATTTGGTTAATCAAAAACGGCACGTTGCGATAATCAAATTTGCCCAATTTGACCATCTTCATCGTGTTTTGTAATTGCTCGGTAACTTGGGGAGAGGCAATGAAAGTTTGGTCGCACAAGATTGATTGGATTAAGCCGGGAAAGGTAAGCGAATATTTTTCCTTAGTATTTTTAATTAGCGCACCTTTGCCAGTTGAGATGTTGGCTAAAGTTTGCTCTTGAGTTGCCCCAGTACCAATTTTATCTTTTTTAAGAAAATCAATAATAAACCGGTGTGTTGGTGCCTTGGGCTTGGGATTATGGCCTTCGTAGACAAAGGGTTGAGCAGCTGGACCAAATGGTAAAACTTGCTTATCCTGTGTATCATTGAGGTCGTTTTCGTCAAAAATTAGTTTGTAATTCAACTCACGGGGTAAATTAATTGTGCAGGTGAATTTGGGATAGTCGGCAAGGTGAGCTCGTTCTTGGTCGTAAAGATAATCTTCGGCTAAAATCGCCAAAAAACTTTTGGCAACTGCTTTATAAATTGCCTGACCACATTTACCGAATTTTTGCGCGATTTCTGTTAGACTTCGCGGCACATTTAGACCGGGACGATTAGCGCCGTGGGTGGCATTTTTAGCTAAAAATTTCCGCCGAATTGTTGTGTGCGTTAGTAGCTTAGTGTCAATGTGAGTAACTTGAGCGATTTGCTTAACCAATGGCAGTAATTCTGCGAACTGCTCCTGCGTGATTTTGGTATCTTCTGTTCGAGGATAGGATAAAATTCCGGCTTCGTACATTTTTTGGTAAGTTGCAAGCACTTCTTTGGAAGCATAACCTTTTTTGCCGACTAAAATTGCAAGGTGACTTAGGTCAAGTAGGTCTGGTGGCGCTTGGTGTTTGGCAATTTTGTCGTCAACAACAATTGCGGAATCGTGGAAATTTAATAATTCTAGTTTAGCTTGCTCTGGTGTCATGAATTTGGCATTTTTAACTTGGGTAAAAGTATTCTGGTTGGCATCATGAAAGCGTACTTCGTAATAGGACTTTTTTACGTAATTTTGCCGAGCTGTCTCTTGCTGGTAAACCTGATTAACAATTGTTGACTTGAGGCGTCCTAAACGCAAAGTCTTGGGTTGAAACCCAGCTTGTCTGGCAATAATTAAGGCAATGCGCGACAGCTGCATTGAGGCAAAGTCGAAACGTTCGCGCCCAGTTGCTTCTAAGAACTCGCCCTGCTGGTATTGATTAGTGACGTCGATTTTTTGTAGCAAGGCCTTTTTGATGTTAGCTCTTGTTTCATCAGCAAAACGAATACGAAAAACTTGCTTGTGCCAGTTAATAGCGTTAACAATTTCCCAGCCTAGCAAGTCACCTTCGCCCGACGGATCATCATCAGTTGCAATTACAATCGCATCACACTTTTGGGCGGCATGTTTAATATTAGTCAAGGTCTTTTGCATACCAGGGATGACCTCTTTTTCCCAAGTGAAGTCGAGCAAGTTCCACGGATAATTGCTCAAGTCGTGCCAGTCACTGTATTTGGCGGCTTTATCCTGAGCGACCATTTCATGTGGCTCCTTGAATTGTAAAAGATGGCCGTGAGCGTGGACAATTTGGTAGCTGTCATGATTGAAGCTGCCACTCAGACCGCCTAATGCCTTGGCAAAATTCTTCGCCGCACTAGTTTTTTCTGTTAAAAGTAAAAGTTTCAAAGTAATCAGTTCCTTGCTAAAGATAAAATTGTGGGCAAACTCTTGTTTGGCCTAATTAGTATATCTTGTATTTAGCAAATGAACAAATTTATTTTAGGATAAGAAAATTGCAAAAAGCACGGTTAACTAATAGTGAGAATAAATTATTAAAGCTATATTTTCATATAAGGAAAGACGACCAACTGTGTCCATCAATGCCTCTTGACTAAGACAGAGCACATTCTCGAAAAACTCATTGAATTTTTCGAGAATTTACTCAAGTAGAACATCAAAGCAACTCAGGGAAACCTGGGCTGTTTTTGTATAAAATTAAAAATAAAAAAGCGATCCGTTGGGATCGCTCAGCCGGCTTGCGATTGATTAGGTCGCATGCACGCTTACATGGATGATTAGCCATGCACTACTATTCTTAATTTCATTATATCATATACTGCTTGATTTTGATAAAATTAATTTGTACGCTTTTGGCGCACCTTCTTGAAGGACTGATTATCTTTCAAGTTAAGGAGGTGAAGAAGATGATTAGTCAGATCGTACTACTATTCTTACTATACGCTGTGCTTTCAAAAGCTGAGCAGATGTTGAATGACATTCTTGCCATACTCGACAAACTACTCAAGTAGTATAGGAAAAGGCGCAAGATTTCTTGCGCTTTTTTTAATTGGTTTAATTATATTGTAGTAGTCATATTAATATTGGAAGTCATATAATTTTTAGAAAACTAGGTAATTAATAATAATTTAGCAGATAAAAAAAAGCGATCCGTTGGGATCGCTCAGCCGGCTTGCAAGCAATTAACTTGCAGAGCACGTTTTTGTACATGATAAATATGTACTTCTATAATTCTTAAATTAAGTATAACACTAATTGAGATATGTTAAAATTAATTTGTACGTTTTTGATCCTCCTTGAAAGGAGGTGAAAACATGATAAAAAACGTGCTTTCTATAATTCTTATTTGTTTACTACTAACGGAGCTAACGCCTGCTTTGCGGGCTTTAGGTGCGGATTTGGATAAATTAGCGAATTTGCTCGACAAAATAGCTGATTTACTCAAAGAAATTCTACGGATTTTCAAGTAAAACAAACAAAATAGCTCAGGTTTTCCTGGGCTATTTTTGTTTTTAATTTTGGTCTGCTTTTTTCGATTGATTAAGCTGAAACCAATCCATTTGCATACCGATTTAATGTTACTAATGTTGGTACAGAATCTAACATTTCCAATTTAGCTAATTGTGGCTGCTTCATGCCAATTCTTTCCGCAAATACTGTTTGTGGAATATTACGCTTAATCCTTTCAGCACAAAGTTTAGCTAACGTGTCAATAATTACCTTTTCATCTTCTGAAATAGACGAAAAACTACTCTCAATATCATTAAGTTTCATCTAATCACTGCCTTTCTAGCCAATTTTCTAAAAGACTAATTGCTCGTTCAACTTGCTTCTTATCAGCTTTATTCTGCTTTTTTGTATAGTGGGTTAACAAGATAAATTTATTTACATCGTAACTCGCATAAAAAATTCTATCCGGCAAAAGACGCAACTCCATAATGGGATATTTATAGCCCTTAAGAACCTTAGATTGTGGTGGTCTAATACCAGGTCCTAAAGCTTGCAGTAATTTTAACTAGCTAATTGAAAAATGCTCCGTAACTAGTTTATATCTAACTATTATGAGACACTTCAAAGTATAAATTGTTTTTATTTTATAAAAAGCCAATTTATAAGATAAAAAGCTAATGCTATTAATACTGCTAATTTAAGCTCAATAACAAATGCATAAAAATTAAAAACTAGTGAAAACCACATTACTATTGTGTATATAGCACATATGACTAAAAAGATTTTTTCACCAGTTATTTTTTTGTATAATTTCATTGGCTTCCTTATTGGTTTTTTCATTTTATTAATAGAATGTCTCTGGAAGATGCCATTTGTTAGGCACTTCTTCAGTACATTAGGTACTACTTTCTTTTATGTATAAATATATTATTATTTGCTATATTAAAATCAAGTATATTTATAATTATTTTTTGATGAACACTATTTATGGACAATTTATTTAATTTACTCTGCCGTTACCTCAACTTGTTTGTTATTTCTAGTTTTAAGCATAACAACTAATGTAATTAAAAATGTTACAGCACTGAGTGCTATTAAACCTATTAAGGCATAATTAAGACCGGCTGTACCAGCAATACTTGAAAAAATTGCATTTGTTAAAGGACCGGCGATGACAAGAATAGTACTAAGTGCTCCCATAGTAGATGCTAAAATTTTTCGATCAACTGACTGTACTAACCATTGATACAATTTTGGACTAGCAGTCCCGGCAAAAAAGCCAAGAATAGCACCGAAGATGAAGCAGGCAATTGAATTTTGCATAAGCATTGATCCGAGCATAAGGATACCTGAAATCGTATCAAGTAAGATGATAATAAATAATGATGTGTCCTTTAGTAGCTTAGTACCGATTGCACTCCCCAGTGCTGTACCAATAGAAACGACAGCTCCAAAAATTGCAATGGTAAAACTGAAGGTACCAATTAACATATTTTTATTAGCTGCAAAAGAAATTGAAATTAATGGTTCTAGTGCAGACAAAACGCCATTTAGCAATGCAACTACTATAACGATTGTTAGCAAGCCATGAGCTTGTTTAGCCTGATTAAATGAAGATTTAAAAGTTGCCAAGAAATTTTGATCGTTAACGGTTTGTAGTTCATCTTTAGCAGGTGTCTTTTCAATGTTTTTAGCAATATTAGCGTAGATTAAACCAGCTACTAAGAAGGTTAAGGCGTTAACAATTGCTAGAGAAGAATATGACATGAATAGCAGTAAAGCTGAGCCGACGAATTGTGCACCCATTGAAATTAATTGGGAGACGCCACCTGTGAATCCTTCTGCTACGGATACTTCATTTCCCCCAACTAAACCAACAATTAATGGTGTTTGCAAGCCACTGGAATACATGCCAGAAACATCAGAAAAGAAGTTAATAGCGATCACCAGTAATATTAAATTCCAGCCAGCAATGTTAGTGACGAATAATGCACCCACAATCATATATAGAATAAAGCGGATAATTGCCAAGCGAATAATAACTTGAAATTTATTTTTAGTGCGGTCAGCGAAGTAGCCGCCGATACTTTGAAGTAAATCAGGAACGGCTTCCATAATTGAAATTAATGACAAAGCTAAGGCGTAATTTTTAAGTTTACTAGCATAGGTCATTAATGCTAAGTAGAAAAGAATGTTACCAGCACTAGATAGCCAACTTGCAATTGTGAATTTACGATAATTTTTGTTCTTTAAAAAAATGTCCATAATTTTTCTCCTTTATTTAATCTTGTATTCATTATATTTTGGCTATAATAAAAGTAGAGAAAAGTGTCATATTTGACAATAAGTAATCATATCTGACAATTTGAGGGAGAAGTAATAATGACAATTGGTGAATTGCTTAAGGATTATCGTATTCAGCAAAAGAAAACGCAAAAGGAATGGGCTGGAGATGTAATAAGTTCATCATTTTGTGCTAAAGTGGAAAAAAATTTAAGTAGAATTTCAGCAGAAGACTTGGTGGATTTGCTGCATGCTAATAAAGTTCCATTAATTAATTTTTTTAGCAAATTAAATCAGGGAGATCAATCATTACATCAACAGGAAGAAGAAATAGATCAATTTATTACAGAAGCATATTATCAAAATTCGAAGGAAGAATTACAGCAAATTCGAAAAATTGTTTCGGAAAGTGATTTACCCGATAAAGAAGATAAAATACTTGCAATTGATGTATATATCGCAATAGGCAGTAAAAGTATTGATAGTCTAGATAAAAAAACAATAAAAAAGATAAAGGAAAAAGTATTTAATATTTCAAACTTTAATGAAGAAAACTTAATTGTGTATTGCAATTTTATGAGCTTTTATGATTTGGATAGTAATTTGTTTATATCAAAGAAGATAATAAAGCAATTTCGAAGTACCAATGAAGAAAAAATACAAAAAGTAATCTTAGGTATAATTGTGAATATGCTTGTTTTTTGTATTAGAAATGGGCAATTTGAAAAAACTGAATTTTATATTAATAGTGCAAATTTGATCACTATAAAGCCAGAAATATTTTTTTACAAGATGGTAATATCAGCCTTGAAAGACATCGTTAAGTATCATTTCGATCAAAATGAACAACATCTTGATGAGGTAAAAGAAATAGCAAAGACTATAAAAATTGTTGGAATGGAAAGTTATGGTAAGGAGCTTGAAGAGTTTACAAATAACTAAAGAGAGTATTACGCGTTCATTCTCAGGTTATGCAAAAAGTGAAAAGTGATTGGAACTTAAATTGAATTTGTATAGATAATAAAATTTAGAAGTGTCATATTTGACAAAATTAAAAATGGAGGAGTAACAGTGACAATTGGCGAATTACTTAAGGATTACCGTATTCAACAAAAGAAAACGCAAAAAGAATGGGCTAGAAATATAATAAGTCCATCATTTTATGCTAAAGTCGAAAAAAAATAAGCAGAATCTCGGCGGAAGATTTGGTTGATTTATTGCATGCTAATAAAGTTCCATTAATTGATTTTTTTGGTAAATTAAATTATCAGGATCAATCTGTCCACGATGAAAATCAAGAAATTGATAAAATGATTGACGAAGCCTATTTTCAAGATTCTGTCCATGATTTACAACAAGTACGGAATTTTGTTGCTGAAAGCAAATTTCCAAATAAAGAAGATAAGTTAAATACAATCGATATTTTAATTGCAATGCTTAATAAAGATCTTTCTAGTATAGATAAAAACATTATAGATAAAATGAAAGAAAAAACTTTTAATATTTCGCATTTTAGTTCTGACAATTTAAATATGTATTGCAATCTTATGAGTTTTTATGATTTAGATAGTAACTTGGTAATTTCAAAAAGACTAGTAAAGCAATTTATTGGATCAAGTAGTATAAGAGTTCAAAAATTGGTCTTAGCTGTAATTATTAATATGATGATTTTATGTATTCGTAACAAAAGATTTGATGAAACAGAATTTTTTATTAATAGTGAGCAGCAAATAAAAACTAAACCAGATATATTCTTTTATAAGGCTATTGCTCCAGCCTTTGAAGACATCATCAAGTATCATTTCGATCAGAATGAGCAGTATCTTGATGAAGTAAAAGTAATCGCTGAAACTATTAAGATCGCTGGCATGCCAGAGTATGGTAAGGAGCTTGAAGAGTTTGCAAATAACTAAAGAAAGCATTACGCACTTATTTTCAGGTCATGATAGATAGTTTCTTTTTAGAATGCAAGAATATTTTGTTGAAGAATATAAATAAATGGCGAATATGACTAAAATTGTCAAATTTGCCATTTTTTTATTTAAATTGATTTTCTTTAATATACTAAGAATGTAAGTGATAAAGGATTATGGAAACAGTAAGAATGATTGAGAAGGGGAAAAGATTGAGTATATTTTTAATTATCATTCTGGCTTTAGAAGTATTACCGATTGAAAATTGGTTAGCAAAATGTAATTTGGAAATTATAATTCCGATATTTTTTAGTATTAGTTTAGCTCTAGTTTTTATTCTACCTGTACTAGGGTTTACTAAGATTCTTCATCTTTATGACTACATAATTGCATTTTGCGCATTTGTGTATGCTTGGCATCACTTCTTGAAGCGAATATAAAATAGCTAAACTTTTATGTATTGTGTAAAAATAGGGGAGAGATATTTATGAAAGATAAAAATAATTCTAAGAAAATGAAACGAATTATATTTTTTATATATCTTGTTTGCTTTGTACTAATTATGTCATTGTCAAATGTGTTTGATACTCAAATACTGAAATTAATTCGCAGTATAACTATCTTTAGCAAGCTTTCAGATCGCGCAATAAGATCTGTTTATCTTTTGGTTCCCATTACTGTTCTTGAGATGATTTACCAAAAAAGCATTAAATATTTTTCTGTAAAATAATTTGTACATAAAAATGCACCTCCAATTTAGCAGGTGCATTTTTTAGTTGAGATGTAATTTATTTAAGTATTATTTACTTCTTCGCTCTAAAAAAGATTACTTCACGAGAGGCAACTAGTGGTCCTGAAGCTTGATAAATTATTAGTCGAATTGCCTTTGCACGGACATCACGTAAGCCGATGACCTTATTTTTGCTATCAGCTTTCCACTTGAGGTGGTCGGCATAAGTAACATAATTAAAGCCGTCAGTTGATACGGCGACACTAATGTCAATCGGATCACAACAATGGTCAATATTATGAGGTACGAATGCCATTCGGCTTAGTTTTTCAATCTGATTAAAGGTAAAGGTCAATTCCAATGGCTTTTCTGGAGTTAGTGCCTGCGCTATTTGCCATTCACTTGCCAGCTTTAAGTCAGTTAGGTAGCTGAGTGGTTGTGCAGGATTACTAGGATAGTTGCTGATAACGTGAATGTCGCTAACGGCGTAATCAATTGCCGCATGCTTAGTGATCACGCCAAACGGGTCTGACCATTCGGAAACCTTATTACCTGCCGCATAACGCATGCGGATAATATAGCGTGTATTAGGCAATAACTCGTGGAAAGTAAAGCAGTTGCCAGTAATCCCTTCATACAAAAGACCATTGATTTCAATTTGAACAGCACCTTGTTTGGACCAAGCAAGTTCAAACGAATGCGCCGAGATTTTACTTGGATCAACAGCCGGTAATTTAGGTGAGGGCAGTAATCCATCGGTAATGGCATGAACTAAAACATTTTCACCATAAGTATAATTGTGAATTGTAATTTTAATCTTGCTGTTAGTGACATCGCGATTCGCCAACTTAATTTGCAATGTTGTTTGCTTAGCATCGTGGTACTGATTGAATTCGGGTACAGGATTGTAATTCGTATTGAAGAAAATACCTTCGCGAGCGTGGTTGAAGGCATCAATGGTGCCGTACTCCTGCAGCTTAATTATTTGATCATTGATTTTGACTTCAATTTGGTCAGGATAGGCATCACACATAATAGCTAAGTTAGTTGACTGCTCAACGTCAAATCCAGGATAGTTGCCCTTGACCGGATTAATAGTAATTGCTAAATTCCCGGCATTTTGATTGGTATCAATGCTAGTTTCACAATAATTATGATTAAAATCTGTCAAATCATCGTCATCGTAAACAATTGTTCTGCTTTGCCCTTGTGGATACAGAACGTAGTCACGTTTGCCCAAGTCAAATACACTGCCACCACGAACAAAGACGGGCAAGTGCCAAACTGGATAAGATAGATTATTGTAGACACGACCGCCAGCATACTTTTTGCCAGTAAACAGGTCAAGCCACATGGTTCGACTATCAGGTAGGTAAAGATTGTCCTTGCGTGAGTCGCCGTTTTCATCCTCACGACCGTTAGTAATTGGAGCAATTAATAGATTGCTGCCCAGCATAAATTCGCTGCTAAATTGTTCAGTATAATTACTGCGCTCATCAGGGAAGGCGATAAATAGTGGCTGCACAATCGGATTACCAGCCTGAGCTTGATGATTAAGGGTATAGAGGTAGCTTTGCAATTGTGCTCGCAGAATTGAATAGGAACGATTGATTTCCGTTACTCTTTTATTATAAGCAAACGGTGTTTTACTAAAATTGCCTTGATCATCAAGACTAAATAGCAGCGGCGTAAAACTCTTCCACTCAAAATCGCGGACGCTGATCTGAGCATTACCACCGCCAGTAGTACCATCAACGGCAGCACCAACAAGCGGTTGTCCAGAAAGGTTACTACCGATAAAGCCGGCAACTTGCGTAGCGATGTTTTCCCAATTGCCACCAATTGCACCAAAGGCTAGGGCTGCTGTCTTTTGCATCCCTTGGCAACCAGTATTTTGCAAAACAAGCGGCTTTTTGCGTTGTAAAGCATTACTTAAGAGAGTACGGTCGTTAGTTGCGTGATTGGCAGTTAGAGTAAAGGCAGCCTGCTCTGGTAATTCTGACAAGCTGTCATCATGCCAGAATCCGGGCGTAACATCTTGGTTTTGCGCATACTCGTTAAAGTAGTTAAGAGCATCAACTGGTGGGTTGGTCACGCCATAATTCGGTACAAACCAACTGAGTGGAAAGTGTAATGTTTTGTACCGGTCAAGCATGGCCCGCGCTGAAAAGTGGTAGTCTTCTTCACCATTAAGTGAAGCTCTGCCGGCCGCCTTGTCCGTGTCGCTTGTTCGGGTGTAATAGTTGTTGCCGAACTTGCTGGCATTACGTTCTTTGGTTTCACTAGGCTGCCATAAGGTTGTACAGAAGTTGCCAACGTGCCCTAAGCCCAACGTATATTTTGGTAACATCATTGGCTTACCAGTTAGCGCATAATATTTGGCTAAAATAGCTTGCGGCGTGTCGCCAATAATATAAAAATTATCAAAAATACGATCTTGGTGACTGATTGTGGTTAAGCCGCTGTTATTCACGCCAAAGTCATAGCTGCCGCTTGAATAAGTGTTGCGCAATTCCCCGTAACCAGCATTGGACCAGAAAAACGGCACTTGAGTAATAACGCCGCCCTTGCCGGTAATGTGATCACTCTTGATGGCGATTTTACGTCCCTTGTGACTAAAGTAACCATTTTGCAGACCGCCGCCAAAGTAAAATTCGTTTTTGTTTTGCTTTAAAAATTCACGGGTTTGGTTAGCTGCTAATTCAAGCGGTTGTGCCTGCTTCATCCGGGTGCGGTGCAGTGTTTCATCAAAGATACTCATCACAGCTGGTTTTTGCGCAAAAATAACTTGGTAATTGCCCGCTTGGATAATTAGTGAGTCGCTGGTTGCGCGTACTTGTGAATGCTCAAAAGATTCATTACTAAAATTAAGCTGAAGCGCTGACGTTTGCTCTGCTGCGGAATCGGTATTTGGATTAAGCACAAAGCGAAAAATACCGTCAGCTAAAACATAAAATTGCGCAACTTCGCCGGTTGCGTAATGCAATTCATAATAATTTTCACATCTATTGGCGCCAGTTAATGCACCTAGTTGGTGTTTGCCTGTTTGCATATCATCTGTCATAATTTTTGCTTCCTATTTAATTTGCTTAATACCTATTATAACTAAAAAAACAAGTTTTTCTGTAGTATTTGTGATTAAACTGGTTAATACCAATTTAATGGTTTAAAATAAACTTATTATGACGAAGTGAATTTTGGTAAAAAAGGAGGAAATAATGTCTTATTATATTCACGCTGATAAATTTTTTATGGAAAATATAACTACCCAAGGAGGCTATCTTGAAATCCAAGATAACGGGCAGTTTGGCTTTTATTATTCAGAACAAGAAAAACCAGAGGGTAAGATTGTTGATTATTCTGGCAAGTTGATTGCTCCGGGATTAGTTGATACTCACGTTCACGGCTCACTTAAAGAAGACGTGATGAAGAGTGACTGGGCAGGAATTAATCGCTTGTCTGAAGGCTTTTTGCAATCTGGCGTTACCAGTTGGCTGCCAACAACTTATACTGCTGGTGCTGATACGCTAATGCGCATTTGTCGGATGTTTGGCGACCATCAGGGTGAAGAAACAGGTGCTAAAATCCAAGGTTTACACTTTGAAGGACCTTACTTTACTGCTGAACATGCTGGTGCTGAAAATCCAAAATATTTGCTTGATCCAGATATTAATCAGTTTAATAAGTGGCGGGATGAGTCACATGGCATGCTTAACAAAATTTCTCTTGCTCCTGAACGTAAGGGCACTAGAGAATTTATTCGCAGTGCGGTCAAAGAGGGCGTTGTCGTTTCTTTAGGACACTCAAGTGCTAACTTTGAGCAAGCTGCGGCTGGAATTGAAGACGGCGCAACCATGTTTACTCATACATTTAACGGGATGCCAGATCCGTCGCATCATGCGCCATCAATTTCTAATGCGGCAATGGCAATGCACAATGTGACCGATGAGCTAATTTGTGATGGTCACCATGTTAAAAAAGAAATGGTGCGCGCTTTAGTTCAATTAAAGGGCGCTGAACATATTGCCCTGGTTACTGACTGTATGGAAGCTGGAATGATGCCTGATGGTGACTACATGCTAGGTGAATTACCGGTTTATGTTCAAGATGGAATGGCTCGGTTAAAGAGCAACGATAATTTAGCCGGCAGTATTTTGCAATTAAAGACAGCCGTTAAAAACGTTGTTGACTGGAACGTGGCAACTCCTGAAGAGGCAATTATGATGGCCTCTTATGTTCCAGCTAAGAGTGCTCATATTTTGGATAAGTGTGGTTCAATTGCACCAGATAAGGATGCAGACTTTATCGTGCTTAATCCAGACATGACTTTGAGCGAAACTTACTTAAGTGGTAAGTCACGCTACAAGGCATAATTTAAATAACAAGATAAAAAGGATTCTCAGTCGAGAATCCTTTGTTAGTAATATGCGTTTTAGTAAACAGCACCGTCATAAAAGTTGAAGCGTGGTTTATTAAAGTCGTAATCTTCTAGTTCGCTGAGCTTAATGGCGTTGTCGCAAACACCCCAGCTCATTAAGTTGATTGGCTTACCATAATCTTCATCAGGAATAACCAATAAAATATATTTGCCTTGACTCAAAGCGTAGCCCAGTTCCATTCCCAAGCCAACGTCTTCTTCTTCTGGCAAGTAAACACCTATCATGACGTCACTGGCTTTAATACCAATTAAGTCACCATGATAAGTTGCAGTTGCCCATTCGCGATCATGCAGATATTCTGGATGTTCTTCAACATTGATGCCTTTGTATTGGTGGTCCAATGGAACATAACTGTTTTCAAGGTCAATGGTTGGGTTGGCAGCTAAGGCTTTCATTGCTGCCTGATAAGCGTTGTTTTGCTTTTCGTTAAACCAGCCTGCACCAAAGTAAACGGTCTTTGTTTTAGTCATAAAAGGTCTCCTTTAACTATTATTTTAAGTAAATTTTACGTAACTTACTGATTTCCGCATCAGTTAATTTCATAATATCACGTAAGTAGTTATTCACGCTACCGTATTTTTCATTAATAGTTGTCAAGACATGTTCAATGTACTCTACGTGAACGGTTTGGAAGTCTTTTAAAATATTTAATGTTGCATCGTCGGCGCCATCTTCCTTAGCTTTTTCTAAAAAGCCTTTAACGAAGTCGGCAGTTGCAATATTAGTTAATAAATAATCCTTTTTGATAGTGTCAAGCGGAACACCAAGAACAGTTAAGATAAGCAGTGCACCAACCCCAGTTCTGTCTTTACCGGCAGTACAGTGGAAGATCAAGCTCTTGCCGTCTTCATCGTTTGCTAATAATAAGTCAAAGAAGTGGCGGTAAGCTTTTTGAGCAGCTTTACTGGTAATCATGTCGTCATAAGCAAACAACATGTGTTCAAAGCCTGCATGAGGATTCTTTTGCCCCTGCTTCATGACGTCTTCAATACTTCTAGAAGCATTGGTTAAGTCCTCGCTGAAGACAGGATCATAATCGTATTCTGCACCTTCAGGGATGCGGTCAGGTTCATGGTCAACTTCGGCTTGACTTCTGAAATCAACGATGTATTTAACGCCGTAGTCGTGTAAGAACTTAAGGTCAGTTGCATCTAAAGTACCCAAGTTAGCAGTTCTTAATAACTTGTGCATTTTAACGGTTTTACCATCAGTAGTTTTGTAGCCACCAAGTTCACGGAAGTTGCGGCCGCTTTTAACGCCGATTAATTGATTAGTTAAATTTTCTGTCATAAATTCCACCCTTTATCTTTTGACATTTACGTTCTATTTTAGCAATAAACTAAGGCGTAAACAATTATAAAAAAAGTAATTACTATCGAAAATATGTTAAAATTAGTGTTAAATAAAATAATATATTTCTAGAAGGTGAGTACATGAGTACGAAAAAAGACAGTATTTTAGTTCCAGTTGATGGTTCAGAATCAGCTGAAAGATCTTTTGATAAAGCAGTTAAGATTGCAATGACGGAAAATGCTCATATTGATGTTTTGAACGTGATTGACACTAGGCAGTTTTTGGGTGAGATGCAGGATACGCTAATTTCAGGCGATACTGTTTACCAGATGACGCAAGACACTGGTAAATATTTAAAGAGTTTGAAGCAATGGGCACATGATAACTTTGACTTTGATGATATTGATTATCATATTCGTTATGGTAGTCCGAAGGCAGTTATTTCCTATGACTTTATCAAGGATCACCACGATAATTTAATCATTATGGGTGCAACTGGCTTGAATGCAGTTGAGAGAATGTTGATGGGGTCAGTTACCGAATATGTTAACCAGCATGCGCTGGCTGATGTGTTAATTGTTCGCACTGATATTGACAACAACCCAATTAGGCAAAAATAACGGGTTGTTAGATAATCTTTTAATGGTTACGCTTTTATTTTGCTTAAATTTCTGCTATTATTTTTATGAATTAATTTTAGGTGAAAGAGGGCGACACATGATGCAAGGTAATTCTATGACAAGACGGATTAGTTTAGCGTTATTTGTGTTTACGGGAGCTCTTTTACAGGGAAAATTCATTCATTTACATAGTATGCTTATGAGGCTTAGCGTTAGTTACGTTTGTAATTAACGTTAAGTCTTTTTTATTCATGACACTTATAGGAGGTAATCATGAAGAAATTTAAAAAAGTATTAGTTGGTGCAGTGGCCGTGATGGGAATGTTTGCATTGACTGCTTGTTCAAATAAAAAAGAAACTAAGAGCAGCAATAATATGCCGAAATCACTGAATGTGCAGTTTGTTCCTAGTGATGCCTCTGGCCGAATGGGCGGTGAAGGTAAGCCACTTGAAAAGATGCTTTCTAAGAGACTGGGAATTCCTGTCCACGTAACAACTTCAACTGACAATAACGCTGAAATTGAGGCAATGAAGTCTAAAAAAGTTGATGTTGGCTTCTTAGCAGCTGGTGCTTATGTTCAAGCTCACCAACAAAAAGCCGCCGACGTTATTTTGCAATCAGAACGTTATGGGATTAAAGAGCCAGGTGGTACTTGGACTAAGAAGCTGGTTCACACTTTGCGTGCTGAAATTGTTGTCCGTAAAAAGTCAAACATCAAATCATGGAAAGATTTAAAGGGTAAGTCAATTTCGATTCAAAGTCCAACTTCGACATTAGGCTACATTACCCCAGTTGCAGAATTAAAGCAAAAGGGCTTAGACGTTACTAAAGACTGTAAGTTGGTAACGGTTAACGGTCATGATGCCGCCGTGCTAAATGTTTTAAGTGGTGATACTGATGCTGCCTTTGTGTTTGAAGATGCAAGAAACAAGGTTCTGCATGATGTACCAAATATCAAGGAAAAGGTAGTGCCAATTTACTTTACAACACCAATTCCTAACGATACGATTTCAGTTCGTCCAGGTATTCCACAAGCATTCCGGAAGAAGTTGGCCAAGGCCTTTATGGACATTAGTAAGACTAAAGATGGTCAAAAGTTAATTCAAAAGATGTATGACCAATATGGCTATCACTCTGCTAAAGATAGTGACTACAATATTGTTCGTAAATACAATAAAATTGCACAATCACTGAAGAAGTAGTGATTTACTATTGAGGCACCCGAAGCTCTAGGTGCTTTTTTATTCAATATAATCAGCCGTTAATTTTATGATATTCTCATAAAAGTATTATCAAATTTTTTTGGCGGAACTCGTTTTTTGTGTTATGCTTTCATATAACGAGCACAGTATATGATGGCTGTTCGCTTTTATTCAGGAATATTAACAAGGGCATGATGTGGTGTGGACGCATTATGCCCTTTTATATTCAGTTAGTTTTAGCCGTGGAGGGCAAGATGAAAAAATTAAAACAGGTGTTGTTGGGTATAGCCGTAATGCTAGTTGCAGTAGTAGCAACGGCTTGTTCGAATAAAAGTACAGGTGCTAATAGCAAAGACTATACGCCCAAATCATTAACGGTTGAATTTGTTCCAAGTATTGCAGCCAACAAGCTGGAAGGTCGAGCTAAACCTTTGGAAAAACTGTTGTCAGCCAAACTTGGCATTCCAGTTCACGTGTTAGTGTCAACCAGTGACAATGCCTTAATGGAGGCAATGAAGTCTAAGAAGGTCGATGTTGGCTTTTTACCACCAGATGGTTATGTTGTTGCTCATAAGCAAGGAGCAGCTGATGTTTTACTACAATCTGAACGTTTTGATATTAAGCAACCCGGTGGTCGTTGGGCCAAAACTCTGACCAAGTCATTTAGAGCGGAAATTGTTGCTAAGAAGGATTCAAAGATTAAAAGTTGGAAAGATTTGAAAGGTAAGTCAATTTCAATTCAGTCACCGACTTCAACTTCGGGTTACATTTATCCAATTGCCGAATTAAAGGAAAAAGGCTTGGACGTTCCTAAGAGTTGTAAGTTAGTCACTGTTACCGGTCATGACCAAGCTGTTTTGAATGTGTTAAATGGTGACACAGATGCGGCTTTTGTCTTTGAAGATGCGCGTAACAAGGTCTTAAAGGACTATCCTAAAATCATGAGCCAAGTTGTACCGATTTACTTTACTAAGGCCAGAATTCCGAACGATACTGTGTCAGTAGTTCCAAACATGTCAAAGAAGTTTAGAAAGAAACTTGCTAATGCCTTTATTGATATTAGTAAGACAAAAAAGGGGCACGCTTTGATTGAGAAAGTTTATGCTCATGAAGGCTATGTTCCCGCTAAAGATAGCGACTTTGATACGGTCCGTAAGTACGAAAAGATCGTTAAAGATATGCAAAAATAGTTATTAATTAAAGTTAAGTTGGATTAATTCCACTTGACTTTTTTGTTAATAAAAAGTTACCTAATCTCTTGCAATAATCCGAATATTTGTGTTACTATTCTTACATAACGATCATGATTTTATTTAGGCGCCGTGATCGCTGCGTTTTATTAACAATATTCAAGGGCATAGTATGAATGAGTCATACTATGCCCTTTTGTATTTTTGGGAGGTACTGATGAAGAAACTGAAGCAAGTGTTGATGGGTTTAGTATTAATGGTCTTGGCAGTTGGGCTAACAGCCTGCTCAAATAAGAGTACGAGTAAAAGCGAGGAACCTAAATCAATTAACGTGCAATTTGTTCCAAGTGTGGCTGCTAATAAACTGGAAGCGCGCGCAAAACCGATGGAAAAGCTGTTATCTAAGCAATTAGGTATTCCCGTTCATGTTTCAATGTCAACTGACTACAATGGTTTAGTTGAAGCCATGAAGTCTAAAAAAGTTCAAGTTGGTTTTTTACCATCTGATGCTTATATCATGGCGCATAAACAAAAGGCCGCTAACTTGTTACTTCAGGCAGAACGTTACGGTATTAAGCAGCCGAATGGTAAGCAGACTAAGCAGCTAGTTAAGTCTTATCGCGGTGAGATTGTCGTTAAAAAGAATTCTACAATTAAGAATTGGAAAGATTTAAAAGAAAAATCAATTTCAGTTCAAAATCCTACTTCTGACTCTGGCTATGTCTTTCCTGTAGCTGAATTAAAGCAAAAAGGACTAGATGTTACTAAGAAATGTAAATTAGTTACTGTTACTGGGTCTGATCAAGCTGTTCTTGATGTCTTAAACGGCGATACTGATGCTGCCTTTGTTTTTGAAGATGCACGTAATGATGTGCTAAAAGACGAACCGCAGATTATGAGTAAGGTAGTGCCAATTTACTTTACTAAGCGGATTCCTAACGACACAATTTCGGTTATTCCAAGTTTGCCTAAGTCTTTCCAAGAGAAGTTATCCAAGGCATTTATTGCAATTAGCAAGTCTAAGGAAGGCAAAAAGATTATCGAAAGTGTCTACAATCATGAGGGGTATGCCCCAGCTAAAGATAGTGATTACGACATTATCCGGCAATATAATAAGATTGTAGCGTCAACTAAGCAGTAAAAATAATCCATTCACTGAGGAAATAGCTAGTAATTTTTAGGTTGAAAATAGTTTTTTTAAAATAATTTTCTTTTCTAAACAACTAATTTCTGCTATTATTTAATAGAATGAATGCAATACGGTTGAAAGGGGAGTGAAGGTCATGCAAAAAGATGAACGACGCGTAGCGTTCATTGGTGTTTTTGCAGTTAAGACTTTTTGCTTTCTCGTAAATAGTTGTATTGTTCGTTTTTTAACCAAAAAAGTTATTGAAAGACTTAATATAATTCCCGTTTGTGCTGTTACATTAAGTCTTTTTTGATGTCTAGGAGGACATAATGAAGAAATTTAAGAAAGTGCTAGCTGGTGCTGCCGTTTTTTTAGTAGCGTTGATGGCAACTGCTTGCTCAGGTAAGAGTAAGAGTCAAGAAAGTTCCACCCCAAAATCTTTGAACGTTCAATTTGTCCCCAGTCAAGCTGCAACTAAGCTGCAAGCGCGGGCTAAGCCGTTAGAAAAGATGCTTTCTGATCGTTTAGGCATTCCGGTTCATGTTTCAATGTCAACAGACTACAACACTGTTGTTGAAGCCATGAAGTCTAAGAAGGTTGATGTTGGCTTTTTGCCACCAAACGGTTATATTTTGGCACACAAGCAAGGTGCTGCTGATGTTTTATTGCAAGCCCAAAGATATGGTGTTAAGCAACCGGGCGGGAAACCAACTAAAAACCTCGTTAACTTTTACCGGGCAGAAATTTTAGTTAGAAAAGACTCAAAGATTAAGAGTTGGAAAGATTTAAAGGGTAAGTCAATTTCAATTCAAAGTCCAACTTCTTCAGCAGGATATGTTTTCCCAATTGCTGAATTAAAGGAAAAGGGCTTAGATGTACCTAAGAGTTGTAAGTTAGTTACTGTTACTGGTCAAGACCAAGCAGTCCTAAACGTTTTAAACGATGATACTGATGCTGCTTTTGTCTTTGAAGATGCGCGGACAATCGTTCAAAAAGACAACCCCAAGATTATGAGCCAAGTTGTGCCAATTTACTTTACTAAAAATATTCCTAATGACACGATTTCTGTAGTTCCAAGCATGCCAAAGGCATTCCGTAAAAAGTTAGCTAATGCCTTTATTGATATTGGTAAATCTAAGAAGGGTAAGAAGATTATCGAAAGTATTTACACTCATGAAGGTTACGTTCCTGCCAAAGATAGTGACTTTGCCGTCGTTCGTAAATATGAAAAGATTATTGAGTCAACTAAAAAGTAAGATATATAAAGGAAGTATATAATGGCAGATTCTTCAGTTAAGCCAGTTATTGAATTAAAAAACGTTAAAAAAATTTATGGCAAAGACGTTGTTGGTTTAAAGGATGTCAATTTAACTATCAATAAGGGCGAATTTGTCGTTATTGTTGGTCTCTCTGGTGCTGGGAAGTCGACACTTTTGCGCTCCGTTAACCGCCTGATTGACATTACTGATGGTGATATTTTAATCAATGGTGAGTCAATTACCAAGGCTAGAGGCAAAGAGCTGCGGACTCTGCGGCGCAATATTGGGATGATTTTCCAGAGCTTTAATTTGGTTAAGCGTTCTAGCGTTTTGCGCAATGTTTTAACAGGGCGCGTGGGCTATTATTCTACTTGGAAGAGCACACTTAATCTATTTACTAAGGAAGATAAGCAACGCGCTTACGAGGCTTTGCAACAAGTTGACCTAGCTGATAAGGTTTATTCACGTGCTGATGAGTTATCAGGTGGACAGCAGCAGCGGGTAGCGATTGCGCGAGTTTTGACTCAAAATCCAGACATTATTTTGGCTGATGAGCCAACTGCCTCACTTGACCCCCAGACTTCACGTCGGGTAATGCAAGACCTTAAGATGTTAAACGAAAAGCATGGTATGACAGTTGTAATTAACCTGCACAGTGTGGAATTAGCCAAAGAATTTGGCAAGCGAGTTATTGGCGTTCGTGCTGGTGAAATTATCTATGATGGTAAGATGAGCGAAACGCCAGAGTCAACCTTTACCAAGATCTACAACGGTGGTGAGCAAGATGAGTAACACTGATAAGGAAGCACTCATGACTTTACCTAAGAAAAAGTTTAAGTTTTGGAACTTGATTTGGGTAATTGTCTTTATTGCTGGATTATTTATTTCAACAGATGTTACTCATACCGATCTTGGCGCTTTATTTGCTAACTTTAGTCAATTTACTGACATCTTTTTGCAAATGTTGCATCCAGATTGGGCATACCTTGGACCGATTATGCCATTATTGCTTGAAACAATTAAGATGGCAATCTTGGGAACGGTAATTGGTTCTATCTTGGCCTTCATCTATTCGCTGTTAATTGCGCGTAATATTGTTAAGAACAAGGCAGTTACCGGTATTTTGCGGGTAATTATGAATGTTGTCAGAACAGTGCCAGACCTATTATTAGGGGCAATCTTTGTTGCAATTGTCGGAATTGGTCCTGTTGCTGGTATCTTGGCCTTAGCTATTTGTACTTTTGGGATTGTTGTTAAGCTCTTTTATGAAGCAATCGAAACAATTGATCCGGGTCCAATCGAGGCTCTGACTGCTGTTGGTGCCAATAAATTGCAAATCATTGTTTTTGCTGTTTTACCGCAAGTCATTACTTACTTTATTTCTTATTGCTTGTATGCATTTGAAATTAACGTTCGGGCTTCAACTGTTTTGGGGTATATCGGTGCTGGTGGTATCGGCCTTTACCTGCAACAGACTTTGCAAGTCTTTGACTACGCTAAGACGGGGACGATTATCTTAGTTATCATTGTGGTCGTAGTTTTAATCGACTATGTTTCGTCTAAATCACGGGAGGCGTTGATGAAATAATGGATACTAATATGAAAAAATTACCTCCTCGCCCAGTTGATATGCAAAAGCGAATTTTGCATTGGGGCTTAGCCATCATTACTATTGCTCTTATTGCTTGGTCATGCACGGGAATGGATTTTGGCGGTATTAAAGCAACCGCTGGTCAGATTGCCGGTGCGATTTTTAACGGGATTTTTCACCCAGATTGGTCGTATATCTATAACGGCAGTGGTGAAGACCTAGTATCGCAGTTATGGCAAACTGTATGTATTGCCTTCTTAGGTACGTTTATTTCTGCAATTATTTCATTGCCATTTGCCTTTTGGGCAGCTCACACCAAACATAAAAAGTGGTATGTTTCACGGACTGGAAAGATTGTCTTGGCAATCATTCGGTCATTCCCTGAAATTGTCTTGGCTTTGATGTTTATTAAGGCAGTTGGCCCAGGCTCTGCCGCCGGTGTTTTGGCGTTAGGATTTCACTCAGTTGGGATGCTTGCTAAACTGTTCTCAGAAGCAATTGAGAACTTGGATGATGGTCCTAACGAAGCTGTAACGGCTGTAGGTGGTTCAAAAACTAACATTACAATGTTTTCAACTTTGCCTAACTTAATGCCAGCTTTGATTTCTAATACTTTGTATCGGTTTGATGTTTCAATTCGGTCGGCTTCAATCCTTGGTTTGGTTGGTGCCGGTGGTATCGGTTATCCGCTAATTATTGCATTGCAATATCGGCAATGGAACCGTGTCGGCATTATCTTGCTCGGAATTATTATCATGGTAATTGTGATTGATTGGATTTCCGGGATGATTCGCAAGAAGCTAGTTTAATAAAAAGATACTAAAAGAGTAGTGAAAAAATATTTATTCACTGCTTTTTTGTTATTTTGAATGAATGATAACTCTTTGAAAATAGTATCTTTGGTAGGATCTTTTTTGTATAATATTCAAGGCGTAGAAAAGTTAAAAGACGGTTTACTATCTGTGAGTGAAGAGATTGATGCCGATGTGCGTTAGTGGGTTCATACTCCAATTGATTACAGGCAACGCCGGTTGAAGCTAGCAACCATGCTAAAGTGCACACTAAAAAAGATGTTGTTAACCAATTTAATCAGGTTAATGCCAAGCTAAAAGCAGCTAGTTTGCATATCCAAACAGGAGAAAAGTTTCAGGCTAAGATTAAATACACGAAAAAGAACCCAATTTCTGTTCAAAACAACAAGGACAATCTGCTAATTACCGAAAAGAAGGTTAAAACAAAGAAGATTTACTACTCTCCTCAAATTTACCTTACTGTTCCAGATAAGTCTGACATAACCAAACTTGTCGTTACTGGACAAGCAGGTACGATTGACATTAATAACGTAATAATTCCAAATGCTGCTGTGACCTTAACAGCAGGTACAGTTAGAGCAAATAATGCTATGCTTGCAAACTTTAATGTTAATTTGCGGTCTGGTAATTTAGCTATTAAAAATTGTCGCCAAACTTTGACAGCCCAGCTGACAGCAGGTAGTGCCGAAATTACAGATAGCACGTTAACTGGTGATAGTTCACTTAACGTGATGACTGGTGGTATTTTTATCAATAATGTCACTAACGCCAGTTATAATGTGGCCGTTACTATTGGCCTGTTCAAATATCAAGGGCAGAAACTAAACAACAGCCTTGTACAAAGTCTTCCTGGTGTCCCAATCTGGACTTTAAATGTGATTACAGGAAAAATTGTTATTGCCTAATAAGATTACTTTTTTTAAAAATATTAAAAATAAGTAAAAGCGTATCTGTAACTTGAATGTCAATTGGTAGTTAAAAATTTTACCCGTGATACTTAAACGGACAGGTTTCTAAATGGTCATTAATCAGACCAATGCCTTGTAAGTAAGAATAAATTACAACAGGACCAACAAAGGAAAAGCCGTTCTTTTTTAATTGTTTGGCAAGTTGCTTAGCAACGTCATTAGTTGTTGGTATATCGGTCATTGCTTGAGGGTGGTGGATTAGTGGCGTCTTGATAAACTCCTGTAAATAGCGGCCAAAGCTGCCATATTTTGCTTCGACAATTAGAATTGCCTTTGCATTTTTAATGGCAGCAGTGATTTTCTGGCGGTTACGAATAATGGACTTATCTTGCATTAGAGTTGCGACGTCTTCGTCGGTCATTTGGGCAACTTCTTCAGGAACAAAGTTTTTAAAGGCACGTCGAAAATTTTCCCGTTTGTGCAAGACAACAGACCAGTTAAGTCCAGATTGAAATAGTTCCAAAATCAACATCTCGTAGAGATATTGCTCGTCTAAATTAAGTTTACCCCACTCATGGTCGTGATATTGCTGCATTAAATTGTCTTGGCTGTCGCCCCATGGACAGCGTAAATGTTCTTCCATATTAATAGCTCCTTTAAATTTTATTTTACTTGCTTAATATTAAGTACGCAAAAAATAGTGGAAATAATAACGCGGATTTTATGGTACTAACAATTAATTTGCCATTGGGTAGTAAAAGTAATATATTAATGTAAGCGAATACAGTGAGTAAACTTTGGGAGGACAAAAATGAAAAACGTACATGGAACAATTAGCGAATTTGACGAATATCAGGGTCACAAAATTCAAGAGTTGAGTTTGACAAATGCTAACGGGGTGACATTATCACTGTTAACTTTAGGCTCAACAATTTATGAAATCAGGGTACCAGGTAAGAACGGCGCACACAATATAGTTTTAAATTATTATCGCAGTCAAGACTATCTTGCCAATCCATTTTATGTTTGCATGGCGATTGGTCGGACAGCTGGGCGAATTATGAATGGGCAAATTATCCTTGATGGTCAGACGACACAATTACCGCAAAATGAGGGGACAACAACCTTGCATGGTGGGCCAACAGGCTTTAATAGTCAGATTTGGCAGGGTAAAATTATTTCAACTGCCGAAGGTGATGCAATTGAAATGAGTCATTTGCAAAAAGATGATGGTTACCCAGGTGAGTTGCAGGTTAAGATTGTTTACACTCTATCATCTGATGATGTTGTTGGCATCAATTATACTGCCACGAGCACGGCCGACACTGTCTTTAACCCAACACAGCATGTTTACTTCAATTTAGGTACTGATGATACAATTGCCAAGCAAGTGCTGAAGGTAAATGCGGCGCAAATTCAGGAGTTAGACAAGGACAAGATTCCAACTGGTAAGCAAATTCTAGTTCAACATACACCGTTTGATTTTCAACAACCAACAAGTCTAGGTAAAGCAATTGCAGGGATGAGTGATACTGCTGAAAAGGGTTTTGATGATATTTTTGCAGTTAAGCCTGACGATGACAATTTGATTGCCAAGCTAGTAGACCCAGAAACTAACACTAGCGTGGGTATTGAATCCGATAGAAACGGCTTGGTAATGTTCACGGCTAATTCATTTACTAAAGATGAGATGAATTTAATTAGAACTAATGGTGTGGGCCGACCATATGAAGGGATTGCTCTTGAGCCGCAAACCTTGTCTAAAGCTGGCAGTGCGCAAGACTTTTCTGCAATCGAATTGAAAAAGGGCGAAGAAAAGTCATATACAATAAAGTATAATTTAAGCTATGAAAAATAACGCTATTTATGCACAATACGTAGGCTGTTAATAAGAGCAATGCAAGCTGCCAGCTGAAGCCAAAGTATTGAAATTTTAAGGCTGTTTTTGGCCAAGTCAAAATAAGTTAAGAATACTACCGAAAAATTATTGCAATGTGATAAACTGATGATTGCTAAAATTAGAATTTATATTTGTCAAAACGAGCAAAAGCAGGCTTCTTACGATGATAAATTTTTTAATAAAAATTGGTTCTTGATAGATATTTACCAATTTGAAATAAAATTAAAGAATTTATCGTTGAGAAGTGATAAAGGGGCTAGTTTAATAACTATTTTTGGTATAATATAAGTTGAACTTTAGGAGGATACCATGGATAAGTTAGAGACAATGACTTTGGCCGATGACTTGGCCGCGAACCAAGAAAAGATTTTGAATAAGGAAATAGCGTTTGATGCAGATGCTGTTTATCGTGCAGTTGATAGCTTGCATATTTTAAACAAGCCGCTTAAAGACTACTTTGATATGACGCAAGAGCAATATTACGAGACTGAAAGTGATCATAAGCTGACCTTGATTAAATTGTCAGAGAAGCTAACAGACTTGCACGATCGGATTTTAACTAATCATGTGGATGGTTTTGTGGATAAGGATGAAATTAATCTGACTTATAATCATGAAGATCCTTATGAGGATAATTTTTATAACAGTACAGTTGATTATCATGTTGTCGCATATAGTCTTAAGGTAATTAGTGCGGTTCAAGCAATCGCCTTTAAGGACTTACAAGGGGTATTGTCAAAGGATGCGGTTTTGTCAATTGGCTTGGCAGCACATGCTTTAGCAGAAAATGCATAATTTTTAAGCTGGACTATTATTGGTTCAGCTTTTTTTGTTAGGGGCCAAAATCATGAATGTGTTTAGGCATGCAGAAGGATTATTTGATCGTTTAATTGGTGTTAAAAAGCGGGCGGCTTTTAAGAATAAAAGTACAGAACTTGATCCAATGCAGGAGTATATGACGGTTGGCGAGTATCTCGTTGATGGCGAGCAGGGGACGCCGGGAGGTCAGCCGTATAACTTGACTGTTTATAAGGATGAGAACGGCGTTTTACATCAGGCACTCAGCTTAGAGAGTACGGAAAAATTGGCGCCGGAATACGTGCGGGAGTTTAATCAAGAGTTGGGTCGCTATCGCGCGTTTGCTAATCGTAAGACTGGGCGGCGCTATGTGACGGAACAGTACCTTGACGAATTTATTACTCGAGTTCACGATCACGTGCGTCAGGGTAAGAATTCCGTTAATGTTAGTGTGATTTCTGATACCCACTATAAGGATCGCAATAGCAGTGATTTTTATGGTTGGAACGGATTAACCCATGTTAATGAATTTTCTTATCTGGATGATTCTGGCATGCTTGACCTCAAAGTTCATCTGGGTGATTGGATTGATGGCTCAGACACAGGTTTTTTAAGTGAGAGTGAGCTGATTAGGCTGCGTGATTCCTTTATATCTAACAAAGTTCCATCAATCATGATTAAGGGCAATCATGACGAAAACGATAAGTATGATGAACATCATGATTTAAAGGCATCTTTTCCCGAAAATGAATTTGAAAGTATTATGTGGCCCAAAATGTATGCCCAACAGGACATTCATTTTATTTCGCACCAGCATGGCGTCTGCTACTACGATGTTGATGATTTGCGCTTTATTTCCGTTAATACTTCGGATGTTCCTTATGAGCTCGATGCCCAGGGGCAAAAGAAGTATGATACTAAAATAACGCTAGCAGTTAGAGAAGACCAGATTGAAGAAATTATTGAAATTTTAGAGCAATCATCAAATAAAAAAATAATTTTGATGAGCCATGCTAATCCGATTAACCGTAAGGGGACTAATGCTTTAAAGTACAATGGTCGCTCGCTGCATGAGCTTCTTGTTGCGTTTAATCAATGTGAAAAAGGACAGATGCATTCTAGTCGCGGAATACCACCAGAATTTCGCTTGGCAAATGATTTTGACTTTACCAATATTAAGAATGCGCGAATTATTGCCTACTTCTGTGGTCACCGCCACCGTGAAGACCAATATCGCATCAACGGCATTCAGTATATTTTGTTTAACTGCTCGGCTTTAATGGGGCCGAACCACGTGCTGACGACCAAGTACAACAAGAATTGGAATCGCCAGATTGACCACCATACTGAATTTGCTGGTTATATTGTAAATATTGACTTGCACCGCCATGCTATCCAAGTATTTGGTTATGGTGCTGCATCTAAACGCAGAATCTTTTATATTTAGTAAAATTGAGCCGGACATCTTGGTAATCGTCCGGCTTTTAGCATATAATAAAACAGTTAAAATAAAGAATTTAATAGATTAAGAAAACTAATTAAGGGAAGATAAACTATGTGCGGAATTGTCGCATTTTATGATCCAGAAATAAATGACAAACAAAAAGCCATTGGTAAAATGATGGCAACGATTAAACACAGAGGTCCGGATTCTGACGGAATGTATACTAATGACAAGGTTGCACTGGGCTTTAGAAGATTATCAATTATTGATTTACGCTGTGGTAGTCAGCCAATTTTTAATGAAGATAATACACGAGCAATTATTTTTAACGGGGAAATTTACAATTTCCAACCATTAAGAAAAGAACTGATTGATGCTGGACACACCTTCACCACTGAAACTGATACAGAAGTATTACTGCATGGTTTTGAAGAATGGGGAATGGATGGTTTGCTCAAGCGTGTGCGCGGAATGTTCGCCTTCATTATCTGGGATGATAATACTCAAACAATGTATGGTGCGCGGGACTTTTTCGGAATTAAGCCACTCTATTACAGTGACGAAAACGGACATTTGCTCATGGGTTCAGAACTGAAGAGCTTCTTTGCTTTCCCGGGTTTTAAACGGCGGTTAAATACAGAAGCAGTTAAACCATATTTAATGAACCAATATAATGACCTCGAGGAAACCTTCTTTAAGGGAGTTCACCGCTTCCCAGCAGGTCACTGGTTTGAATACAAGGACGGCAAGATGACGACCCATCAATATTGGGATGCCGAATACAAGGCTAACAATTTGAGCTTTGAAGAAACTGTTAAAAAGATTGATGACGATCTTAAAGAAACGGTTGACTTGTACAGAATTGCTGATGTGCCAGTTGGTGCCTTTTTATCAGAAGGTGTAGATTCCAGTTATATTACCAGTATTTTGGATCCCGACGATGTTTTTTCAATTTCATTTGATGATGCAACTTATGATGAGGCATCGAAGGCAAAGGCCTTGGCTGACATTAAGGGATGGAAGTTCTTCTCCGATAAAGTAAAGTCGGATGAAGCAATGCATGACTTCCCCGAAATGCAGTATCACATGGATGAGCCGGATGCGAACCCATCAATTATTCCGCTTTGGTACTTGTGTAAAATGGCGCGTAAGCACGTGACAGTTGCTCTATCAGGTGAAGGTGCCGATGAGTTATTTGCTGGTTATGTCAATTACGGGATGCACACGCATAACAACATTATTAAGGTCTTTACATCACAATTAACCAAATTGCCGAAGAAGACCAAGGTTAAGTTGGCACACACAATTAAGAAGATGCCAAACTTCCCAGGGAAAGTGCATCTGTACACTAATTTAGCCGAGCCAAGTGAGTTTTACGTTGGTCAATCCGTTATTTATGATATGGATTACCCGACAATCTTTACTTCCGAAGATGCCAACAGCATTTTGAAGCCGTCATACCGCAATAAGTTGACGGTTAACAGTATTTACCAGTCTGACTTTAAGAAGGTCAAGGACCTCGATAATGTTCGCCAAATGCAATACATTGACTTGCACCACTTTATGCTGAATGATATTGAGCAAAAGGCGGATAAGATTTCAATGGCACACTCATTGGAATTACGGGTGCCATATCTTGACCGCAAGATTGCTGAGCGCGCAAACGCGATTCCAACTGAATATTTAGTTAATAAGCATGACACCAAGTATGCTCTGCGTAAGGCTTCTGAAAGAGTTTTGCCGGATGAATGGGCTAAAAGGCCAAAATTAGGCTTCCCAACGCCAATTAAAGAATGGCTGCAAGAGCCACGCTTTGATAAGCAAGTACGAGAAATGTTTAGCGAAGACTTTGTCAGCGATATTTTTGAGCAAGACAAAATTTTGCAATTACTTGATGAAAACTTCAATGGCGATGGTTCTCATCGACGTCAAATTTGGACAATCTATACCTTCCTTGTTTGGTACAAATTATTCTTTGTTGATTATGAGGGCACCGTTGCCAAGTACCAACACGTGCAGCCGGAAGTAGCTAGCTTGATTGAACAAGGCAAGCTAGTTTAATAGGAGCAAGATAATGAATCAAGATTTTACGCCAATTTTATTGGGTAGCGATATTAATGTCTATGGTATGGCACGCTCGTTTAATCAAACTTATGGTATTAAGGTGAAGGCGCTGGCTGACAGTCAGCTTGCAGCAACGCGTTATTCAAAAATAATCGAAGTTGAGTTGCATCAGGGCTTTAGCGAAGATCCAACTTTTATGACGGTGATGCGTGAGCAGATGAAAATCTATCAAGACCATCAAGAACCAGTGATTCTGATTGCTTGTGGCGATGGCTATGCAGAGCTGCTTGCTAAACACAAGGACGAACTACAAGACGTATTTGTTGTTCCGTATATTGATTATGACTTGCTTGAAAAATTGATTTCTAAGGAAGGCTTCTATCAAATTGCTGAAGAATATGGCTTGCCATATCCTAAGACCAAGATTATTACTAAGGCTGACTTTCAGGCTGAAAATTATTTGCAGCTGCCGTTCGATTATCCAGTTGAATTAAAGCCGGAAGATCCTGTTTCTTGGCTTGATGTTCACTTTGAGGGGCGCAAAAAAGCTTTCACGATTCATGATGAAGCTGAATTAACAGATATTGTTGGTAAAATCTACGGTAATGGCTACGAAGCCGACCTGATTTTGCAGGACTTTATTCCCGGGGATGACTCTAACATGCGAGTGTTAAATGCCTATGTTGATAAGGATCACCACGTTAAGATGATGTGTATGGGTCATCCTTTACTAGAAGACCCGACGCCGCAATCGATTGGTAATTACATGGCGATTTTGCCGGAATATAACGAAAAATTATACGAGCAAGTTGAAGCCTTTTTGGAAAAACTCAATTATACTGGGATGGCTAACTTTGACATTAAGTACGATGAACGTGATGGCCAATACAAGTTTTTTGAAATTAACTTGCGTCAGGGCCGGTCGAGTTTTTATGTAACTTTGAATGGCTATAATTTGGCTAAGTGGTATGTTGACGATTATGTTAATGATGATTTGAAGGAAAAGCCGACGGTTTACGGTAATAAATTAAAGTCCAAGCATGTTCTATGGCTGGGCGTTCCGGTTAAGATTTTTAAAGAATATGCTTATGACAATGAAGCTAAAGAGGCTGCCGAAGAATTAATTCATGAGGGTCGCTATGGTACCACTGTCTTTTATGATAAGGATCGCAATTTTAAGCGCTGGCTGTTAATGAAGTATATGTTCCATAATTATTATGACCGTTATAAGAAGTTTTATCAGGTGAACAAGGGTCAATTCTTTGAGAAGAAACCACAAAAATAAAGTTATTTGTGTTGTAAAAATATTTTGAAGAATAATAGGATAATTTTGATTTTTTTGATAAAATTACTTTAGAAAAGGGTGATTAACATGCAAAACATTGAAAAATATGCTGAAAGAATTAATAAAATAGTTTTTGGTGATTCAATAAATTATGAAGACTTAGAATTTTATTTAGAGCAACAGGGTATAGATGTTAGGTATGTAAGTAATCCTGCTTTAGATGGCTATTTAAGATGGGATCAAAATGAAGGATGCCCTGTTATTACAGTAAGTATTTCTAATAATGCTTTAGTACGTCAAAGATTTACTATGGCGCATGAATTAGGACATTTGATTTTAGAACATGATTGGATACCAGGAGCAAATAATGATGCTGCTGAGTTAAAATTACAAAATAAGAATGTATTGAATACATTAGCTTATCGTGGAAAAGCTAAATATACGAAAGAAGAGTATGCTAAAGAAAGAGAAGCGAATAAATTTGCTGCTTCGTTTTTGATCCCTATTTCAGGGCTTAAGATTATGGTTCAAGAGGCAATAGATAATAAGCAAAGTGGAGATCAATTAATTAATGATGTTGCGAGAAAATATAAAGTATCTACTCCTACTGCTAGATTTAGAGTAAAACATTATTTGGAGAATTTTGTTGGATGACGGTAGATGATAAATCTAAAGAAGAAGCTAAAAAGATATTACAAGAAATATCTGAAAGCATAAAAAGTGATGGGCGGAGTACGTTAGGTTTTGACGAGGCTTATAGGAATTATCAACAAAATATTCGAAAAACTACAGCACCTTCAACAGAACAATTAAATAGTGTTAGTGAAGAAACTTCATATAGTGAACGTGATACTTTTGAAGAAGCTTTAGAAGCCGAGAAAATAAAAACTAGTCATTTAATAACCCACATAGATGATTTTGTTGAGAAAGAATATAGAGAAAAAGAAATTGCTAAAAAATGGTTCACTATAGGACTTACAATATATTTTTTGCTTGTTACAGGTTTTACAGCTTACGTACTATTGAATAATTTTTCTGATAGTGTTAAAAGTACTTTAATTGGTGGATTTTTTGTAAATTTAATAGGTTTGTTTGCTATTGTATTTAAATATATTTTTTCATCTAGTAAAGAATTGTATGATTTGTTAATAAAATTGATCGAAAAAAATCATCATAAAAATAATGAAAAATAACTTTTTGGAACACCACTTTGCTAAGGGGTGTTCTTTTTTGATACTTCTTGCTACACTGGTAATTGGAACTTAAATGGGAAGGACTGAATAAATGAAACTTACACATGGATCTAATAATGAAACAGAAGTTAAATTACGTTGGTTGCTGCTAGGTGAATTAGCCACGTGGATTGGGTCAAGCTTTGTTTGGCCATTGACGTCTGTCTATTTAAACAAGCAATTGCACATCAGCCTTTCAATGATTGGGGTTGTCTTATTTTGCAATTGTGCAAGCAACGTTTTGGGATCGCTTGTGGCTGGTCGCTTTTATGACCGCTATAATCCGTATCCCTTAATTGTGATAGGACTAGCTCTTGATGCAATTATCTTATTCTTGATGGCCTTTTTCCATGGCTGGCCAGCCTACTGGATCTGGCTAACGTTAACCGGATTGATTAGCGGCTGGAATGGTACGATGATTAATTCGATTGCGACTAGTCTGCGTAAATATCCGGGACGCTACGTTTTTAATTTGATTTATTTTGCTCAAAATGTGGGGACAGTTACAGGTACATTATTAGTTGGTTATCTATATGACTTCTCAATTGAATTCCTGTTTATTTTGGCTGCTAGCTTGTTTGCGATTGCTGCAATCAATGCCGCAATTAATTACCGGCCAATTATTAACTTTCATAAAAAACGCCAAGCTAAAACGGTAGCAGCTGGTGAGCAGCCAAAGGCACAACCGATGCCGAAATATAATATGATGCTCACTGTTGGCTTTTTAACATCCCTAGCTGTAACTTGGTTAATGTATATGAACTGGGAGTCCAACCTATCCGTTTATATGGTTTCATTGGGGATTCCATTCCATATGTACAGTTTGCTCTGGACACTAAACGGCGCGGTAATCGTGATTATCCAAGTGATCTTGGCGCGTTATCCGCACTTGTTTAAGAACCTGTTTCATCAGATTATCTTTGGAACATTGATGTTTGCTATTTCCTTTGTGACACTAATTTTTGCTCGCGATTTTGCTCACTTTGCCGTGTCAATGTTAATTCTGACTTTTGGCGAAGCTACAGCTTTTCCAGCCGTACCAGCTTACATTAATGACTTGTCGCCGTTATCGAGTAAGGGAAAGTATCAGGGGTTAATCAATATGGCTCGCGGGATTGGGCAGGCATTTGGCCCATTGTTTGGTGGCTTAGTTATTGATCGTTCTGGTTATATTCCGTTTTTTATCGTTGCGGCTATCGGAATTTTCTTAATGGTAGTTTTGCTAATCCCATTGCATGCAAAAATGCGCAAGCATCTGACACTGTACAAGTGATTTTGTAAATATTTTTTAATAATAGTTATTTAATTAAAATGATATGATTAATTTAACTTATTTTAATCTAATATTAGAGGAGGATTTTAATGAAAAAATTTATTGCGGTTCGAGGCGGCAGCGGTAATATAATTGAGCCTAAGGTGGGCACTAGACCACAGGACAACATGTATTTAGCTGTTAACTCTGAATGGTTAGAAAAAACTGAAATTCCATCCGATCGTTCGCGGATGGCATCGTTTGATGGCATTGATGTTAACGTTGAGAAGCACTTAATGGCTGACTTTGCGGACTTTGCGGCGGGTAAAAAGGATATTCCTGATGTACCAAACATGGCTAAGGCTGTCGAATTATATAAATTGGCTAAGGACTTTGCTAAGCGTAACGAGGATGGTGCTGCACCAATTAAGCCAGACTTAGAGCTGTTAACTGGCATCAGAGACTTTTCTGATTATAATTTAAACGCACCAGACCTAGCTACTTTTGCTTCAATTCCATTCGGCTTGAGTGTTGAACCAGATATGAAAAATACCAAGGTTAATGTGTTGAACTTTGCTGGGCCAGGAACTTTCTTACCAGATACAACAACCTATGAGACGCCGGATGCTGCCAAGTTATTGGCAATTTTGCAAAAACAGTCAGTTAAGTTACTGGAAATGGCAGGAATTGAAACTGCTGAAGCTGAAAAGTATGCTGCAGATGCAATTAAGTTTGATGCCAAGCTTGCTAAAGTAGTTAAGTCAGCTGAAGAATGGGCTGATTATCCAGCTTGTTACAACCCAATGAAGATTGCAGACTTTGAAGCAAAATTCAAAGACTTTAAGATTGCATACTACTTAAAGGAAGTCATCGGCGAGGAACCCGATCGAATTATTGTTGAGGAGCCACGTTACCTTGACCACGTTAACGAAATTATCAATGAAGATAACTTTGATGAGATCAAGGGCTGGATGATTGTTAACTTTATCAATGATGCTGCTTCGGACTTATCACAAGAATTTCGGGAAGCTGCCTTTCCGTTTAGTCAGGCTTTGTCAGGTCAACCAAAACTGCAATCTGGTGAAAAGCAAGCATACCATATTGCTAATGGTGCTTTTAGTGAAGTTGTTGGCGTTTATTATGGTCAAACTTACTTTGGCGTTGATGCCAAAAAAGACGTTGAAGACATGATTCACCGGATGCTGGCTGTTTATGAGGAACGCTTGCACAACAATACTTGGTTGTCAGAAGCAACTAAGAAGAAGGCAATCGTTAAGCTGGAAGCTTTGGAATTAAAGATTGGCTATCCAGATAAGATTGAAGAAATTTACAATCGTTTACAAGTTACCCCAGCTAGCCAGGGTGGCAGTTTGTATTCAAATAGTCGCGCCTTTGCTGTTGAGGAACAAAAGTATAACATTGAACAATTGCACAAGGAAGTCGACCGGACAATCTGGGCAATGCCGGGTAATTTGGTTAATGCGTGTTATGATCCACAAAGAAACGATTTGACGTTCCCAGCTGCCATTTTGCAGGCACCATTTTATGATTTGAAACAGGACCGTGCAACTAACTTTGGTGGGATTGGTTCAGTAATTGCTCACGAAGTTTCCCATGCCTTTGATAACAACGGTGCGCAATTTGACGAGTTTGGTAACATGACTAATTGGTGGACTGATGCAGATTACGCCGAATTCAAGAAGCGGACCCAAGATGAAATTGACATTTTTGACGGGATTGAATATGGCCCAGTTAAATTGAACGGTAAGCAGATTGTTTCCGAAAATATTGCCGATCAAGGTGGTCTGACAGCCGCAGTTGAAGCTGCTAAGAATGAAGGCGATGATTTAAGAAAACTGTTTGAAAACTTTGCTCGGATTTGGGCTAACAAGCAATTGACCGAATCAATCAAGACGCAAACTGCTGTTGATGTTCATGCGCCGGGTCCTGAACGGGCAAATGTCCAAATTCAATGTCAAGATGACTTCTATGATGTCTTTAATGTCAAGCCTACTGATGGAATGTGGCTTGATCCAGACAAGCGAGTTCATATTTGGTAATTGTGAATTTACGTAATAAAAAAGGAGCAGTGCTACTGCGCAACTCCTAAATAAAGAGCGTTTGGATTATAATCCAAACGCTCTTTTGATGTCTATTTTTAATTTTCTTCATTCTTTAAATTAGAATAATCGCGTGCTGCAACTCGCTTAATATGCAAGTTGCGTTCAGGTTTACCTAAGATCAGCGGTACGCGTTCGACAACAGTGTCTGTGTATTCAAGACCAAACCATGTTGCTGGGTTGGACGACAAGTTTTGCAGCCAAACCCGAGCTTGAACAATCCATTTTTCAAAGCCCTTAAGCTTAGTTAGTGGACTGACAACATCGTTAACGATAACGAAGGAAAAATCACCGACTTCACGTCCAGGCATTGTAGTGTATTCTTGTGGCTGGGCCTCAATCGTCCCGTCTTTGATTAGATCGTGGACGATTTGCCGCAAGTAGACGTTAACGCTAGTCTGCTTTTTAAAGCCGAGGAACAACTGGACGTTAATCACGTTCTTGGTGTCATAAGTATTAACGGCGTACTTGGCCGTGAATGGCTCGTTAGTAATGTTAACGGAAACGAACCAATAGGCATGTGCCCGCTTAGGACGCTTGTCCAGAATTGAGTATAAAATTTCCCGCTTGATAAATTTATTGTATTTAACTTTCGCCATATAAACCAAGTTGGTGGCGTAGACTGGGAAGTCATCGTCATGGCTCAAGTCGGTTAACATATCGGTAAACTCGTCAAGACGCACATAGGTGTTGGCACCTTCGTGTTTGTCGCGCACCTTATTACCAAAGTACCAGATGAACATGACAACACCGATAAAGCCGGCGATTAAGACAGTCACATAACCACCGCGCATGAATTTGGTTAAACTGGAAATCAAAAACATGCTTTCGATAAAGCCAAAGACTAACAGAAAGCTCAATCTTAAAATCAGTGGGCTCTTTTTAGTGCCCAAATATTCAAATAATAACAATGTAGTCATCAGCATTGTTACTGTGATTGACAGACCGTAAGCAGCCTCCATGTGCTCAGATGTCTGGAAGAACATGACAATGGCAATGGTTGCCACACAGAGCATTTTGTTCACTGATGGGATGTAAATTTGTCCGTGTTCAGTAGTTGGATAGTCAATATTCATTCGCGGCAGGAATTTTAACCCACTGGCTTCAGAAACTAGGGTAAAGGACCCAGTTATTAAGGCTTGCGAAGCAATAATTGCGGCGATAGTTGCCAAAATAATGGCAAACAGTCGTAAATTGGCTGGCACAGCTTCAAAGAAGGGGTTTAATTCAGTACCGTGAGTTTGGTAATTAGGATTTTGTAAAATCCATACTCCCTGTCCTAGGTAATTAAGTGATAAACAGATGAAGACATACGGCCAAGAACCGCGAATGTTACCCTTACCAACGTGCCCAACATCTGAATATAGGGCTTCAGCACCAGTAGTTGCTAGGAAAATTGACCCAAGGATAAAAATACCAACCTTGTTGGCAGGACTGAACAAAATTTTAATTGCCCAAAATGGATTAAGCGCTGCTAAAATCGACCAGTCGTGTGCCATGTTTAATACGCCGATTGCACCTAAGAAGGTAAACCAGACAAGCATAATAGGGCCAAAAGCCTTACCAATACTGCTGGTGCCGAGCATTTGAATTGAAAATAGCAGCAGCAAAATCACAATAGTAATGATGATGACCATTGTCTGACTGGGGACGGGGATACTAGAGCCAAACCGCATATTTTTTAACCCTTCAATTGAGGTGGTAACTGTTACGGCTGGCGTTAGTGTTCCATCGGCAAGTAGCGCTGCGCCACCGACTAAGGCAGGAATGACCAACCACTTGGCACGCTTGCGCACTAGCGCGTAAAGGGCGAAGATACCACCTTCGCCGCGGTTAGTTGCGTTAAGTGCCACTATTACGTATTTAACAGTGGTTAGTAAAGTAACCGTCCAGAAAATCAACGAGATTGAACCCAAAATTAATTCGCGATTAGCACTTGCCAGTCCGCCATTACCGGTTAGGATTGATTTCATTACGTAAAGAGGACTTGTCCCAATATCACCGTAAACAATTCCAATTGTAATTAGCATTCCAGCGGCTGAAATGCGCTTCTTCTTTTGATCCATAGTTATAAATACTCCCATAGACTAAAATAATATTTGCTTTTAAGTAAAAAAGAATGTCCAACAAGGCATTCTCTTTAAGTATCTATTTTGTTCTTTTTTCGTTGGTAGTACAAGTAAATTATGACAAAGAATTTTCGATTTTACTGCGACGGTCTTCATACCAATTGTCCCAGTCAATGTAAGCTGTCATTTTACTTGGGTCAACTTCGTCCTTCTTGGCAATTTCGTCAATTAAACTTTGGAAGTTGGCTGCGTGATATTGTAAAACGTGTCTGATTAATTCTTTACGTGAAAATTTGATGTTATCAAGCAAGTAGTGGTTAATGTCAACCATGTTTGCGCTGGTGTCATATCTGTCCATAATTTCTAAATCACGTTGATTGAATTGAGAAATGTAGAAGTCGGTGAAGACTTGCAAGTAGTCAGGCTGCTCAGCAAATTCTTCTTGTGTCATGGTAGACCAATCGGCATCTGGCATGACAACTTTAAGTTCATCATTTTCTTGTTCAGTATCTTTAGTGTTATTTTCTTGTTCAGTCAATGCGGACACTCCTTTAATAAAAATAGGAAACGTGAAAGTCAATAGTCATTTTACCGAGTTTAAGCGGTAAAAGCAACTATTGCGATAATTTACGTTAAATATAGTTGATGTTATCTATTAATTATATCATGTTTTTACTATTAAATTGGACTAGCAAGATAAAGCTCGTCCTTGTAATAAGAGGACGAGCCGAGAATTAATTGTCTTAAAAGTTATGGCTTTAAGTATTTTTGTACATCTTGCTTGGTAATTTGGCTTGGGCTAGTGTGGCCAGTACTTCTGTACATGTCAATTAAGTCCTGCGGACTCCATGACATTGAGTCAAAGCCTAAGCTCTGCAATTTTTTGCGTAATTGTGAAATTTGGCTGGTACCAACGGTCTTGCCATTAACCCTATGGTTGCCCATTGCACCTTCACCGGTTTTACCAGCATTGCCAGTGTCACCAGTAGAATCTTTAGCGGTAGTTACACTAGTGCCTTTTTCTTTAGCGGCGTCTTTGTTATTAGCGATGCCTTTTTGAGCTTGTTCCTTATATTTAGCATAATATTTGTCTTCAATGTAAGGCAGGTCAAGAATTTTTTGGTAGTGGTCAACAGCTTGCTGGTATTGCTTATCTTGCTCGGCCTTCTTGGCTTGGTCAAAGAGCGGCTTCAATTCGTGTTCGTAATTGTCTTTGACGTCTTTAATCGTTGCCTGCAGCTTTTGCCCTTGCTTAGCAAGTAGAGTATAGCCGTTATTTGCATTAATCACGTTATTAACATTGTTCAACGCGTTAGTATATTCGCCGTCTTTAGTGGCAGAAATAGCAGTCAGCATCTTGTCAGCTTGGTCTTTATATGCCTTAGCTGTTGCCGTATTCTTGAGCTTGATGGCTTTAGCAAAATTGCTGCTGGCACGGACATAGTCCTTGTCCATTACCGCGTCTTTGCCGTTATCCATCGCCTCAGTATATGCGGCGTTGACCTGATTGTTGCTGGCCTTCTGGGTACCATAAATGGTACTCCCACCAAGCACAATGATTACAACTGCCACAATTGTCCAAATCGTAGTTTTTTTCATAATAGGAAAAATCCTCCTTATTAACTTACTCTAATTATAATTGCTTAGGGCATATTTGACTACTGTTGGTGCTTTCTTAAATAAAAAACAACTCTCTAAGTTGATTATTCAATTTATTTAAACACAAAAAGTGTAAGATTACTGTATGATTAAAATTAGTAAAGCATTTTGAAAGAAGGCTACGTTATGCGCGTTAATATTCTGCAACATACACCTAATGAAGGTCCGGGCTCAATCATCGATTGGGCTGAGAGTCGCCATCATGAAGTTTATACGTATCATCCCTATCAGTTTGGCTATTTGCCAACTGCAGACGAGACAGAGATGTTGATTATTCTGGGTGGACCAATGAGCCCCAATGATGACTTGCCGTGGATTAAGCAAGAGCGCCAGCTAATTAAAACACTGCTGGCGCAAGATAAGCCGATTTTTGGTGCCTGCTTTGGTGCTCAACAAATTGCTAAAACGCTGGGTGCTACTATTAAAAAGGCGGCAGTCAAGGAAGTGGGCTGGGCCCCTGTTCATTTGGAAACAACTGCAATTCCTGATTTGCCAACTGAATTGCTTGCTCTGCACTGGCACGAGGAAATGTTTGAATTGCCGCAGGGGAGCCAATTATTATTTTCAAGTAAGTACCACCAAAATCAGGGCTTTGTCATCGGTCACCGTGTGCTTGGTCTGCAATTTCACTTTGAGCCTAAGGCTAATAATGTTCGCGAAATGGTCGTTAATGATTTTCCTTATATTAAGGGGTCAATCTTAAAGCAGTCGGCAGACGATATTTTACGCCAAGCTGTTCCGCAAGAGAACAAGGAGGTCATGTTCAAATTGTTAGATTACATTACCGAATAGTAAACAAAAGAGCAACTCGCAGTCGAGTTGCTCTTTTATTTTATTCACCCTTGAAAGTGCCAGCTTCAACTTGCTTGATGAAGTCAGCCAAGTGCTTGTAGTAAACGGCAGAGTTGTCAACCATGTGGTGGTGACCGCCATCTGGCGTTGTAACAAGACGTGAGTTAGGGATTTCTTTTTGCATTGTCTTTGCGGTTGCAATCGGCATGGTTTCGTTTTCGCCAAAAGTCAACAGCGTTGGCACCTTAATGTTCTTGAGTTGATCTCTAAAGTGCCAATCCTTCAACTTACCGGTGATTACAAACTCATTGTCACCTTGGAAGGCATTGTAAACAGCAGTGCCGCCAATGTCTTTTAGGTGGTACAGCTTAGATGGCTGCTTACGATCGACAAAGTTAATGTTCAAGATGTTAACGTCAGCTTGGTAGCGGTCATTGTCGTAATCGTTATTGGCTTCACATTCGTGCATGAAGTCAATCTCGGTTTGTGGGAGGACTTCTTGCCGGCGGCGGTTAACGGACGCAACGTATTCGTCAATTTCGTCAACCATTGAAGAAATGATGGCCCCCTTCAAGTGTTGACCATATTTAACGGCATATTCTTGGACCAAGAGGCCGCCCCAACTTTGGCCGATTAAATAAATGTTATCCAGACCTAATTTAGCCCGAACCTCGTCAACTTCATCTAAAAAGTATTCGTAAGTCAAATACTTTTTAGCAATTTCGGGGTCAGAATAATCAGGTTGGTCAGAATAAAGGGACCCAAGTTGGTCGTACATTGTTACTTGAACGTCCAAGCCCTGCTTCTTTAATTGTTCAGCAGTATCTTCCCAATATTCGTGGTTGCCTCCAGGGCCGCCGTGCAAAGCCAAAAGGTGAATGTCGCCGTGGCCTTGAGTGTTGGTCCATAAATGGTAACCGTTGTCTAAAGTAATAATTTTAGTACCAGTTTTCATATTTTCTCCTTTAATGTAATAATTACACTCTCATTTTAGCTCATATCTATATGAAAGAAAAATTACAAACGCGGTAAAAAATATTTTTTTGTTTATTGAGATTGCGAATATCACTATCTTAGTAGCAATTTGCATTAAAAGATATCGCTTACTTCTGATATAATAAAAAAAGTACATGAGAAATCATGTACCCCAAAGTTCACAATGAAAGGAAGTCTTATTTTGACAAACCTTTTGGTGTTTGGCACTGGCTATGGGGCACACTGGCATGTACCTTGAGACGCAGTGCCTAAGTCTAATCTAATAGCTTCGTCTCACTATTACTATCTTTACCATCAAGGTAATAATAGCACGGATTTGACATTTAGTGAAGCAGTTAAGCCATCATGGTTTAACTGCTTTTTATATTGTTAACGCGGCAAAAAAATATTTTTTAATTGCTAGTGCAAATTAAGCGCTTTTATAATACAATTATACTATTAGTAAGTTATTTATTGAACAAGGAGAATACGAATGGCAGAACCACAATGGCTGAAGGACATGAATCCTGATGAATATATGCAAGAAGACTTTGATGCGACAGGCAAGAGCCGCTATACAGTTACGGGAATTAATAAGGAAGACCCCGACTGGTTAGATCAAGCTGCTAAGAAGGTCCATGCTGCTGAAGGTGACGATTACGTTAAACTTGACAGTGGTTTGTTAACAGTTAATCAAATTAACTGGATGTTGCGCGACACGATTGGTGAATTATCGTTTGTCGATGACAATAACCAATTCTTGTGGTACAACCGTCCAGTTGACCCGAACGCCAAGATGAAGGCTAAACGTGTTCCTGAACAAGTTGGTAACACAATGAACGATGTTCACCCGCATGTTGCCGACGTCATTCAGGAGACCAAGAAGGTTGTCCATGCTTTGCGCACAAGACAAGCTGGTCACGATGATGTTTACATGCCAGTTCCTACTGGTAACTTGAAGGAAATGGTGCTTCATTACTACAAGCGCGTAGTTGATGATGAAGGTAACTATGCAGGTATTTATGAATGGGTTCAAGACTTGTACCCATTGGTAAAATACTTCTGTGAAACTACTGGTCAAAAGCTGGTGATTGATGAAGATGCAACAACTGGTGCAACCTTCAGACGTAATTCTGATCCTGATGCCAAAACCGGTGCTTCTACTAAGGCAGAAGCCGCAAAAGAAGAAAAACCTGCAGAGCCAGAGCCAACAACTGATACAGCTAGCGGTGCTTCTGAAAATTAAAAATCACTAAGTGGTGGTCAACTAATAGTTGGCCACTTTTTGTTATACTAAAAGCATAGATTGTAACTTGAATTTGTTAGGATAAAGGATGACAATGTGATGACTTTTTATACACTTAAATATATTGAGCAAAATCAAAACACGAGCAAAACAATACTTTATGTGCTAATCGCGGCAGCGGCGCTAACGATGATTGTGTTTGCGATTTTGTATTTGCGCCACCGGTTTGATACGCGCTATCGCGATTTGGGGATTATTGCGTTGCTGTTTTTACTATTGTTTGTGGGTACGCAGTACGAAAAATACGTGGAAACAACGCTGGTAAAGTCGCAGTCGGTTCAGATTGTGCCGTTTATCAAGTCAATTGCGCGTGATCAAGGCGTGACGACATCCGATGTTCTGGTTAATTCGACAACGCTGCAGAATGGCATAATTGTGCGCATTAATTCTAAAGACACCGATTATCAACTTAACTTAAATGAGGATAATAACAGTTATACCTTGGGTAAAGCTCATGTTATCAATCATGATGTTAATGTGAAGAATTAGGAGGCAGTCTCATGGATTATTTGCAACTTTTTATTAAATTTGCCCTTGGTGTGTTAACCCTGATTTTTCAGATTAATGTCTTTGGCAAAAGCAACTTGGCACCGACGACGGCTCTGGACCAATTACAGAATTATGTTCTGGGTGGCATTATCGGCGGCGTGATTTACAATGCCAATATTTCTGTCTTGCAGTTTTTGCTGGTACTGATTGTTTGGACGCTGGTCGTTTTCATTCTTAAATATGCGCGTGAGCACAATAATTGGGTGCGCAACGTGATTGATGGTAAGCCAATTCAGGTAATTAAAGAGGGTAAGGTGCTTGTGCGCAACTGCTTAACTGCTGGAATTTCTGCCAATGAGTTGATGTTTAAATTGCGCAGTCAGGGGATTTATTCGGTTGAAAATGTCAAAAATTGTATTTTTGAAAAGAATGGTCAATTAACTGTCATTCAAAAAGATGAGACAAATGTCCGCTTTCCTATTATTAATGATGGTCAAGTTAATCAAGATGTGCTTGAATTAATTCATAAGGATAATGAATGGCTTACAGAAGAAGCCCGAAAAGCCGGCTTCAAGAACGTGAGTGATGTCTTTTTAGCTGATTTTAATCATGGCAAGCTATCGTTTACGGGTTATCATGATAATTAGAAAAGGAAACTATGGAAAATTTAGACAAGGCAAAGCAGTTGTTAGCAGATGCTGAGGTAGTCATCGTGACTGCAGGCAATGGCATGGCGCAAGTTGAGGGGCTGGACATTCTGGCTCAAGGGACGTTTGACCAAGATTTCCCAGAAATTGCGCAAAAGTATGATGTGCATACAATTGGGGATGCTCTGGGTAAGAAATTTGAATCATGGCAGGAGCAGTGGCTGTTTTGGAGTAAATTAGTGCAAAAGTATACGCTGGCTTATCAGCCGAGCAAGACAATGCGACAATTAAAGCAATTGATTGGTCAGAAGCAGTACTTTATTGCCACATCGACTTTTGGGCATTTCTTTGAAACAGCGGGCTTTAATGAAAACCGGATTTTCAATGCCTTTGGCGACTGGACCAAGATGCAATGTTCAAGTGGCATTAACCATGGCCTAGAGGATAATCGCACAATTGTTGCTAAATTGGCGACTAAGAAAATTGACCAGGTTACAGCGGAAATGGTGCCTAAATGTAAAATTTGCCAGCAGCCAATGGAGTTGCACATGCCGTTAAATGCGCATTTTTATCCCGATACTGATGCGAATACTCGGTTTCGCTGGTTTTTAACAGGGAACGAGGACAAGCATGTGGTCTTCTTGGAACTCAGCGTTGACGCGACAAGTCCGCAGCTACTTGATCCGATCGTGCATTTAGTCCAGCAGTTTCCGCAATGGTCGTACGTGGCAGCCGACTTAACGCAGGAGATGTTGCCGGATGATTTACAAAGGCGTAGTGCGGCAACTGGGAGTGGCACTACGGCATTAATTGCTGGTTTAGTACAAAAATAGTGGGAAGTAAGAATGAGTATTTTTATTAAAAATGGGGTGCTGCACGTTTCTGGTGCCCAAAATAAATTGCGCGGCAAGGGACAGGAACTGCCGAGCTTTTTGCCCGACTACACAATGCTGGATATTGAAACGACGGGTCTTAGTCCTTATCGCGATCACGTGACGGAACTTGGCGGCGTGAAGGTGCGGAATAACGAAATTGTCGCTCAGTATAGCAACTTGGTAACTTATCCTGGGTCTAATAAGGTGCCGGCCTTTATCACTAAGCTAAATGGGATTACAGAGCAGCAGCTGCTTGATGAAGGTGTCCCTGTGAGACAGGCAATGCCCGAATTTCGCGACTTTATCGGGGATGATGTGATTATCGGCTACAATGTTAATTTTGACCTGAACTTTTTGTATGATTTAACTAAAAAGTTCAAGCTGGATGAGTTGAACAATGACTATGTTGATGTCTTGCGACTAGCGCGGGTGTATTATCCCCGCCAACGTAATCGCTTGCTCGACTGCATTCAGCGTGCTGGGATTGCACAAATTGAGCAGCACCACGGCTTGGCTGACTCGATTGATACGAAAAAGGTCTACGATGATTTTCGCGAGCACTTTACTGCTGAATTACTGCAACAGGCTAAGGACAAGGTGAAGAATCTGGATTTACTGGCAGATGAACTGGAATCCTGGCAGTTGGGCTTTCGCAATCCTATTAATAATAAGAAGATTGTCTTTGCGGGCAACTTGGGGATGGCTCATGAGGAAGCAATGCAGCTGGTTAATAATCTCGGCGGCCAAGCTCAAACTGAAGTTACCCCAGATACCGATTATTTGATTATGGGCGACCATGACTTCTTTGATAAAAATAATGCGGCAAGGCTCAAGGCTGAGGAGTTTAATCACGCTGGCAGTAAAATTAAACGCTGGTCAGAAAAGTTCTTCCTCAACATGCTCGATGAGTGGGCAAGAAGTTAAAACTAAGCACGATAACAATCGCGCTTTTTTATTGCGCATATTGCAAACAACAGTTCGATTAGTTATACTTAATTGATATTATTTAAGGAGCAATTTTATGGCGCGCAAGCGAAGTAAACGAACTAGCAAGAAAAGCAGCAACTTTTGGTCAGTTGTGATTATTTTGATTGCCCTCGTGTGGGGCGTCTCGACTAAAGGCGGCAGTGACTCCAGTGGCAATCATTTGGTCGACCAGTTAACTGGCAAAAAGCCGCAGACTACTGATGTGGGTAAGGCGCAAAGAGCGGCAAAAGTTTATGGCGGCCTTGCTCAAAAGGACTATCAAAAGTTGGCGCAATTGAACTTTAAGAGTGGCAGTAAAGCCTATATTACGGTCAATCACGACCATTCCACGTTGATTAAGAACGCATGGAAGGTCAACCGCGTAATTTATTCAGATTTGGACAATTTGAACCGCACGTCGCATTCCAATACGGCATTTTTAGAAAAGCGGAACGTGGCTAATGATAGCTTGCGTGTGCGGCAGGTCGTTGAGCCAACAGCGTGGCATTATAATCATCGCGGCAGCACGCAACTTTACAATCGCGGGCATATGATCGCTTATTCCGTGTCAGCTGGGATTGATCAGGAGGGAAATTATAATCCCGGTAATAAATCCGGCGACCAAAATAATCCGAAGAATCTCTTTACCCAGACGGCTTTTTCTAATCAAAAGATCCAAACGATCTTTGAAAGCAAAATTAGGGCAGCATTGCGGGCTAACAAGCGGGTGATTTATCAAGCAACGCCGATTTTTCGTGATGATGAGCTAATGGCACGCGGGATTAACCTGCAGGCTGTAGCAACTGACGGTAGTCTGGACTTTAACGTGTATCTGTTTAACGTGCAGCCAGACTATATCTTTGATTACGCCAATGGTCGCGCCAAGGTTAACCACGAGTTACAGGTAATTGAATAACTAACGAGGACTATTGTGATATGGTCCTTTTTTCTTTAGCTGCTGTTGACTTTTTGTCTAATATAGAATAGTGTATTAGTTAGGCAATACAATTAATTGACATGGTCCAAGTACCACAATTATTGCTTTGCCTAAAAGATACGAGAGCAGGTGCGAGCAGCAGAAAGTTATAATGAAAAAATGTTATTGGCAGTCAAAAACTTTGGCTGCTTGGATAAACAATAAATATACTACTAAAGGACTACTGCACTGCAGTAGTCTTTTGGTATCTCGCAAAATTTTGCCCTATTTTAAATAAAAATGTTACACTTGGCGATTTCAATTCGTTAGTAATAGTGTAAGACATCTAGCGCGCAGGTCGATTACACAAACGCAATTATTAATTACTAAGGAGTAACAATTATGAACTTTGAATTATCAGACCAATCAATCCAATATACTTTTTTGAATGAAAAATACACCGGCGGTGCCAAAAGCCGCATCTTAAACAATGTGAAGGAGGGCGTAACGGCAGCTGGTCTAGCAGATGTCGGGGCAGCCTTATCAACATTGCAAGGTGACACACTTGGCGCGGCGACTTTAATTCAAAAGCAAATTGTACCGTTGGCAGACTAAGAAAAGTAAAGCAATTATCGAAAAGAATAGGGGTAAATAATTATGACTAAGACAACAAAGACTCTACAATTGGTATTTTTAAATGGTGCAAATAAGCGTTCCAGCTTATCTCTGCCTGACGCGGCAAATGACTTAGAGCCAGCTACAGTCAAGGCAGCAATGGATGCAATCGTTAAGGCTGATGCCTTCCAAAAGGATGGAGTTGATCTGTATAAGATTCCTCAATCTGCTGCATATATTGAACGAACTGTTACTGATATGTTTGACGATGCTGCAAGTAAGCCAGAACAGCCTGCTAATCCTAGTCAAGTTGGCTAAGATAATTAGGACAATTAGGCAGTTCTTTAACAGATAGAGATTAAAGGAGGCATGGATTCCATTGAGGGATGCATGCCTCTTTAATTTTATCTATAAATTTGTTCTTTTTTGAATAAACCATGTTATAATAAACTCATAGCGATTATTTTGCGTGTTATTCCTCATTGGGGTAACCCAAAAAGCCATATCAAGCTGGAACCTTGATATGGCTTTTTTTCACTTAAAGAAGCGTTTGGGTTATATGACTTACGTCATCGCTTATTGCGATTACGTAGATAGCATATAACTTTGTCTACTAACAGATTAACCAATTGAATAATCAATTTGGTCAAAACTGCAATCGCAACTTGCGCGATAATTTTGCGCATCTTCCTCACCTCCCTTCATGTTAAGGAGGTGCGATGACAAATAAGATTATATCAAAATAAGTTATTGATTGATATATGAAATTAGCAAATAAATTTGTTCCTTTTTGAATAAACCATGTTATAATGAACTCATAGCGAATATTTTCCGTGTTATTCCTCATTGGGGTAACCCAAAAAGCCATATCAAGGTGCGACTTGATATGGCTTTTTTTCACTTAAAGAAGCGTTTGGGTTATGCTATCATCGCTTGATGCGATCTCGTAGAATGCATACAATTTTATCTACCAGTTTGTTAACCAATTGAATAATCAATTGAGTTAAAACTGCGATCGCAATTTGTGCGAATATTTTTCGCATTTTCCTCACCTCCCTTCATGTTAAGGAAGTGCGATGAGAAACAAAATTATACCAAAATAAGTTATTGATTGATATATGAAATTAGCAAATAAATATTTATTTTTGAATATTTCGTGTTATAATCTAAGTGTCATCGCTTATTGTGATTTTGCAGATAGCATATAATTTTGTCTACTAACAGATTGACCAATTGAATAGTCAATTTAGTCAGAACTGCAATCGCAACTTGTAACTAAAAGGCCATATCAAGCTGTAATCTTGATATGGCTTTTTACATGTCTAAATTCGGTCTGCAATTATTTAAAATGAACTGGTTTATTCAGCAAATAATGCTATAATATACATGGTTATGCTACTCATAAATTTTCTTTTCTAGCACTTTGGGATGATCTCGCTTGAGTAGTACAACCTTCTCTAACAGTTTATCTTATACAACTAACTTCGGGGTCATCCATATACATATAAAAGAGCACTGCTTTAATGAGCAGTGTTCTTTTCTGTTTGCATTACAATAGGAAATGATCCGACAGTTTAACTTAACTGGTCAATTACATAAACGAATGATTTTCAAATAATTTTGTTATTATTTTGTAAAATTTATGCAAAACTAGAGATTTCTTATGTGAAGAATAGTGAGAAAACACGCTAAATACATTGCTAAATAAGGTTTTACTGTTTGTGATAAAATTACACTTTCAAAAAGTTAGTGAAAGCGTTTATTACAAAAGTGTGTAAAATTGCTTAACGCCTTGCATTTTCGTTAAAAGGTTAGTACAATATGAAGCGTGGTAAGTAATAGCTATGCTTCAGGTTCGCAAACCTGTACGCATGCGGGTTCTTCAGTCAGATAAGCTACCTCATAAGAGTTATAAACTTATGATTTTGACTTGAAGAATGTTGTAACAATGTAGGCTCAATGCGACTGAACCTATAGTCTATTACGATTTTGTATATACACAAGGAGGAAGACCACATGAAGAAAAATTATAGATTTGTTAGCGCTGCTGCTGCTGCATTATTAACTGTAGCTCCAGTTGTTGCTGGTGCTGTTTCACCAGTATTCGCTGATACAACAAGTACTGCAAATGCATCTACTGGTGCTATTTCGGTTACTGGTACAAATGGTAGTGTTGCAAACGCAAATGAAGCTCAAGCAAATGATATCGTATTTACTTCAACTATCGATGCTAGCGGTTTAACTGATGGTGCTGATGCTTCAACTGTTAAGGCAACTATTACCTCAACTGTTGGTACTCCAAAGGTTGATAATGGTCCAACTTACATCTTTAAGATTAATGCTAATGGTCAAACTGTTGGTAAAGATGGTGCTGTTATTGGTTATGGACAATACACTAAAGACAATGCTGTTAAGAATCTTTCATCTGGTGAAAGTTATGTAGCAGTAACTCCAAACGTTACTGTTAGTGGCTTGACAGCTGGTAAAAAATACAATTTATTTGGTAAGAGTAATATTGTAGCAAGTGAATATGGTAACATTACAAGTAAGGAAATGGGTGAAGCTCACAACATTATTAGTGACCCATTTACTGTTCCGGATAAGAAATTCGGGACACCAATGTTCTATTCAATCGATGATGCAAATCAAAAAGTTTTAAGTACTTATAACTATAAGTTAACTTCAACTAATTTGAATGTTGATACTATTGCTAATGAACTTGCAAGTAAGATTGGTACTAAGGTAGATGCTACTGGTAGTAGTGCTAATGACAGCGCTAAAGTTGTAACTATTTGGGATGCTAAGCATATTAAACCTATTTTGGTTAATGCACTTAAGTCAGCAAATGTTACTGTTAAGGGTTCAGCATTTGATATGCCTGCAGGAGATGTAAGTGTTAAATTTACAGTTACTGCAAGTAACAACAAGACTAATACTATGACTGTTGTTCTTAAATCTAATGCTGGTGACAAGTCATTCTACCCAATAATTTCACAAAATGGTGCTACTGATGCTAGTGTTTCTGGTACAAGTATTGTACCAGCTGATGGTACTAAACAAGTAACCGCTGACAGTGCTAATAAAGTATTTGAATTAACTAAGGCTAACAAAAACAAGTTAGGTGTTGGTCATATTCCAGTTAATGGTAATGTTGATGAAAGTGCAATTAAAGGTGCATTTACTGCTTCAGTTTCAAACATTTCATCTAATGCTATTGATTTGAAGGTTGATTCAAGTAAGGTTAACACTAAGGTTGCTGGTTTGTACCCTGTAACTTTGACTGCTACTAACCCTAATGGATACACTATTACTGCTTCATACAACATTGTTGTTGGTGATCCAGATGCTTCATATAAGACTGTTCAAAGTGACAGCGACATTACTGTTTACACTATTGATGGTAACAATGTAGCTAAGACAGATACTACTATTGCAAACGGAACACAAGTTGCAACTTATGGTTCAACTACTGTAAATGGTACTAAGTACGTACGTATTAACAGTGCTGATTCAAATCAATACATTGAATCACAATACGTTGATGGTACTTTCAAGCCTGCAAAACAATCTACTGTAACTGTTATGCACAATGCTTACATTTACGACAAGGATCACAAGCGCATAGGTACTAAGAAGATTAGTTCATACACTAATACTACTGTTTACGGTGACAAGACTAAACTTAATGATGGTACTGAAGCTTACCAAGTCGGTGATGGTCAATACATCGATGCTGGTAACGTTGATGGTTACAAGGTAACTTTGAACCACAACTCATACATTTACAAGACAAGCAAGAAACGTGCTAACCACAAGAAGTTATTGAAGGGTTCAACTGTAACTGTTTACGGTTCTTCATTCACTTTCAAGAATGGTCAAAAGTACTACAGAATTGCTAAGGGTCAATACATCAAGGTTGTTAACGCTGATATCGTTAAATAATTTATTTATTGAATCCAATCTAAGAAAAAGCGATGAAAATCATCGCTTTTTTATTCGAAGATGAATTGAGAAAATAAAATTTATGAAAATTAATGTAATTACTATAGTTAGTATATTAGTAGTACTAATTTTGGTTTTAGTTATAGCTATGATTTCTGATGCAAAAAAGAACTATAATATAAAAATCAGAAGTAGAGTTTTGACTAAAAGTACAGGGCAAAAATCAACTTATTACGTTACTTATTGGTTGTGGCAACCTAATAAAAAGCGGCAAGCGATAGCAGAATTAGAGCGATTGGGTGTAGGTCCAATATACTGTCAACATGCCCAAAGAAGACATAAATTAGAAAATTCTAAAATACCATTCAGAAGAGAATGCTTCGGCTCTAAAGAGTCGTAAAGAAGTTATAAATATGATTAAAAAGTCAAGAATTAGTGTGATTGACTATAGTCATTGGTTATTAGCCATAAACCTCAAAATTCAAGTTGAATGATGTAATTAAATCAGCATTCCAATATTGTGATATGAACTCTGGATATAGGCTAAATTTAGATTAATTGTGCCAAGTCCAGAACTTCAGTGTTCAATTAGAAGTCGAGATTATATCAACTTTGATGACTTGGAAGCAGGGCTTAAGTGATTAAATGAGTGAGTTTACATTTTATTTATTCAATTAAGAAAAAGGCGATGATTTTCATCGCTTTTTTGTTGCAATTATTTATTGGTAAGATATTTTTTTAGACTACAACTTAATTTGCCAAATAAATTAAATAACTTTATGTATAAAATAAGTAACCTAATATGTTTGCATAACTGTTTAAAAATAAGCTATATTTAGACCGATATATTAAAATTAAATAACAAAAATTTATTATTAAATGAAAAAGCAGTCTTGATTTTTGATTAGAATGTACTATGATTAACATGTAGTAATGTCAAGTTTAATATTTATTTAAAAAATCATAAAATGGAGGTTTTTAAGATTGAATTTTGATAGTAAGCGGAAATTACAAAAAGATATTTCCAAAGCTTTAAAAAGTGGAAAGTTTCATAAATCTGCTCGTAATTTGCTGGTAACAACAATTGCTACTGGTAGTGTTTTAGGTGGGTTATCATTAGTTTCTAATGTTAATCCGAGTGCTGTTAATACAGTTGTTGAAGCTAGAGCTACTAAAAAGAAGGTTGTTAAAGCCAGCTCAGTTGTAGTGAGAAGAATTTCTGCTGTTTACAGCAAAAAGGGCAAGAAGACTAGAGCAAGAATTAAGAAAGGTAAAATTGTCAAAGTCTATGGTACAAAGACTATTAAAGGTAAGAAGTACTATAAACTGGGCAAAGGCTGTTACATTTTAGCTAAGAATGTTATTGTTGCTACGACTGCAACTCTTAAGAAGAACTCATATATTTACAATAGCAAAGGTAAACGTGTTGGCAAGAAAATTCTGAAAAAGGGTAAGAGAATTAAGACCTATGGAACTAAGACCATTAAAGGTAAGAAGTACTATTATTTAGGTAACGGCAAGTATGTTGTTGCAGCTAATGTAGATACTCCTAAAGTACCGACCCCAGCTCCTACTCCAAATCCAGGTACCGGTAATTCAACTAGTGGGTCAGGTTCAACAGGTTCGTCTACTGGTGGATCAAGTACGCCAACCCCAACTCCAGTAACCGCTAAAGATATTACAGTAAATTACAAGACTTTAGATGATAAAGACGCAACTATCAAGAATCCTGCAGGCAAAGATGTTTCATTTAATGGTACTATTAAAGCTGATGGTCATGAAGTTAACGACAGTGTAGACAGCAGTATATTTGACACAACAGTGGGCGTAAACTCAAGAGGACAATATAGACTAGCAACAGCAGCAGAATTAGGCGACAAGAAGCAAGGCTTTGATAACTTAAGATACACAGACAAAGCCCAGACAATTACTGTATACGTAGTGAAGAAAACATCTACTTCAGCTGCTTCTGTAGCTAGCGCTGTTCGTCCAGGTATGACAGAGATTTATCATGGCTTAAATGATTTAAGTAGTAAATTAAGGGATCCTAAATATCAAGCTATAAAAGATGAAATTAAGGACGTATTAGCTAAGATTAAGGCTTTACCAACTACTTGGACAAATACTAATGATATGATTACACAGGTAACACCGATTTTGAATGATGCATTAGATATTGCTAAGAAGCTTGAGGGAGCTGGTGTGAAGACTGACCTTGTAACTGTTTTACATGGACTTGAAAAGGTAGATCAACAATTAGATCCAGGTCAAATTCAAAACCTTAAGAATGTTTATTCTGCATTAGAAAATATTGACGCAGGAACAAGTAAAGTTCGTAAAGATATTAAAGAACTTGCACAGGGCTTGCATCCAGATTTATCAAATGTCTATCATGATCTAGAAGCTATTAAGAGTGAAGTTTCACCAGCTGATTATCAAAGTATCAAGAATGATATTAAAGATATTATCAGTGGTACTAAGGCAATGCCTTCTAACTTTGATTGGTCAAAATTAAATGATGTTGATCATATCGGAGACGATGATGTTCAAAGTTTGTTAGGTAACTTTAGCACAATTTATACTGCTACTAAGGATATTGCTACTAAACTGCAAGGTAAAGGTGTCAAAACTAATCTAGAAAAGTTGTTGGCTGATACTGCACATATTAATACTACGTTAAAGGCTGATGAGTCTAAATTATTCAATGATTTGAAGGACTTAGATAAGTGCTTAGAAAACTACTCTGGTACAGACGAAACCATTAATAAAGCTAAAGGACTTGCCGTTTTAACTCACACTGACTTAGTAAATATTTATCATGCACTTGATGCATTAACAACAGCTCAAATTGATACTGCTGCAATTAATACTGCAATAAATGATGCACTTGGTAAGATTGAAAACTTACCATCATCAAACGACTTCTTAAGTAATGTTGCTATCGCACATTTAACAGGACAAAATTCTCCAGAATTAGACGCTGTTAAAGCTATTTACAAAGATTTGCGGGCAGTTGCTTCTAACCTTGAGGGTAAAGGTATTAAGACTCAACTTGTAAATGTTTTACATAGTCTTGAAGATTTGAACCAAAAAGTTGCCCAAGATCCAACTCAAATTCAAAATTTGAAGGACATTTATAACAGTTTACAAAATGGTGATTTTATTTGGTTAAATAACCTAAAATAATTAAATAAGATTACATTATATCAAGACAGCGATTTAGTCGCTGTTTTTTTTGATGTAAAGTTAAGCAGATCAATGTTAGATATTCAGATAATTGAATATAGTCATAAAATCAATTACTTGTTTGATATGGTATCAAATGGTACCATGTACTAGAGGTGATTAAATGACGAGTCAAGTGCATTTCAGAATGGATTCTGAAGATAAGGCCAAATTTGAAGTAGTTCTCAAAAATATAGGTTTAACACCAGGCGAGGCCTTTAGAATTTTTGCAAAAAAATCTATTGAAGCTGGAGGCATTCCGTTTGAAGTAACTGAGCCAACTCCAGAACTTCAGCGTTCAATTAAAAGTCGTGATTATGTTGACTTTGATGATCCAGAAGCAGGGCTTAAGTGGCTAAATGAGTAATTCTGTCTATAAACCTGCTTTTGAAAGTCAGTTCAAAAAGCATTACAAGAAGATGTTAAAAGGTGGTAAATATCAAGCTAAGGATTTTGAGCGAGTTTATCGCAAATTATTATGTAATGAACCGTTAGAAGCAAGATATAATGACCACCCGCTAATTAACCGTAGACCGGAACGAGACTTACATATCAAGCCAGACTGGTTGTTAATTTATAAATATGATGGTGAGTATGTAGATTTTATTAATACTGGTACACATTCAGATTTATTCAAGTAAGTTGATTTGGTGATGATTTTTCATCGCTTTTTATTACGATTATTTATTTAGGATTTTTATTGAATATTAATCGAAAGGAGAAAGTATATGCGGGCAACGACTGATAAAAAGAGAATCCAAGTTCAAGTTGATCGTCATCTTGCTTTAACTAATGCTTTTAAAGGATTACCAGCAAAAGATATAAATACGGATCAGGAATTAGAAGATTGGATTAACGAGAGTGAAGAATAAGTTACAAACTTCTGATATTGCATTTGTTGAAAGTAAGGTTAGTCTTGTCTTTAAATTTTCCTGCTTTCGTGTTAAACTATTTTTGTAATAAAAAGGAGCTGTGCTGTAACACAACTCCCTGACGTAGTTCCACTAAAAGTGGTTTACTACCCGAAAATTATTTGTTGACAAGCAACCGTCCTTTTCTTGGTAGATCAGACGGTTTTTTGCTTGCTCAAAATTAATTGAGCAAACTTCTTAGCAGTTCAACTACTAGTGGCAACAGATTTATTATCACTACCGCTAGTAGCGTATTCTGCTTCATCTTAGCTAGCTTAAATGCTAATCCTACTAAACTAATAGCAAAGATCACCACTAAGGCTAAAATGATTTCCAACTACCTGTCCTCCCTTCGTACAATAGATTGGAGTATGAATCCACTCATGCTCATAAGCATCAGACCTTTCACTCACAGGTAGTAAACCGTCTTTTAACTTTCTACGTCTTGAATATTATAACAAACTGATTGTTCAGTTGTCTTTAAATTTTTGGGCTTTCGTGTTACACTTACATGTGTAATAAAAAAGGAGCTGTGCTGGTAACACAACTCCTTGACGTAGTTCCACTAAAAGTGGCTTACTACCTGAAAATTATGGGTTTTACTAAACCGTCCTTTTCCTGATAGATCAAGACGGTTTTAGTTTAGCCAAAATTAATTGAACAAACTTGTTAACAGTTCAACTACTAGTGGCAACAGATTTATTATCATTACCGCTAGTAGCATATTCTGCTTCATTTCAGCAAGCTTAAAGGCTAATCCTACTAAACTAATAGCAAAGATCACCACTAAGGCTAAAATGATTTCCAACTACCTGTCCTCCTTTCTTACAATAGATTGGAGTATGAATCCACTCATGCTCATAAGCATCAGTCCTTTCACTCACAGGTAGTAAACCGTCTTTTAACTTTCTACGTCCTAAACATTATAGCAAACTGATGGTTTAGTTGTCTTTATAAATTTTTTGAGCAACATGTAATTGTATTTATGGTTCAGATTAGTTTTATTGAAGTAAGTATTGTTGTTATTTCATTAAGCAATAAGCAGCGATTTAGTCGCTGTCTTTTTTAGATGAAAAAATTAAATTGAATTTAGAATAATTTTTAAATATAATTATTTTAAATAAGAGTTTCGATAATTACACTTAAATTTTCATGTTTGAGGAAAAGTAAGAATGACAGATTTAAAATTACACGAAAATATTAATAGATTAATTGTGGATGGGATTCAACAAGGCTATAAAGACTATTTAGAGGTTAGACGTTCAGCAGTTGAAAAGTATGATTTAAAAGTTAGTTCTGCATATTCATGGATCAAAGGTAACCATATTGATTCTAGTGTTAATAAGGAATGTTCTAATAATGAAATGTTTTCTAGCGAAGTTAAAATAGCTGGTACATCTTGGGAGTATATTCAATTTTATCTCAAAAATTTATCTGAAAAATATATGCTAATTATCAAAAACAGTAGTATTAAAGATAAAATTTTTAATGGTAAAGTTGATAAAAAGAAGAAAAATAATTATCTTTATGGGTATGCGGGAATTAATAATAAGTTTAATGACGATATTCGGAATAAGGAAAAATTGCCACATAATACGTTTATCCAAATGACCATCCCTGAATTTGCTGATGATTCTGATAAGAATAAAGCTGAAGAAGATTTAAAGAATTATGATCGCTTTTATGTGGTGACTTATGAAATTGATAAAAATACTCAGAGAATAAAGCGAATAACTTTGTGTATGCCAAGTCAAGAGATGGTATTACATGAAATAGATGACTTAACGCCACTAATTGCTAATAGTAAGGTTATTATCAATGATGATGAATTAGAAATTGCCAAAGATGACAAATTTCCTAATGAGGAGTATCCTGAACAAATTAGTACATTTGGTTATGAGAAGCCTAAAAAGAGTCAGGAAGATACAGATAAATAAGATTAGAGAGATGTGAAAGAAATGTTTTATGGTGAGAAGCTAAGTAATTTACGTAAATTAGCTGGCCTCTCTAATGAAGAATTAGCTAATTATTTAAGAATTTTACCTAAGCAAATTGTTGAATATGAGAATAATAATATCTTACCAAGTACTCAAACTTTAAAAGGATTGAGCGATTTATTTCATGTTAAACCAAAATATTTTTTATCGGCGGAGTATCTTAAGGACAATTTTTCGGATAGACAAATAGCTTATCGCTCTACAGATAAACGGCTAGAAAAAAACACAAATTACGATCATGTCTTTTTAAATTATGCGGATTACTTTATAAATTATTTTGAGCAACATGTGATTGTACCTGCGGCTAAAATTAGTCTTATTAAAGATAAGTGTAATAGTATGATATTTAATAATATTGCTACCACTTCAATTGAGCAAATAGCAGAGTTTGTTCGTCAAGAATTACAGTTTCAAGATAATCACGATTTGATGTACATAATAGAAAACAGTGGTATTTATGTACTTGAAAAAGACTTAGGGCATAAAACTGATGCATACAGTGCAGTAACTAAAGATGGTTTCTTTTTTATTGTTTTGGGTATGGAGAAGAAATCAGCAGTAAGAAGGAATTTTGATCTTGCACATGAGTTAGGGCATTATTTTTTGCATACTAATATTGATATGACTAAGTTATCAGATACTAATTTAAAAGCTGTTGAGAAGGAAGCTAACAGGTTTGCTGCAGCATTTTTGTTACCACGAACTAAATTTGTCGCAGATTTTAGTAAAATTAGTAATCCTTGGAATCCAGATTCGTATATATTGATGAAGAAAAAGTATCAGGTTGCATTACAAACATTGGCAATGAGAGCTTATAACTTGGGCTTATTGTCAAAGGATGATAAGAGTCATTTCTTTGCATTACTTACTAACAAGGGGTATAAAACATTTGAGCCGCTGGATGATAAATTAGTACCGATACGACCAAGTAAAATTTTATCTCTGTTTAAATTTACACTTGATCATGATTTAATTAGTTTGCAAAATGTTTTGGAGCAATTTCATATCTCATTAGAGTTTTTACTACAATTATTTAACTTGGATAAGCAATTTTTTGAACAGTATTTTAATCGGGTTAGTGTAAATGATTCTAATTTGATATATCTTAATAGCTTTAGATAATAGGCAGTGATTTGGTCGCTGCCTTTTTTGGTGGGGAATTATAGTGACTAAATTCTAATCTTTCTTGAGTTATTGCTTCTATATTTTGCTTTAAGAATTTTCTGTTAATGAATACTACAAGGTATCATTAACAGGATAAAGTGCACAGCCCTTTTTATTGAGACTTAATAAGCCAAAGCATAAAAACTTTGGCTATTTTTTATTTTGCTCTATGAAAGCGATAACATTTTTAGTATACTTATATAAGTATACAAATACTAAAATATATTATTATGGAGGACAGAAATTTGCCTGAAACGACAAATCAAGGTTGGTGTTTACCAACTGCTAAGAAATACCTTAACTGGTCGAAGGCTAAGTTGCAAAAGGAGGTGCAATCGCCGGAATTAAGCGGGTATCTGGTGGATGATGCCAAATATCGTGTGAACGAGAATACTCTTGCCATTTACCAATTTCAAAAACAGCCGCTGTTAAATAAGTATAAAAGTGTGATTTTTGACCTACAAAAAGGGATTGTTTTGTGCACCAGCAGCAGTCGGTCGTTGATTAACGCTTTTACACAAAATAACCTATTAGGTGGGCTGGAGTTTCAACGTGAGTTTGCTAATTGGCTTAACCAGAGATCACATTATGTGATTGCGACTGGCAAACGTGCCTATTTTTCGATGCATGGCTACACAACAGGCGATACTGACTGGGTGGCGTTGCATCACATGGCTAATTTTCGTTCCCTTGGCAAGTCAACTATTGCCTTTAATACGGTGACGTGCCAAGGGATGACGTACACTTTTACGTTTACAGACTGTACGCGTTATATCAGTACGCAGGTCTACAGCAGCTTGTATTACAACCATGCCATGTACAAGCTTGGCAGTAGTCACTTGGAGTGTTCTTTAGGTTGGCAGGTGCGGCGATCGCAGGGCAAGTCACTACTTGATAAGCGTGCCTACTTTCATCCGCATCCAACGTTAAATACATCGTCTCTCAAGGATATTTATCAGGCTGTCTTGGATAAGAGTCATGCGCGCTATGGTAAGTGTTTGGCCAAGCTCCTTGAGCAGCCATTAATTCAAGATGACCACCATACTGTCTATCTTTCGAGTAGACGGCCGAATACATTGTTTTAATTGCACTGCACGAATTAACTAATTCGTGCTTTTTTTCTGCCTTTTTTCACCCAAAAGTAAGAGCTGATTAGATGATAGTTATTCTTAGGTCACGTAAATTCTCATAATTTGCATGCTTTATTTATCAATTGTTATCGCTTACTTCATCTGCTTTTTAATCATTGCTCAATCTTGCTAATCTAATAGTGCACAAGCGCTTGTGACAATATCGAAACCGAGGAAATGTCACACATGAAGATTAGTAAAGAGGCTTTTATAGCCGCATGGGAGAATCAAAGATTAGTTCGGGGCGCATTAAAAGCCGCCCACGTTAGACAGGACTATACTAATTATGATGACCTGTTGCAAGAAGGAATTTGCGTTTACGCACAAATGTTAGATCAGCCTGGGAGTTTATCGCCAGAAGAAGTTGATCGGTGGAGCTTTCGCAAGATTATCTGGCACACGATTGACCAGCTGCGCAAGGAACAAAAGACAAGTGAGCGGCAGGCCGAACTTGAACAAGCATATGATTTGGGCATGATAAATAACTGGGACAACTATCTGATTTTAGAAAGAGAAGTTGCACAGATGTCAGAATTAGAACAACTGTTATTTTTTCACAATCTAATTGCTGGCGAACCAATCAGTGCGTTAGCCCAAGAGGCGCGCGTCACGCGGGTACAGTTGCAACGGATTAAGCGTCAATTATTGGCTCATCTGCGTCAAGTTTTGGATGTGCAGATTACTAATTTGTAATAAAATGACGGGCAATATTACTTTTTGACTACAATTAAATGGAAACTATTGTCTAGTCGAGGTTTGCCCGATACAATAAAGATGTCGATTAAGGAGGACACATACTTTATGAAAAATAAATTTATCACTGGTTTTGCTGCCGCGGCTTTATTATCGTCAGCCGTTATACCAGTTACCAACAACTTAATTGCTACTTCTCCAGCCAAGGCTGAGAAGGTCAAGGCTGCTACGGATAATCAAAGTGCGTTCTTAGCTACTGCTGCTTCACAAGCAAAGAAGGTCGCTAAGAAGTATGGTTTGTACCCATCAGTAATGATTGCGCAGGCAATCATTGAGTCTAACTGGGGCCAATCAGGGCTGTCTGTTAATGCCAACAACCTGTTCGGGATGAAGGCCGACGATAGCTGGACAGGCGATGTCTACAGCAGTAAGACGCGCGAGGTCGATAAGAACGGCAAGAGCTATTATGAAACTGCCAAATTTAGAAAATATTCAAGCTATCAAGGTTCATTTGATGATAATGGAATGAAGCTGCGTGAAGGTGTCAGCTGGCAGCCAGATCGCTACCAGGGTACTTGGCTTGAGAATGCGGCTAGTTACGGCGCTGCCACTAAGGCTCTGACGGGAACTTATGCCACTGATCCTAATTACAACACAACTTTGAACCGTCAGATTACAACCTATAACCTAACGCAATATGACCCTAAGATTTCTAACGCTAGTGCTGCCTACACGGTTAAGAAGTCCGGTGCAACTTATGCTTGGCCGACAGACCATTCGGTTTCCGCAAAGACCAACTCAATTACTAAGGGCGATAACGTTACCGTTACTAAGACCATCACATTTTATAACGGTAAAAAGAGAATGTACATTGCAGGTAAAGGCTGGGTTAATGGCGCCAGTCTAAATCTCGGCAGTGCTTTGCCGCCAGCTTCTCAAGCTCCTAAGGGTGAAACCAAGGTTAAGAAGACCTTGATGCACAATGCTTATGTTTACACTTCAAAACTAACTCGCGTTAAGGGCATGAAAGCTCTTAAGGCGGGTAGCGAAGGCAAGGTCATTGCCACTTATGGTACCAAGAAGATCAACGGTAAGAAGTATTACCGGATCGGAGACGATCAATATGTTGCTGCCGGCAATATTGATGGTACAATGCGCATTTTGAAGCATAATGCCTATGTTTACAATGATTATGGCAATCGTGATAATGAAACGACAGAAAAGAAGGGTACAGCCGTAGCTACTTACGGTTCTACCTACACGATTGTTGGCCAAAAATATTACCGTATTGGTATCCATCAATATGTCAAAGCCGGTAATTTTAAATAAATCATAGTAATAAGGAATGAAATTTTAGATGAAGATAAAGAAACTAATAACTACTATTGCTATCGGAGTAGGTTTAGTTGCGCCTGTTTTTGGAATGAGTCAAAGTGAGACAACGGAGGCTGCCTCGATTAATTCGCTTGCGAAAGAGAACGATTATGTGGGTGTGACCTACCTATACAAATTGCTCCAGACAGAGGGGATTAAGTATAATAAATTTTATGCTGACGGTAATAAGATTAAGTATCGCTACGGTAAGCCTGAAGGGATAGTTATCCACGAGACAGCAACGCCTAACGCGACTGCTTATAACGAAGCCATTTACTTCAACCGTGAATGGATGAAGATGTACGCTTATGTTCACGCCTTTGTTGATCACAAGCAAGTTATTCAGATGATGACCCCTAAGTACGGTGTTTGGGGTGCCGGTGCAGTTGCCAACAACCGCTTTTTCCAGATTGAATTAGCTGAGGAAAACACGCGGGATAACTTTGCTAAGAGTGTGAACAACGATGCGATTTATGCAGCCAAGATTTTGCACCGCTATGATTTAACGCCAAGTAATGCAGTTAACAGCGGTAAAGGGACAATCTGGTCGCACCATGCTGTTTCTAAATATTTAGGCGGCACCAATCATACGGATCCCGACGGCTACTTTAGCAAGTGGGGCTACTCGATGAGCAAGTTTTACTCCTTAATCAAGTATTACTACAACTTGCAGGGTGCTGACACTGATGTGAGTGCGACCGATACTGATACTTCCACAACCGATGGAACAACCGCTGATACAGCAACAACAGTTTCGCAAGCACCAACTGGCAAGCAGACCTTGATGCACGATGCCTATACTTATAATGGACAAGGTGAGTGCACTAATGCAGCTTTGAAGACTGCTGGTACTAAGGTAACGGTCGGTAATTCTAAAACTATCAATGGTAAAAAGTACTTACAAATTGGTACTGACGAATATGTCGTTGCCAGCAACATTATTGGTAAGACACGAAAACTGAGTCATAATGCCTATGTTTATGATACGGCTGGTAAGAGAACGAACGGTGTCAAGCTTCATCGCGGCAGTCGTGTTCGTACTTACGGTGGCAAAGTTGTGATTAATGGCATGATCTACTACCAAATTAATACTACTGAATTTGTGAAAGCCACAAATTTTAATTAAATAAAATCACTTTAGGAGTTTAGCTTATTCCTAAAGTGATTTTTTCGTTAGTCTTAAAATGTTCTGCAGTGGTTGCCTCATGAGTTTATAATGTAAGTAAATTTAAATTACTGAATGAAGTGAAAATATGAAAACAAAGCGGAAATTATTACTCGTAGAAGATTATTCGGCAATTGGTGGCATTTCTACGACAACGGCAATTAGTGTCATGAGTGCATTGGGCATTAGGTATGGCAGTCTGCCGACGCAGGTTTTATCAACGCAAACTGAGGGCTTTGGCGCTCCGCAGATAGCTGATTTAACAACGTTTATCCCACAAGTATTTACACATTGGCGGCAGATTACTGACCTGGACTTTGCAACAATATTAACGGGGTATCTTGGTAGTCGAACAACTTGTAAATTGCTGGCTGAAGAATGTCGTAAGGGTCAGTTTAAGCAGGTAGTTGTTGATCCGGTGTTGGGGGATGACGGCGAACTTTATCCCGAATTAGTGCCAGCAGATATTGCGGCGGTCAAGGAACTAGTAACGACTGCGACCGTGACAACGCCAAACTTAACTGAATTAAATTTTTTATCTGGAACTAAATATAAGTTGCGCGCAACGGCTAGTGATGCAGAGTTGGTGCAGGCAATTAAGGCAGTTGAGGGGCAAAGCAAGCATCATTTACAAGTGGTAGTAACTGGTGTTCGCCGTGGTGAACAGATCGGCTGCTGCTGGTTAATGCAGGGGCAACTGCACTATTATGGTCAGGAATATGCTGCAGGGCATTTTTATGGTGCCGGTGACTTGTTTGCGGCTAGTTTGGCCGGGTTACTTAATTTAGGGTGGACGTTACCTGCTGCCATTAAGACAGCCGTGACTGCCACACATCTGGCAATTGCAGCTAATAAGACTGAGAAGCAGGAAGAACTACGCTATGGGATGGACATCAGTCCAGCATTAGCATATTTAATCGCACAAACGAAGACAAAATAAAAGCTGCAGTTAACCCATTAGTGGTTAACTGCAGCTTTATTTGATTATTAAACTGACTTAACGGCGGCAGCCAACACATCCATAACGGTCATGCTGTGGTCGTATAATTCGTTGGCAGTATCTACGTCGTGATTGTCAATAATATTGACAAAATCAGTAAATTCACTGGCCATTCTATGATCGAATTCGTTTAAATTAACTTTCTTCGTTTCACCGGTGCGTAACTCAATGGTGAAGTTGTCAATCACTCCAGTTGAACCATCGAAGTAGATTGAACCCTTTTCGCCCTCGATGAATGACCGCGGCGTCGTATAACAGTCCTTGGCTGCGACCAAGGTTGCCTGTTTGTCCGCGTATGTCAGGTTCAAAATTCCGGAAGTGTCAATGTTTTTCTGCATTACTGGGTAATATTGAACGTGGTCGGGCTTGCCGAATAAGCCAACGGCGAGGTGAATGTTATAAATATTTAGGTCCTTCAAGGTACCGCCATCTTTTGCTGGATCAAAGACTGGCTCAATGATACCTTTTAGGAAGTTGTCATAGCGACTTGAATACTGGGTGTAATTGAGCGCAACAATATGAACTGGTCCAATCTTAGGCAAGATACGCTTGATTGCCTTGTAGTTGGGCAAATGAATGTTGGTAATTGCCTCAACGATAATTACATGATGTTCGTCTGCAATTTGCTTGAGTTCCTGAGCCTGAGCGGTTGTTGCCATGTATGGTTTTTCACAAATTACGTTTTTGCCAGCTTCAAGTGCCTTTTTAACTACCTCGTAATGCAAGGAGTTAGGGACAGCTACATAAACCGTGTCGACATTGGCATCATGATAAAGTTGGTCATTATCGGCAAAGACTTTCTTGATGCCATATTGTTTAGCTAAATCGCGTGCAACCTGCTGACTGCGCTGAGTCGTTGAAATTGCAGCCAGTTCCAATTTAGCAATTTTATTTGCTGTTGTTAAAAAGTCGTGGACAATTTTGCCGATTACGACAATTCCTAATTTCATAGATAAGCCTCCATCTAAAATACGTTTTTAATTACCTTTATGTTAACATAATTCAATTTAGGCAATAAAAAAAGATGTCACTTAAGACATCTTTTTAGTATTTAATCTTTAGGAGCTTGGGTAGCAGAGCTAACAATGTCACTTGGAACAGCTAAATCACTGTGTTGACCAAATTCTGACATGTCCATGCTGAAAGTAAAGGAAATTTTCTTACTCAAGCCAACTTTAGCAGATAGCTTGTAGTCAGTTAATTTATCGTTAGTTATTGTCATCTTGACACTAACGTTCTTGAATTTCGTCTTTTTCAGTTGCTTTTTAAGAGATTTTTGTTCTTTCTTGGACAACTTTGTAGACTTGGCTGTATCAAGCATAATTTTAGAAAGCCATTTTTGATCGGTAATCTTGCCACTAACAGTATAAGCATCACCAGAATGAGTTAACTTAGCTTTTTTAGCTAGCTTCTTATAAAAGGCAGGATTGGTAGCTGCTTGAGTGGTGTCAGTAAATGAAGCTAAGTCTTCCTTAGACATATCGTCTTTAATCCAAGTTTTACCGCTTAGAACGTAAACTTTGCCAGTGCCACTGTCAACCCATTCTTCTACGCTGGTTGGCAAAAGCTTACTGTTAGCAACCATATGGACAACGATTGGCTTGTTGCCCATTGTCATTGTGCCGTTGAATTTAAGTTGCTTTTTACCAGTTTTAATACCGAACTTGATGGCTGCCTTAGTATCGGTAGCTTTGGCTAGATCTTGCTGAGTTACTTTAATGACGTCAGCCTTGCTTGTGCTAGCGGCAACAGGTTGTGTTGCAGTAGTGCCAAGAGCACCAAGGCCAATAGCGGCTAATAATGTTATGACAGTTTTCTTGAATTTCATAATTTCACCTCATATATGTTGTTACCTAATAGCACTACATGTTAGCGCTATTCTATATGTATAAGTGCATTATACAGGTTGAAATTCTGATAGACAATAATTAATTTATAATTTGATATAAAAATCACGATAAAAAGACCACTTTTGCTGATAAAAGTGGTCTGAATGAATTGATATTATTTCTTATTATTTTTCGGTAATGGTTTAGCATTTAACGCATTGCTTGGCAATTTCAGGAAGTCTTGTCGTCCCATGTTGCCATAACTTTGGCCAGCACTGAGCTTCATTGCCTTGCCTAAGCTGATGTTAACAAGGTAGTTGAAAGAGTATAACTTGCGATTTTTAACAACTAGCGTAACAGTCATATCTTGGAATTTGCCGGCTTTTTCAAGTTTACGATAGACCTTTAACTGCTGTGGGCTTTGAGTATTGGTTGTAAAAATTGGCTCAACGGCTTTTTGCATGATTTTAGTGTCATTAATTGTCGCGGTCAGCTTGTAAGTGTTACCTTTGCGCGTCATCTTGTAAGCCTTGGTTAAGGCAGCTGGTGGGCTCATTAACATGGCGTTGTTAAAGACAGCGTCAACTAAATCTGCGTACGAGTGGCCCGTGATTTTAGCAAGGTCAGCTTTGTACCAGGCACTTTGACCATTAAGATAGAGGTGGTTCATGTTGTCGGCCCACTGCTCAGAAGTTTGGGTTTTACCCTTAGCCTGTGTTTGGTAATTGACGTGGAAGACAGTTGGCTTGCCGCCAAAGGCCGCATTGGTGATGACAATTTGTTTAGTAGTGTCATTACCCAAGGTAACGGTTTGCTTAACCTGCCCACTTTTGAATATCTTTTGTGAGGCGTTAATGACCTGGCTCTTAGTTAAGATCGGCTCGCTCTTCTGCTGCTTCTTAGAACAACCGCCGACAATTAAGGCTGCGGCAAGGCTAAGACCAATGATTATTTTTTTGAATTTCATAGTATGTGAACATGCTCTTTTCTAATAATACTTGTTATCCTTATTGTATCGTAAAATCGTTAGCTAAAAAATGATTTTTAATGGTAAACCCTATGAAAATAAAAACGAAATGTGTAAAATAGTAAGTGAAACATTTAATTTGCAAAGGAGATATTTCATGTCAAAATTAGTTTTGATCCGTCACGGACAAAGTGAATGGAACCTTGAAAATAAATTTACTGGTTGGGTTGATGTTGACCTATCAGAAAAAGGTGTCGAGGAAGCAAAGAATGCAGGTAAATTGATTAAGGAAGCTGGTTTGCAATTTGACCAAGCTTATACTTCAGTTTTAACTCGTGCTATTAAGACATTGCACTATGCTTTGGAAGAAAGTGGTCAACTTTGGGTTCCAGAAGCCAAGTCTTGGCGTCTTAATGAACGTCATTACGGTGGTTTGCAAGGCTTGAACAAGAAGGCAACTGCTGAAAAGTTTGGTGATGAGCAAGTTCACATTTGGCGTCGTTCATATGATGTTTTGCCACCAAAGATTGAAGACAATTCAGAATTCAGTCAAGTGCACGACCGTCGTTATGCTGACCTTGACCCGAACATTATTCCACGGACTGAAAACTTGAAGGTTTGCCTTGGTAGAGTAATGCCTTTCTGGGAAGATCACATTGCACCAGACTTGTTAGCTGGTAAGAACGTTATTATTGCTGCTCACGGTAACTCATTGCGTGCTTTGACTAAGTACATCGAAAACATTTCTGATGCCGATATTATGAACTTGGAAATGAAGACGGGTGAACCAGTTGTTTACACCTTCGATGACAAGTTGAACGTCACTAACAAGGAAAAATTGGATTAATTAAGTCCTAACTAAAAGAGCCACCTCATAATTGAGGTGGTTCTTTTTATCTTTAAAAATAATCATGCTAATGCGTGCGTATGCTTTTTGCTTCTACTGTGCACGTAATTGATTGCCGCAATTACCGCTAAGCATAAATCGCCACAGGCGCAGATAATCATGACGTTGCATGGGTCATTACTGCCCATCAATTGGTTAATGCCGTTGACAATTTTCGGTGACAGCACCGTACCGATATTCAACGCAATCATTAAAATGGACTGTCCCATCGTTGCTGTATCGCTGTTAGTTAACAGAGCCATCCAATTGTAAATGAATGGCAGACAGAAACTATTACCGATGCCCATGATTAGCAGAGCGCAGATTAGAACGGCAAGGTTATTTGCTTGTGAAAGGGTAAAGTAGCCAGTCATAACTAGTAAGAAGCCAATTGGGAAAATGATTTTACCAACATGCTTCATCATGTAGCCAAATAGTGACGCAGTGGTCATTGTTGCAATTTGAACGATTCCCGCAACTAGCGCTGCCGTACTAGCAGAACCAATCTGTTTCTGAATGATTAATCGTGGCATCGTAAAGTTAATCGGCATGTAGAACACTAGGGTTGCTAACATAAAGAAACAAGTCAAGGCCATTTCACCTGTGAATTTAAATTTGGTCTTGCTTTTTTGTTTCTGAGCTGTTTCTTGTGGCCGATCAATACTGACAAAGAGCCCAAACAATACAATCGGCAGGATTGGAATTAGGTAAACCAAGAAGGCTTGGTGCCAGCCCCAAGCAACAAGGCTACCAACTGTGAATGACCCGAGAGCACTGCCTAATGTCTGGACCGTATTTTGATAGCCCATCATGTGTGCCATAGTATTTTTATCATTACGGTAAAGCTGCACGATTAGGCTAGTACATAATGGCATAAAGATGCCGAAGGCTAGGCCCACGATGACTCTAGCTGCCAAGATAACTTGGTATGAATTACTGAAGAAGGGAATGATCCCTAAAATAACAATTCCAGCCAGCCCAATGAGGATTGTTTTCTTTTGGCCAATCCAGCGAATGAGGAACGGACAGAATAGAATACCCAAAATTTTAGCTAAATTGGGAATGGTTGATAAAGTATCAATCTGCTCTTTAGTAACGCCAGGAAAGTGCATTAACGGTAGTGCTGGGGAAATTGTTGGTGCCAACATTACTGCCAAAGAAATGGATAGTACGGAAATTTTGAAAACAATGCTGTTGTGGGAAATGTTTTTCATAATTATTCTCCGAAGTCAGTGGCTTCTAGTGTGTGGCAATGTATTTTTGTGCTGCAGCGGCGGCAATTGCACCGTCATTGGCAGAAGTCAAAACTTGGCTGAGGTATCTCTTACGTGTGTCACCTGCAGCAAAAATTCCTTGGTCGCCAACGCTCATATCTTCTTTGGCATGCATGTAACCTTGGTCGTCAAGATCAACAATGTCTTTAACAACTGCGGTTGCAGGCATCATACCAAGGAAGAAGAACACACCATCGCAAGGCAAGTCGCGAGTTTCGCCAGACTGCATATCCTTAAGCTTTAAGCCCTCAACATTCATGTCACCGTGAACATCCTCAACTGTTGTGTTCCAGATAAAGTGCATCTTTGGCTCCTTGTCAGCACGTTCCTTGTTAGCAGCGCTGCAGGTAAGGTGACCTTCTGGCTTGTTAACGATGACGTCTACTTCACTGGCAAATTTACAAATTAGCAGACCTTCACTGATGGCTTCATTATTGTCGCCAACAACTGCAACCCTTTGGTCTTGGTAGAAGTCGGCGTCACAAGTTGCACAATAAGAAACACCCATTCCAGTAAATTCTTCTTCGCCGGGGATGCCCAATACCCGCGGTGTCATTCCTGTTGCAACAATTAATGTCTTAGCTTTGTAATCAACTTTACGAGTGTGGACAATCTTGTAGCCATCTTGGATTTCAATTGATTTTGGTGCTTGCATTTTAATAGTGGCACCAAACTTTTCGGCATGGGCGCGCATTTTGGCAATTAAATCTTCACCAGATGACTCTAAAATTCCGGGGTAAGTCGTAATTTTAGTGATTTGGTTAGCACGACCACCAACTTCGTCTTTTTCTAAAATTACGGTTTTCAAACCATAGCGAGCACTAAATAAACCAGCGGATAAGCCAGCTGGGCCGGCACCTAAAATCAATACATCACAATCTTCCATAAGAATTCTCCTTTTAAATAAATTATTTTTTTCACATTTTGTAACTATCTATAGGATATAACTTTTTGAAATCGCTAATATATAGGGGATTCCTATGTGATATAGATTTTACATATATACTAAAGTAAGCGCTTTTGGATTAAACTAATATTGTGAAAAAAATAATAAGATTTAAAAGGAGTGTCAATTATGAAAGAAATTAATTCTGAGTTTTTTGACGAAGTTGTTGAAGACGATGGGCAAAAATGCCTGATTCTGTTTTCACGTAAGACCTGCCCTGTTTGTAAAAAAGTTCACCCAAAGATTGAGGACCTGGAAGACGAGTTTCCAGATATCCCGTTTTACAACGTTGATGTTGAGGAAAATCCGGGCTTGCAAGCTAAGATGCGCTTGAAGGGCGTGCCTCATGTGATTTTATTTGATGATGGTGAAGCAGTTAGTCGTCTTAGCGGTAATCATTCCGAAGATGAATATGCAGACATGCTTTCTGAGTAATAATTAAAGGAGAAAAAATATGGGAAGAAGCGTTTATCCAACAGGAACTGTTAGATATAATCCAGACAAGACATGGAGTGGCTATACTCTATTTAATGCTGCTGGTGAAGGTGCAGTGCTAATTGATATGTCTGGTAAAGTTGTTCACGAGTGGAAGGACCTGCAAGGCTTTCCCAACAAGATGATTCCTGGTGGTAAAGTCTTTGGTTCATTGCGTTGCCGTGACCGTTTTGCTGCATACCAAGATTATGCTGATTTAACCGAAGTCGACTTTGATGGTCAGCCGATTTGGAGCTTTAATCACAATCAAGAAGTTGACGATGAAGATGTTGGCAAGGGCTGGGTTGCTCGTCAGCACCACGACTACCAAATTGAAGGTAACCCAGTAGGTTACTATGCACCAGGTCAAGACAGTAAGGATGACTTTAACAAAGTTTTGTTGTTGACACATAACAACGTTAAGAAGCGCAAGATTTCACCGCAACCATTGCTAGAAGATGTCTTAATTGAAATTGATCGTTCTGGTAAGAAGTTGTGGTCATGGCACATTTTGGATCACTTCCGTGAATTCCATTTGACTAATGTGCAAAAGAACGCAATGTTCCGTGATCCAAACACCCAACAAAGTGGTGAACATGGTGAAGGTGACATTTTCCACGTTAACTGTGCCAGCTACTTAGGCCCGAACCACTGGTTTGACGAAGGTGACGAACGATTTAATCCTAATAATATTATTATGGACTCTCGTGAAGCAAATATTATGTGGATTGTTGATCATGAAAGCGGTAAGATTGTTTGGCAAATCGGTCCAGATTATACTGCTACTCGTGCTTTGAGATTAATGGGACCGCTTGTTGGTATGCACCATTCACACATGATTCCACAAGGATTACCGGGTGCCGGTAACATTATGGTCTTCAACAATGGTGGTTGGGCCGGATATGGCTTGCCTGATCAAACTTCTAAGACGGGAATGAAGACCACTCGAATTGATACTTCAAGAGTAATTGAATTTAACCCAACTACATTAGAAGTTGTTTGGACATTTGCTGCAACTGACTTTGATAGTAAAGTTCCGTTCCACGGCCATCATTTCTATTCACCGCTTGTTAGTGACGCACAACGTTTACCAAACGGTAATACCTTGATTGATGAGGGTACTGAAGGTCGGTTCTTAGAAGTTACTCCTGATAAAGAAGTTGTTTGGGAATATGTTTATCCACATGTTGGTGAATATTTAGTATACCGTGCTTATCGTATTCCTTATGAATGGGTACCACAATTGACTAAGGAAGAACCTAAGGCAATTACACCACCTGCTATTGCTGACTTCCAAGTGCCAGGTGCTGCTGATCCTAACTTCAATAATGATGTTAAGGTTTCAGTTGAAGGTGCTACTGGTTATGGTAAGGGTGCTGCATTCTGTGTAGATAAACTTTAATTAGGAGATAAAAATGAAGCTCGTCCAGTTACAATATTTTCTAAAAGTGGTTGAATGTCATTCAATTTCAAAGGCTAGTTGTGAACTATATATATCACAGCCCGCATTAAGTGAGTCGATCAAGTCTTTTGAAAACGAAATGGGCTCCCAAATCTTTGAACGTACTCGTAAGGGCGTGGAATTAACCCCAAAAGGTAAGCAGGTTTACCACATTGTGCAGAAAATCCAACGTAATGTGGAGGAACTCAAGCGGTTTGCAATTAGTAATGAAGACATTCAGTCGATTAATCTGGCAGTAGTACCGATGATATCGGGGTCAATCTTTCTCAAGATTATCAATGAGATTTATCAACAATTTCCGAAGTTAGAAATTTCACCGGAAGAATTGCGACCTAAGAAACTTTTGGAGCAACTACGTGATGGCAAGATAGATATTGCCCTTTGTAGTAAACGTAAAAACGACGAAACTTTGTTTAATACAATTATCTCTGAAATGAATTTACAACATAAAAAGTTACTGGATGTGCCGCTGAAAGTTTATGCTTCTGTAAATAGTCCTTTAGCACATAAAAAGGAGATTACTGAAGCAGACGTTGCGGGCCTAACCTGTTTTGTCTTGAATGATTACAAAAATGGTGCGGGCCCTAAACAGCAGTATGTATTATCAAGTCGTGACATTATTTTTAATGCTGTTGCCCACGATCGTGGTTATACGGTGATGCCGGAGACGGCATCAATTGGAAATGATTATTTTATTTCCGGTCAAATCTGCACTATTCCCCTTGAGCAGAGACAGACCGTACCCCTTGAAATAATCTATCCTGCCAAAAATAGCGAGACTAAGTTGGATAAACAGATCTGTTCAATTATTGAACGGACACTACTTGATAATTACTAAATTCAATAATATACAGAGATCTAATTCTGAAATTTATTGGATTAGGTCTCTTTTTGTTCAGTTTTTACATTAATATAGTAACAAATAATAGTCTTATAGGCAGCGATTAATTAGTATAGTGCGTGCAATGACCGATTATGACGACTGCCCGAACATTGTAAATAATGTTTTTTGATTTTGAAGGAGAAAAGCTATGGAGAATGAAAGAAGTATGCCAGCCCTATCTAGTTATAGATGGGTAATATTAGCGGTTCTGTCGCTAATGAGCATGACTAGCAGCTATGTACAATTTCAAGTTTCAGCCTTGGCAACAAGAATTATGCCGGTGTTACATATTACGCCAACACAATTTTCAAGTTTGTTAATGGCACCAATGCTTGTTGCCGTATTTTTAAGTATTCCCGGTGGAACCTTAGGGGACAAATTTGGACCTAAGAAGGTTGTTGCTAGTGGATTTATTATTTCAATTATTGGGGCATTTGGTCGCTTGGTTGCCAATAACTTCGCTACAATGATGATTGCTTTATTGATGTTTGGCGTTTACATGGCTCTTGGTAATGCTAACTCGACTAAGATTATCGGTACTTGGTTTAAGCAAGATACTGGTATCGCAATGGGAATCTGGTTTGGTTGCGGTACGATTGGTACGACTTTATCGCAGTTGACGGGTGTTTTGTTCAAGACTGTTCAAGCAGCCTACATGTTTTCATCATGTGTATTAGTAGTTGTTGCTTGTTTTTGGGTATTACTGATTAGAAATGCACCGAAGGGTGAAGCCATTCCTAAACGTGAACCAGTTACTAAATACTTTGGCGTTGCTGCCAGAAGTAAGAGAGTTTGGATGCTTTGTATTTGTGGTGGTATTGTTAGTGCTGCTTCAATGTCCTTTATCGGAACTTTGCCACAGATTTTGATTAATTCTAAGGGAATTAATCCTGCAGTAGCTGGCGTTATGACGTCATGTGCTTCTATGGGTGCCTTAGTTGGTTCCATGGTTGGGCCTGCAATCATTAAGAAGCTGAATAATGCAAGACCATTTATGCTTTTTGCTGTTATTTTGTCAGGTATCATGATCTTCATGAACACGAAATTAACAGGTGGAGCATTAATGATGTGCAATTTAGCCTTAGGTGGCTTGTTCGGTTCAATGACAGGTCCGGTTTTGAAAGGAATGACAATTCAACTTCCAGAAATTGGTCCTAAATACGCTGGTTCTGCTGGTGGTATTGGTGGTACTGTTTCAATGCTGCTTTCTTATGTTGTCCCGGTAATGATTTCTGCAATTGCTGGACATAATCCAGTAATGACGATTGGTCTGCAAGCATTATTGCATGTTAGTGCAGTAATCTTCATTTTAATGTTGCCAGATGCCAACCACGTTAAGTAAAAATCATTTTAAGGAAAGAAATAAAAATTATGGAAGCAAAAAAATTACCAGTTCTATCAAGTTATCGCTGGGTTATTTTGGGAATCATCGCGTTAATGGATATGATAAGCAATTATACTCAGTTTCAGATTTCTGCTTTAGCTACGCAAATTATGCCGCAATTGCATATTTCAACAGCACAATTTTCAAGTTTGCTAATGGCACCGATGCTAGTTGCCGTATTTTTAAGTATCCCAAGTGGGATGCTAGCTGACAAGTTTGGTGCTAAAAGAGTAGTAACTATTGGCTGTATTGTATCGGTAATTGGTGCTTATGGTAGACTATTTGCACACAGCTTTATCACTATGATGCTAGTGTTAATGATGTTTGGTGTCTATATGGCGCTGCTGAATGCAAATACGATTAAAATTTTTAGTACTTGGTTTAAGCAAGATACTAACGTTGCAATGGGAATTTTCTTTGCTTCAGCAAGTATCGGGATTACGTTGTCGCAATTGACTAATTCACTATTTGCTAATGTGCAGGCAGCCTATATTTTTTCATCAACAGTTTTACTGGTTTTGACTGTTCTGTGGATTTTGTTGGTTAAGGATACACCTGAAGGTGAACCTGTACCTAAGTCTGAACCAGTTACTAAGTATTTGAGTGTTGTTGTCAAAAGTAAGAAGACTTGGTTAGTTGGTATTACTGGAGGAATCGGCTCAGCTGCAACTATGTCATTTACTGGAATTTTGCCGCAAGCGCTGATTAATGGTAGAGGAGTAGCAGTAGCTTCTGCTGGTGCGATAGCTTCTGTTGCAACTATCGGAAGTTTACTCGGATCGTTAATTGCTCCAGCTGTTACTAATAATCTTAATAAAGCTAAACCATTTATGCTTTTAACAAGAATTGTAGCTGCAATTTCAATTTTTGCTACTTGGTTTGTGCCAATGGGCGGATTAATGATGGCGAACTTGGTTATTGGTGGTTTCTTTGGAGCAGCTAATGGCCCACTGATGCAAGGCATGGTTGCTGCATTTCCAGAGATTGGTCCTAAATATGCTGGTAGTGCCGGTGGTTTAGTTGGTACCATTCAACTATTACTTTCATATATCTTTACAGTTATTATTTCAGCAATAGCTGGACAGAATTTCATGGTTACGTTTGGTATTCAAGCAGTTTTGACTGCTGCAACGATGATCTTTATCACGATTTTGCCAGATGCCAACCACGTTAAGTAATAAGAAGAAATTAAAGGTGATGAACGAAAAGTTCATCACCTTTTTTGATACAAGTAATTTAGATTGTTTATAATATTAATTTAAAAAATGTTTTGAATGTTGCAAAATTTGCAGCTAATTTTGCTATAATTAATTGAACATGAGATGAAGCTAGAATGCGGTGACTAATTTTTAAACTGAGGAAGTGGTGCTTATGGTGTAACAACTATTAAGTTCAGAATTCTAAAGAAAGGATTAGTCAGGTACCCACATGGATACTGTTATTGCCTTCGGATTAACTGTTGCAGTGATTATCTTGGTATTGGTAACAGTAGTTAAGCAATTAGTCAGCTTAATTACTGAAATTACTAACTTAGTTAATGCTTTTAGTAACTTGAAGGCTGCTTTAAAGAAATTTAAAGCAAACAAATAACCGCTCTAGTTCAGCAGACAAAGGCGGTTAACAGTTAATTGTCTAAGTCACCGCTTTTTAAGCGGAAACTCATGTTAAGAAGTCCTGATGTCAACGGGGCTTCTTTTTATTTACAGCCATATTATAGCATGGTTTTAGAAAGCAAACAAATAACCGCTCTAGTTCACAAAGACAAAGGCGATTATCAGTCAAATATCGTTAAGTCACCGCTTTTTAAGCGGAAACCTATGTTAAGAAGTTCTGACACCAACAGGACTACTCACAACTGTATTATAGCAAAAAAGCAAACAATTTAATAACTTTTTTGAAAATACTTACATTTAGTATATAATTAACATAAAAGATGTTTATGAACAGGAATGCAAAAATGAATTTTACTCAATTACATTGTTTTGTAAAAGCTGTGGATAATTCAAGCTTTACAATTGCAGCCGAGGCTTTGAATTTCACGCAACCTGCTGTATCTAAGAATATTAAGGATTTAGAAAATGAACTGGAAGTAACACTGATTAATCGTGGCCATCACCGAATTTCGCTGACCAATGCTGGTAAGTACTTTTATAAAGTTGCTCGTAATGTAGTTGACGATATGGATTATGCTAGTGAATATTTAAAAAGCCAGAAAAATAAGGTGGGCGACTTAATTCGTATTGGCTTTTCCAATACACCCCTTGAGCAAAGGTTAATGCCGCTGGTTTTACAGAAATTACATCAAGCCGATAGTAAGTTGGAAATTCAACTTGTGGATATTTTAACTAATACTGTGTCGGTTTTACTTAATCATCGCGTCGATGTCTGTGTTATTTCTCGCGACTCAATTGATGTTGTAGGGGATGTTAAATTTGAAACTTTAATTCCTGGTGGCTTTGTGGTTGCTTGCCCAGCTGGCTCGCCTTTGAGTGAACAAGAAAAGATAACCTTGGCTGATTTAAAAGATCAAAAATTATTTATGTTTGATCCTAATAATTCCTTTAGTTTTCAAATGCAAAATTCGTTGATTGCTCAAATTGGACTTGAACACATCAGATTTGTGCAGGACTTTTTTACAATGGGTATTTATGTCAAAGCAAATTTTGGCTTAGGCATATTGCCGAATTTTATCGCTGATTTTGAAAACAAAGACGTAGTTTATGTGCCTTTAGATTATGCTGGAATTCCGCCTTATGGCCTGGCTTATATTGGCTCAGTAGCTAAGGATGTCGATATTTCAAAAATTATCCAGGTATTTAAAGACGCAATTAAGGCAACTGTTAATAATTAATTTATAGATAGTAAGAGTATGTTGTTGGTTCCCAATAGGACTGACAATATACTTTTTTGTTTTGCCAAAAAAAAGAGCACGGAAGACTAGCCGGCCGACTGTGACATTCCATTTCGTTATCTTAAATTCTAATGAGCTTGCTAAGATAACTAATTCACATGTTAATTTAATAGTGTATTGAAAGTTGTTAAAGGAAAGTAGGAATTTGTATGGAAAATACTTACGATGTAATCGTTGCTGGGGCAAGCAATTCAGGAGGCATGGCTGCAATGGCAGCAGCCGAAAAAGGCGCTAAAGTTTTGTTAATTGATAAGATGGGGAGTTCACAATATCTCTACCGTTCTTCAATTGCTGCAGTTGACTCTAACGCTCAAAAAAAGGCGGGCATAAAGATTGATAAAGCAAAACTAATTAATTTCTTAACGTTGTTTGCTCAATCTAATGTTGATCAACGTCTCTTGTGGACGTGGGTTAATCACAGTGCTGATACAGTTAACTGGCTTGAAGATAATATTTTAAAGCCTAATGGTGGCCATATTATGGCTGAGCCTGATGCACATTATGAGTCGATTGTTAACACGGCTTTTCCAACAGAAAATGTTATTGCAACTAAGGATAATACTGATTGGGCACATTACGGAACATGGATGATTGATAAGGTTAAGGAACTAGGAGTAACGCTAAAGTACAATACCAAATTAGAAAAGCTAATTACGGCTGAAGATGGTACTGTTACTGGGATTGTTGCTAGTGATCGTGAAAGTGGTGCGACAACTGAATATCATGCAACTAAGGGTGTGATTCTATGTACAGGAGGATATGGCGCCAATAAAGAATTAATGGCCAAGTGGGACCCGCTAGGTTTAAAGAAAAATGTTTATTCAGATAGTCCAAGAGATGATGGTTCAGGTATTTTAGCGGGATTAGCTGTTGATGCTGCTCGCGATGAGGAACCAGCTGAAACCATTTTTGATCGTGGTGGCGTTAAGCCAGGTACGAACGCAAAAGATCATTATGTAATTGACTATCGCGGCTTTGGTTATTTCTGGCTGGGTTCATATCCATTACTAAAGGTCAACTTAAAGGGTGAACGGTTTAGTAATGAGAGTTTACCGTATGAATTTGATATTAATAGTGCTTCTAAGCAGCCGGGATACCTTGAAGCAGTCATTTTTAATGATGAAACATTGAACCATCTTGAGCAGTTCCACACATTGGGCTGTTCTCGTTTAGGTTGGCCGGGAATTTATAATACCGAAGGCGCAAAAGCTGAAGTTCAAAGACGACTAGATGATGGCACAGCACAAAAAGCTGACACAATTGAAGAACTGGCAGAAAAACTGCAGTTACCGGCAGAAAAATTAGTTGCTAGTGTTCGTTGTTACAACAAGATGTGCGAGCAAAAGCAGGATACGACACTTGGTAAAGAACCATCTAGATTGTTCCCAGTTGATCAAGCGCCATATTACGGCATTTTAATGGGCGGTCGCTTGTTAGCTACCCTTGATGGCTTGCGGATTAATACCAAGATGCAAGTGATCAATGAAGCTGGTGATGCAATTCCGCATTTGTATGCAGCAGGCAATGCTAGTGGTGGCTTTTTCTGGGGCAGCTATCCTGATCGGGTTCCTGGCCTTGCATGTAGTCGTGCTCAAACTTTTGGTCGGTTGGCTGGCCAAAATGCTGCGGAAAATTAATTGTTAGTTGAAAGGAAATAAAGATGGAAGTTAAACAAATGCCCAAATTATCTAATTATCGCTGGGTAATCTTGGCCTTGGCAGCTTCAATGGATATTATTAGTAATTATATTCAATTTCAAGTTTCTGCCTTGGCTACTAAAATCATGCCAGCACTGCATTTAACGCAGCCGCAATTTTCTAGTTTATTGATGGCGCCAATGCTAGTTGCCGTAGTGATGAGTATTCCAGCGGGATCATTAGCAGATAAGTTTGGTGCTAAAAAAGTTGTGATGGTTGGTTGTATTGTTTCTGTACTTGGAGCTTACGGTAGAATTATTGCTAATAATTTTGTGACGATGATGCTGATGCTATTGATGTTCGGCGTTTATATGTCAATTTTGAGTACGAATACGATTAAGATTTTTGGTATCTGGTTTAAGCAAGATACCAATGTTGCGATGGGAGTTTTCTTTGCTTCAGCCAGTATCGGAATTATGTTGTCGCAGATAACTAATCCGTTATTTCCTGATGTAAAAACGGCATACATGTTTTCATCAACGGTTTTGTTAATTCTTTCAATCTGTTGGGCATTGTTTGCTAAAGATGCGCCAAAAGGTGAGGTAGTACCACCGTCAGAGCCAGCAATGAAATACGTCAAGGTTGCAATTAAGAGTAAGAATACCTGGTTAGTAGCCTTGTGTGGTGGTTGTGGAATGGCTGCCTCAATGGCATACTCAGGAATTTTGCCCCAAGCCTTTACTTTAGGTCGCGGGATGTCGAGTGCTTCTGCCGGCGTAATGGCCGCAGTTGCTACAGTTGGTAGTTTCTTCGGTTCAATGGTTGGACCAACAATTATTAATAAGTTGAAGTATGCTAAGATATTTATGTGTTCGGTAACTGCAATTGCTGCATGCTCAATGTTTATTACCTGGTATGTTCCAATGGGAACGCCATTAATTATTAACTTAATTATCGGAGGTCTACTAGGTGCAATGACTGGTCCAATTGTTCAATCAATGCCAATTTCATTTCCAGAGATTGGACCAAAATATGCTGGTAGTGCTGGCGGAATAGTTGGTATGGCTTCAACTTTATTGTCATACTTTGTACCAGTATTTATTTCAGCTATTGCTGGTCGCAGTTTTGCAGCTAACTTTATGATTGAAGCCATTGTTACTGCAATGACAATCATTATTATGTTGATTTTGCCTGATGCTAATAAGGGTAAAAGATGATTGATCATCAAAAAGAGTTAAAAGGGAAGGGAAAATACCTTCCCTTTCATATTGAAAATTCATCTTTTCATGAAAAGCCTTACAAATTAACGTATAATAAAGTAAAACTATACGTTGAATGGATGATGAAAATGAATTTTACCCAATTACGCTGCTTTATTAAGGCCATTGATAATTCTAGTTTTACCATTGCTGCTGAGCAATTAAACTTTTCGCAATCGGCTGTCTCTAAAAATATTAAAGACTTAGAAAATACTATTGGTGTAACTCTGATTAACCGTGCACACCACCGAATTTCTTTGACTAATGCCGGCAGATATTTTTATCATGTTGCGCGCAATGTTCTTGATGATATGGACTATACTGTGGCTTATTTGCGGAGCCAAAAGAACGACGCCGGTAATTTATTACGCATTGGTGTTTGTGATACGCCGCTAGAGCAAGAAGTTTTGCCATTGTTTTTGCGAAAATTACGTGATTCAGGCAGCAATTTAAATATTCAATTTGTTTTTGTATTGAAGAATTCAATTGGCGAATTACTTAATCATCACGTTGATATTTGTGTAATTGCTCGTGATGATGTCGATATCGTAGATGATATTAAGTTTGAGTCGTTAATATCAGGTCATTTCGTGGTAGCTTGTCCTGAAGATTCTAAATTAGCGCAAAAGAAATTAATCACTCTTAAAGACTTAAAGGGCAAAGATATATTCTTAATAGACCCTAATGGCTCACTTAATGTCCAAATGAAATACCAAAATTCATTAATTGAAGAGATGGGAATGCGTCATATTAGGTTCGTGCAAGACTTTTCTGCAATGGATATTTATGTTAAAGCTGGTTGGGGCTATGGCATTTTACCTAACTTCATCGCTGATTATCAAAACAATGGTGCGAAGTATGTGCCAATGGATTATCACGAAATTTCGCCATATGGTATTGCTTATATGGAATCATTTACGAATGTAAAAGTTCTGGAACAGGTTTGCGAAATATTCAAGAAATCAATTATGGAATTTCTTCCTAAGCAAAATAATTAACACAATTTTGACGAATTTTAAAAAGTCTGCTTTATGCAATTAAATATTGCAATGGCGGGCTTTTTTTGCTGTTTTAAAAGTTTGATTATTCCATTTGGTAATCCTCAATTCTAAATATGGTGCAGAAGTTCACGTTATTCATAGTATTATGAAAGCGTATTAAAAAACAAAATTTTAAAAGAAGTGAGGGAGAAAAATGGCAAATAGTTATGATGTAATTGTTGCTGGTGCCAGCAATGCCGGCGCTATGGCTGCTATGGCTGCTGCTGAAAAAGGCGCCAAGGTATTATTGATTGACAAGTCTGGTAGTTCACAGTTCTTGTTTCGTTCATTCTTTGCCGCATTGGATAGTAATGCTCAAAGAAGAGCAGGAATTAAGGTTGATAAAGCTAAGTTAATGAACTTCTTAACTTTGTTCTATCAAGGCAATGTTGATGAACGTTTGCTTTGGACATGGGCTAATCACACTGATGAAACAGCTAACTGGCTTGAAGATAATATCATGAAGCCACACAACGCTGTTTTACGAGTACAACCTGATGCTAATTATGAAACAATCGTTAATACTGCTTTCAATACAGAATTAGCCTTAACAACTCCAGATAATGATTGGGCTCATTATGGTGACTGGATGATTGATAAGGTTAAGGAACTAGGCGTAACGCTGAAGTACAATACTAAACTTGAAGAATTAGTAACTGACGATAGCGGAAAGGTTACTGGCGTTGTTACTAGTGATCGTGCTTCTGGTGCTAAGACTGAATATGCTGCAACTAAAGGTGTCATTATTTGTACCGGTGGTTACGGTGGTAATCCTGAATTAATGCAAAAGTGGGATCCACTTGGCTACAAGAAGAATGTTTATTCTGATGGTCCACGTGATGATGGTTCAGGTATTTTAGCTGGTTTGAAAGTTGGCGCAGCTCGTGATGAAGAGCCTGCTGAAATCATCTTTGACCGTGGTGCTGTGAAGGTCGGCACTAAGGCTGAAGAGCATTATCTCATCGATTTTAAGGGTCAAGGTTACTTCTGGATGGGTGCTTATCCACTGCTCAAGGTTAACTTGAACGGTGAACGTTTCGAAAACGAAAGTGTACCTTATCAATTTGATACCAATGCCGCTGCTAAGCAACCTGGTTATTTGGAAGCTGAAATTTGGTCAGAAGAAACAATGGATCACTTGGCACAATTCCATACGCAAGGCTGTTCACGCTTAGGCTTCCCAGGAATTTATAACACTGAGGAAAACAAAGCTGAAATTCAACGCCGGATTGATGACGGTATGGTTCAAAAGGCTGACACAATCGAAGAATTAGCCGAAAAATTACACATGCCAAAGGATAATTTGGTTCATAGTGTTGAACGCTACAACGAAATGTGCAAGAAGGGGGAAGACACCGATTTGGGTAAGGAACAATTTAGATTGTTCCCAGTTGAGCATGGCCCATACTACGGTGTTGTCTACGGTGGCCGTTTACTTGCAACACTTGATGGCTTGCGGATTAATACTAAGATGCAAGTTATTGACAAGAACGGTAAGCCAATTCCACATTTGTTTGCAGCAGGGAACTGCAGTGGTGGCTTCTTCTGGGGCAGTTATCCAGACAGAGTTCCGGGTCTGACATGCAGTCATGCACAGACATTCGGACGTTTAGCCGGTCAATACGCCGCTGAAAATTAGTTTTTATTTAAAAGTAAGGGGATTTTAAATAATGAAAGAAAAACAATTACCAAAATTGACAAGTTACCGTTGGGTGATCTTGGCAATCGCTGCTGGACTTGATGCGATTAGCAACTATGTTCAGTTCCAAATTTCTGCTTTGGCAACACAAATTATGCCAGCATTACATATTACACCAGCTCAATTCTCGAGTTTATTAATGGCACCAATGTTAGTTGCCGTATTCCTGAGTATTCCTGCTGGTTCATTAGCAGATAGATATGGTGCTAAGAAAGTTGTTACTGTTGGGTTAGTAATTTCGGTTATCGGTGCTTTTGGTAGATTGTGGGCTAGTAACTTTATCTCGTTAATGATAATGCTGTTAATGTTCGGTGTTTATATGGCACTGTTAAATGCTAATACAATTAAAATCTTTGGTATCTGGTTCAAGCAAGATACTAATACAGCGATGGGTATTTTCTTTGCTGCTGCTAGTATCGGGATTATGTTGTCACAGATCACTGGACCAATGTTTCCTAGTGTTCAAGCAGCTTACATTTTCTCATCAGTTGTTTTACTTGTTTTAGCTGTTTGCTGGGTATTATTTGTTAGAGATGTGCCTAAAGGTGAAGAAATTCCTAAGCAAGCTGGCCAAGCTGCTAAGACTGAATCTTCATTGAGTTACTTTAAGGTTGCTGCTAAGAGTGGTAAGACTTGGATTGTCGGTATTTGTGGTGGATGTGGTACTGCTGCATCAATGGCCTTTTCTGGAATTTTGCCACAGGCATTTGCTGCTAAAGGAATGAGTCCTGCTCAAGCCGGTCAAGTTGCTGCTATTGCTACTATTGGTAGTCTTTGTGGTTCAATGTTTGGCCCAGCGATTGTTTCAAAATTTGGTAAAGCTAAACCTGTTATGATTTTAGTAACTCTGTTATCTGCTGTATTGATGGCAGCAACTTGGTACATTCCTGTTGGTCCAGTATTGTTAGTAGTTTTGATTTTAGGTGGATTATTTGGCGCTATTACAGGACCAATCATCCAAGCATTACCAATTCAATTTCCAGAAATCGGGCCTAAATATGCTGGTTCTGCCGGTGGTTTAGTTGGTACTATTTCATTATTATTGTCATACATTGTACCTGTAATTATTTCATCAATTGCGGGAGCAAACTTCATGTTGACATTTATCATTCAAGGTACAATTTTTGGTGTAACAGCAATTTTAATGGCAATTTTGCCTGATGCTAACGCTGCAAGACACCACAGATAGTTTTAATTAATAAAAGGAATTTTAATTATGACAAAGAAAATTACGGATAAGCCGGGAAAGTACACCGGCTCAGGACAAGGCAAGGAAAGTATTATTAACCTTGAGGTTGAGGTTAGTGCTGATAAGATTACTGCTGTAACACCGCTTGACGAGTATCGTCCGGGTAGTTTACAAGCTAATGCCTTTGACAAGATGGCCCAAAAAATTGTTAAACAACAATCGGCAGATGTTGATGTTGTCTCAGGTGCTTCTGAAACTTCACGAGGAATCTTGGAAGGTGTTAAAGAAGCCTTAGATAAAGCTGACGTTGACTTTGACGCATTAAAAGAAAATAGTGCGCAAAATTCAAGCTCAGCTAAAGAAGTAATTGATGTCGATGTTGCTGTTGTTGGTGCTGGTTCTGCCGGTGCTGCAGCTGCACTTGCTGCCAAGCAAGAAGGCGTAAGTGTTGCCCTTCTTGAAAAGACAATTTCACCACTTGGTGCTGGTACTTTTGCTGGTGGGATGTTTGCAGCTGATAGTCAACAACAAAAAGATTTGAACCAAGTTGTTTCTAAGAAGTGGCTGTATGACGAATATATGGATGCTTCTCAAGGTTACATGAACTCAATCTTAGTTCGTCGGATTATTGATGAATCTGGTAAGACAGTTGACTGGCTGAACGAAAATGGTGCCATCATGAAGTTAGTTGATGCTGGTACTGGTGGTAGCTATGACCACATTGGGATGCCTGCAACCTTGCACGGCTACCAAGAAGGTGGTACTAAAGCAATTACTAAGTTGATTGAAAAGTTTAAGTCAATCGGCGGTAAGATGTACTTTGGCTTTGCTGCTAAAAAGTTATTGCAAGATGATGCTGGTGCAGTTACTGGTGTTGTTGCTCAAGGCGATGACAGTGAACTTGAAGTTCATGCTAAAAAGGTCATTATTGCTACCGGTGGTTTTGGTGGTAACCCAGAAATGCGTAAAGAATACTTGGGTGACGTCAGCACACAAGGACAAGTTTTGCAAAACACTGGTGATGGTTTGAACATGGCTTGGGATGCAGGTACTGCTCACCATATTAATGGTTCAACCCACTACTTCTGGCAAACATTCAGTAATGAAGATATTGGTGCAATGGCTAAAATCGTTGGCCCAGGTTGGATGCCGCTCAATGCTTTGGCAGACTTCCCGAACTTGCGGGTAAATAACCGCGGTCAACGTTATGCTAGTGAAACTCACGCTTTGGACTTTGCTGTTCACGGTGCAGAGTTATCGGAGCAACCTAAGCAAACTGAATTTGTTATTTTTGACCAAGCAATGCTTGACAAGATTAAAGAAGGCGGAACTGTAGCCATTGAAGATCACTATGGCAAGTGGAAGAACCACCGTGAATTCTACATGGAATTCAATTATCCAACAGATACTGAAGAATCCATTAAGCGTGAACATGAAAAGACAGACTTTACTAGTTTATTGGGCAAGCTTGAATCAACTAATGTTGTCTTTATTGGTCAAACAATTGACGAATTAGCTGAAAAGATGGGCGTTGACAAGGAAAACTTGAAGAAATCTGTTGCTCAATACAACAACGCTAAGAAGACTGGCGAAGACGACCTATTCTTCTCCGATACCAAGCGGATGATTCCAGTTGAAGAAGGACCATTTTACGCAGTTAAATATATTGCTCGTAACTTGGGTACTCTTGGTGGTGCAACAATTGATGAAAAGATGCACGCTTTAACGCCAGAAGGCGAACCAGTTCCAAACTTATACGTAACTGGTGCTGATGCTTCAGGGATGTATGGTAAGGCATATGTTGACTTTGAAGGTGGAACTTTAGGCTTTGCATATATTTCGGGTAGATTAGCCGGAATTGATGCAGCACAAACCGCTAAAAAGAATTAAAAGTAATGACATGTGCAGATTAAAGATAATTTAATTTGTGCATGTTTTTTGTTAAAACGAGGTATTAAATTATGACAGAAGAACAATACGATGTTGTCATTGTTGGTGCTGGTCTTGCTGGTTTTGCTGCCGCAACTGAAGCTGTTGATAACAACTTGAAGACCTTATTAGTAGAAAAAGGCAAGACAACTGGTGGTACTGGTAACTATGTTGAAGGTGTGTTTGCTGCTGATTCCGAATTGCAGAAGAAAGACAACGCTGTAATTGACAAGAAGGAATTGCTTGAAGAAGAATTGAATTATTCTCACTATAAAGGTGACGGCAGAATGTGGGAACGCTACATTGATAATGCTGGTAAGAATGTTTCTTGGCTGCAAGATCACGGCGTTAAGTTCTGGATGGTTGTCAACATGGGTACTAGTGTTAGAACTTGGCACTTGTTTGAAGGTAAAGGCTATGACGCTATTCATAATGGTTTGGAACCATACGCTAAGGGCAAGGGTCTAGCTATTGAGACACTGACTAAAGTTACGGACGTTGAGCCAAACGCCGATCATACTTATTCCGTAACTTTGACAACAGTTGAAGATGATGCAACTAAGGTTGTTAATGCCAAGAACGTTGTCTTAGCTGCCGGTGGTTACCTGAATGATAAGAAATTATTTGGCAGTACCCCTCACCAAAATCCAGATAACGTAATCCCTGTTAACTCAGGCAAGAGTACAGGTGATGGCCTGCGTCTTGCTTGGAACTTGGGAGCTCAAAAGTACTTTACTGGAATGTCAATGATGTTTGGTGGTCAATTTAAGGATGACACTATTCCAGCATTTAAGCTGTGGGGAACAGCAATGTGGAGTTCAGTTTGTGACCAACCACAAATGTGGGTTAACGAACTTGGTGAACGTTTTGTTGATGAGGCTGCTTGTGTTGTTAACTGGGCTAATGAAGGTAATGCCATGAACCGGCAAAGACGTGTCTTCTGTATCTTTAGCCAAAAGATTCTGGATGACTTTACCGACAAGTCATATCCACGTTCAATGAAGCCAATGGTACCAGAAGATCGTTACCCAACTTTGCGTGATGATATTGAAAAGGCTGAAAAAGATGGTTGCAAGTTCTTGCACAAGGCTGCTACAATTGAAGAATTAGCTAAAGAAATTGATACACCAAACTTGCCAGCTTACGTTAAGCACTACAATGAGATGGCCGCTAAGGGCGAAGATACTGACTTCCATAAGCCAGCTAAGTACATGTTGCCTGTTGATGGTGATGGCCCATTTTACTCAATTGAATTAGGCGTTGGTGCATACACCACTGGTGATGGCTTACGTGTTAATGTCAATAACGAAGTATTGGATACTAAGGGGCGTCCAATTGAAGGTTTGTACGCAATTGGTAGCGATGGTTCAGCCGTTCTTTACGGTGACACTTACGGCGTTAACGTACCTGGTACGCATGCTGGATACTGCATCTTCTCTGGTAGAAATGCAATTAAGGCAATTGCTAAAAAGAATTAAAATATAAATAATTGGGAACAAAATAGAGTAGCTAAAAGCTACTCTATTTTTATACTTATAATTAATGATTTACGATTAACGCGTATAACCAATCATAAACTTGATGTGAGAATGCTGGCGCTAATAGTAGGACCAGACCACCTAATAAAGCTATACTGCCGACTGATAAAGTTAAATATTTTAAGGTATGGTTGGCAGTACCAGATAGTGCGATGTAGATTAAAGCACCACCGATAATTAAGCCACCCATCATAAGAATAAAGCCCATTATAGCCCTCTTTTATTATTTATATATTGTCAGTTTAATCGCAATATCTTAAGAAAGCTATACAAAATAATTAAGTTAAACTAAATTTCTTGAAAAGCGCGAGCAATTTCACGTGTCTGCTCTGGTCCAGTCGTGCAGCAGCCACCAATTAAATGGGCTCCTGCCTGGTACCATTCTTTGGTGCTTTGATAGAAGTCAATTGTTCGTTTGATTTTTAGCCAAGTTTTAGAAAATGAGTCATAGGAGTAGCCCTGATTAGGATAGACGACAATTTCTTGATTAGTGAATTGGCAAATTGTCTTGATTGCTGGTGTGACTAAAGCTGGCTTAACGCAATTGACACCGATCGCAAAAACTTGTGGATAGTTATTAACAGTTTCAACAACCTTTTTTAAACTAGTGCCGTCGCTAATGCGCACGGTATCGTGTAGGGTAAAGCTAACATAAACGGGAATTTGAGGTTCATTTTTGGCTAGCCAGGTTAAAAGTGCTGTAACTTCTGCCAATTTGGGTTGAGTTTCGATTGCAAGACAGTCAGGCTGCTGCGAGATGATTGTTTTTAAACGAGGTAAATGAAAGTTAAGATATTCGTCAGCTGTGAGGTTGTAATCACCGCAGAACTCATTACCGTTTGATAAATAGGCACCGTAAGAACCAATAGAAGCAGCGACAAAGTTGTGCTTACCAGTCTTTTGTTCATAATCATCACGTGCCTTTTTAGCGATTTTAACTGCATCAGCGATCATTTTTTGGGCTTCTTGCTCAGTATAACCTGCGTTAATGAAGGCAGGAATGTTTGCTTGATAGGTATCGGTAATAATCAGTTGGGCACCTGCTTGGAGGTAGTCCCAGTGTGCTTGATACACGGCCTGCAGGTTGTCCTTCAATGCGGCGGCTGTCCATAATTTGTTGTTTGTAGGTACACCCTGCTTTTCAAGTTCATCGGACATTGCGCCGTCTAAAATTAATCCTTTGTTGTGAATAGTTGTTAATAAGTCCATTTAATTACCTCAAATTTGGTTGTATCATTAACGATAAACCAATCTTATTTTAATTATAATCTAATTATGTTAGCGCGCAAAGAGATTTTGGGATCTAAAAAATTATATTTATGAATATATATGTTTGTTTTTATTATTGAGCATATTGATTGTCGTGATAAAAATGTAGTATACTACATAACAGAAAGGAAGCTAAGTATGTCTGATAAACTTTTAAATCGCTTAGGACCTAAGATAAAAATCGCTAACACGCTAATTGAGAAGGAACTAAACAATCATTTTGCCAGTCTATTTCAAAATTATTCCTTAACCGGAGCGCAAATTTCGCTTTTGGTCTATTTATATGATTCTAAGGGCAGAACAATTACGCAAAAAGAAATCGCTGATACTTTTGTACTTAGCCACCCGACAATTCGCGGAATTGTAAAGCGATTAGCAGATAATGATTTTATTCAAACGGCACATTTGCAGAGTGATCAACGACAAATTGTGCTGACCTTGTCGGCTGCTGGATTTAAATTAATTGATGAAAACATTACTGAAATTCATGCAATTATGGATAAAATCAATGGCCAAATTATCGCTGGTCTCGACGCTCAAGATGTTAAACAATTAGAAACATTTTTAAATCAGATTATTGCTAACTTCTAATTTCTTATTATTGCTAAAAATGTAGCTTACTACATAAAAGGAGAAAATATGACGCAAGAAATAAAACAAATTTCTACAAAAAAGCGAAATTTAATGATGGCGGTTCTGCTATTTGGTGCCTTTGTGGCACTGTTAGCAGAGACCTTTTTGAATAATGCGTTGCCGACAATTATGCGCGCGTTTGGCGTTAGTCAATCGACGGCGCAATGGCTGACGACAGCGTACTTATTGGTGGTTGGGCTAATGATTCCAATGTCAGCTTGGATTTTTGAGTCATTCAATATGAAGCAAAATTATCTAACAATGATGGGAATTTTCTTCATCGGGTCTATAATTTGTGTTTTTGCACCTAATTTTTATGTTCTGTTAACTGGGCGGATTATCGAGGCAATTGCAGCCGGTGGATTAATGCCGTTTATTCAGAACGTAATTTTGATGATGTTCCCACCCGAAAAGCGAGGCATGGCAATGGGGATCACCGGCTTAGTCATTGGCTTTGGTCCAGCTGTTGGGCCAACAATTTCTGGATTAATTTTAAAATATTCTGGCTGGCAGATGCTCTTTATCATTTTGAGTGTAACCAGCGGGATAGTGGCTGTTTGTGCGATTTTTGCGGTGCAAAATATTACTACACCACACATGAGCACCACAGATGTGGTTTCATTTTTAGAATCGATTTTTGGGTTTGGCTTAATCCTGTATGCTTTGTCAGAAATCGGTAATACTGGTAAAATCACGCTGATGCTTGGCCTAGTCTTAATTGTGGGCATCATAATCATCTATCTCTTTTGCCTGCGGCAATTACACATGAAAGAGCCTTTGCTTGATATTCGAGTGTTTAAAAATCTTAAATTTGATTTATGTACTCTATTAAGTACAATTAGTAACTTAGCGATGGTCGGAATTGAATTGGTGCTGCCGCTATATTTGCAAACAACGCGCGGCGAATCCGCTCTGACTTCTGGATTGGTAATGATGCCGGGAGCATTGTTAATGATTATTTGCAATCCGGTTTCGGGAACTTTGTACGACAAATTAGGGATCAAAAAGTTATCATTATTTGGCTTTGCAATGCTAGTAATTGGAACCTTGCCAATGTTAACGTTCAGTGCGCAAACTAGTTTGGTAGTAATCGGTCTGTGCTATGCGCTGCGAATGGTCGGGATTTCCTTTACAATGATGACAACATTTACTGCCGGAATTAATCAGGTACAAGCAAACATGACTGCTCATGCTAATGCAGGCTCATCAACAATCCGGCAAATTGGCGGGTCGCTGGGAACAGCTCTAGCAATGCTCGTTGTAACCTTGGGGTCTGCTAACGCCGGTGTGAACAACGTTGCGGGTTTGGCAACAGGTTATCATTGGGGCTTTATCCTAATGTTAGTCTTTGCGGTAATTGGTTTGATTGGCTCGTTTGGCTTGCCAACGGCTAAGGAAGAAAATAAATAAATATTAATTAAAAAGTTTTGTTAAGTTTTAACTTAATGAAGCTTTTTTTGATAGCAGTTTGCAGCAATTTAATTTGATTTTGTGCAATAATAATGTAATAAGATAAAGATTTGGGAGTATAACAATGTTTAACTTATTGATTTTGCTGATGGAACGGCTAGGCATTATTATGTTGCTAGCATTTTTGCTTGTTAACATGCGCTTTTTTAGAAATTTAATTGAAAAAAGAACGGTTAAGTCGCAAATTTGGCTGACGATTATTTTTGCACTTTTTGTTGTAATGGCTAATTTGACCGGTGTTGAAATTTCCAGTTCTAAGGAAGTAGTAACGCCGCTGATTATTACGGGTTTGCCGCAATCGGATTCGATAGCGAATACGCGAATTTTGGTGATTACTGCCGCTAGTTTGACTGGCGGCCCCTATGTCGGGATGCTGGTTGGTCTGGTCGGCGGCTTGCACCGGGTTATTTTTGGTGGCTTTTCCGATTATTTTTACATTGTTAGTTCAGTTCTAATCGGTTATCTTGTCGGTATCTGCGGTGACCGTGTTAAAGGCGATAACCTTTACCCATCAACGCCGTGGGTTGCTGTCTTGGCTTTTTTTGCGGAACTGATTCAGATGGCGTTCATCTTTACGTTCCACGGGTATGGCTTGATCAAGTTGATTTTTGTGCCAATGGTTCTACTGAATACAATTGGTGCGAGTTTATTTATCGAAATTCTGCGGACATATTTATCTAACGAGCGGCAGTTAAAGGCAGTTCAGACTAAGGATGTTTTGGAATTAACGAATAAAACCTTGCCGTATTTTCGCAACGGGTTAGATTTTGACTCAGCTGACCATGTGTGTCGAATTATTAAAAAGTATACTAACTTTGATGCGGTAGGTTTGACCGACCGCGTAAATGTTCTGTCGCATATTGGAGCTGGCGAGGACCATCATATAGCTGGCGAGCCTGTAATAACGGACTTATCCAAGAGTGCGATTTTAACAGGGAAAGAAAAGTTGGCATATACCAAAGAGGAGATTGGTTGTCCGGAACCATCCTGTCCGTTAACTTCCGCAATTGTTTTCCCCCTGCGTGTCAACGACCAAACAATCGGCGCACTTAAAGTTTACTTCTGTGAGGGTAGTAAGATGACCGTGGTTGAAGAAAATTTGGTTCGCGGTCTTGCCATGATTTTTTCAGGGCAATTAGCTATCGGAATCGCCGAGCAGCAGACAAGCTTGCTTAATGAAGCAGAAATTAGAGCCTTGCAGGTACAAATAAATCCGCACTTCTTCTTCAATGCGATTAATACAATTAGTGCATTAATGCGGGTTAATGTGGAGAAGGCACACCAAGCATTGATGCAGCTGAGTGTTTTCTTTAGGTCAAGCTTGCGCAATGGCCAGGAAAAAGAAGTAACGCTCAAGGAAGAACGACGCCATGTTGATTCGTACATGAGCATTGAAAAATTGCGTTTCCCTAATAAATTTACAATTGACTATCAAGTTGGCGTTCCCAATGATACATTGCTGCCGTCATTCTGCCTGCAAATTTTTGTCGAAAACGCGGTTCGTCACGCCTTCAAAGGCCGCAAGCAGGGCAATCGGATTATTATTCGCCTTAAGCAGCTGGATGATGAGCACATGGAGATTGACGTTATTGATAATGGTAACGGGATTGACCCAACCGTTCTTAAACACTTAGGCAAAGAACCAATTAGTGAGTCCAAAGGTAGCGGGACCGCATTGTATAATTTAAATATGCGCCTCAAAGGTTTGTATGGTACCAGCAGTCAGCTGCAGATTGAGACTAATGACAACGGTACGATTTTTAAGACGAATATTCCATTAAAAAATAAGGCGACAGTGAATTTGATTGGTAATAATTAAAAAAGAGGACACAAATAATGAAGATTTTATTGGTTGACGATGAGCCACTGGCGAGAACAGAGTTAGAATATTTGATTACGAAAAGCCCAAGCCTTGCTGGCGTAACAGTCAATATTTATCAAGCAGAAGATATTAAGCAGGCCCAAATGGAACTGCTTAAAAACAAAATTGACTTGATGTTTTTGGATATTTCACTTAATGAAGAAAATGGCTTTGAGTTAGCCAATGAATTGAAGCCAGCGGATTATTCACCGATTATTATCTTTTCAACCGCCTATGATGAGTATGCGGTTAAGGCGTTTGATGTTGGTGCCGTGGATTACGTTCTAAAACCATTTGAGCAGGAACGAATAGACCAAGCCCTGACTAAGGCGCGTAATGTCATCGAGTCGCGAGTACAAACGCAGATTCGTAAGGAACCACCTCATGTAGTTAATGAAATGCTCAGTATTGAACTAGATGATCGTAATATTGTCATTAAAAAGAACGATTTAATTACGGCGACAATCAATAGTGGTGTTCTAACAATTTCAACAGCTCAAGAACATTATAAAACTCACGAGACTCTGGCTTGGTTAAAGGAGCGGCTCAACCAAGCTAAGTTTATGCAGGTTCATCGCAATGCCATCATTAACGTTGAGGAAGTCAAAGAAGTACAGCCGTGGTTTAATAACACGCTTTTGTTAGTAATGAGTAATGGCGAGAAGGTGCAGGTTGGCCGCTCATACAGAAAAGATTTAAGCCATCGTTTAGGCATGTAAGCGCTACAACAAAAAACAACTTTTACTTTCGCTCACATGCAGTTCACCAGTCGATTTTTGCAGTTCGGCGTGATTTTGCTCACAAAATGCCTTTTACCTAGTATCTTTATCAGTGAAGATAAGGAAACGAGAAAGGATGAGTAAGATGAAAAATAAAGAACCCGAACATAAATCAGCGCCACTTTTATTTCAAATGTTGGTTTATGCAGCAATCTTGTTTGCATCACAATTAATTTCAGAAACAATGCCAAAGAACTTCCCGGTACCAACACCGGTTATCGGTTTAGTTCTGCTATATGTATTATTAACAACTCACGTTATTAAACTTGAGTGGGTTGACTCATTTGGCAGTGCACTAATTTCATTAATCAGCTTTATGTTTGTTCCATCAGGAATTTCCATTGCAGCTAACCTTGACATTATGAAGGCCCAGGGTGTGCAACTAGTCTTAGTAATTTTACTATCAACAATTATTCTATTAGTTGTAACTGCCTACACAACTAGAGCATTGCTTTGGTTAAAGAAGAAGTTGACCTCAGTTAAGTTGGGTTCAGTTTCTAATGATGTTAAGACTGGAGATGGAAAATAATGGCTTATATCAGTAATCCTTTATTCGGTGTCTTTTTATCACTGCTCGTCTTTTTAATTGGTAAGTGGTTATTTAAAAAGTCTCATGGACTATTTATTTTCCAACCTTTGTTTGTTGCAATGGTTTTGGGAATTGCGATTTTAGTAGTTTTGGGCAAGTTCTTTGATGTTTCAACAGCTCAAGTTTATGCTAAGGCTTACAAGCCAGGTGGCGATATCATCTTTTGGTTTATCACACCGGCCACAATTGCCTTTGCGGTACCTTTGTATAAACGTAACGATGTTGTGAAGAAGAATTGGGTTATCATCTTGTTGAGCCTAATCATTGGTACCTTTATCTCATTAATCTTGATTACTTTAGTTTCTAAGGCAGTTGGACTTGATGAAGTAGGGATTAGATCAATGCTTAGTCAATCAGCAACAACAGCAATTGCAATGCCATTAACGACATCAATTGGTGGTAATGCTTCAATTACTGCAATGGCCTGCATCTTGAATGCGGTTGTGATCTATGCTTTAGGTAAGCAAATGGTTAAGTGGTTCAGACTTGATAGTGACCCAATGGGTACAGGTTTAGGTCTAGGTGCTGCTGGTCATACAATCGGTTCAGCTTTCGGGCTAGAACTTGGCTCTGTCCAAGGCGCAATGGCTGCAGTTGCAGTGGTTGCTACTGGCTTAGTAGATAATTTACTTGTTCCAGTTTTTGCTCATATGTTGGGCTTATAGTTGGGACAAGCAAATAGGTTGTAAAAATTTATTGGTTTTATTAATATTTAATAGCTAATGTTTACTTACACAGAAACGGACAAGATAGGAGTCTTGTCTGTTTTTATTTTGACTAAAAATAACAAACGCTCAACAATGTGAGCGTTTGTTTTATCTAAAAATTAATCGGCGTGGCGCCACTTAGCATCAGTTAAGATGCGGGCTGTCAATAGACCGATTGGCAGAGCGACCACAATCATTAAGGCGTTCATAATCCAATAAGCACCGACATTAATATTAGTGATACCAAAATTGAATACGGCGCGGTACATATAAAGCCCAGGCACCATAATCACGATTGCCGGTACAGTGATGGCAATCCTAGGGAAGCCCACCTTTTCACGAACAAAGCTGGCGAGCAGCCCTGCTAGTAAAGCACCGATAAAGGCGGCAAGTGCTGCCGGTAGATGATTATAGTCAACTAGACTGAGGCGTAAGGTGTTGGCAAGGGCCCCAATTAAAGCTGCCACAAATGCCATTTGCGGCTTGGCGTTGAACATTACGGAGAAACCGAAGACGCCGCCAAAGCTTGCTAAAATTCGGCAAAAAGTTAGAACGCTGGGTACGAGATTGAGCTTAGGCATGGCGCCGGGTGTCAGGTTGAGGGCGATGGCAATTCCCCAGCCAACCATAGTTGCCGTCATGATTACCAAGCAGGCATAAGCCAGTCGCTCTAATCCCGAACGCATATCGAGTTTCGACATGTCAAGACCAGAAGTAATGAAGGGAAAACCAGGAATAACGTAGAGCATCGCACCGATATAACCATATGCATGGTCGTGGTTCCAGCCCAATATCTTTTGCCCCAGCATAAAGCATAAAAAATAAACTGCACAAGAAATGGCAACTCCCACGGCGATTTTAGCCACAAGAGTGATTTTACGTTTGCCCATTTCACCGCGCACGTAATTGCCGATTAATGCGCCAAAGAAGGTACAGATCATTTCTGGTAGGCCGCCACCTAATAGAAAAATGAAACTACAGCAGGCAATTCCAGCACTTAAAGCTGAAATGATGACGGGATAATTAACCGTGTGCCGTTCAATTTCGTTTAAACTATGGTGGACTGCCCCAATGGATAAGTGGTCATGATCATTCTCAAATTTACGAATAAACTGCTCCATCTTGTTAAGCTTATTCATGTTAACTTCGGTTGTTGCTAAAGTCAGGGTCTGCGAATATGACTTATTATTAATGTCAAAGCAGGTGTATTCAATTGAAATCAGCCCAATATCAACCGAGCAAGTAATATCAAGTGCTCGCGCCACGGTGTTCATTGAGTCACGCACGCGCCAAGCTCCCGTTCCGCACTCCAGCAGCATAATGCCGATTCTGCCGACTAGCGACCCTTTTTCAACTAAGGTTGTGTCCTTAATTAGGGTGTCGTCAGGACTTTTAAAAAATTCTTTCCATTGAATTTTCATGTGGTGACTAGCAGAAATATGGTGTCGTCGTATCTGTGGTTCGTTTTCTTCCATTAATTAAACTTCCTTACTTCTTTATCAAAGACAACCTTTTAATTTTAGCACAAGATCAAGTCCATTTTTAGTACTAGCAAAATTGTGTTGTATAATTGAATTAATTGTAACGTGCTAGAGTTCTAAGGAGAATAAAATGACAGTTGAAGAAGAATTAATGCAGCGTCTGGATAATGACCAGGATGAAATGATTAAGATTCGGCGTCACTTGCATGCTCATCCCGAATTATCAAATCAGGAAAAGCAAACGCATGATTATATTAAGCAGTTCTATGGTGGGCTAGACTGCACGGTTAAAGACTGCGGCTCAGGTTATGGTATTACCGTGGATATTGATAGCGGCAAGCCCGGACCTAAGTTGGGGCTTCGGGCTGACTTTGATGGCTTGGCCGTTCAAGAAGACAATGATTTACCATTTAAATCGCAAAACGCTGGAGTAATGCATGCTTGTGGTCATGATGCCCACACTGCTTACTTGATGGTGTTAGCTAAAAGTTTGATCGCAGTGAAAGACAAATTGCGCGGTTCAGTTAGAATTATCCACCAGCCAGCCGAGGAAAAGGCGCCAAGTGGTGCCCAAGCAATGATTGCTGGCGGCGTCCTAGACAATGTTGATAATGTTATCGGCATTCACGTGATGTCAACCATGCCTGTTGGTTCAGTTGCCTATCATTTAGGTGAAAGTCAGACGGGACGGTCGAATTTTACGATTAAGTTCATTGGTAAGGGCGGTCATGGTTCAATGCCGCAATTGTCAAATGATGCCATTGTTGCGGGTTCTTATTTTGTAACTGCCTTGCAAACGATTGTGTCGCGGCGCATTGAGCCGGCCGATCATGCAAGTATTACCGTTGGCTCGTTTGACGGCGTTGGCACCAGTAACGCCATTAAGGAGTCAGTCACACTTAAGGGTGATATTCGCATTATGAAGGAAAGCACGCGTAAGGTTATTCATGAGCGTCTCAAGCAATTAATTGAAGGAACTGAGGCAATGTTTGGTGTCAAAGCTGAATATGAAATCACGAAGGATGTACCAGTTTTGTACAATGACCCAGATTTTACCAAGCAGGTAGTTGCCGGTTTGCAAAAAGAAGTACCTAATATTCCAGAGATTAACGAAGTAACAGATTTTGGCGCTCAAGATCCGTCTGAAGACTTTTCTTATTATGCTTTGCAAAAGCCATGTACCTTTTTATATGTTGGCTGTGATATTGCCGATGGTCAGACTCATCCGCACCATAGTCCTAACTTTATGTTAGATGAACGCTGTCTGTTGATTGCGGCTAAAGCTGCGGGTACGGCAACCGTCCAATATTTATTGGCTTAGCTTAAAAAGCACTAACTTCTTTAGTTAGCGCTTTTTTGATAGCTATTTATGCACATTTATGAATAAAAATGAATATTTTTGGCTAAAAATGATTGATTTTGACGATGGAACCGAATACAATAGTTGCAAGAGGTGGATAGAATGTTAACGCAAGAAAGGCAAAAAATTATTGAGAATTATGTTAATCAACACGAATTATGTCAGGTCAAGGACCTATCGACGATTACCAACACGTCAGAATCGACGATTCGCCGTGATTTAATTCAATTGGAGCAGCAGGGACTGCTGAAGCGAATTCATGGTGGCGCGCAATCCGTGAAGAATTTTGCCCATGACGTATCGCAACATATTCGCTTTAGTATGAATCATGAAGCCAAGATTAAGATTGCTCGTTATGCAGTTGAACATTTTGTTCATGAAAATGACTATATTTTTATTGATGCGGGAACAACTGCTTACGAAATGGTGCCTTTTTTGGCAGATGTACCTCACGTGACGGTTGTGACTAACGGCCTTGAAACGGCGCTAGGAGCATTAAATCACGAGATTGATACGATCCTGTTAGGTGGCCGCATCAAGGAGGATACTCACGCTGTTGTTGGTCAGTCTGCAATTACTCAGCTGCAAGGGATGAAATTTGCGGCTAGCTTTGTTGGAACTAACGGTTTGGATCAGGAAGGTAATTTGACTACGCCTGACCCAGAAGAAGCCGCGATGAAGAAATTAGAGATTATGCAGGCGCGGCATGCTTATGTGCTGACAGATGCTTCTAAAATCGGTGAACGCAACTTCGCGATTTTTGCTAATAGTCAAGATGTTAATGTAATTACGGCTGACCTGACAAAGGAGCAGCGGCAACTATTACCAACTAAAATTAATTTAAAGGAGGCAAAGTAATGATTTATACAGTTACAGTTAATCCGGCTTTGGATTATGTCATGCAACTGAAAGAAGTCACTCCCGGTGCTGTCAACCGAACACCAAGTGCGGTCTTTTTGGCTGGTGGGAAAGGAATTAATGTTTCCCAAATTCTTAACCAGTTAGGAATTGAAAACACGGCTTGGGGTTTTGCTGGTGGCTTTACCGGTAAAGAACTGGTGCACCAGTTAAATCGGCGCCGAATTGTTAATGATTTTGTGACAATTAAGCAAGTGACACGAGTGAATGTCAAGGTGCATGCCGGACAGGAAACGGAAATCAATGCGGCAGGCCCTGCGATTGCCCCAGCGGAAGTTGCGGCCTTTGGGGACAGGCTTAGTGATTTACAAGCAGGCGATCTTGTAGTTTTGAGTGGTTCACTAGCAGCGAATTTACCGGAAGACTTTTATCAAAAATTGTTGCCGCTAATTAAGAAAGCTGGTGCCGAATTTGTGATAGATACCACCGGTCAAGCCTTGCTCGATACATTAAGTTACAAGCCACTAGTGATTAAGCCCAATCATCACGAATTAGCGGACTTGTTCAACACGACTTTTAATAGTGAGCAAGAGATGCTTACTTGTGCACATCAGTTGTTAGACAAGGGTGCGCAAAATGTCATGGTGTCGATGGCGGCCAAGGGTGGCTACTTGATAACACCGGAACATGTGTATCATGCGCCAGCCGCGGTCGGCACTGCTGTTAATTCGGTTGGTGCTGGTGACTCGATGATTGCCGGCTTTGTCGGCACTTATGTTAAGAGCGGCAATCCAAAGGAGAGTTTCCGAGTGGGGATGGCTTGTGGTGCCGCGACTGCCTTTACTAAGGATATTGCGGTTAAAAGTCAGATTGATGCGGTTTTGCCGCAAATCGAAGTAGAGCAGATTTCATAAAAAAGGAGAGTTAGCTATGAAAATCAAAGATATTTTAGCTCCTGAATCCATGATTATGTCGCTGAAGGCGACGAATAAAGAAGATGCGATTAAGGAGATGGCCGATCTCGAAGTGCAAACAGGAATTGTTAATAATGAAGATGAATTCATTAAATCAATTTGGGCACGCGAAGACGAGTCGACAACGGGAATTGGTGACGGCATTGCAATGCCGCACGCTCGTAACAAGTCAATTAACAAAGCGCGGGTTTTGTTTGCTAAAAGTGAAAAGGGGATTGACTTCAATTCACTTGATGGTAAGCCAGTTTATCTATTCTTCATGATTACTGCACCTGATGGTGCTGATAATACGCACCTTGAGGCTTTAGCAAAATTGTCTGGGCTATTAATTAATCCGGATTTGGTCAGTGCACTTAAGTTAGCCCAATCACCTAAGGAAGTAATTACCCTGTTTGAACAAGCTGAGGCTAAGAGTGATGCCGAAAAGCGGGCTGAAACTCAGACAGCAAATACTGGCGAGAAGCCGCTGATTGTTGGGGTAACAGCCTGCATTAACGGGATTGCGCACACTTACATGGCCCAAGAAGCGCTGATTAAAGCCGGTAAAAAGCGCGGCGTCGATGTCAGAATTGAAACTAACGGTTCAGAAGGAGTTAAGGACCGACTGACTCCTGAAGAAATTAGCCGTGCCCAAGGTGTCGTGATTGCTTCCGATAAAAAGGTTGATATGCCGCGCTTTGATGGCAAGCCATTGATTAGTCGGCCGGTAGTTGACGGAATTAATAAACCTGATGAGTTAGTTGCAACCGTTCTGGATGGCAAGGCCAGTGTTTATCATTCAGATAGTAAAATTGCTGACGCCGGTGACAGTTCAAAGCAAGGCGTCTGGGGTTCAATTTATAAAAACCTGATGAATGGTGTTTCGCACATGTTGCCGTTTGTTATCGGCGGCGGGATTTTGATGGCGATTTCCTTTATTGTGGAAAACTATGCCGGCGGACCGAAATCACCAGCCTTCATTTTCCTTAATAACGCTGGGAATATGGCCTTTGCCTTTATGGTACCGATATTGTCAGGTTATATTGCCGAGTCCATCGGCGATTTGCCGGCATTGATGCCCGGTTTTGTTGGTGGGTTTATGGCGACCGTTTATAGTGGTTCTTACGGTGGCGCCTATGTTGCTAACGTGGTCACGAACGCCAAGTCACCGGCCGGATTCTTGGGCGGCTTAGCTTCAGGATTTATTGCTGGTTATCTGGTAGTTGGTCTGAAAAAATTATGTGCTAAGATGCCAAAATCGCTTGAGGGGATGAAGCCGATGCTGATTTACCCAATTTTAAGTCTGCTGTTCATTGCCTTAATTATGTATTACATTGTTAACCCAATTTTCAGCACAATTAACTTTGCGATTACCAACTTCTTAAACCAAATGGGAACGGGTAACTTAGTTGTCCTAACCACAATCTTGGCAGCGATGATGTCTATTGATATGGGTGGCCCTTTCAACAAGGCAGCTTATGTCTTTGCTTCCGGCGCCTTTGCCAATGACCCTCATTCAACCGTTGCCGCTGTAATGATGGCTGCCGTAATGGTCGGCGGGATGGTACCACCGTTTGCAACTGCCATTGGGACTGCATTCTTTAAGAATAAGTACACGGAAGATGAGCGTCGTGCTGGTGTTACTAACTGGATTTTAGGCTTTTCCTTCATTACCGAAGGGGCAATTCCATTTGCTGCAGCCGATGCTGGACACGTTATTCCGTCATGTATCATTGGCTCAGCTGTTGGTGGTGCCTTAGTTGGCCTTTGGCGGATTGGTGTCCCTGCACCCCACGGTGGTCTGTGGGTATCGCCGTTAGCCAACCACATTGTTTTGTACTTTGTTGCAACAATTATCGGTTCGATTGTAGCCGGAGTGATCTTAGGTTTGTGGAAAAAACCGGTGGATAAGTAAATTTTAACAGTAAAAAATAGAGCAGTATTCTTACTGCTCTATTTTTATGGTTGTTTAAGTTGGCACTGGTCGCACAAACCATGAATTTCCACTTGGTAATCATTAATTTGAAAACCGACAAGCTGGACATTAACCTTGCTAAAGTCGGGTAGCGGCAACTCAATTGTGCGGCCGCATTCTTGGCAGATGAAGTGACTGTGATTAGAAGTGATAAAGTCGCATTGGAATTTCACCCGTAAACCATTAGGAAACATTTTGGTTTCAACAATGCCAATTTCCTGCATTTCCTTAACGTTGCGGTAAATCGTGTCATGACTCATTTTTGAAAAATGCTGTCGTAAGTGCTTATCAAGTTGAGTTAAGGAAAGATAGTAGTCAGAGTATTGATAGAGATAACTGAGCAGCTCTTGGCGCTGCTTAGTTAACTTATAATGATTAGTTTTTAAAATATTTAACGCAATTGTTAATTTATCCATCTATCATACTCCTGTTTTATGCGCAAAATTTAGCATTACTAGTTTAACATCTTTATTTATAAAAAACTAATCTACTTTATAATAAATAGATGTTGTTACGATTTAAAGGTTAGCAATTCAACCGTAATAATTTGACTTAACAGTAATTAAAATTTATGGTTGTTGACAAAAAAATCAGATAGCGTTTAACTTAAATAGTATTAATTACGATTAAGAACGATAGGCATTGTTCTTGATTTTTGATTAAATGTCGGAGCAATAGTACCGCGGATTTTAGTGTATAATGTTTATTAATTATGATTAATACTTATATAGATTGAATAAAAATTAGCTAATAACAAGATTAAGCATCAGAAAAGAGATGGATATGAAAGAATTACGAAAATGGTTTACTGTGATAGGTTTATTAGGTGTCCTAATATTGACGCTTAGTGGCTGTGTGCAAAAGCCACACAAGAGTTCAAAGATAACAATTATCACAACGACAAATATTTATGCAGATATTGCTCAGAATATTGTGGGTAAATATGGTAAAGCTGATGCACTCATCAAAAAAGCGGCGATGGACCCGCACGATTTTGAGCCGACGACTAACGATGCCAAGGAATTATCAACCGCCGATATTGTTGTGGCTAATGGTTTGGGGTACGATAGTTGGATGGACAAGTTGGCTTCTGCAGTTGAAAAGAAGCCGGTTTGGGTCGGTGAAGACCTGATGGGCTTGAAAAAAGGTGCCAACCCGCATATTTGGTATAACTTAACGATGCCGGTTAAATACGCTAATTATCTAGTTAGAAGGCTAAGTAAGAAGGACCCCAAGCATGCGGCGTATTATCGCAATCGAGGTCAGCATTATTTAACTAAAGTAGCTAAAATTAAGAGAATAGCTGCTAAAATTAACGGCCAAAGTAGCAAACCGGTGTATGTTAGTGAACCCGTTTTTGATTATGCCTTGACAGCAGCTCATCTAAAGGTTGCCAATCAAGACTTTGAACAAGCAATCCAGAACAATACTGATCCGAGTCCAGCGACAGTTCAAAAAATGACAACGGGAATAAAAGAGCATAAGATTGCATTCTTTGTTGATAATGAACAAACTTCAAGTTCAACCGTTAATAATTTTGTTAAGCTAGCTCAGGAACAACAGATTCCAATTTTGAAAATCCGTGAAACGTTGCCTGATAGTATGACGTACTTAACTTGGGTGACGACAAATTATCAAAAGTTAGCCCGAATAGCTCACAAATAATTAGAGGAGAAATTAAAAAATGAAAAAATTAATTACAGCATTGGCATTAGCAACAACGATTGCCGTGCCAATTCAAGCAGCACCATTGGCAGTACAAGTTCATGCTAGTTCAATTAATGACTTAGCCAAGCAAGACAGTTATGGCGGCGTTACTTATGCAGATAATATGCTGGCTCAAGAAGGAATTAAGTATAATTCGTTTGCTGAAAACGCAATTCCATACCGTAATGGCAAGCCAGAAGGAATCGTTATTCATGAGACGGCAACGCCAAACGCAACGGCTCATGATGAAGCGATTTACTTTAACCGCGAATGGAAGAATATTTACGCTTATGTGCATGCCTTTGTTGATAAGACCGGTGTCATCCAGATGATGTCACCTGATAGTGGGACTTGGGGTGCTGGCCCACAAGCCAACGATCGGTTTATTCAAGTAGAATTATGTGAGGAAAATAACGCCGCTGACTTTGCTAAGGGCGTTAATAATGATGCGATTTATGCAGCAGCACTATTACATCATTATGGCTTGCAGCCAGATAATGCTGTGCATGATGGGCAAGGAACGATCTGGTCGCACCATGCAGTCAGCCAATATTTAGGCGGCACGGATCATACTGATCCCGACGGCTATTTCGCTAAATGGGGTTATACGATGGATGATTTTTATAACCTTGTGAAGTATTACTATGATAACCAAAATGGGACTACAGCTGATAACAACTCAACTACTAATACACCAGCTAACAAGCCAAGCGATAAACCAGCAACCAATAAGCCGGCTGCAACCTTACCGAAGCCTACTGGCACTAAAACCTTAATGCATGATGCCTTGGTTTATGATGAAAATGGCGACACTACTTCAGCAGCAACTAAAACGGCCGGTACTAAATTAACTTTGTATGGCTATAAGACGATTGCTGGTAGAAAGTATTTGCAAATCGGTTTAAATCAATTTGTCGTTGCTAGCAACGTTGACGGTAAATTGCGTAAAGTTAAGCATAATGCTTATTTATATAATGCTAACGGCTACCGAATTGGCAAGGGCAAGCTTTATCGGCGTACTTATATTAGAACTTACGGTGGTAGAGTGAAGATTGCAGGTCATAAGTACTACCAAATTGATGTTAACGAATTTGTCAAAGTTGGCAACTTTTAAGGTAAACCAGAAAGAAGTGCAAGTGTGACCGATATTTTAGAAGTAAATAATCTTAGTATGAAATTTGATAAGCAGGCGGTTTTTACTGACCTGAATTTCAAATTGAAAGAAGGATCGATGACAGCACTTTTGGGGCCGAATGGTGCTGGTAAAACGACGCTGATTAACGTCCTGATGAAGATGCTAACGCCAACAAGCGGGGCATTTGCGTTTACTCAAGGGGCTCGCTTGGGTTACGTGCCGCAATTTCGAAATATTGACGTAGAGTATCCATTGTCAATTGAGGCCTTCATTGCCTTGAATGCGCCGGTGATTAAAACAAAAAAAGTCAAGCAGGCGATTAAGACTCAGCTTGAAGAAACTAACTTGTACGCTATTAAAAATACACGGATGGGTGAAGCTTCTGGTGGTCAAAAGCAGCGGGCATATTTGGCACAGACTTTACTTGATAATCCCAATGTGATTATTCTGGATGAAGCAACAGCCAGTCTTGACCCAGTAGCTAAAGATGAACTAATGGGCCTAATTAAGCATTTGAATGAGAAGCACCGAATTACGGTTTTATTTGTAACCCATGATGTGCCACTAGCGCGCAAATATATGAAGGATTATCTGTATTTAAATAACGGTTCGATTGAGCAGGGCAAGATGTCCCAGTTTGAGGAGGCGTACGAATAATGTTTGCATTACCATTTATGCGCAACGCCTTTTTGGCCAGCACGTTTATTGCAATTACTTGTGGGACAGTTGGGGTCTATGTCGTGGCCCGCAACTTTAGCTTTTTGGCCCACACTTTGTCTGAAATCGGCTTTGCTGGTGCGGCTTTTGCCGTGTGGCTGGGAATTGGTCCCTTGTGGGGGATGCTCCTGTTTACCTTGCTAGGTTCGATTAGTGTTGGTGAATTATCGCTGCACAGCGAGCAGAAAGAATCATCAATTAGTGCGATTTCTGCCTTATTTATTGGTCTTGGTGTTTTGTTTTTAGCCATTTCTGGTGCCAATAGTAATTATGCAACCAATATTTTATTCGGCAGTATTATTGGCGTTGACAAGCAGGGTGTCATTCAGTTAGTTGGGCTATCAGTAATCGTGCTGCTGCTCATCTTTGCAATTCAAAAGCAATTGAACTTTGATTCGTTTGACCACATTGGTGCCTTGGCTCATGGGGTAAAAACCGGCCTGGTCAGCCTGATTTTTCTAATTGCTCTAGCAATGTCTGTTTCTGTTGGTGCGCAGATTGTTGGCTCATTGCTTGTGTTTATCCTATTGACTTTGCCGCCAGCAACGGCTAATTATCTTGGCAAAACCGTTGGTTCGATGATTGCTTGGTCAGTCTTTTTTGCCTTAATCGGTGTCTGGCTGGGACTATATTTAGGCTTTGCCACCAATTTACCTGTAACTTTTTTTATTGCAGTGATCGAAGTTTTTATTTATCTTGTTACTTACTTCACTCATCTAGTCAAGCATAATTTATAGGAAAATAACCAATTTGGGAAGTAATGTTAAGTTGCTTCCTTTTTACTTGTGAAAAAATAAGCACTCTTGTTGGCGTTAATTTAACATTCTTTAGAAATTTCACTAACTATTGTAAGCATTTCCATGTATAATAAGGATGTAGATAATTTATGTAGGAGAAAAGGAGTTATTAAAATGACAGCTTATTATAATGGGTTTCCACAAAGTGACCGTGATGAAGCAATTAGTATGATTAACCTTGATGAACTTGAGGAACGTGCTAAGAGTGTTATGCCAGAAGGTGCATACTACTACATCGCTTCTGGTTCAGAAAATGAATGGACATGGCGTAACAACACCACTGCCTTCAACCATTTCCAAATTGTCCCACGGGCATTGACGAATATGACTGATCCACAAACTGATACTAAGTTTATGGGCATGGATTTGAAGACACCAATCATGATTTCACCAATTGCATGTCACGGTATCGCTCATAAAGACGCTGAAGTTGCTACGCAAAAGGGTGCTGCAGCTGCTGGTGCTTTGTTCTCATCGAGTACTTATGCAAATAAGAGTGTTGAAGATATTGCTGCAGCTGCTCCAGATGCACCACGCTTCTTCCAACTTTACTTAAGTAAGGATTGGGAATTCAACAAGATGGTCTTTGATGCAGTTAAAAAGGCAGGCTACAAGGGTATCTTCTTGACTGTTGATGCTTTAGTATCTGGTTATCGTGAAGCAAACCTTAGAACTAAATTTGCTTACCCAGTTCCACTAGACTTCTTTACTCGTTACCAAGGTGGTAAGGGTGAAGGTCAAACTGTTGCTCAAATGTATGCTTCATCTGCACAAAAGATTGGTCCAGATGATGTTCGCCGGATTAAGGAAATGTCAGGTTTACCAGTAATTGTTAAGGGTGTAGTATGTGCTGAAGATGCATACCTTGCAATGGGTGCCGGTGCTGATGGTATTTATGTTACTAACCATGGTGGTCGTGAAGTTGATTCAGGTCCAGCTACTATTGACATGTTGCCAGAAATTGCTAAGGCAGTTAACCACCGTGTTCCAATTATCTTTGACTCAGGTGTTCGTCGTGGTTCTCATGTCTTCAAGGCTTTGGCATTGGGTGCTGATATTGTTGGTATTGGCCGTCCTTACCTTTACGCTTTGGCTCTTGGTGGTGCTAAGGGTGTTGAATCAGTTATCAAGCAATTAAATGACGAATTGATTATTGATATGCAATTAACTGGTTGCAAGACAATTGAAGACGTTAAGCATGCAAGATTAACTCACTTTAACTACACTGCAGATAACTTGAAGTCAAACACCGATCCTTCAAGAATTACCCCTTATCCTGTAACTAAAGAAAATCAAATGAAAGATGACGGTTCGGATGCCGTTTCTGGTGCTTCACAAGCTTAAAGATAATATCTTTTAAAAATAAAAACTGATGTGGAAGTTATTTCTTCATCAGTTTTTGTTTGCGGTCATTTGTTAAAATAGGCTAAATTTAACTTTTTAATTATTTTTTAACTTTTAAGCAAAAAATAATGGACAATCCAGATTTTTCTGCTATAATTTCTATTTAAATAGCTTAGGAGTAGTAATTCATTTTTTCTATTAAGCGAGTTTGCATAGAGTGGAAGGCAAACTAGAGGATGAATGAAGGCGTGTTTAAGCGATAATGCAGTCAATTAATAAGCGGATACTTTGTATCAACAAGAGTGGTACCGCGGGTAAAAACTCGTCTCTTCTTACAGGAATGTAAGAAGGGGCGAGTTTTTTATTTAGGAGGTTAAAAATGAATTTAATAAGTAAACGACGATGTGATTTGGGCAATTCGTTTTTTAATCGCGTTAATATCAAGAAGTGAGGAACATATGAAAAAGGCAATTAAATGGCTCAAGGCTGCCTTAGTGATGCTGGTAACACTGACAATGTTAGTCAATTGTGTTAGTGGCGTGCAGGCAGCACAAGCACCGCAAGCAACAGATAATTATTTAAAAAAGGTTAAGCAAAAGGGCGAGTTAATCATGGGGACGAGTCCCGATTTTCCGCCCTACGAATTTGTTAAGAATATTAACGGCAAGTCCAAGGTGCTTGGCATGGACATTGAGGTCGGCAAGAAAATTGCTCATGACATGGGAGTGAAGTTGGTCGTTAAGACAATGGACTTTGACTCGTTATTGGTTGCTCTAGAAACTGGCAAAATCGATATGGTAATCGCTGGGATGTCGGCTTCACCTAAGAGAGCAAAGAGTGTTGCCTTCAGTCAAGTCTACTATGCTAGTGGTCAGGACTTGATTATCAGAAAGGCCGATGCCAAGAAGTATCACGATTATCATTCTTTTGCCGGCAAGACAATTGCGGCACAAACGGGTAGTTTGCAGAGTGATTTAATTAAAAAGCAAGCGCCAAAAGCAACACTAAAAACAATGGACAAGGATAGCGATCTAATCTTAGCGCTGCAGACACACAAGTTTGATGCAGTTGCAGTCGACTCAGCTTCGGCCGATGCTTACGTTAAAAATACAACGGGTATTATCAATATTCCTTCGGGCTTTAAGGACAAGTCAGTTGGTTCAGCGATTGCCTTTCATAAAGGGGCACAGAGTTTAGTCAATGCGGCTAATAAATCAATCGATGAAATTAAAGCAAAGAATTTAATTAAAAAGCAGTATTTACCAGCGGCAGGTAAGTATCTGGCAACAGCTGGTAAATCCAAGAAGGCAGCTAAGGTTGATAATTCCATGTGGGCATACAAGGACTTCTTCGTTGCTGGTGTAGGCTACACATTATTCATTTCCGCAATTTCTGTTTTCTTTGGTTTCTTGTTAGGTGCCATTCTTGCCTTGATGCGGCTAGGTCGAAATAAAATTGCCCATTCGATTGCAACAGCTTATATTGAGTTTGTTCGGGGCACACCACTGATGGTGCAACTGCTCTTTATCTACTTTGGCTTGGGCCTAGTGGTCAACATTCCCGCATTATTATCCGGAATTATTGCAGTTTCTCTTAATTCGGCGTCCTATGTTGCGGAGGTCATTCGTTCAGGGATTAACTCAATTGCACCGGGCCAGACTGAAGCATCACGGTCCTTGGGAATGTCACGGACGGAGACAATGCGTTACGTTATCATGCCACAGGCAATGAAAAATATTTGGCCGGCTCTGGGGAACGAATTTGTTTCCTTAATTAAGGAAAGTTCGATTGTGTCGGTTATTGGGGTTAAAGATCTAATTTACCAATCAAGAATTGTGCAGGCTGATACTTATCGGGGCGTGATGCCATTAGTAATTACGATGATTTTGTACTTTATCATTACGTTTGGCTTGTCCAGCTTGATGAAGGTATTTGAAGGGAAGATGAAGCATGAATAACGAGGAACCATTAATTAAGGTCGAACATTTGAAAAAGACTTTTGGCAATAATGAAGTTTTAAAAGATATTAACGCCGAAGTTAAAGATGGTCAGGTTATCTGTTTAATTGGACCTTCAGGAGCTGGTAAGAGTACCTTTTTACGGTGCTTGAACTTGCTAGACCAGCCAACGTCTGGCAAAGTGATTTTTGAAAATAAAGAGCTGACTTCTTTGAGTGAAGACGAGCTGAACACTTTGCGGGAAAAGATGGGCATGGTGTTCCAACAATTTAACCTGTTCCCACACATGAGTGTCTTAGAAAATCTGAAATTGGCACCGATGAAAGTTAAGCACGTTGCAGAAGAGGTGGCTACGGCAAAGGGCAAGGAATTACTTGCACAAGTTGGCTTAGCTGATAAGGCTGATGCGTTCCCAGCCAGCCTTTCTGGTGGTCAACAACAGCGGGTGGCGATTGCTCGGGCACTGGCAATGGATCCAGAAGTGATGCTCTTTGATGAGCCAACTAGTGCGCTTGATCCAGAAATGGTCGGTGAGGTGTTGAAGGTTATGCAGGATTTAGCCCAAAAAGGGATGACGATGGTGGTTGTTACCCACGAAATGGGTTTTGCCAAGAATGTGGCCGATCAAGTTTGGTTTATGGCAGATGGTTATATTCAGGAAAAAGCAGCACCAAGCGAATTCTTTGCAAAGCCAAAGACGGCGCGAGCACAAGACTTTTTAGCCAAGGTTTTGGAAGCATAGAGGCAAATATCATGGAAGATAAAAAAGCACTCAAAATATTGTCCGATTTAATTGGAATCGAATCGGCTAACGATCATGAAACAGTGGTGGCTGATTACTTAGCCGACTTATTTAAGGATTATCCGGTAAAAATCACGCGGGTACAGTACGCCGAAGATCGTGATAATTTAGTGATTGACATGGGTCAGCAGGGGCCACTATTAGGTTTTTCTGGTCACGAAGATGTGGTTTCTGCTGGCAGCTTGGATAATTGGCACACACCACCATTTGCTGCAACGATTAAAGACGGTAATTTATATGGGCGCGGCGCTAGCGACATGAAGTCAGGACTTGCTGCAATGGTCGTGGCCATGCTTGACTTATTAGAAAGTGATCAGGAACTGCCAGGCCGTATTCGTTTGCTAGCATCAGTTGGTGAGGAAACTGGCGAATACGGTGCGGCACAACTAACTAAGGAAGGCTACGCCGATGACCTTGATGGCTTAATTATTGGTGAGTCGTCCAACTGTGATGTTGTGGTGACGCACAAGGGCGTAATTGATTATTATGTAACTTCCAAGGGCGTGACCGTTCATTCTTCAACGCCAGAAAAAGGTAAAAATGCAATCATGCCGCTGATTAAGTTTGCTGAACAAGCTCAGGCTAAGATGGACAGCCATGATCAAGTAGACCCAGTATTGGGGCCCTTAACTCATGTAATTAGTCAAATCCAAGGCGGCAGTCAAATTAATTCAGTTCCAGATAGTGCCTGGCTTTCAGGCAATATTAGAACAACGCCGCTTTACCCGAATGACCAAATTTATCAAGAGCTTGAGGAGATTGTGGCAGAGTTAAACCAGCAGGGTGCAGAACTCACAATTCGTTATAGTTTCCCAGAGGTGCCACTGCCTAACCAAAAGCACACTAAGCTTGCTAAGTTAGCGCAAGCTGTTATCAAGGAAAAGATGAATTATGGTGGTAATTTTGTCGCTGATACAGGAGCAACCGATGCTTCAGAATATATCCGAGCTAAGGGAAACTTTCCAATCATAATTATGGGCCCAGCACCGGGGAATGTTGCCCACGAGCCTAACGAATACACACCAGTAAGTAATTATTTAGATGGCTGCAAGCTTTACCAAGATTTAGCTTGGAAGTTTTGGCAGGAATACGCAAAATAGATAAAAAATCCAGTATGAAAAATACTGGATTTGTTTATTTCTCTTAATAATTTCACAAAAAAATCATAACCATAATAATGCTAAGATTAAGCATAATCATGTGATATAGGAGAATATAATGAGAAGTTCTTGGTCTGTATTTAAAGTGCTCTTTAAGCAAAAAAGTCGGTTGGCACATCGCACATTTGGTGTGCAATTATTTGCGACGGTAGTTTTTTCATTGATAATGTTTTTTACATCGGCAGCTGCCGAGCGGGTAAACTTGTATCCAGACTATTTGGAAACCGCCTTTGTCTTGCTTAGTTTGCTAGCAAATTTAATTTATCTAGGAATTACTTGCTGGCAGAATGAAAAGTTTAACCGAGAACAAACTTGGCGCTTGGTCCCAATGCGTGATAGCGAATTATATTTAGCTAACACAATTTCTTCTGGCGTTGCGTTTATTTACCTTGACCTTTTATTAGGAGTTGAGCTAGCAATTATATTGGGGGTGCTTTCTCCATTTGATAAATATACTAGGCGGCAGGTCCGGGATTTTGGTTATTGGCTATCACATTTAACATTATTAAATGTGGGGAAATTATTCTTGGCCATACTATTATTGTTGCTTGTTGGCCTAGCTGTTTATCTGACTGTCAGTCTTTTAAATTTCAGTAGTCATGCTGTGATTGACTTTTGGCCGGGGAAATCGCATAAAATTATCACTTGGCTGGTGCGGCTGTTGATGATTGTGATAATTAGTTGGTTGCTAGTGATTAGCTACAACATTTGGTGGGACGTATACGCCAATATCAATCATTTTTTATTTGGAAGTTCTTATCAAGATATGGAAGTAACAGTCCCCAGAATTAGCTTAATGGGTGATTTTTGGGTCTTCTTATTTTATGACATCATTGCACTAGCGGCCGATCTTTGGCTTTTTAACCATTATGTCGAAGCCAAAGCAAACAAATGATATGCTTACTATTACTTAAAACACCTTTGAGATAAGGTTTCAAAATTGAGTATCAGAGGTGTTTTTAATAAGTATATAAAATGTAGATTACTATCCGGCACGTAATGATAATTGTGAATATAGCCTCAATTTGACATTAAGTTAATTAGTAAGTAGCCAATTAAAACGCCTAAATTATTTGCAAACTAAAAACGACTTCTTATTGAGAAGTCGTTTTTTGATGTGAGAAACTTTTTTGTTTCCTTAATAGTTATATTATTTGTGCTCGCAACTTGCAAGTCTTATTTGAAATTATTTGCGATAATTTTCTCAAGCTCATCTAGGCGCTGGGCAAAAGTGGCGAATGCGTCCTTTAAATAAGCATTCTTAGTCATGTCAACGCCAGCGCGCTTCATGATTTCTACAGGATAATCGCTTGAACCAGACTTGAGGTAACCAAGATAAGCTTCACGCTGCGCGTCTGTTCCGTGAACGACATTGTTGGCAAGGGCAGTTGCGGCTGCAAAACCAGTGGCGTATTGATAAACGTAGAAGTTGTAGTAAAAGTGCGGGATGCGTGCCCATTCCTTGGCAATATCGCCGCCGGGCTCAACACTGTCGCCATAATAGTGTTGGTTCAATTGGCCGTAAAATTCGTTAAGGCGGTCAGCAGTCAGCGGTTCCCCCTTGGCGTCTTGCTCATGGACATACTGCTCAAATTCCGCAAATTGTGTTTGTCTAAATAGTGTGCCCTTGAAGGAGTCAAGGTAGTAGTTAAGGACAAAGGCCCGTGTCTTAGGGTCAGTTACATGATCTAAAAAGTATTCTGTTAGAATGTTTTCGTTAGTTGTTGACGCGATTTCCGCAACGAAAATCGGGTAATCACCGTACACGTAAGGTTGAGTTTCTCTGGTATACATACTGTGAACCGAGTGGCCGGTTTCGTGAACCAGTGTGTAGAGTGAGTCAATATTGTCTTCCCAATTGAGCAGTTCGTAAGGGTCAGTATCGTAAGAGCCACCAGAATATGCTCCTGTGGCCTTGTTTTGTGATTCAACAACATCAATTACACTATTGTTAAAAATATAGTCAACATGCTTCAGGTAGTCAGCACCTAGTGGAGTCAAAGCCTTTTTGGCTTCTTCCTTAGCTTCATCAAAGGTGTATGCCATTGCCGGCTTACCAGTCAATGGCACGTACATGTCCCACATTTGTAAATCATCTAGGCCGAGGATCTTTTTACGTAAAGCAACGTAGCGGTGAAGCAAGTCAAGGTTGGAGTCAACTTCATTAATTAAAGTGTCGTAAACCACAGTTGGTACACCATTTTCGTGTAAGGCTGCGCTGCGTGCAGAGTCATAATTATGCACCTGCGCGTTGTAATTGTGCTCCTTAACAACGCCGGAAAGAGTTGAAGCCAACGAATTTTCGAATTGACCATAAGTTGCATACATTGAGTCAAAGGCATCTTGGCGCACGTCGCGATTTTGTGACTGAATTAATAGTGAATACAAGCCATCGGAGAGCTGCACCATCTCGCCATCATCATTTTGGACGTAGCCGTATTCCATGTCAGAATTAGTGAGGACATTGAAGGTATTCTCGGAAACGCTCATTGCGTCACCAGCGTCTGCCACTAATTTTTCTTCTTTGGCAGATAATGTATGTGGCCGCATTTGCGTAATCTGGTCAAGCCAGTGGTCGTAGTCTTTGAGTTGCGGCTCGTCTTGCTTAAATTGCGTTAATTCTGCTTCTGAAATACCTAAAATTGCGGGATTAATAAAGGATGTGACGGCATCAAATTGACTGGCTAATGATTGGACTTGCGCAACATACCCTAAATAGTGGGCGTTACTTGTATCAACGTCACTTGATAATGTCGCATAGGCGTAGAGTTTTTCCAGCTTACGACCAACTGCTAAAATCTTGGTTAGGCCATCATATAAATCATGTCCTGATTTGGCAAAATTCGCCTGTAAATTGCTTAAGGTTTGTATTTCTGTTTTAACTGTTGTATATTCGTGTTCCCAGTCAGTATCAGATTTAAATACGCGGGTTAAATCCCATTTGAGTTCTTCAGGAACGGCGGTTCTTTTTGGAATTGTCATTAAAAATTCTCCTTTTATGTATCTAATTAATGTTAATAATGATTGTGCGAAAACGCAAAAAATAAGATATTATTAATTATATTTGATAATATTTTAATTCAAGTTTAAAAGTGTTACAAATACATTTGGACAGTTATTGGAAGGGAATAGATAAAGGAATGAATCCAAACTCTAAACGAAGGGAAGATTATCGTCGTCGATCTTCTTTAAAACTTCATCGCAATCATGCCTTCGCGGCCCCGGCCGCTACTTTAAAAGGGAATGCCCTTATGCACATCGTCGGGATTATTGCGGTTTTGTGTGTGAGTTGCGGCTTGGCTTGGGCAGCGCACATGTATTTTAGCCTGCATAGTGCAATTGATGGCCCGGGCGGTAACACAGCGACGTCAGCTAGGATTGCTAATAAACAACCGATTTCGGTTTTAATTCTTGGTGTTGACCAGGGGATTGAAGGCCGGCATGATAAGGGAAATTCCGATACCTTAATCTTGGCAACGGCTAATCCTGATAAAAATAAGGCAACGATGACCTCGATTCCACGTGATACGTTGGTTAATATTTTGGGTGATCCCGGCGACAAGTACAACATGTTCCGTATCAATTCGGCCTACGGGATTGGCGGCAGCAATGCTTCGATGCAGACGGTTTCTGCTCTTGTCAATGTGCCAATTAATTATTATGTCGAAGTCAATATGAAGGCACTGAAGAATCTGGTTAATGCCGTTGGCGGTGTTGAAGTTAACGTGCCGTTTAAATTTTCGTATGATTGGTGTGACTTTCATAAAGGAAAGCAACATTTGAATGGCCGGCACGCAGTCGCTTATGTCAGAATGCGCCATGATGATCCCCGCGGCGACTATGGTCGCCAGATGCGGCAGCGTCAGGTAATAACGGCAGTGGTTCATAAGGCAATGTCAATCAATACCCTTACCAATTATCGCAAGTTGGTTAAAATCTTTACCAAATATGTGAAGACCAATTTGACTTTCAATGACATGCTTGCCTTGGCAATGAACTATCGCGGCTGCATGGATAATCTAAAGAGCGGCTATATCCAAGGCCACGATGCGTGGATTAATGGCTCCTCAATTCAAGTTGCCTCAACTGATACTTTGCAAAAGACATCGAATCAGCTACGAACGAATTTGGGTCTTGATACAGAAATTCTGGATAATGATGAAACGCGGCTTAATAAGTTGAATGAGCAGCGCAATAGCATTAATTGGAAGGACCCTAATGCCTTCACTAATTATCAGATTTATTCCTCTGTTGTTTCCAGTGATACCGATAATGGTAATGATGCGAATAATTCAACTGGTGCTAATTCGAATAACGACAATAATTCAAGTAATGGCAACAATAGTATTTTTGGCAATTAAGGCTTTTAGGAGGGCAAAATGCATAAGAACTCACTTTTTCCCGTTATTTATGGCATAGTTTCGGCATTAATTGCCTTTATTGCCGCCTTTTTTATCTGTTTGCGCAGCTTTGGTTGGACTCTTCCCAATGCAGTCTTAACCGCAGGCGGCTTCGCACTGGCCTTTTTCGTCTGGTCGTGGTTTCGCGGACATGCATCCGTTGAGATTAAGCGAATTACCAGAGAATATCACTTGTCTGACCAGGATTTAGCACGGATTACCGGCATGAAAGCCAGTGATTTCCCTATTTATCAGGACAAATTACAATTAATTTTGCCTAAACGTTACTGGCCGCAAGTCTTGCAGGCGCTGCAAAAGTATGAGAAGGAGCGTAAGCAGGCAGGATTATAATGTGAAAATCAGTAGATATTTTAAGAAGTGTTTAGTTTATGGACTAGACACTTCTTTATTTGGCACAAATAGTAATTTTATAGCCTAGATAATTTTGCGGGATTATTTGATATTATTTAATTAAAAATCCTATTGATTAAGGAAACAAAAAGATTAAAATTAAATTGTAATTAAATATTAGTATAGGAGGGTTTAGTATTGAATTATCAGGGAAAGAAAAAGTTGATAAAAACTTTTTTGAAAAATAACAAAAAAGTAACTCGTAATGTATTAGTAGGAACTGCAGCACTTGGCGGGATGCTTGGCGGCTTGGCATTGACTAACAACACTGTAGTTAATGCGGCTCCTAAGACTACGCAAACTGACGTCAAAAAGACCAAGACAGCTTCAAAGACTGCCAAGATGATTAAGAAGTCATATCTTTACAACAGCAAAGGTAAAAAGATTGGCAAGAAGTCTTTAAAGAAGAACAAAACTGTTAAAGTCTATGGTACTAAAGTAATTAAGGGCAAGACATATTACAATTTAGGTAATGGTAAATATGTTTTGGCAAGTAAAGTTAAGATTGCCAAGAAAGTTAAGGTAACTAAGACCACTGCAATATACAGTAGCAAGGGTAAGCGTATCGGCAAAAAGTCAGTTAAGAAGGGGAAAACTGTCAAAGTCTATGGTACTAAGACCATCAAAGGCAAGAAGTATTATTCTTTAGGTAACGGCAAGTACATACCAGCTAAAAATAGCTCAACGGTAAATACTACTCCAGCACCAGCTGGCAATAACACACCAAGTGGCAGTAATACACCAGCAGGTAGCAATGCTTCGGGCAGTACTCCAAGTAATAGTAATAAACCAAACAATGGTAACAACTCAGGCAGCACGGCCCCAAGTGACAGCAACAAGCCAAGCAACGGTAGCAACTCAGGCAGCACGGCCCCAAGTGACAACAATAAGCCAAGCAATGGTAACAACTCAGGCAGCACGGCTCCTAGTGACAACAACAAACCAGGTAGTGGCAGTAACTCCGGCAGTACAACGCCAGGCGACAACAACAAGCCAGGTAATGGCAACAACTCCGGTAGTACAACGCCAGGAGACAACAATAAACCAGGTAGTGGCAGTAACTCCAGCAGTACAACGCCAGACAACAGCGATAAACCAGGTAGTGGCAGTAACTCCGGTAATACGACGCCAGGAGACACCAATAAGCCAGGCAATGGTAGCAACTCCGGCAGTAATAAGCCAAGTGATGGCAATAAACCGGGTAATAGTAACAACTCCGGTAGTAATAAGCCGAGTGATAGCAACAAACCAAGTAATGGCACCACTACGCCTAATAAGCCAAATAATAGTCCAAAAGCTACAATTAAGTTACCTAATGGCTATACTAGAGATGAATTGCGTAAGGCGTATGAAGGACATCCAAGTGCTGCATTTATTAACGCATGTATAGCTGGTATGAATATTAATGATTTTGATAGTACAGATGTGATTGATGAAGTAGACGATGATACTACAATTGTCGATCCAACTAATTTAACTCCAGAACAAGCACAAGAGGTAATTTCTTATACTTTAAGATTAATTAATGAAGCACGGGCAGACTTAGGCTTAAAGCCATGGATTCAAAGTACAGGTGTGCAAAAGTTGGCTGAGGATATAGCTGCTCAATATAATGCTCATGGTACTTCAGTATTTGATGGTAAACATGATATTCCAGGAATCGTTGCTGCCTGTAAAGAAAATGGTTTAAATACCATAACAGATAATTGGATTGAAGATATGACTGGCTGGGGTTACGGGAGTAAGCAGATGTCATTGTCTGAACTCAAGAAGCATATTTATCAAGGCTTAACAATGATGCTTTTTGGTCGTGTTAATGCTGAAACTACTCCAAGTAATCTACAAAATTGCGAATGGCATCATGCTGGTGATTTACTTGGAACTATGGGATCAAGCTCATTTGATGATGAAGAATTTTACTTTGGTCTTAGTGTAACACGACTTGATAATACGAGTAGTGGAACAGAATATAGTATTCATTATGTTCATGTGTCATCTTATTTCATTAATGGAGCAGATAGTAAAGGTAATACCTTCAATCCAGGTAAAGATGCAGATGGCAAGCAGATTGTTATACCAAATATAGGCGATAGTGTTGCCAAAAAGTTTTCAATTGAAGATTTTAGACAAGAATTTTTAATGAAAATTAATGATAGCAGAGAAAAAGCTGGTTTTGCTCCAGTAACTGCGAATGAAAAGGTTGCTGAATCACACGATGAAATCGGAAATATTACAGGAGATTTTAAGGGTACTTCGAAATTAACTGCAGATGATTTCTTTTCAACTGATGCTGATTATTACATGGATCCTAATATAAAAGAGATATGGATTAATGCAAAAGTGCTAGAAGACGGTAGAATTAGCTGTGACGTTAGTGTGTCATTTAATAATCGATAAATTAAACTAAATCATTGTACTTTCGACCCAGGCAAAGATGCGGATGGTAAGCCGATTGTTTTACCCAGCGCAGATTAATTAGTCACATATAAAAAAGCAATATCTGATTTTGAATCAGGTATTGCTTTTTTGATTAAATTAAATTGTCTTCGACTAGGCATTCAGCGATTTCGACTGTGTTCCATGCCGCGCCTTTAAGCAAATTGTCGGAAACAACCCACATGTTGAAGGCACCGGGATTTTCTTCATCGGCACGCAGACGGCCAACAAAGGTTTCTCGTTTACCCGCTGCAGTTAGTGGTTGCGGGTAGAGCTGCTCTGCCGGATTATCTTGAACGACAACTCCTGGCATCTGTGCTAATTGCTGCCGTAAGTCGTTAGCAGTTGCATGTTGATCAGCGACTTCAATGTAAACCGACTCGCCATGGCCTAATTCGACGGGAACTCTAACGCAGGTTGCCGTGACCTTAATGTCAGGACTGTCCATGTCGTCCAGCAAAATCTTTTTAGTTTCATGAATCATCTTCCATTCTTCATGCGTGTAACCATTATCTTCAAAGACGTCAATCTGCGGCAGGAGGTTAAAGGCTAATGGATAATGGTGCGGCTCGCCTTTAACCGGTGTAATGTCGGCAGTCATTGGTTCATTATTCAGGCGCTGCTGTGCTTGGTGCAACATTTCGTTCCACGCCGCTTGACCTGCGCCAGAAACCGCTTGGTAGGTTGAGACGATAACCTGTTTCAGGCCGAAGGCATGATAGATTGGTGCCAAGGCGATTACCATTTGGATGGTTGAGCAGTTGGGGTTGGCAATAATTCCGTGGTGGTTTTTAAGTGCTGCACGATTAACTTCCGGGATTACTAGTGGAACATCGGGTTCCATGCGGAAGGCGCTGGTGTTGTCGACGCAAACGGCACCATTTTGAACGGCAATGGGGAGGAACTTTTGCGAGACACTCCCACCGGCGGAAGCCAAAACTAAATCAATATTTTTAAATGAATCCGAGGTGGTTTCTTCCACCGTTAAGGGTTCATTTTTAAATTTTAGGACTTTGCCAGCTGACCTTGCGGAAGCGAGCAACCGTAAATTTTTAACAGGAATATTTGACTCTGCCAACTGACTAATTAGGCGGCCACCGACAGCCCCAGTGGCGCCTAAAATTGCAACATTATATCCATTCATGATGATTACTTCCTTAATTATTTAAAAAATCAGCTATTCTGTTGAGTGCTTCGCGAATTTTTTCAGGACTAGCGGCATAAGAAAAACGCACATAACCAATCCCGCCATCACCAAAAGCACTACCAGGTATACAGCCAACGCGAGCACTGTGTGCTAATTCACGGGCAAACGTTAAGTCGTCAGTGCCGTATTTAGCGGGGATTTTAGCGAACAGGTAAAAGGCACCTTCTGGCGGAATAATTTCAAAGCCTAACTGACTTAACCCGGTACTGATTAAGTCTTTACGTTCAGCGTAAATTTTGTTAGCCTTTTGTGGATCGGCATCCCCGCGCACGGATAATGCCTCGCAGGCGGCAGCTTGTGTCATATTGGGAACGGCCGTTACCAATAATGCGTGCGTAGTCGTGAGCAATTTGATTACTTTTTGTGGGGCAGCGATATAGCCAACGCGATAGCCGGTCATGGCGTGGGACTTTGACAGACCACTGATAAGGATTGTTTGTTCAGGAAGGCAGCGCGCGATTGAATAATGCTTGGTTCCGTATATTAATTCGCTGTAAATTTCATCAGAAAGTACATAAAGCTGGTGCTGCTCAAGGATTGCGGCCAGCTTTTTTATCAAAGTCTCGGGATATTCACGGCCAGTTGGATTATTAGGATAATTCAAGATAATTCCTTTGGCGTGGGGATGCTCCTCTAGCGTTTTTTTTAATCTCTCTGGCTGCAATAAAAAATCATCTTGGGCCGTGTTAATGGTGACTGCCTTAACGCCAAACAGGTGCAGCAGCGAAAAGTAAAGGGCAAAGGTAGGCGTAGGAACAATGACTTCATCGCCAGCATTGAAAAGAGAAACAATCGTGGTCGCAATGGCTTCAGTTGCACCAACTGTGACAATAATTTCTGTTTCGGGGTCGTAGACTAAATTTTGTTTCCGTTTTAGGTATGCACTGATTGCCTGATCTAACTTGAGAGATCCCATTTGCCTGCCGTAGTGTGACTCGTTATTGTTGATACTGTTAATAGCAGCTTGTTTGACGTGCTCTGGCGTATTTAGGTCCGGTTCACCTATAGTTAATTTGATAATCCCAGGAATTCCGGAGATTTCTTGGTCAAACTTCCGAATGGCTGATGGCGTCGTGGTTAGTAACCGGCAATTGACAATTGGTTCTAAATTAGCAGCTAGTTCTGGCATAAAATACACTCCTTAGGTTTAAATTAAATTTTCAAGACCGACAATTAATTCGTCGAGCTGCATAACTTGCTTTAAAGCTAGTTCTACACCGGACATAAATGAGTTGCGGTCAAATGAGTCTTGTCTGATAGTTAAGGCTTCACCAGCACCACCAAACAAGACTTGTTCGTGGGCGACATAACCGGGTAAACGCACCGCGTGAATTGGCACGCCGTAATAGTCACCGCCACGTGCGGGATTGTCATTAAAGTTGGCAGCTACTTGAGAAGTGCGACTTTGCGCAATTTCCTGGGCAGTTTTAATTGCCGTACCTGATGGGGCATCTTTTTTGTCAGCGTGGTGCATTTCGATGATTTCCGCATTAGGGAAGTAAGCTGCCGCCATTTTAGCAAACTTCATTAATAAGACTGCTGAGAGACCAAAGTTGGGTGCAATAATGCCGCCAACTTTAAGTTGCTTAGCTAAAGCTTGCAATTCGGTAACTTGTTGATCGCTTAATCCCGAAGTTCCGATAACTGGCCGCATCTGGTGTTCAATTGCGAATTTGGTATTAGCATAAACAGTGCTAGGAGTAGTGAAATCAAGCCAGATGTCAATTATGTCAATTTGGCCAGTAATGTCTGTCAGGCTGGTAAACACCGCGGTATCTGAGTCTAAGTTATAGTCATTTGGATTTAGGCTATGCAAGTGCGGCGAAAGGACTGCTGCTAGCTTGTAGTTCGGCATTTTTTGCACTAACTTGACGGCTCTTTGCCCCATTGCCCCGTTAAACCCGGCGATTAAAACTCTAATCATGATCGGCTCCTAACTGTAAATTGATTGGCTGACTTAAGTCACCATTTGCGATTCCGAGAGCATGGGCGAGTTGCCTTTGCTCATCATCATTTAAATTAACGATGGGCAGGCGGCAGCCGCCGGTATGAAAGCCTTGGGCATTGAGCGCTGCCTTAACGCCAGATGGCGATGGAAACATGAATAGGGCAGCCATCTTAGGCGTTAACTTGCGTTGCCAAGCTCCAGCTTCGGCGATATTACCAGCATCCAGAGCCGCGTACATTTGACTCATTTGGTCACCATAGAGGTGAGAAGCAACGGAAATTATCCCTTGAGCACCAACTGTTTTGGCTGCTAAACTTTGCGCGTCTTCGCCACTGAAAACGAGAAAATCATGGGGTGCATGTTCAACCAAGTATTCCAGATCCTCAACAGTTGTACACTGCTTAACGCCGATAATTTGGGGATTTTTAGCCAATTCCAAAATCGTATCGTTGCTCATCGTGACGCCGGTGCGGCCGGGGATGTTATAAATAATGATTGGCAAACTCGAATGTGCCGCAACTGCGGTAAAGTGGGCAATCATTCCGCGTTGATTGGGCTTGTTGTAGTAAGGAACCACCACGAGTTGAGCTGCCAGCCCCGCAATTTGACTGACTTGCTTGCTCAATTCAATTGTTGCTTGCGTATTGTTTGACCCCGTGCCAGCGATAACCGGTACGCGACCCGCCGTAATCTCGACAAATTTTTGATAAAGTGCCAGTTTTTCTTCATTAGACAGGGTGGCGACTTCGCCAGTGGTGCCACCAACGACAAAGCCTTGACTGCCGTGAGCTATTAAGTGATTGACTAACTCTTCAAGGCCGTGATAATTGATTGTGCCATCATCGTTAAATGGCGTGACGATGGCTGTTAAAATTTCTGCGTTTTGTAATAACATTGCTAATCCTTTCTATATTAATTGTTCTGCATTCGTCTTTTTAAAAAGCCAATAACCGTTTCGACGCCCACTAAGATGGCCCCTTCGTCAGGGGTAAAGGTGGCGGAATGCAGCGAGCCGTGTTGACCAACACCTAACCAGAACATTGCACCCGGAATTTGATTGGTTAAATAACCGAAGTCTTCGCCAGTCATTGCAGGCTCTATTTCGGCAAAGTTGACTTGAGGTGATTGCTTAAGAAAAGTAATCAAGTCTGTAGTTAGTTGCGGGTCATTCACGACTGGGAAATAGCCGCCCTGATTGAAGCTAATCTTAATGTCGGCTCCATAACTTGTGGCCACGCCAGTAGCTACTTCGCGCAGGCGCTGCTTGATTAAAGTAATCATGTCCTGAGTTAACCCGCGAATTGTCCCCTCGATGTGCGCCGTGCCAGCGATGGCGTTGCGGACATTGCCTGCCGTCATTTTGCCTAAGGTAATGACGCCAGCTTTTAACGGATCAATACTACGTGAAATGATTGTTTGCACTTGCGTAATGAATTGCGCGGCGGCAACAATCATGTCGTTGGCATTTTGCGGGTAGGCGGCATGGCCATCTTGCCCGGTAAAATCGACGTCAACTTCGGTAGTTCCGGCAAATAATGTTCCTTGTCTAGTCCCGATTGTTCCTACCAGTAATTGCGGGGTATCGTGTAGTGCGTAAATTTCGTCTAAGGCGAATTGTCCGGTAAACAGGTGCTGGTCATACGCGATTTTAGCGCCACTTTCACTTTCTTCAGCCGGTTGAAAGAAGAAAACCAAATTATCTTGTGGCTGATGATTGGCAAAATAACTTAGAGCGCCAAGGGCAATGGTCATGTGCAAATCGTGGCCGCAAGCGTGCATGATGCCGGGATGCTGCGATTGGTAGGGCAGGTCGTTTTGTTCAGCAATAGGCAGACCGTCAATGTCGGCGCGGTAACCGATTGTTTTTTGGGCGTTTTTTCCTTTAACCAAAACCATGATTGCAGTTGGCAATTGCGGGAAAGTTTTAATTGTTAAAAATTGCTGCGGTAATTCACTAATTAGTTGCAGCAATAATTTTTGGGTTGCCGTTTCTTTAAGCGCCAATTCAGGAATTTGGTGTAATTGGCGTCTAATTTTAATTAAATCTTGTTCGTTAAATTGGGTCATGCAGTCACAGCTTTCGCAAGCTAGTTTCCAGACCGGTTTTACTCTTGGTCTGGTCGTCAACTTGCTTAATTACTTTGGCTGGGACACCAATAACGACGGTATTAGGGGCAACATCCTTAGTCACCACAGCCCCGGCGCCAATTACGGCCCCGGCGCCAATTTGGATGCCTTCAAGTATCGTGGCGTTAGCGCCAACTAGGACATTGTCGCCAATTCTGACGGGTTTGGCCGACGCTGGTTCAATTACGCCAGCTACCACTGCGTTAGCACCAACGTGGACATTTTGCCCAATAATTGCTCGGCCGCCAATCACCGTTCCCATATCAATCATCGTATTAGAGCCGATTTCCGCCCCGATATTAATCACTGCGCCCATCATAATCACGGCTTGCTTACCGATTTTGACGTGGTCGCGAATAATCGCGCCGGGTTCAATGCGGGCGTTAATCTTGGTGTAATCGAGTAACGGCACGGCGGAGTTACGAGAATCGTTTTCACGGTGATAGCGAGTAATTTGTGCCTTGTTTTTGTCTAAAAATGGCTCAATCTCGGTCCAGTCGCCAAACAGAATGCCAATTTTGTCGTCTAAAAAAGCCTGAATGCTTTCGGGGACAGCTAGATTAGCTAAATTTCCTTGGACGTAAACCTTAACCGGCGTCTTTTTGGGTGCGTTACTAATAAAATCAATAATTTCTTGTGCAGTTTGCTTCATTATTTTTCCTCATGTTACTTAAAGATAATTTAGGTCTAGGCTGGTTAAATCCGCAATTGACTCGCGTTTAACGACGAGTTTGGCGTTGCCGTTTTCCGCAAAGACGACGGCTGGTCGACCTACACGATTGTAGTTGGAAGCCATCGAGTAGCCGTAAGCTCCTGTTGCAAGGACTGCTAAAATATCGCCGGGTGCACTTTCAGGTAGCGGCTGATCTTTGACCAGAATGTCGCCGGACTCACAATAGCGCCCAGCAATTGTCACGGTTTCTGTTGGCGCCGCCTCTGGCTTAGCAGCTAAGACGGCCTGATATTCGGCTTGGTAAAGGGCGGGGCGAATGTTGTCGCCCATGCCACCGTCAACGCTAAGATAAGTACGAATACTAGGGATTGTTTTGCGCGCACCGATTGTATAGAGGCTGTAACCAGCTTCACCAACGATTGAGCGCCCCGGCTCTAGCCAAACTTCGGGCAGAGCCAAGTTAGTCTGGGCGATTTCTTTTTTCAGTGTTTGCATCATGTCGTGGACAAACTCTTGCGGGGCTAATGGGTGGTCGGCGTTGGTGTATTTGATGCCAAAACCGCCGCCAAAATTTAAAACCTGTGGCTGATAATGGAATTTTTCCTGCCAACTGGCTGCTAGCTGAACCATCTTCTGTACTAGAGCCGTAAAACCAGCAACTGCCATAATTTGGGAGCCAATGTGAGCGTGATAGCCGCGCAAATTGAGTTTAGGATTTTGTAACACCTGTTTTAGTGCCTGCTCTGCCTGACCAGACTGAACGTCAAAGCCAAATTTGCTGTCGACTTGACCGGTTTGAATGTAGCGGTGAGTATGCGCCGAAATGCCTGGCGCAATGCGCAACATGATGTTAACCGGCTGCTTATGCTTAGGCAGCAATTTGTTTAACAATTCTAATTCGTAAAAATTATCAACGATGATTGTGCCAACGTGATTGTCGAGGGCTAACTGCAGTTCCGCAAGGGACTTGTTGTTGCCGTGAAAGCTAACGTGTTCCATCGGGAATCCAGCCTGAACAGCAGTCATTAATTCGCCGGCCGAAACAATGTCCAAATGTCCGTTTTCTTGTGCGATAACTTGGTCAATTGCCCTGATGGCAAAGGCTTTGCTGGCATAACTGATGGCGTATTTGACGCCGGTTTTGTCAAAAGCTTTGTGAAATTGTCGTAATTGCTGCCTAATCATGCTGACATCGTAGACATAAAGTGGCGTACCGAAGTCTTTAGCGAGCTCAAGTGCATCGCAGTTGCCGATTGATAAGTGTCCTTGTGAGTTAACGTTAACCAAGTTGATTCCTCCCAAATTAGCTAACAAAAAAGGTTCTTTTGTTTGCGCTGAAACAAAAGAACCTGAATTAATATCTGGTATCAAATTGTCGGAAGCGCTCCGTAGATTTTCTACGACAGTCCATGATTTGTTCAATCATGGCCCAGCTATTAATTCTTGCTTGTGAATTAATGCTTCGGCAGTTTCCCCTTTCAATTAGCTTCATAGTTCTAGCAAAACTCAGATAATTTACTAATGGTCACTGCGACCTCTTCGATTGCTTAAATATTATATTATTTTTAGAAAGCTGTCAATAATTTTAATTAAAAAAGCAAACCAGTTTATAATTTTAAAAATATTTTTCTTGCAGATTAAAAAATAAATGCTAGAATTGCAACTAATCTTTCAAAAATTTACCAGTAGTTTTTATAAAAAAGGATTAGACCAAAAAATGAAAGTAGTTAAGTTTGGCGGCAGTTCATTAGCAGATGGCCCACATTTTGAGAAAATTATTAAGATTATTACCGCAGATCCAGAGCGCAAAATTATTGTGACTTCTGCGCCTGGTAAGCGAGATAAAAATGACTATAAAATAACAGATTTACTAATAGAATACGCAAATAGAACGCTGGCTCATCAAGACTTGTCTGCTATTCAGGAGCAAATTTGGCAACGTTATGCCGCAATCGGCAATTATTTTTCCGTACCAAGTGAAAAAATGACAAGGTTAAAGCAAATCTTGTTGGACTTACCAAAAAAAGAATACCAAATTGATGATTATTTATTAGCGACTTTTAAAGCACATGGTGAGATTCTAAATGCACACTTGTTAACGCAAATATTGCAAAAATTAAACTTAAATGCACATTTTGCTGGTAGTGGAGAATTAGGAATCGAAGTGACGGATAATCCTCAGGCAGCCATGATTTTACCAGACACCTATGACAAGTTAGCACAATATCATTTGCCAGCTGGCTACTTAATTGTGCCGGGCTTTTATGGCTTAACCAAACAAAAGCAAATTGCCACGTTTTCTCGTGGTGGCTCGGATATTACTGGTGCTGTTTTAGCTCGTGGCTTTCATGCGGATGTGTACGAAAACTTTACCGATGTTGACGCAATTTATGCGGCTAATCCGGCAATTGTTGCACATCCAAGGGCGATTAACAAAATGACTTATCGCGAAATGAGGGAATTATCATACGCGGGCTTTTCTGTTTTTCATGATGAAGCGATTTTGCCGGCAATTGCGGCTAATATTCCGATTAATGTCAAGAATACTAATCATCCTCGTCTTAAGGGAACAATGATTGTGCCAGCAAAGGACTTTCAACCAGCTAACGTAATTACGGGAGTGGCGACTGCAACACATTTTTCGGCACTTTACTTACACCGATATTTGTTAAACAAAGAGGTGGGTTTTACCCTGAAGCTGCTGCAAATTTTTTATAAATATCACATTTCATACGAACATATGCCGTCAGGGATTGATGACTTGACCGTGATTTTTGATAATCGCCAGTTTACTGCCGGCGTTCGCGAAAAGATGTGTCAGGAAATTCGGACGGAATTGCAACCGGATAGTCTGGAATGGATTGATGATTATGCCATTATCATGGTGGTTGGCGAAGGAATGCGAAATAAAGTTGGTGTGATGGCCAAAATTATTGAGCCGCTCGCAGCCCAAAATATTGGTGTTCACATGATTAACCAGGGGGCATCACGGATTTCGATTATGCTGGGAACTAAGCGTAAGGATGCTCCGGCAGCTGTTAGACAAATTTACAACAATTTTTTCATACAGAAAGCAAAATAATAATGATTAATATAGAAAAAGTTCATGGGTCGCAAAACAGCTTCTTTTTGCTGGACCAAACAAAACTCACGCAGCCACTAACAACACCTGAATTAGAGCACTTGGCTGTTAAGCTAACCGACGCCAAAGCGGGATTGCTTGGCGGCAGTGACGGCTTATTAGTTGTCGAACCGGCGACTAACCAGACGGCTGTCGCGCAAATGCGAATTTTTAACAAGGACGGGTCACAAGCTTTGATGTGTGGCAACGGTCTGCGCACAGTTGCCAGATATTTAGCTAATAAACTGCACAAGCACAAGTTTTTGGTGCAGACGGCTGCGGCGAATTTGCATGTGCAGCAATATCCAGACTTGGCTCCTAACGTGCCGACTTTTAGTGTTGAGATTGCGCCGGTGTCGTTTGTGGCAAGTGATGTTGGTTGGCATAATTTGTCCTTAACCAAAATTATTAACCAACCGATTCCAGAGCTAGCTGCTAAGCTGAAATTTACGGCACTGGCAGTTCCTAATCCGCATTTAATCAGTTTTGTCGATGATATTCATGCGGCTCATGACACGCTGCGGCAATTGGGCCAGCAATTAAATCAACCTAATCCGTATTTTCCAGATGGGGTGAATGTCAGTTTTGCGCAAATTTTGGCGTCTAATCGATTGTTTGTGGAGACTTATGAGCGCGGCGTTGGTTTTACCAATGCCTGTGGGACAGGAATGTCGGCGACCAGTTTAGCCGGTCACTTAACTTATCCAGAGCAGGTTGCCGCGGATGAGTTGCTGACGGTTTATAATCCTGGGGGATTGGTGCAGACAAAAATTCACTCTGAGGCTAATCGTTACTGGATCGAGCTAATTGGTAATGCAACCGTAACCCACCAGATTTCTCTACCTGAAGAATGCTTGCATGAAGCAGAATTTGCGCAAGATCAGATTAAAGTTGCCGCAACTGGCGAGCAGGAAGCTTATTTAAAGTTTGTGTCTGTTTTCAAAAAATAATAAGAAGCAGTGCTTTATGCTTTAATAGCTCGGGCATCAATAAAAGGTCCACTGGAATTTAAAGATTCCAGTGGACTTTTTGCAGTTAGTGAATTATTTATAAAAGAAAACATGCTAGGCTCGAAACCTAGCATGCTTCTGTAAGTGATTTAATGAATAGAGCATATTATCTTGCTCAATCCTGCTAGGTGTTTAATCTAGCAGGTGGTAAACCTAGTAATACCAAGATGTTGACTACAACAACTTACATATTTAGTCATTTTATAAGATTGATAAATTATTAGATTTTAAAATAGTATAATTAGTATTTCTACTTCTCTTGATATAACTAATTAAAGCATAATTCATTGTGAAATTCAATACTAATTGTAAAAATATTAATTATTATGAAGTGGCATAATGATTAATGATAGTTTCCTGCGTATTTATTTTCAGATTGCTGGCAAAATTTGTGGCAACCAGCTTCTTGTTTGAGCCAAAAGTGCGACTTTATTATATACTAGAGCGAGTTGTTTTAGTTCGAAAGGGATGGACGATGAGTTTACTAACGGTTAAAAATCTGGGCCAAAGTTTTGTTGATAAAACTTTGTACGAGAATGCGAATTTTGTCCTTAATAAAGAGGATCACATGGGGGTCACGGGACAAAATGGGGTTGGTAAATCAACCTTAATTAAGATTTTAACGGGAGAAATGTTGCCGGACGAAGGGCAAGTTAAGTGGCAGAATAAGGTTGATGTTGGCTACCTTGATCAGTATGCCAAATTAACACCGGGTGAAACAATCCGCGGCTTTTTGCGAACGGCATTTGCACCACTATATCAAAAAGAACGAGAATTAAATGAGCTTTATGCCAAATATGCCGAGAATGGTGCTGCCGAGTTACTTGAAAAGGCTGGTAAAATCCAGACTTATTTAGAAGAAAATAATTTCTATGGTATTGATACGGAAATCGAGCGCGTTGCGTCGGGGCTTGGCTTGGCAGAATTAGGCTACGATCACGATGTGGCTCAGCTTTCTGGTGGGCAACGTTCGAAGATTATTTTAGCTAAATTATTATTGCAAAACCCTGATGTCTTGCTGCTGGATGAGCCGACTAACTATCTTGATGTGTCGCATATTGACTGGCTAGTTGATTATCTGAATGACTTCGCAGGTGCGTTTATTGTCGTCAGCCACGATTACGACTTTTTGGGTCGAATTACCAACTGCATTATTGACGTTGATGTCGGCACAATCACGCGCTATACGGGAACTTTGAAGCAAGCAATGCGCCAAAAAGAAGCTAACCGTGAGACTTATCTCAAGGCTTACGCTAATCAGCAGCGCAAAATTGCCAAAACCGAAGCCTATATTCGCAAGAATAAGGCGGGAACACGTTCCAAGAGTGCCAAGTCACGTGAACGTCAGTTAGCTCACATGGATGTTTTGACACCACCAAAGTCTAATCGGCGTGCGCGGTTTGAATTTCCTTATGTCGCAACGGCTTCTAACTTATTGCTGCAGACGCAAGACTTGGTAATCGGTTATGATCATGCTCTTGTTAAAGAAGCATTTAACTTTTCGGTTGGTGGCAATGAAAAAGTAGCCATCACCGGTTTTAACGGAATTGGGAAAACTACCTTGCTTAAAACTCTGTTAGGGCAATTAAAGCCAATTTTTGGTGATTTCGAGTTGTCAACAACAGCGAAATTAGCCTATTTTAAGCAGGACTTGACCTGGCCGAATAATAATATGACGCCGCTGCAATATTTGCAGGAAGAATTTGAGCGGCAAAAGCCAAAGGAATTACGCGGAGCTTTGGCTCGTATGGGTGTAACGGTGCAGCAGGCAATGAGTCCATTGAAAAAATTGTCTGGCGGTGAACAAGAAAAGGTTAAGCTGGCGAAGATGCAGTTTGAACCAGCTAACTTGCTGTTCCTAGATGAGCCGACCAACCACTTGGATCGTGATACCAAGGATGCATTGCGTAAGGCAATCGTTAATTTCCCTGGTGGCGTAATTATTGTTAGTCACGAGCGCGACTTTTTCCAAGGTGACTGGGTCGACAAGACAATTGACATTGAAACGATGAATCAGTAAGTAAAAGGATCAGTTAAGCTGATCTTTTTTAATTGGTTAAAATTGACCTTTGGTCAGTTTTGCGTAATAATATCTTTAAGTTAGAGGTGAAAAAATGCCAAATGTTCATACAGTCCAGCAAAAACGCGCCAAACGCCAACTAATTATGCAGGTGGCCATGCAGCTTTTTGCCGAGCAAAGTTATACCCAAATTACAATGAAACAAATTGCCGATGCAGCGGGAATGGCTAAGGGCACGGTTTTTAACTATTTTGCAACCAAGGAAGACTTATTTATGAGTGTCTTGCTGGAAGACTATTGTGCCTTTTTTACTAAAATCATTGAGCAGGTTAATCAAAAAGGTGAAGTAACCCAGGCGGATTTTACTAACTTAATGATTAGTTCAACGCGAGAGTTAATTAATGGGCATGCGGAATTGGTTCGCTTAAATGCCATTCGCGGCCCGGTGCTAGAAGGTAAAGCCAATATGACGGAAACGATTAAACGCCGCAACCAGTTATATGCGGTTAGTCAGGAGTTGGGCACGCTGCTGGCATCCAAAAGCAAGCAGTTATTAACGCAAGGGCAATTCAGTCATTTGTTTATTATTCAAAGCGCAATTATCAGCGGCCTGATGAATATGTCCTCGCTTGCTAGCTTCAACCACCAACAAGTTGCTTTGACTTATCCCGATTTTACGATTGATTTAGTCGCGGAAGCTGAAGCTCAAATGAGATATTATTTAACAGGATTTTTTGAGGAACAAAAACACAATGAAACAAGCACAAATTCGTAATTTTGCGATTATTGCCCACATTGATCACGGCAAGTCGACCTTGGCCGACCAAATTATGGCGTTGACCAAAACAGTTAGTGAGCGTGAACGCAGCGACCAGATGTTAGATGACATGGAAGTTGAGCAGGAGCACGGCGTAACTGTTAAGGCACGAACTGTGCGGAATTTTTATCAGGCGCAGGATGGTCAGGAATATGAATATAACCTGATTGACACCCCTGGCCACGTTGATTTCAATTATGAAGTTGCCAAAAGCCTGGCCGCAACTGAAGGGGCGCTGCTGTTAGTAGACGCAACTCAGGGGATTCAGGCGCAAACGATTGCCAACTATCGCATTGCTAAGAAAAACAATCTGGCCTTAATTCCGGTAATTAACAAGGCGGATATTGCTTCGGCTGACGTTGTCCGCACACAGCAGCAATTACTTGAGCTGGATAAATCCTTTACGTCGGCGCAAACACTGCTAATTTCTGCTAAAACTGGTCAGGGGGTTCCCGAATTGCTTGAAGCCATTAGAACGCGAATTCCGGCGCCTAGTGGTAATAGCAGTGCACCGCTTAAAGCACTGGTATTTGATTCAATTTATGATGCTTATCAGGGAGTGATTATTAATGTGCGGCTGGTTGACGGTCAGTTAACGGCCACGTCTGATTTGCAATTGATGCAAGCTGATTTGTCGTTTCGGCCTAAGGGCATCGGAGTGTTAACTCCGAATATGCAGGCCCAAAAGGACTTGCAAGCAGGTGAAGTTGGCTACATTGTTACGGGCATTAAGGATCCGAAAAAAATTCGCGTTGGCGATACAATCACTACTAAAATGACGCCGACTAAAGAGGCCTTACCGGGGTATGAACCGGCTAAACAGTTGGTTTTTGCCGGAATTTATCCTAAGAATAATGATTTTCCAGCATTAAAGCAGGCACTGAATAAATTAAGCTTGAACGATACATCATTTTCATTTGTCGAAGAACGTTCAGAAGCCTTGGGGCAGGGCTTTCGTTGTGGCTTTTTAGGGACTTTTCATTTGGAAATTATTCGTGAACGGCTGAAAGATGAGTACGGGATTGATGTTCTGACAACAGCGCCGAACGTGACGTACTTCGTCTATCTCAAAAATGGCCAAACGATGAAAATCAATAACCCAGCGCAATATCCCGCTTTTGGCTTAATTGATCACGTAACAGAGCCATTTATTAAAGCCGAAATTATGACACCCAATGATACTTTGAATGCCATTTTAAAATTGGTGGAGCAACATAAGGGTACGCTACTTGACTTAGACAATGATGAGGCACAAATTTTGGTGACCGTTAAGATGCCACTGTCAGAAGTGGCTTACCATTTCTTCTCCGAGTTAAAGTCGGTATCGCATGGTTATGCCACACTTAACACAGAGTTTCTGGATTACGAGGATGCTGACTTGGTTAAAATCGAGGTGGATATTAACTATGCGCCGGTTGATTCATTATCATTTGTTGTACACCGCGGGGATGCACCACAAATGGCGCAAAAGTTGGTCAAAGAATTAAAGTATACTGTCCCGCGGCGGCTCTACCCGACGCCGGTGCAAGCAATCGTTGAAGGCAAAGCAATTGCTCGTGTTGATGTTCCACCATTGCGTAAAAACGCGGCGGTTGATGGCAAACAGCGTAGTGTTTCCAAAAAAGCAGCGCTACTAAGACGACAAAGTTTAAATAAACGTCGTGCAGCCCAAGGAGAAGTCAAATTACCACAGGAAGTATTTAACGTGATTTTGGAATTATAGTTAAAATTTAAAAATGGTATTGACATTAATTTTTAAATATTTTATAATTTTGTCATCAAAGGCCGGAGGTAGTTTTCAATGAATGAGATTAATCATAAACGAGAATTACAATTGAATAACTGCTATTATCTTAGCTATTTTAGATAGTGTTTGGATTCATCAGGATGAATTCAAACCGAGCACAGTTTGAGTTTATCTATGATGGCTAAGGTTATTTGACATTGATTAGCCACATACTTCTAAGTGGCTAATCGCGATAGTTTAATCAGATTAAAGATAATTTTTGAGCACCCACTTAGAGATAAGTGGGTGTTTTTATTTGGCAATATTTTTGGAAGTTGGAGGAAAAACCATGAATATTAAAAAATTAGCGACAGGAATTAGTTTGGTTGGCTTATTGCTTTTAGGTGGTTGCAGCAGTAAAAAAGCAGGAACAAGTACGACAGTAAAGCATGTTGGTGTTCTGCAAGTTGTCCAGCACCCATCACTTGATAAGGCCTACAAAGGTTTCAAGGAAGGATTAAAAGAAGAAGGCTACGTTGAAGGGAAAAATCTGAAGATTGATTACCAAAATGCTCAAAATAGTCAGGATAATCTCAAAAGTATGAGTGAAAAATTAGTTAATGAAAAATCTGACCTGATTTTGGGAATCGCTACACCCGCTGCGCAAAGTTTGGCTAATACATCTCAGGATATTCCGATGGTTGTAACTGCAGTGACTGATTTAAAGGCGGCCAAGTTGGTTAAGTCTGATGCCAAGCCGGGCAAGAACGTGACGGGAACCACCGATATGGTTTCAATTGATAAGCAAATAGAATTATTGCTGTCAATAGTACCGCATGCTAAGACAATTGGAATCATGTACAATTCTGGTGAATCGAACTCAAAAATTCAGGCTGATTTGGCAATTGCTGCTTTAAAGAAGGCTGGGGTAAAAGTTTTAGTTAAAACCGCGAATACAACCAATGATGTTCAACAAGTTACCGAAACTTTAGCAAGCAAGGTTCAAGGGATCTTCTTGCCAACCGACAATACTTTTGATTCTGCGGCTTCACTTGTAGGTAAGGTAGTCAAGGAAAAGAAGGTGCCGTTAGTAGCCGGCTCAATTGACCAAGTAAAAGTTGGTGGCTTGGCTTCAATTGGAATTGATTACGAAGCATTAGGTCGCCAAACTGGTAAAATGGCAGCCAAAATTTTGTCAGGTAAGGCTAAGCCAGCAGATATGCCGGTTCAACGGGCAAAGAATTTGAAATTAGTTGTTAACAAAAAGATGGCTAAGGCTTTAGGCATTAACCCGAACTCGATTAAAGCTCCTAAATAGAAAGGCAGTTTAACGTTGATGAGTACTTTCCAAGATTTATTTTTATCAGCTACTTCACAAGGGCTGTTATGGTCGCTAATGGCAATTGGTGTTTATCTTACTTTTCGTATCTTAGACTTAGCCGATATGACAGCAGAAGGCAGCTTCCCGCTGGGCGGCGCGATTACCGCAATTTGCTTAGTAAAAGGGGTCAATCCTTTTGTAGCGACAATTGCTGCATTTGGCGGTGGCTTAATTGCTGGACTTGTTACTGGAATCTTGAATACCAAGTTGCGCATACCAGCATTATTGGCGGGGATTATTACGATGACGGGGTTATATTCAATTACTTCGCGAGTAATGGGCAACGCTGCTAATGTCTCTCTTTTAGGTAAAGCAACTATTTTTACCAGTATGCAAGATTGGGGCTTGTCACATAATAATGCAGTGATTGTGATGGGCCTGATAATTAGCCTATTGGTGATTATCTTACTTGATGTCTTTTTTAAAACTGAAATTGGCTTGGCAATGAGAGCAACGGGAGATAACCCGCAGATGAGTGCCGCTAATGGTATTAAGACTGAACAAATGAAAATTTTAGGCTTTATGATTTCCAATGGTTGTATTGCACTTTCTGGTGCATTGTTAGCCCAAAACAATGGCTTTGCCGACCTTAATTCCGGCGTGGGAACTTTGGTTATTGGATTAGCTTCAATTATTATCGCCGAAGTTTTGGTTCGTAATCTGTCAATTGGTAAACGGCTATTAACACTAATTGTGGGAGCAATTATCTACCGGTTGATTTTAGCTTTAGTATTCCAAATGAACGTGGAACCGTCTGATTCTAAATTGGCTTCGGCGCTGGTATTGGTTGTTTGTTTGGCACTGCCTAATTTTCACTTAACTGGTAAGAAAAAAGGAGAAACTAATAATGACGCAAGTATTAAAAATTAAGAATTTACACCAAACCTTTGGTCGTGGCACGGTTAACGAAAATCAGGTGCTGCGCGGAATTAATCTTGAGCTTGCGGCGGGTGACTTTGTTACGGTAATTGGAAGTAATGGTGCTGGTAAGTCAACGTTATTAAATAGTTTGGCGGGAACATTGCCCGTTCAAGAGGGACAGATTTTTTTAAACAATCAAGATGTTACTAAGTTATCGGTGACCAAGCGTTCTAAAAATATTAGTCGTGTCTTTCAGGACCCTAAAATGGGAACAGCAGTTAGATTAACAGTTGAAGAAAACTTAGCTTTGGCGATGAAGCGCGGCCAGCATCGCGGCTTCTTACCTGGAGTTAAGCGTTCAGAACGCAAATTTTTTCAAAAAGAATTAGCACAATTAGGGTTAAACTTGGAGAATCGCTTGCAAACGGAGATTGGCCTGCTATCAGGTGGGCAAAGACAGGCAATTACGTTGTTAATGGCAACATTAAAGCGTCCTGACTTAATTTTGCTTGATGAGCACACAGCAGCACTTGATCCTCAGACTTCAATCACTGTCATGCACTTAACCGAAAAATTAATTACTGAGCAAAAATTAACGGCTTTTATGGTAACACACAATATGGAAGATGCGATTCGCTATGGCAATCGCTTGATTATGCTCCATGAAGGCCGCGTGGCATTAAATCTTGCTGGAGAAGAAAAACGGCAATTAACGGTTCCTAAGTTAATGACACTCTTTCAACAGAATGTTGGTTCTAGGTTGAGGGATGATGCAATGTTATTGGCGTAAGAAAGTTGCACTTGGTTGAGAAACATGTATAATAAATGTTACGAGCCGACAAAAAACGCGAGATGCGTAATTTTGTTACAAGGACACCCGTCTTAAATGATAGGCACGGGAAGTGCTGGCGTTTGGCCTACCTGATGTGAACAGAAGTAGCCAACCATTTTTGTGAAAAATGGCCTTGACTAAAAAGAGCAAGTTCTTAATTGAACCTGCTCTTTTTATTTATTATTTGATGTATAAAGCCTGTTTTCCCTGCTGATTATAGCTTCGCTCTAAATTAGCCCACGGAATTTGTTCATTTTTATGTCCGAATGGATCATTGACATAAATAATTCGCGCTTTTTTATTAAAGCCGGTAATAACACACGCATGGGAAGAAGGGGTAACGTGAACGTTGCCTTGAGCTGTCCGCCAAGTCTGCATGTCACTAACATGATTAAAGTTAGTTGTTGTGATAATCATAACGGGATGGCCAGTCGAGACTAACTTCATTGTTTGAATAAAGTCATGTCCAGTGTAGTTCTGAATACGATTAGTATATTTTCGCGCGACCTGTTCAAGTGGCTCATTATAAACACACCAGCCGGCATTGGCCTGACTCATGTAACCGACAAACCCCTTGTGAGGATTACCGCGATATTGACCATTATCAGTAAATGAAGCAACGTGGGCAATGTTTTGCGATAGATCCAGCTTGGTAACTTTTACACCATAATAGTTTAAAAGCATGCTTAAAGAGGTGACCTCACAGCCATTAGGTAGGTCAGGATATTGATTTTCAAGTGGAACATCGAGTTTTTGCTCAGACTTTAAGGTTAACCAGTCATATTGGTTACGTAAACTCTTGGAATTGAAGGCAAAAATAATAACTCCAAGAAGTAGGAGTATCATTAGTAAAGTTAAAGATTTTTTAAATGATTTTGTATACTTCATAGTTGCTATTTAATCATAAAAAGCTATATATAACCAAAAAAGCGCTCAACTTAATGAGTGCTTTTTTGGGTTATTAATTGAAAAATGAATTAGTGATGACTTGCACCTGAAAATGCATCCATGGTGTGGTCTTCACCCTTAACATCCATACCTTCAACGTCCATACCTGGGCAGTAAACTTCGTCCATTGGAATGCCTTTTTCTTCAGCGAAAGCCTTAGTCAAAGTTTCCATGTCCATCAAGTGGTACTTCTTGTCTGGGTCCTTAGGATCAACGATTTGAATTTGAGCCATCATACCAGCATCTTCGTGTTCGATAATGTGGCAGTGGTACATGAAGACACCAGTGTTTTGGAAGTAAACCTTAATCCGAACAGTTTCTTGAGGAGCAACTTCAACAGTGTCCTTGTAAACGCCTTGTTCGTTTGGATATGGGTCATGACCGTCACGTGATACAACTAAGAAGTGAGCACCGTGAACGTGGAATGGGTGAAGCATACCGTTCTTCTTGTCGTTAGTGTTGGTTACATCCCAGTATTCAGCACTCATCAAGGTTTGCTTCATGTCAATTCTGTTCATAGCGAATTGCTTACCGTTGATTTCGTTGTGGTTGTCCATTGTGACCTTGCGGATTTCCTTGTTTGGATTTACAACTGGGTCATATGGTGTGAACAATGTGTCAGGAATTACACTGTCGTCTTTTTCATACTTGTGAATTCTGAATTCAACTAATTTGAAGTCATCAGTGTAAAGGTTAACTACGTCGCCTTCCTTGTAGTCCTTGAAATCAACAACTACTTGTTGACGTTCACCTGGCCCGATTAAAATCTTGGTCATCTTAACTGGATGCTCCAAGAATGAATCGTCACCAGCGATTTGAGTCATAACCAAATCATCAGTGAAGTGTAATCTCCATTCACGACGGTTAGAACCACCTAAGAAGATCAAACGTACTTTTTGAGTAGTAACATCAACGTAAGGCTTAATAGTAGCGTTGATAACTGGAGTATCACCAAAGATACCCATTGCGTTGTAGTCTGCCTTGTAGTCGAATTGGTTGTCTTCGTGGAAGATCCGGTCTTGTAAGATGATTGGGAATTCATCTTTACCGTAACTCTTAGGAATTGGCAACTTAGCTTCGTTAGCGTCAGTAACAACAACACCCATAGCTAAGCCCATCCATACTTGAGCAGCAGTTGATGGACATGGGTGAGCATGTAACCAAGTAAGAGCAGCTGGTTGGTTAACAACGAAGTCAATGTGCTTTTCTTCGCCAGGGTATACAGGTGAGTGACAAGCACCATCGTTACCTGGTCCTGAAACTTCCATACCATGCCAGTGGTAAGTAGTCAATTCTGGCAAGCTGTTCTTCAAAGTTACGTGGACATGTTGTCCCTTGGTTAAGACCATTGTCTTACCAAGAACTGGGAAGTTGTAGCCCCAAGTATGGGTCTTCTTGCCTGGTAAAAATTGAAAGTCGCCTTCTTGGGATTCAATGGTGTACCAAACATCGTTGTTTTCAACCTTATCTGGTTCCAATACTGGCGGAACAATTAACGGAGAAGCTTCGACACCTTCAGGAATATGGAGTTCTTTGTAACCCATTTCGTGATTCTTGTCAAAGTCTTCTGAATTATAGAAATAATCTGTGTAAACTTTATCTGACATATTTGTCTACCTTTCAGTTAAAAAAATTTTAGTAAAAAAATTTCATTACGCCTTAAATTTACTCTTGGTGAAAACGCTTGTAAAGTGGTTAAAATCATGATTTTATGCAAATATTATAAAATAAACTCGTTTTCAGAAAAAATCGTAGTAAATGTTATTTAATTAGAAACTAAAATGCGTTAAAAGTAGTGATATTTTTGCCCGAAAATGCTTGTCTTACTTGCTTACAAAGTTACTTACTAAAGATTAACGTTTTTTAAAAATAAAAATAAATAAATTGTTTTTACAGCCGATTTTGAGTATCGTATAGAAGAATGATAAATAAGGTTATAAATTGAAAAAAAGGAATTTTTAGTTTGAAGATTAATTTAAAAAATTTAACTGAAAAAATTGAGCAAGAAGATTATTTACAGGATTTGGCGACTATCAAGTATGCCGATTTAAGTAAGTCAAAGGCCAAAATTAAAGAGGCTGCTGCCAAAATGGTGCAGGAGACGGCAATGGCCATTAAAAAAGGTTCGTTAAGTCACATTGCGCTGGAAGTAACGGGCCAGCGGCCAGTAACTTTTGCCTTGGAATCCAACATTATTAACTTGCCTTACAGTAACTATAAAAAGATTGCTAACTTTTTTGAAGAAGGCAAAGATTATCCCGTTAATATTTACTTTGAGACCGCGTCTGACTATTTAAATGCGTCGAAGTTTCGCATTGACCAGCTAGCAACTGAGGCGGAATTACAAGATGAAGATGCAGTTATTGCAAAATTAACGGCGGCAATCGCTGAAAAGATTAAGCAGGTGCGGGAGTATGAGAAGCCAGCACCAGTAACCAAAAAGGCACCGAAAAAGACTGCCGCAAAGAAGACAACGACTAAAAAAGCTGCAAAGAAAACTACTAAGGCAAAGAAGACGACTGCCAAATCAAGCAGTGCTAAAAGTAAAAAAGAGTAATGACTAGTGAAAGTTGAATATGAGCGTTCGGGGTGCAAGCAATTTTTCAAAAAGCACAAGAACGAAGTTAAGATAATTAAAGATTGCATTGCTTCGGCATTGACGGTTCAGGTTGAAACGGGGATGTCGAAGGTTAAACGGGCAGCCAGTGAACGAGTTAACGGCGCCTGCGTTTACGAATGCCGGGTAAATTTGAAGAAGACGGGCTCGGCACGTGTTGCGTTTATTGTTGATGATGAGAGCCAAATTACCGTGATGTATATTTCGTCTACTTTGCAAAAAGATGCCTTCACGCACTTACTTGAACGCAATTTGAAGGAAAATCATTATTCAGCTTAAGAAAAAAGATTGGCAATTTTGCCAGTCTTTTTTTGGTGTTAGCGTAAAGTATTTGTGGGGAAAATAAAAAATAGAAGAAAACCTTCTGTTAAAATGTAGTTTGAACAAAATTTACATTCAGAAAGGTTTTCTTCTATATGACTAGTTTACTACAAGACTTACAACTTTTGTTAGATAATTTGACTGCCAATACTAATAAACTGCTGGACAGTCAGCTTACTTTTGATGATGTCTTAGAAATATTCATGCAGGAATTACGCCATTGGGGTTTAAAGCTAATTGGTTTTTATCTTGAGCAGCTTGATGCTAGTTATAAGCAGTTGCCTAGTCGTAAAAAGCAGTATGAAGTTAAAGCCATGCGTACATGTATTAAGCAGACTTTGTATGGGCAATTAACTTTTAAGCGTACTTATTACCAAGATAAACAAGACCAACATTATTTCTTTTGGCTTGATCAAGCCTTAGCTTTCACCAAGTATAGCCGGATGACCTTAGGCTTTAAGGCGGCTGTTTTAGAAAACGTAGCTAAATATCATTATCAGGCAGCCATTGATTTACTTAAATATAGTGAAATTCATTCTAAAACAACAGTCATGAATATTGTTCATCGTGAGGGTCAACTGCTGCCTAATCATTCTGATCAAGTGCAAACACGAAATAAGCAAATTGTTTATTTAGAGGCTGATGAAGATCATGTCGCCTTTCAAGACGGCAGTAATCATTTTATGAAGTTGGTGTACTTACACGAAGGTTATGATGACAGTCAAAAACGCCATCACTTAATTAAGCCTAAATATTTTACTGGTACTTATGCTGGTATGGCCGATGAACAGCTGTGGGACGAGGTGCTATGTTATTTAGAAGCCAATTATCCCCAGGCTAAGCAGTTTTATCTTGCTGGTGATGGCGCGCCTTGGATTAAGGCGGGCGCTAAATATCTACCTAACTGTAAGTTTGTCTTGGATCGTTTTCATTTATTAAAGTATTGCCGTCAAGCCGCTGTTAATACTAAGGCAGCAGCCGCTTATCGCTTATATCATTGGGCTTTAAGCGGTCAGCGGGATAAAGTAGAATTATACTTTGAAACTCGCTTTAGTGATCCCGACGTAACATCAACGCAAATTGCCGCTCTTAACCAAGCTAAAACTTATCTATTAGGTAATTGGCAGGCAATTTTAAATACGCAAGAAGCAGCTTATCAGCGTTGCACCGCTGAGGGTCACATCAGTCATTGTTTGTCAGAGCGGCTGAGTTCAAGACCAATGGGCTGGAGTAAGGTAGGAGCTGAAAGTGTAGCCAGAAGTATTATCTTCCAATTAAATGGCGGCGATATTAGCCAATATTTGCTTAACGAGCAACGAAAAGCTGCTAAAGAGCAAAGAATTAGGCAAGTAGACCATCGTTTTAAGGCAAAGAACAGACCGTATTATGAGCATTTTCAAGCAGACTTTGGCGAAACGGCCAAGACACATTATTGGAATCAAGGGATCATTAATGGTGGGCAGATATTTGATTTACCCGAGCAAATAATTTAAAAGCGAAAACTACAAATAGCAGCAGGTAAAGGCTTAAAGTTTATTACCCACAAAAAGTTGACACTAACTTTTTTGGTAGATAGCTATTCAAAACGAACTTTTTACAATATAATGGAAGCAATCACAGGAGGACTTTTATGTTTAGCTGGAATCTACTTGGCATCTTGTTATGGGTAGTTATTATCCTTTATTTTGTATTTGTGGTTCAGAATATTCGCAAGCGGCGGATTACGATGATTATTAAGAAGCATTGCCGCTTCAGCTGGCCCAATTTTTTGCTGGATATTTTAGAAGTTGTTGTTTTGTTAGTTGGACTTGGCGCCATGTTTACCAAGACCATACTCGATAATCCTGACTTGGAAGACACGAGCGAGATTTCTTCACATATTATTTATCAGCCGCTGGTAATGGATACGGGGACAGGCAACTCAAGCTACGTGACGATTAATTCTAAGAAGAAAAAAATGGGTGCGCAAACTTACACATTTTATCGTTCAGGTAAGCGGGTCAAGGTATCCAGTGACTTTGCGACGGTGGCTTACGGGAAGAATCCGCTGGATTTGAATGCTGAGCGGGTGCCTTATAAAGTTGAGCAATTAAAGCAAATGGATAAAAAGTACCAGAAGGCTTACGTTGCGATTTATACTGCGACTTATAAGAAAATTTGGCAAAACGGCATTGGGATGCATGCGGGTCACAACGCGATGACCTACTATTTGATTAGAATTCCAGATGCATCGTTTATTAAGCAAAAATAAAAATGGCGACTTCAAAATTGGAGTCACCATTTTTTAGTATGATTAATTATGCTTGACCTGCCTGAGCAAGTTACCGTCAATGAAGGCAAGCAGGAAACTGGCAGTCAAGAAGTCTAGAACGTTGCCGGATGAAAAGGCGGCAAGTAAAACAAAGAGGCTAGCCAGAATAAGAGAACTGACAAGATAGGTTCGTGCTGCGCGGTATCTTAGCCATTGATAGATGCCGTATGCCAGAACAGCGAGGTAAGGACCAACAAATAGCAGCATTCCCAGCCATCCGAGAGCATATATTTGTGCCGAAAAGTCACGTTCTAAGTTAAAGATGTTGTTTTCTCGGGTATATGAAATCCCGAAAAATTTGTCTAACCGATTATTATTTGTTTTGACAACCTGATTGAGCATTGCTTGTTCAATATGGCGGTTTTGCATCCTAGTTTGACCAGGCTCGTTCATGATTTTGAGCCAAAATTCGGGATCATATTGGTAAGGGTAACTCTTGAAGACAAACTTAGGATTAAGAGCATAGGCTTGATAATTGTTCTTAATAAAGTTACGTAAAAAGTTATTCCGCTTTTTTCCTTGGGGATATTTTGCCAGTCCTGCTTTAAGTTCACGTGTTTCAGCCGTTAAGTCATGGTCGGATTGTTTGGCGAGGTAAATTTCGTAATTGTAGCGTTGAATAGCGGGGCCAAACGGTAAAATCACTAATGACCCAAACTCAATTAAGATGGCAACTAGGATTGCCCAGCCACCTTTTTTAACATCCTTAATAATATATTTATGGAAGGTAAACAGCAGACAACTAATGATAATCCCGCCAATTAAACCAATTGCGGCCACTTTAGTCCCAATTTCAATCATGGCAAGTGCCTGCACGACATTGAGGGTAATTGTCCGCCAATTAAATTCTGTAAATAAGTAGTACATCATTAGTGGCAATAGCATGAATAAAACGGCAGAAATCATATTAGTAAAATTGAAAAAGCCCTTGGAAGCCATGTGCGAGTAGCCAATATTAGGATTGAAGAACCACATAAAAATGTTGGCACTAATTGTCCCTGTTTCATAAGATTTAAGAGAAACAACAAACAAGTTGGACAATACAATCGTTCCTGAAAAAAGTCCGGAAACACCCTCAATTACCAGCCGTAATTGCTTTTGCCCAAAATCAAGTTCGTCGGTTAAGAATAAGACAATCAGTGGCAGCGCCATTCGAATTAAGTAAAAGACTTCACTGACTGTTGAGTAACCGTATCCTGTGGGGTTAATGCTGGTAAAACTGCGCACGTGGACAAGGTGCATTGCTGAATAAATGACTAGTAGTGCCAAGTAGGCGATTAGCCACTTACGCTGGCCAAGTTTGCGCCACGATTCTTGCTGACTTAAAAAGAGTCCGAGTAAAACACCAACAGCTAAAATCCGAATGATTGTTGGCAAGGTGAAGGGCAAAATATTGGCAAGCTTGCCGTGATAAAACCAATATAAGTCCAAAAATGGTTGACTGAGAATGAACCAAAACAAAATGGTTCTTGCTTTTTCTTTCACTGTGATTCTCCATTGTTTAAATAAATTATTTTGTTAGCTTAATTTTAGGCAAAAAAGGTGTAAAAAAAAAGGTGTCTGGAAAAAAACTCTGATTTTGAAAAAATCAGGTTATAAGTAGCCGTTAAAATCGAATGCTATTGCTAATATCTTTAAGTTTTTGTAACTTTTCAGAGCATAATATGAACAAAATATTGTATAAAAAAAGAAATGTTAGTTTTTTATTTTAACATTCCCTTTTGTGCTGAGTTTTTTCCCAGACACTTTTTATTAAAAGAGAGCTGAAAAAACCTGAAATTAAATTTTAACTTTGTTTGGATAGAAAAGTAATGAATAAGAGTCTTTTAATTAGAATACAGAAAAAGGAATAATTATATTTGATTTATCGGTTATTTTTGAGTATTTGATAATAAAGAAGATTGCAAATCAAAATGATCTGCAGCCTTCTTTTATTTAGATTTAAAATGCAATTCATTAGGGTAGCGTAACTCAATTTTTTTACCCGTTTCTGTTCCAGATAAGTAATTACTAAAAATTTTAATAAGATAATTTATCGTATCATCATTATCGATTCGATTCAAAATTAACTTATTTAATTTATCATTGACTTCATTTATCTGAGGAATAAGCAGATTACCTTTTTTAGTTAGGGTTAAAACATTCTTTCTTTTATCAACTTTATCGGTTCCCTTACTAACAAGCCCTTTGTTAACTAAAGACTGAATTAATCTACTTGGAGAACCTTTTTCACATATTAATAGTTTGCCAATTTCTTTAAGTGATATAGGCTCAACTTGTTTAAGAATCATCAATGCTTCTGCTTGGTTAGCAGTTACATTATAGTCTGAAAGCATTTCGTTGAATATTCTTATTGACTCGCGTTCACTTCCCTTGATCAAGAAGCGTAAAAGTTCATATTTTTTTTCTGTCAACATAAAATCACTAACCTCCTTGTATTTAGTATTATTAATTTTAACGTATTCGTTTGTAAAAATCACTAAATTTAATTGACATGACATTTATTTAAAATTATAATGCTTAACATATCATGCATTATATGTCATGTATGATATGTGAAGTATTATATAAATAATGTAAAAGGGTGAAATTTAATGGATATTGATGATATTCTTGGAAATTATGAGGAACGTTATTTCGGTGCTGGTCATAGACGAACAAAATATGCTATTGGTAAAGTGGTAAAACTAGACAGTAATAGATATGCTGCAGATGCTAAAGTTGGCTTGAATAAAGAAAACTGGTCTAAGAAAAAGGGTATTGAGCAAACAGTTCATCTTAGTACCATTGATTCTATTATTTTAAGTTGCTTAATGTTTGAAAAAATAAATAATCACAAAAATTTGAATAATTTTTATTTGTATAAATTTAAATTTAGAGCTGGAAAGAAACCTATCGAATATACAAAAAGTATAAAAATACAAATTTTTAATATTTTATTTAATGATAAAAATATTTCTTTTAAAACTGAGATAGAAGGGATGAAAATATCAATCGAACTTAAAAAGAGTAATATGCAAAATAAGATTAATAATATACAAGACAATAAAAGAAGATTCATTGACCATCATTTAACAGATACTCACTTGAACGTTAAGGATATTAATTATATAGATAAAACAGTACTTACGGCTAATATTAGTCGTAAACGTGACAGAAATATAGAGTATTGTGGATTAGGTAGTAATTTAAAGCAAAAATTATCTATATTGGAATGGTTAGTTGTATTTTCACAACTTGGAGAGGCTTTAGCTTATAACTATGACAATGTATTACGAGAAGATTCCAATAATATGTGGATGAAGCGTATAGTTGCTACATGTGATGAAAATATAGATTGTGATTCTTCTATTGTTGAAATGAAGGGTAAAAAGTGGCGAATTCTTAAAGAAAAATGTTCAGATAATAATAATAAAGTTGAGTTTGAAGCACAAATTACTCATGAATTACCATACTAAGGGGATAACATGAAAATAGAAGATAAAGGTAGACGAATAGTTATTTCAGGCACCTATTCCACAGGCAAAACAACAACAACAACTGCATTATCCATTGCAACAGGAATACCAATGGTTAATTCGCTTTCAGCTCGTGAAATTTTAACAGATTTATATCCAGGAAGACGGTTTCAGGATATGACAGCTGATGAATTGATGGCCTTAGGGTTGAAGCGTTTTGAGGAACGTATTAAAGCTGAAGAACGGCTCTTGTCCAAAAATAGTAGCTTCATTTCTGATGGCTCTGTTCTTAATGAATGGATCTATGGAACAGTGAGAATGAAGGTTGGAATTAATCCTGGCTCCACATTACCGCATCGAATTGCAAAAAATATTCTTGGAATTACATCAAAACCGTTTATGAAAAAGTATTTACAAAGTTATGGTGTAGTTGTAAATGAGCATGCTAAAAAATGGTATACAGATGTTATTCATTTACCAATTGAATTTCCAATGTCACCAGATGGACATAGACCTGTTTCAGAAAAATATCGAAAGTTATCTGATCAAGAAATTTTGCGTTCTTTTAATAACATAAAATTAACTCCATATATTGTTAAAGGATCAATTGAAAAAAGACTGAAAACAATAATTGATCATTTTAGTCTTTCACAAGTGATACCAGTGGATGAAGCAATTGAATTAGCAAAAGAGAAAATAATAAATAATCGTGAAATGGTCTCTCAACATATAATAGACCAATATCACGAACCAACTTTGAAAGAGAAAATAAAAATAATGACAAAATATTAGAAAGGTGAGAATATTTATGCTTGAATTTAGCAATGTTAGTAAAGAATACCATGTTGGTAATCAAACCATAAAGGCTCTTGATGATGTTAACTTTAAAATTAATAAGCACCAATTTACGGTAATACTGGGACCGTCAGGATCAGGTAAAAGTACATTATTGAATATTTTAGGTGGTATGGACCGACCAACTAAAGGAAATATTAAATTTAAAACTCAATTTGTAAATGAATTTAGTGACCATGATTTAACTATTTATAGGCGTAAGGTTGTAGGCTTTGTCTTTCAATTTTATAATTTGATTCCGAAGTTAACAGCACTAGAAAATGTTGCCATTGCAGCGCAGCTGAATAACAATGAGGATGCTGCTAGCAGTTATTTAGAAACTGTAGGACTTAGAGCAAGAATTAATAATTTTCCTAATCAAATGTCAGGTGGGGAAATGCAAAGAGTTTCAATTGCCCGTGCTTTAGCTAAAAAGCCACAGCTTCTATTGTGTGATGAGCCAACTGGAGCACTTGATTCTGTAACTAGTATGAAAATAGTTAATATTTTACAAGAGATATCTAATAATTCTGATACAGCTGTGGTAATGGTTACTCACAATCCTCAATTTGAGCAGTACGGAAATCAAATTATTAAGCTTAAAGATGGTAAGGTTGTGTCGGTAAGACATCAGGATCCTGTATTAGTAGGTGAATCGGAATGAAGTATTTGAATAGAAAATTATTCCGTGATATTAAAGAGAACTGGACACAATTTTTTTCAGTTTTTTTAATGGCTATGCTGTCGGTTATTGTGTTTGTTGGTCTTCAGGGAGCGTGGCACGGGTTACAAAAGAGTTTAGATGAATTTACTAATCAAGCTTCATTACCTAATTATTGGGTCCAAAGCAGTACCATTACAAATCCAGATTTAGAAAAAGTAAAATCTCTGTCCAAAGTTTCAAATGTAGAACGAGGTACGAGATTCCAGGTAAAGCAATCTGGGCGTCAGTTAATTGTTGATGTTTATCAGCATCCGATGTCTCATTTTTATATTGTTAAGGGAAATAGATATGATAATCAAAGTATAAGGGGGATTTGGATAAATAAGGAATATGCGCAAAATCATAATCTTGCAATAAATGATGACCTGAGATTGACAATAAATAATCAAAGTAAAAATTTTAAGATTAAAGGAATAGTTCAAAGTCCTGAGCATATCTATTTTACGGGAACGCAAGAATTTATTGCACCTAATTATTCAAATTATGGATATGCATATATATCGCCTAAGGCATTAACCGAATATTTAAGTTACCATGCGCCATATAACATTATGGAAATTAAAGGTAATAAAAATAACATGCGTAGGAATATTGAAAGGATTTTTTCTGATCGACTAATTGGTTTTTATTCAAGAAAAACACTGCCTGATGTTTCGAATGCTTTAGATCGAGTGGGCCAGATTCGCAATTTATCATATTTATTTTCCTTTATCTTTATTTTACTAGCAACGTTAGCAATGTATACCACTATTCAAAGATTGATTAAAAACCAAACTGATATAATAGCAACCTTTAAAGCTTTAGGCTTATCAAATCTTAAAGTAAGACTGCATTATGCTAGTTTTGGCTTATTAGTGGGTGGTCTGGGAACGATAACAGGGTTTCTCTTTGCGCCAGCAATTTCGTGGTTTGTATTGGTAACTCAGCAACAGATGTTTTCAATTCCGCATTGGAAAATTTCTTTTACGTATAGTTCTGTTTTAGTAGTTATTGGTGTAATTGTAATTTGTATTTTAGCTGCATTTGAAGCAGCTAGAAATGCTACTAGTGGACTACCTGCCTTGTTTTTACGTGGAAAAGAAGAAAATTCTGCTCATAAAATTTTGCTTGAACATTGGCGATTACTGTGGTCGCATTTATCTTATGAAAGTAAGTGGGCATTAAGAGATATTTTTATTAATCGCGTGCGTACTTTAATGGGAATTGTTGGTGTAGCAGGTGGAATGATGCTGATGATTGCCGGATTAGGAATGCCACAATCAATGCATCATTTAGTAGATAAAGCTTACACTCATGATTTTACGTATGATAGACGTTTAATAGTAAAAGATTCTGCAAAATATAAAAAAGCTAATCCTCATGCACAACAATGGGTTCAATTAAGTCAAGCTCATTTTACACCTGATGATGGTTATGATCGTACTTTAGTGGTCTTGGGAACGGGCAGCGAGGTAGATACTACCACCACTACTGGTAATAAGATTAAAAATGGTGGCATTTATGTAACAAATGGTTTTGCTAAAAAAGCCCATCTTAAAGTTGGTGATAAGGTAAAAATAAGAACTTTTGCTTATAATAAATCGCATAAATTTAAGATTAAGGGAATAATCACAAGCGAAACCAACCAAGGTGCCTATATCACTAAAAAGACATGGACAAAATACGGTGGTACTTTTAACCCTTCGACTTTACTGGTAACAAAGCATTATAAATATAAAAAGTCAGACATTAATTCAATTATTTCAATTAAAGATCAACATAAAAATGCCACAGATTTTGTTGAAAATTTAATTAGCATTTTTATATTGATTATTGTTTTTGGAATTTTATTGATAATCATTGTTTTATATAATCTGGGGTCTCTTAGTTTTGTTGAACGTACACGTGACTACGCTACTTTACGTGTTTTAGGGACAACACAAAAAGAAATTCGAAAATTAACTATTTTTGAAAATATAATTACTACTTTTGTGGGTTGGATTATTGGTATACCAGCAGGAATTTGGTTTTTAGGTAAATATGTTAATACATTTTCAACAATTAATTTGGAATATGTACGTTACTTTGATTGGAAAACAATTCTTGTTTCAACGATTATTGTTTGGTTGGCATCCTTATCTACAACACTATTTATTAGTCATAGAATTAAGCGAATTAATATGGTAAGTTCACTAAAGAGTGTTGAATAATATATAAATCTTAGGTTTTAACACTTCGGTCTGTTTTTGATCATTTTTCCGCTAGTAACAGTCATGTAGTATTGATTACAGTTAGGTATTAAATTAGCATGTTTATTAAGCTTAAGAATAACTTTAGTAATTGTTTGTTTATCTAACTTTAGGCATTGGAAAACTGCCATTGTTGCGCTTATTTTTTAACAGATTTAAAGGAGTTTATAACATGACAGACGAAGAAATTTTTAACGAAGTAAAAGAAGTTCTAGCAAGCGAAACTGGGGAAGATAAAGCAGCAGTTACTTTACAAGCCAATATTAAAGATGATTTGGATGCTGATAGCTTGGATATTTTTGAAGTAATCAATGAATTGGAAGATGAGTTCGACATAAAAATCGAAGATGAAGAAGGCATTGAAACCGTTCAAGACTTGGTTGACTTTGTTAAAAAACAATTGGCTATGAAAGTAGGTTAATTCATGAAATTAACACTATTTATGAAAAGTTTTGACTTAAAGTATTCTATCTTTCAATAAGAGATAGCTTGCTGTTAAACTAGTTTAGGCTATTTCTAACATTTTGAATTAAGCGCTATTGGTGAGCTTAATGGTGTTCAAAGCATAAATCATGCCTTCTATGATTATACAATCTCTAATGCTAAATCGACAAAACCTCAAAGACTAAAAGATGATGATACTTTTAGATAAATTCAAGAATATTGTCACCGATGCTGGTTATGGCAGTGAATACAATTATTAGCTACTTGAAAATGAGTATGAAGACAAGAATTATTACATTGACTGACAAGGCGTGTGCTCCAACTTTAAAAGATACGGTAAATGTAAAAATAAGAGTACTGGCTTAGTATCTGATCTTAAAATCTATGAAGCAGATGAGTTTCAATTAACAGCTGAATTAACTGAACTAGCTAAAACTAAGAGCGGTCGGCAAAAACAGATGTCGAACCAGTCTTTGGACACATGAAGAGCGTATTTGCATTTGCTAAACGCAGAACTCATTTACGCGGTAAGAAAAAAGTTGAGACTGATGTTGGTTTGGTGTTCATGATGATGAACTTAAGTAAATATTGGAGCAGAAGATGGTCCAAAATAGGACTTTTAGGACTAAAAAGGCAAAAAAATAGATCAAGGTTTTCCAAAAGGGAATACTTGGTCTATATTTTTTGTCTAAGAAGCTAGTTTTTTCCCAGACACTTTTAAGCAAAAAATATTTTTATTTTGTTTTTTCGTCGTCTTCTTGGTCATCTAACTCGGCCTTAGCGATTTTTTCAATCTTGACATCACTGTCAGCTAAAGATTGAATTTCCTTAACCTTACGCTTTGGAGCAGCTTTTAAGTTCTTAAAGTTGACAACAAGCTTGTTGTTTAAGTCGCTAATAGCAGTTTTATCAGCTTTGTCGAAGTCAATAATTTTTAACATAGCAGAATTTTCGTAGATTTTTTCAATCTTGCCGATAAATGGCTTAGTAAGCTCTTCCTCTGATTTTGCGCTGACAATGTCACCTAATTTTACGTCTGCTTTTTTCAAAATGTGTCTTCCTCTCTTTCCCATGTTTCATTATAATAGAAAGATATTATTATAAAAGTCAATTGTTTTCAAGTAAAGGGAGTCTAGATTTTGCGAAAATTAATATTAATTGCTGGTCCCAGTGGTGCAGGTAAGACAACAATTTCGGAATATCTAACTACAAAATTCAATATTCCGCGAGTAGTGACGCACACGACAAGACCAATGCGGGCAGAGGAAAAGCAGCATCAGGCTTATCATTTTGAAGATGATACATCTTTTAGTAAATTACACTTTTTTGAGCATGTTAAATATGGCTCGTATCAATATGGCTCAAGTAGGGAAGCCCTAGATGCTGCATGGCAAAAGAGTGATGTTGTGTCGTTAATTGTTGATATTCAAGGAGCGGTATCATATCTTGAACAGTTAAAAGCGCAGGTTTATTTCTTGTATGTGACGACTAGCACGAAGCAGCAATTACGAACAAGACTGCTTGAGCGCGGAGATGATCCAGTTAAAATTCAAGAACGAATGAGTGGGGATGAATTAAACCAGCTGCCAAATGAGTTGACGAGCGATGCGCACATTTTAGTTAACAATGATTGGTCGCTGACTAAAAAGCTGCTAAAGACGATAATTACTGGTCTTTAACGTGTCTGACGTTTCCTTTTTGGCGGTTAAAAACAAGCTATAATTGAATTCTCATGATTTTGTAGCTTGTTTGACATAAACGTGTAACATTTAATGAGTAAGATATAACTCGTAGGTTGAAAGTAATGGAGAAACTTTCAAAATAAAAAAGATTATCAAGTTGGAAGAAGCGAAAGTTTTGGGACATAAACATAGTTTAATCAAATTAATTACGGTTATATCATTATTCTTTGTTGGCAGTAGTACTGCTGTTTCTGCAGTCGCTAGCACAAGTGAAGTTGTTAGTGCCAGTGCAGTTACTAAAAAGCGCAACGCAATTGTTAAGCTTGCTAAAAAGCAGGTTGGTAAGAGTTACGTTTATGGTGCTACTGGTCCTTACTCGTTTGATTGCTCCGGCTTGGTTCAATATGTTTTTCATAAGGCTGGTAAAGTAACTTTGCCAAGAACGACTTACTCACAAGTTACATTGGGCAAGAATGTTTCTTTAAATAAACTCAAGAAGGGCGATTTGCTTTTCTGGGGTTCACCTTCTGCGCCATATCACGTTGGGATTTGCGTCGGCAATAATAAATTTGTCCATGCAGCAACTCCCGATCAAGGCGTTATCGAACAAACGATTAGTACCTACTTCTATCCATCAGCAGCTAAACGAGTTCTTAATTAAGTTAAAGCTGTAATGTCTTTTTAACATAACAATTAAATTTTACTGAGCTTTTTCGGAAAAAATATTTTCTGAAAGGGCTTTTTTACATACTGGTATCTGTTTTGTAACATTTATGTAACATAGCACGAGTAAAATTTACAATGTAATGATAGAAGTATAACGATAATGGTTGATTGGTCTTCAACGATTTAGTGTAAATGGGAGAATTTGATTTTGAAAATTAAGAGTAATATAGCTAAATTCACTACAGCTGCAGCTCTTGCTATTACTGGCATTGCGGTTGTCAATGCTGGTAATGCAAATTCGATGACATCAAATGTTGCAGCTGCGACTAATAAAGTTACGGTTAATTATATTCCAGGATATGGAGTTAATATCTGGAATAGTTACGAAAATCCAACTTTCACTGGTCAAAGAGTTCAACATGGCACTGTTGTCAATGTAATTGACAGTGAAACAGATGCTAAAGGCAATGTTTGGTATGAAATTGGTCCTGATCAATGGATTCAAGCAAAATACACGGTAAAAGGCAGTGTAGCTGCTAAGCACGTTACAACTTCTACTAAGCAAGCTAAGAAAGTTGTTAAATTAGCTAAGGCAGAAGTTGGTAAGGCTTATGTTTGGGGTGGCACCAGTCCAAGTGGTTTTGATTGCTCTGGCTTAGTTCAGTATGTTTACAATCAAGCTATTGGCAAGGATTTAACGCGCACAACTTATACTCAAGTTAAGCAAGGTAAGGAAGTTTCAATGCAAGATTTGAAGCCTGGCGATTTGCTTTTTTGGGGTTCAGCTGATGCACCATACCATGTAGGAATTTATGTTGGTAATAATCAGTTCATTCATGCGGCAACACCAGAGCAGGGTGTTATTAAAGCAACTCTTAGTTCATACTTCTATCCATCAGTTGCTAAGCGGGTTCTTAATTAAAAGCTAAAATAAAATGAGGCATTTAGAAAATTCTTTCTAGGTGCTTTTTTGTATTCTTAAATGCCATGACTTGATTAAAAATTCCAGTCGATTAAAATAAAGTTATAGGTCGAATTATAGTCACTTTTCGCTACCAAAAAAGGAGAGCCAATGTTAATGAAACGTAATTTTTTGAAAATGGGGCTAGCGGCGGCTTTAACCTTAACAGGAATTGCTACTATTGCTCCGCAAAAGGCAGTTAACGCGGCAACATTAAAGGAACCAATTAAACAGGTTCAGATTAATTATTTACCCGGTAAGAGTATTAAAATATGGACGAATTATGAGGGCGGTCAACTCATTAATTTTCGTGCAAAAAATGCCAGCAAGTGGAACGTTGCTGACACCGCGGTCGATAAAAAAGGTAAATTATGGTATAAAGTTGGCGTTGATGAGTGGATCGAAGCGCGCTATACCGTAGAAGTAACGGCTAACGCTGCAGCTGCAGCAACTTCTAAACCACAAGTACAGGTTCCAGTCAAAAAGCCGAAGAAGACTAAACCAGCTAAAGCACCAACACCAGCGGTTAGTAAACCGGTTGAGAGTAAGCCTGCTAATAATACCGTGACGACAGTTGCCAATACAGTGGTCGGCGGTAATGTTAGTCAGCGAGCTAAGGCAGTCGTCAATTTAGCTGAAAGTCAAGTTGGTAAAAGTTATGTTTGGGGTGGCGATGGTCCCGACAGCTTTGATTGCTCTGGCTTAGTGCAGTATATTTACAATCAAGTTGGCGGCGTTAGTCTGCCACGAGTTACAACGGATCAGGTTAAGGTGGGCACGACAGTTGATATGAGTCAATTGCAGCCGGGCGATTTGCTCTTTTGGGGGTCGACGGACGCACCTTACCACGTGGCAATTTATGTTGGTGATAATCAATATGTTAGTGCCGCAACTCCTGAGCAGGGCGTAGTTTTACAAACTCTTAGCTCATACTTTTACCCGTGTGTGGCTAAACGAGTTTTATAATAGAATATTTAATTAAAAAACAGTTAGATGATGTAAAAATCACCTAACTGTTTTTTATGTGTAATTATTTAAATAATATATTTCTGAAATTGAGCCTGCTTTTCTGGAGCTAGGCGAACGCAAACGTGAATGCCATCAGATTGATATTGCTCGTCCATTACTTGAGCATGTTCGTGCAAGTAGGCTAATTCTTTGCCATCAGTTAAAGGGAGCAATAGATTCAGTTGTTCATAGTTGGCAAAGATACGCTTAGTAATCAGTTGCGCCAGCATTTTAATTGAGGCTGGGTCAGTTGCTGCATATAAAATGTCGCTGCCTTCAATCTGAGGGTAATTACGCTCGGTCTTGTCCGCCTTGTTATAGGCAGTAATCATTGGGATGTCTTTGATGCCAATTTCTGCTAGTACATTTTGCGTGGTGCGAATCATTTGAATCATGTTCGGGTCAGCAGCGTCAACAACATTAATCAGCAGGTCAGCATCTTTTGCTTCTTGTAAAGTTGCCTTGAATGATTCCACCAAGTTGTGAGGCAACTTAGAAATAAAACCAACGGTATCAGATAAGATGAAGCTAAAATTGTTCCCCAGTTCAATTCGGCGAACACTAGTATCCAGCGTCGCAAACAGCATATTTTTGACAAAAACCTGCTTGTTACTGTTTTCAGTGCTGAACTCTTGCAATAAGCCATTCATTGTTGTTGACTTGCCCGCGTTGGTGTAGCCCACCAGAGCAACCTTGGGGATATGATTTTGATTGCGGCGCTTGGCCTTGATTTCTTCTTGTCCAACGATAGCCTTCAGCTCTTTTTTAATCGCAGAAATTTGCTTGCCAATTGTTCTGCGGTTCATTTCTAACTTGGACTCACCTGCACCACGATTGGCAAAGCCACCGCCAGTTGAGCCACCATTACCGCGCTGCTGGTCAAGGCTATTTTCTGAAGGGTGCAATCGGGGCAATTCGTATTGCAGTCGTGCTAATTGCACCTGTAATTTGGCTTGTTTAGAGCGGGCACGACTAGCAAAAATTTCGAGAATTAATTCTGTTCGGTCAATTACTCGTAATTTGGTTAATTTTTCTAAATTACGAATTTGTACTGGTGATAGTTCGTCATTAATAATTAATACTTTTGCTTTTAGACCGCGAGCCATATCTTTAATTTCGTTGATTTTGCCAAGGCCAAAGTAGGTTCCGGCAACAACTTGGACGGCGTTTTGATGTGATTGGCCAACGACTTCCATATTATTAGCTGCGGTTAAATTGGCTAGTTCAGTCATGTAGTAGTCGAAGTTAGGATCATTTAAATTGACGCCTGCAAGGTAGGCCTTGATTTTTTTGGGTGTGTTATCGATCATTTGCTGTTCTTTCTAATGTAATCATTTTAATGGTAAGTAATTAGTTTAATTGTAGTACAAAAATTGCTTCCTGCGAAAGAAGTTAATTTAGACTTTTGCTAGTTTAAGCTGGTTTAGTCAATTAGTTGCACCAAAAATAATTAATTGGTGTGACTTATCGAATAGGGTACTTCATGTTTGAATGATTAAGGAAGCGATTACTTAGAAAGGAGCACTCATGTTAGAGAAGCTGAAAAAAGAAGTCTATGAAGCCAATATGCAATTACCCAAGCTTGACCTAGTAACGTTTACTTGGGGGAATGTTTCGGGAATTGATCGTGACAGCGGCTTATTTGTTATTAAGCCTTCTGGTGTAGCGTATGAGCAATTGAAGCCAGAAGATATGGTCGTAGTTAATCTTAAGGGTGAAGTAGTAGAGGGCAAGTTGAATCCTTCTAGTGATACACCAACACATACGGTTTTGTATAATGCGTTTTCTAAAATTGGTGGGATTGTTCATACTCATTCGCCTTGGGCTGTATCGTTTGCGGCTGCCAAAATGGATATTCCAGCGATGAATACAACTCATGCCGATACATTTTACAATGCAATTCCTGCAGCTGATGCTTTAACTCAAAAAGAGATTGAAGAAGACTACGAGGGCAACACTGGCAAGGTAATTGTCCGGACGTTTAAAGAACGCAATTTAGATTACGAAGCAACTCCGGGATCACTTGTTAGTCAGCACGGACCGTTTTGTTGGGGAACAACACCTCAAAAGGCGGTTTACAACGCAAAGGTCTTGGAAGTTGTAGCTGAAGAAGACTATCACACGTTGCAATTAACTAGAGCTAATAGTGAGTTACCACAATATTTACTGGATAAACACTATTATCGCAAGCACGGTAAGAATGCTTATTACGGTCAAGATAATGCACAGTCAATGACGCATGCAAAACGGTCCTAGTTTTGCTAGTCAATTAGTTGCACTAAAATTGGTTGCTTGGCGTTACTTATAAAGCGCTTTTATAAATGGTTAAATATTTGGTGTAAGAAGACAAATGGGAGGTGAATAAATGGAGTTATTAAGTCCAAAGCTGGTTTTTGCACAAGTTAAGGCTAATTCTGCTGATGAAGTTATTCACTATTTAGCAACTCAGCTTAAAGATAACGGTAAAGTAAAAGATACTTTTGAACAGGCTGTAAAAGAGCGTGAGCAAATTCATCCAACAGGGTTACCTAGTGGAAAAATCGCGGTGGCAATTCCGCACACCGATGTCCAGTATGTTAATGAAGCTGCAATAACTTTTGCGACATTAGCTCATCCGGTTGAATTTCATAACATGGCTGTAACTGACCAACTGTTAGAAGTTCAAATTGTCGTTATGTTAGCTTTGAAGGATCCACATGGTCAAGTGGAAATGTTACAAAAATTAATGGCTTTATTTCAGAATCAAGAGTTATTGACTCGCTTACAAAAAATTACTGATAGCAAGCAGCTCTATGATGCTGTGATTAAGCATATTTAATAAATATTATTTGGGAGGAATTATTTATGAAACCGATTATTGATTTCATCATGTATATTGTTGGCTTAGGACCAACTGTGCTAATTCCAATTATCATGCTAATCTTTGGCCTGTGCGTGCGTGTACCTTTTACTAAGGCACTGCGTGGCGGTTTAATGGTTGGTATTGGTTTTATTGGGTTAAATGCCACTGTTTCAATTTTAACTGATGTAATGAATCCAGCTATTAAGAACATGATTCAAGTTATGCACCTGAACTTACAAGTTATTGATGTTGGCTGGCCGTCAGCTTCCGCAATTGCTTATGGTACTGCAGTTGGTGTAAGTATGATTCCATTGGGAATTGCAATTAACATCTTAATGCTAGTAACCAAGACTACTTCAACAATTGATGTTGATATTTGGGACTTTTGGCACTTCGCCTTCAGTGGTTCACTTGTTTATGCTCTGACTAAGGATATTGTTTTGAGTTTATTCTTAGCTAGTGTCAACATGATTGTGATCATGGTAACTGCTGATAGAACAGCGCCGTTATCTGAAAAATACTTGGGCTTGCCGGGAATTTCAATTCCTCATGGATATGCAGGTTCATTTGTTCCAATTGCCATTGTCTTTAACTGGATTATTGATAAAATTCCAGGCATTAACAAGATTCACATGGATGCTAAGGACTTCAATAAGAAGTTCGGTTCATGGGGTGAACCAACATTGTTGGGATTTGCCATTGGGATTATTATTGGTATCTTAGCTTATGGCTTCATTCCAGGCATGACGGTTGCAACTAAGTTAGGTAAGATTATGTTAATGGGTGTTACTTTGTCAGCTGTGATGATTATCACCCCTAAGATGGCAGCGCTGCTTTTACAAGGTGTTGTTCCTGTTTCAAATGCCATTCAAGCATTTACACAGAAGAAGTTCTCTGGTAAGAGAAAGATTTACATTGGGATGGATACTGCTGTTGGTATTGGTAGCCCTGTAGTATTAGCTTGTGCTACCTTAATGATTCCAGTAGCTTTACTGTTTGCCTTTATTTTGCCAGGTAACCAATTCTTACCAACTATTGGTTTGGTTGGCTTTGTCTTCATGTTCCCATTAATTGTTTCAATAACTCACGGAGATTTCTTTAGATCATTTATTATTGGTGCAGTCAACGTTGTTATCGGTTTATGGATTGGGACTAATTTAGCACCATTAGTTACTAAATGTGCTAGAGCCGCTCACTTTGCTTTGCCAAAGGGCTCATCGATGATTTCAAGTATTGACTATGGTTCTAACCCATATCCTTGGTTAATTGTTCAAGTAGCTCCATTTAAGATTGCTGCTTATGTAATTGGAATTATTTTGATTGTTGGCTTATGTTGGTGGAATAGAAAGAAAATTGTTGCCGAAGAAGGTCAATTAGCAGCAAGTAAAAGTAAAAAATAAACTTTAATTTAAAGGAGAATATATTATGAAAAAGATTTTGGTTGCCTGTGGTGCAGGAGTAGTTACTAGTACTAGTGCAATGAACAAGTTGCAAGAAGAACTAACTAATCGTGGAATTGATAGTGATAAATATACTTTGGGCCAATCTTCAGTTGCTCAGGTTGAATCACTCGCAAATGATTACGACTTGGTAATCACAACGACACAATATGATAATGATGCAATTAAGATTCCAGTAATCAATGGTTTACCATTATTAACTAATATTGGCGTTGATGCTGTAATTGACGAAATTATTGATAAGTTGGATCTTAATTAAGCCTGTAAAGGATATTTTGGCTAAAGAGAATATCGCTGTAATTGAAGGGTGATTGGTGTGACGAGGAATGGTTCTGTTAAATTAACAAATGCTAACAAATTATTAGAGTATTTGGCAAAAGCACCTGATTTTATTAGTTTGAAAGAAATAATGGAAACTTTTAATATTTCACGTAGAACAGCTTTTAACTGGCTAAGTTCAATCAATCAGGAATTACAAAAAAATAATTTAGCAGAAATTGTTAATATCCCACGCTATGGCTATAAAATGACCGATCAAACCAAAAAGGCAATAATCAGGCATGATAATAGATTGCAAGTTGTGCCTAAGGCGGCAAGGACAGTTGTTAGTGCGCAAGACCGGCAAACGATTATTGTTCTTTATTTAATCGGTAGTGGCAAAAACGTTTCAATTAACGAATTAGCTGATCAGTTTGCTTGTTCACGCAATACGATTATCAAGGATTTTAAACTAATTAAGTCTCGTTTTCCGTTATTAACAATTGCTAGCTCGCGAACTGGCCATCAAATTGTCAGTAGTGAAGTCGCTATTAGATTGACTGTTTATGAGTTACTACTTCATCATAATAAATTGGCGTTTAACTTTATTAAAAAGTTGAATTATTCAGTAACGGCGACAAGAAAGTTGGTTGTTCAGGCGCAACAAAAGCTGCAGATGAGTTTCTCCGAAAATTCTATTCAGCAATTAACTTATTGGCTAATGTTTAGTAAGTGGCGCATTAGTCATCACCACCATCTTCAAGATAATGATGATTATTATTCATGGATTGCTGCCAATACTAAAGGTGTGCTGACTACATGTTCAGATCTACTTTTAAAATTAACTAATCAGGACTGTTTAAAGGGTGAAGTCACTTTTCTTAGTAAAATAATACTTTGTTCACAGGCAACTGAAGTTACTTGTGTAAAACCAAGTTTATATCGTGATCTTGCCAATATTGCACAAGAAATAATTTTTCGTTATGAACAGCTAACAGAACAACAAATTTCGTATAAGTTGTTTACTAAAGTGTTGTGTAATCATCTCTATGCCACCTTTTTTAGGGTCAAGTTTGGGATTCCCTTTTCTTCAAATGAGGTTGATGAAATTAAGCGGCAATATCCAGAGCTGATTAAATTCACGGCGGTTGCATGTGCGCCACTTGAACAATATCTACAAAAGAAATTGCCAACTGAAGAAGTAGCATTAATTTGTTTATATTTTGGTTCAATTAGTAGCAAAGGTTATCAAGATTTTTCAAATGGAGATAAGCTCAAGCGGGCATCTTTAGCAGAAGTACTAGTTGTATGTTCAAGCGGCATCGGGACTTCGGCTATGCTCTATCATGAACTTAGTCGCCTGTACCCGTTAATTAAATTTTCACCACCACTTGAAATTCGCGATTTAGAGCAAATTTTTGCCAACACATATCAGGCACGGTTAATTGTCAGCACTGCGCCACTTAATGCAGTTGCTTATCCGATACCAATTGTTAATGTCAAAGCAGTTTTGACTAAGCATGATCAGAGCATTATTGAAAGCTTTTTGCGTGAGAAAGTTCCTCGTAAGATTGAACATAATGCGAGTGCAGTCGATAATTTAGTATCAATTATTAATGAATATGCGGATGTTAAAGATGAAAGTGGCTTAAGATTAAGTCTAGATAAATTCATTTTCCCTGAAAATAATAAGAGTAGCCATAGCGACTTACCTAATTTAGGCAATTTGTTACCAGCGAAGCGAATAAAATTTATCCATAATAGAGATAATTTGTCTTGGCAGCAAGTTTTACAGGTTGGTTGTGATTTACTTGAACAAGATGGAGTAGTTGACCAGTTATATTTCCAAAAAATTAGTGACCTAATTAATAAGTATGGCCCGTATATGTTAATCAGTAGCAATATCTTTTTGGCTCATGCTGCTCCAAGCAGTAGTAGTAAAGCAGTTGGCTTATCCCTAGTTTTATTAGATCATCCACTTGTAATTCAGGCTCATGGTCAAAAAGTCACTATAATTTGCATGTTTGTTTTATCGCCTGGCGTGCAGCGAGAACATGAACGAGCACTAGAGCAGTTAGTTGATATTATCAGAAGTGAAAAGAACGTCAACAAATTGCTAAAAGCTAAGACTTCACAGGAGGTGCGCAAGTTCTTACTATCATTTAACTAAATATTGAAAGAATACGTATGCTTTAAAGTATGCGTATTTTAGCTTACTTGCTGTAAAATATATTCAATATTTAAAATAGAGGAATTACAAATGAAACTCTTATTGATCAGCGACAGTATCGTTGCGCGCAAAGAAGGATTGAAAGAGCCGCGATTAAACGCAACACTAAAAAAGTTACACCAGAATCTTGAACTTAATAATACGGCGGTTTCTGGGGTTAATTCAGGAGTACTTTGGGTAGCAGGGATATTGTTTTTAGGAAATTTAATTGTTAAATAGATAGAGTAGATAGGGTAACAAGATGGCTAATCAATTAGGGCAAGCGCTAAAAATGGCGCGGCAAGCAAAGAAGATGACACAAAAAGAAACAGCGGAGAATATTTGCGCGCAATCAATGCTATCGGCAATTGAAAATGGTAAGTATGTTCCTAATGCTAAGCTGCTAATTGAGCTTTGCCAGCGATTGGGAATAGAACTAAACACAATTAGCTTGGCGAGTAATTTTGCGATTAGTAGCCAGCCCTCGCTTAACGCAAAATTGGACAAGTTGTGCAATCTACATGATTATGAGCAACTTCGCGGTTTTCTTTTAAAAAAGTCGACAATTAATCAACTGCAAACAGCTGCAGAAGAACAAGCATATTACTATTATTTGGCAATAACTGATTTTCAAATCGATCATAATTTAACTGCAGCAAAGCAAAATCTCAAGCTTGCCTTAGCTTGTAACGAAACAAAATCTTTAACTTCGGTATTAATGCGATTGACGTTAATTTCGTTAAGTTTGGTTAATTTGGAACAAGGTCAAAAGAAAGAGTCGGAGCAACTACTAGCTAAGGCTTTGGCCGACATTAACCAAATTAATTATTCTGAAAATCTTAATGTGCTGTTTTATCTGGCAGCTTTAATTAATTATCAAGCTGGTAAAATTCGTGCGGCAGTAGATTGGCTGGATCAAGGAGTTACGTACATTACCGAGCATAATTCACATTACATGTTGGCTAATTGCTACTTTTTACTTGCTAAGATTGCACAGAAGACTGGTCAGGAAGATCAGGCATTAGAAAATGAGCACAAAAGTCGCTTTTTAAGTGAATTATTTACTGAAAAAATCTTTGATCAGATTTAATATCAGTATTCTGATTATCTTTAAATTTTCTTTTTTCATAAACTAGGACTATAAATTCAAGGAGGTTCTAAGATGGAACAGAAAATTTTTACAAATGTTAGGTTAGTTAATCAAACTCAGGAACAGGTACAACGGTTTTTATTACAACCACAGTCAATATTAAAGTGGGTACCAGAAATTAGGATTACGGAGCAATCAAGTGACCAATTTGTGATTGAGCGGACAACTGAAGCCCCTAATAAACGCGAGCAAATAAAGATAATTAGCGATAATGATCAGGTGACTTATGTTAGTACCCAAGGTAAGATTGCATATCGAGTTGAATTTCAATTTAGTAAACAGAGTGGTAAGACATTAATTGCAGAAAGCCTTTATTTAGCCGATCAAGTTGCAGGAAAATTACCATTAAAATTATTAAAGCCAATTGCTAAGCATGCATTTAATCTTAATTTAAATAATCTTGCGCAGGTTTTAGAAGCGCAAAGTTAAATGATCAAAAAGCAGTTATTCATTATTGAGTAACTGCTTTTATTTTGTACTTGGCAAAGACCAAATAAAGTGTATAATTTATCTTCATAAGGTACCTAACTAAATTGAGAATACATGAAAGGACTTGGAATAAATGGCACAAAATTTAAGTTACCAGACTGATAATCAGGTGCAAAAGAATCGCTGGTTGATTTTAGTAGCAGTAGGACTGTTTACCTTTATGTCAACTTTGGATGGGACGATCGTTAATATTGCGCTGCCCGTAATTAGCAATGATTTGCACATTTCAATGAGCCAATCAGAATGGGTTGTTTCTCTTTATCTAATTGTTGTCTGCAGCTTTATTCTTTTCTTTGGTAAGTTGAGTGACTTGCAGGGTAAAATTAAGATTTTTAGATTAGGGGCGGTGTTTTTCATCGCTGGCTCGTTAATGTCTGGTTTTAAAGTCAATTTACTCTTTTTACTAATTGCGCGAGCAGTGCAGGCATTTGGGGCAGCCATGACAATGGCGACCAATAATGGGATTATCACAGAAATTTTCCCACATTCTGAGCGAGGAAAGGCTTTGGGAACGATTGGCTCTTTTGTAGCCTTGGGTTCAATTGCTGGACCTGGTCTTGGTGGAGTAATTTTATCTCATTTATCATGGTCATATATTTTTTGGCTAAATGTTCCAGTTGGTCTGATCGCCGCTATTATTGGTGCCATCTATTTGCCTAAAGATATTACTTTTACTAAGGCACCGCTTGATAAGACAGGTTCATTTGCTTTTGCTTTAGGGATGGTGACTTTGTTTGGCGGAATTTTTCTGGGACAGCAGCTTGGCTTCACTGCAGCGCCGGTTTTAGTGATGTTAATCGTCGGGATACTTAGCTTTTGCTGGTTTGTTTATACAGAAAATCGCGCGGTTAATCCATTATTGCAGTTTAGTTTGTTTAAAAATCCAGACTTTTCGGTTAGTTTGTTATGTGCGTTGCTGATTTTTATTACTAATTTCTTCTTTAATGTGGTGACGCCATTTTATTTGGAAAATGCACGGCATTTAGCGCCAAGTCAAACCGGCTACATTTTAATGATTTTACCGCTTGTGCAATTGTTTGCGGCGCCAGTTGCAGGGACGATTTCTGATAAAATCAGTCCGAAGTTAATTACTTTTATCGGTTTATTACTGCTACTGGTAAGTCAAATCGGTTACTATCTGTGCAATTTAACGTCACCGCTTTGGCTTTTTATTGTTAGCATTGCCATCATGGGTCTTGGCAGCGGAATTTTTAGTTCACCGAATAACTCGCTGGTTATGAGTTCTGTTGAGCAAAAAGACTTAGGTGTTGCTGGCAGTATTAACTCACTTTCTCGTAACTTGGGAATGGTAATTGGAATTTCTAGTGCTACGACTATTTTGTTTGCGGCGATGAGTGTGAAGAAAGGCTCGCGAGTAACAGGTTACTTACCTAAGCAGCCAGAGATTTTTATTTATGGGATGCACGTTGTCTTTTTAATTTCTATTATTATTTGTTTAATTACGGTTATTTTAAGTGGCTGGCGATTACTCAAAAAAGATTAATATAAAACGGCAGAAATATGGCTTTATATGTTAAACTTAAAAATAAAAGTTTAATTATTGAAGGGAATAAATATATGAGGATGTTATTGATGAGTCATGGTCAAATGGCTCAAGCAGCTTTAGGCAGTGCAGAATTGATTATGGGTAAGCTTGATAATGTAAAGGCAATTGGTCTTAATCCCGATCAAGGTCCCGAGGATTTGCAAAAAGAGGCCGAGGAATTTTTAGATCAAGGTACTGATAAGGAAACTGTCGTAGCAGTCGATGTATTGGGTGGTACACCATCTAATGTTGTTATCCGCCTGTTTGCTAAGTACCCTAATATTCAAGTAATTAGCGGTATCAACTTACCCTTAATTATTGAATTTGCTAACCAATCAATGATGGGCCAGGGACTGAATAAGCCGCAGCTAATTGCAATGGCTAAAGATGGCATTGTTGATGTTAATGCAAGATTGAAATAATTGTGCAATAGAAAAAAGGCTTGGGTAGACTAGTATCTACTTGAGCCCTTTTTCTATGTTAACTAATCTTGAAAACCAATCATTAGACCGCCAGATTCAATATAGAAACCACAGAGTCCCTTGACTGAGCGAATTGTAATCTTAGTTTTAGGGTATTGGCTGAGAATCTTTTCTTTGAGTGTAATTGCGTCTTTGGCGTTATGAAAATGGTCGATGATTACTTCATCGCCATGAAAACCTCGCTCTTCCATTCGTGAAACGACATCTTTTAAGGCGCGCTTCATGCCACGGATTTTTGCAAGTGGTTCTAGTTTACCTTCAATGCTGGCTTGAGCAACAATGTTAATTTTTAGCATTTGAGCAACTTTAGCTATTGCAGGATTAATTCGGCCATTAAGTGATAAATTATGTAGTGATTGCAAAATTGCTAATAGGTGTGTGTGTGTTTGGAAATGTGCAATTTTTTGTTCAAAATCTACAAACCTAGTGTGGTGTCGTTCTAAACGTTGGATTTCGTGCAAAATTAGTGATAATTCTGGACCAGCTGATTTGGAATCAACAACAATCACTCGACTTTGGGGATGATTTTCTTCATAAATTTTTTTGGCTTGATAAGCTGATGAGTAACTACCACTCAATGCACTAGTTACAGTCAACAAGATGGCACGATTGCTGCCTTCAAGTGCTTTAAGCCAATCATCAATACTGGGACAAGCTGTTTTGCTAGCTTTAGTGTTGGCTGCCATACTTGCACTTAATTTATTTAAGTCTAGTGCTTCATCATCAATGAAATTATGCTGATTGACGGCAATTGTCAAAGGGACAATTTCAATGTTGTCAGTCTTGTTTGCTAATTCATTTGAGCTAGAATCTAAAATTAATTTTATTTTGTCCATCTATAATTCCTTATTAAAATAATATCAGTAAATTTATATTTTCTTTAGCAAAATATTACTACCTTATTCTACATAAATCTATATTTTTTGCAAAAAATATAGATTTTAAAATACGGCTAAGCTATTTATTTGAAAATTACAGATAAAAACTTGTTTTATTTGGTATACTTAATAATATAACCTCTCTATATAAATATAAAATTCAAAATTGAAGGAGAGGTTAAAATGCTAATTTTTCATGGGTAACTTTAGTTTGCTTAGCAATTTATGTTGCAATGCCCAGTTAGATGCTAGTGAAATTTTCATTTTACTTGAAGAATACGACCTTGGTGGTCGGACGTCAGGCTGGCAGCGTTGGAGTCATAAACAACAATATTGACATACAGGTTTTACTGGAATCTCAATCGCTGTTGACCGAGAAAGGAAAACGGGTTTTGTGTGCTTAACTAATTGAATTTATCCGACCTGAGAAAATAAGTGCTTTGTTAAAACGCGACGCAGAATGTTGATCGCTTTTTTCGGTCAAGAGAGAATGGGACAAATGACCAAAATTACTAAAATTACGCAAAAAATTATTAGTTTACCTCTAAAAACACCGTTTACGACCGCGCGGCATACAGTTACGGCAGCGCAAGCTGTTCAAGTTGAAATTACGCTCGCTAATGGCTTAGTCGGTGTTGGTACAGGAACACCAAATGAAGTAGTTACTGGCGATACACTGGCTAGCTGTCAAGCAGTTTTGACAGATGTGCTAATTCCTAGCCTGATTGGCTGCGAATTTGAAGCATGGGAAAAGTTACTGGTAACGCTTAAGAATGCGATTCAAGGCAATCAGCCAGCCAAGGCTGCACTAGAATTTGCCTTGTATGATTTGCGCTGCCAAACTTACCATACGACGTTAGTAAATTTACTTGGTGGTCAGACTGCTGCTGTTACAACAGACATGACACTGGGCATTAAGCGGCTTGAGCAGATGGTTCAGGAAGCCAAGGAGTTTGTTCAGCAGGGGTTTACTACCTTAAAGATTAAGGTTGGCTCTAACGGGATTACCAATGACATTAACTTAATCAAGACAATTAGTGAAGCCGTTGGCCCCGAGATAAAGTTACGACTTGATGCCAATCAAGGCTGGAGCCGGATGGAAGCTGTTCAAGCATTGCGAGCATTAACTGCCGCAAATTTACCAGTCGAATTTATTGAACAGCCACTGGCTGCTGGTGATATTGCTGGACTAAAAGAATTAACGCAGCTACATATTTTGCCAATCATGGCAGATGAAAGTGCATTTTCTTATGCTGATGTGATTGCTTTATGTAAAGAACATGCGGTTGACTACGTTAACATCAAGTTGATGAAGACGGGTGGTTTGTCTGAAGCAGAAAAGATTAATGACCTGTGTGCAGCTTCTGGAATTGGCTGCATGATTGGTTGTATGATTGAGCCAACCAATAGCATTCAGGCGGCAATTGCCTTTGCTGGTGCTCAAGAAAATGTAAAATTTGCGGATTTAGATTCGGTTTATATGACTAAGGAAGTTCCTGCGGGATTAGAGCTTGCGGGTCCAGAATTACGGGTAAAATAATTATGACTAATTTTGAACAAGAACTAGCAAGCTTAAAGCATGACGTTAATTTTCAGCTATATTTACGTAGCTCGTGGGGCTTAGAGTATGAAATCAATACAGACCAAATGTGGGCAACTGCTAGCTTAATTAAATTGGGAATTGCGGCATATGGCCAACAATTATTTCTTAAGCAACCTCATCTTTTGGAACAGAAAGTTACGTTGCAGCCAGAGGATATTGTTCCCGGTGGTACTTTAAGCTTAGTGTCGCCGCGGGTATATACGATTAAAGACTTGTTGCAACTAATGCTGATTCAGTCGGACAATACAGCGACTAATGCACTGCTAACGACATGGGGAATGAAGACCATTAATGATTGGCTCAAGGCAAATTATCCTAATGTGTTATTGCAGCGCCGCTTAATGTCGCCACCAACAAACGGTGAGAATTTGGCCAATGCAAAGAGTCTGGGACAATTACTTGCCGCCATATTTAAGTATAATGATGAATATGCGCAAGCAGCACAGGCAAGTATGCATGGACAAATGTTCTATGATCGGCTGGTTTGGCCAGTTGCAATGGGTGAATATAGTCAAATTAAGTCTTACAATAAGACGGGTGACTTGCTTAATTATGCTCACGATGCGGCACGACTAGAGTTAGGCGATTCATGGCTTGAATGTGTGGTAATGACCAAGTTTAGTCCTAATGAAAAGACACATGCTGTTCAATTTATGCAAAATGTGGGTCGCTTGCTTTGTCAAATGTTAACGGAGCAAAATCCGATTTAGCACATTAATTTAAATAATCAAAAAGACAGATTTCTAACTAGGAATCTGTCTTTTTTTGGTTGAAAAACACTTAGACTATCTAACTAATTTTACTTTTTTGGCGAATTTCCGACTAATTTTTTTGAAAAAATTTCTTTGTCTAGCTTACTAACTTTTTGAAAGCAGTTCATTAGTGATAAAGACTATACGCTAACCGTTTTTATAGCACGGCAAATAACAGCGCTCTCACTGCCAGTAAGGCAAAGTGGTGTGAGCAGTTAAATTGACGCTCCTAAATCAGCGTGTTTATAATTGCTCCCTGTTATGCTTATTAATTTTCAAAATATTTAGTTAATTACGAAAGGAATTTTCATATGGGACAAGGTACACACTCATCTGTGCACAAAACTTGGCGCGATAATAGATGGCTGATTGGCCTGTCTGTTGTTATTGCCGGAATTGCTGTTGCCATGGCGCAAAACAAGGTTTCGCCGGTAATGAATATGATCATTACGCAATTCCACACCAGTGCGTCTGTTGCTGGTTGGATTAGTTCGAGCTTTTCATTGATTGCTGTCTTGCTGTCAATGACTGCTGCTAACCTTGCTGACTCAATCGGAATTCGCAAGGTCGGTATCTTCGCTTTGATTATTACGGTTGTCGGTGGCCTACTTGGCATGTTTTCAACTAATATTTGGTTCATGCTCTTAACGCGGGTTATTGAGGGAACCGGTGTTGGTATTATTGCTGTTATTGGACCGGTGCTGATTACTCAATGGTTTAATTCTAAAAACGGCTTGAGTATCATTATGGCAATTTGGACTTCTTGGATGACAATTTCACAAGTAATCATCTTCTTCACGGCGTCACCAATTACCAGTAGCTTTTCATGGCAAGGTATGTGGGGCTTAGCAATTGCCTTCTTAATTGTTGGCTTTATTGCTTTCTTACTGTTTGTTCATCAACCACAAGAGATTGTGGAAGAACACGAGAACCGTAAGGATAATCGTTCAACTGCCCGTAAGGTGCTTGATTCAATTAACATCAAGACCCAATTTAAGGCAATCAAGGCGGCAGGAAAGTCATCAGCCTTCATCGGGATTGCTGCTTTCTTCTTTGCTCTTTGCTCATTTACATTTGTTTCTTGGATTCAGTCAGTTTGGGTACAAAATGTGCCTGGACTTTCTCGTGGTCAAATCAATACGATGCTCAGCAGCATGTACTTCCTGGAGATTTTCTTCACGATTCTTGCTGGGGTTGTTTTGGACAAGATTAAATCAGAAAACGGTAAAAAGATTTTTGGAATGAGTTGTGCTGTTTTATACGGTGTTATTGGTTTAGCTGCCTTTAACTTTATCCATACAACAGCATTAGCTTGGTCCATCATCATCATTTTCCCGATTTTTGATGGGTCAATTCCAACCACAATCTATTCGCTTGCACCAATGTCTGTTAAGAAAGCACCGCTATCAGCTAATGCGATCGGTATTATGAATATCGGCCTTAACGCTGGTACCTTCTTTGCAGCACCACTTGCTGGTTCAATTATGAACATGGGTTCAAGTATGGTCGGCGTGATGTTTATTGTTTCCGCAATCTTAGTTGCTTTAGCATTTGGCTTTGTAACTTTGTACGAAGGTAAATAAACTTATTATTATTTTTTAGGAAAGGAAGTTAACTATGTTAACGACAAATTACGCATTACCTGGTTATTTAAATTTGGTCTTTATGCAAGCCGGTGCTCGGACTCCTGTTTCTGGTTATGTTTCAGAAGCTTCAATGAACGAATGGCTTCGCTTCAAGACTGATAGTCAAAAGGTAGAAGTTAAGGAATACTTGGCAAGTAAATCTGCTACTGAAATTGCAGAAATGCAAATTCAAGACAACTTGGACCAATTATTTGAGTACATGGACAGAGCCACAATCTCTTATGCTGGTTACCAAATGTTAATCACTCCTGAAACCTACACTCACGGCTTTAGTCCAGTTGCTCACGATTACCCATTGCACGAAAACGACAAGTTTATGAAGCAATTGCAAGATAAGTGTGCGACCTTGGGTGTTTGGCTAGTTGTTGGTGCTTACTACCAATTTGAAGGTGACGACGAAGCAAGAAACGTTGCCATTACGATCAACGATGAGGGGAAAGTAGTTAACATTTACGCTAAAGCTCACCCGTGGAACCCAGCTGAACCAACTCACCCAGGAATGGGCGAAGGCTTAATGCCATTTGACGGTCCAGAAGGTTCTAAGATTTCAACAATTATTTGTGCCGATGGTGACTACCACGAAATGTGGGATATTCCACGGCAGAATGGTGCTAACTTGGTTATTCGGATTTCTGCTTACATGGATCCATACCAAGAAGGAACAATGATTACCAACCATGAAGCTGCTTACCACAATAACTTCTACGTTGCCTACACTAACTTAGCTGGCCGTGATGATGGTTACCAATGGTTTGGTCACTCAGGTCTTTACGCACCAGGTGGTGCATTGTTGCAACATTCAGATTCTAAGAATGCTGAAATGTTCATGGCAACCTTCAACCCACGTGAATCTAGTTACTTACAAAACTCATCAATGATGGGTGACTTGGGTTACTTGAATGATCACCGTGGTGGTGCTAATCCAAACGCTGGTGACCATGATTACATTGGTTTTAAAGGCTTAGATAGCAGAAAGGACTAATAAGATGGCAGAATACGTTGTTGCACAATACGATGCACATTACTTTGCACAAAGTTACCGCGAAATGCTTGAAAACAGCAAGCGCGGCATGATTAACTTTTTCCCAATTACTAAAGATGAATTAGTTAAGGAAGCTGCAAACATTGATTTACGATTATCTAATTACAAGTCAGTTAAATTAGGTCAAATTATCAGTGAGTTTGATGGTCATGATTACCCATCAGCAACTGCTTTAACTCAAGCTTATGTCCGCTGGACAGGCTTGGGCAAGACCAACTTTGACTTAGAAGCAAAATAAATTTTTCTTACATATATACACAATTTTCCTAACATAAACACACTTAAAAAAGCTCCGTAATTTAAATCTGAATTGCGAAGCTTTTTACTTTTATAAAAATTATTTAACGTTTAGCATGCCTTCCTTAGCATGAACCAAGTTGGTAATGCAGGCGCAATATGGTGTGGCGACGCCGTATTTTTGTCCCTTACGCCAAACAGCACCATTAATGTAGTCAATTTCTGTTGGGCGGTGGTTGACTACCAAGTCCTGATACATTGATGGGTAGTGGTCCATTGTCCATGTGCTTTCAACGTGTTCAACTACTTCCTTGCGGTCAAGGTAGATGCCCTCGCGTTCAGCAACATCAGCAAACTCATCAACAATGGTACGGGTGATTGCGTCAGCATTCTTAGCGTGACCAAAATCAACGGTTGTTCCTTCTAACAATGCACAAACGGAGTTGACTACGCCATTGACGCAAGCCTTACGCCAAATTGAGTACAGCACGTTTTCACTATAAACAGAATCAATCTTGGACTCATTAAAGACATCAACGACTTTTTGGACTTCTTGTTGACCACTGGAACTTAGACACTGTAATTCTGTTTGTCCGTTGCCGTCAAACTTGGTCTCACCGGGAGCGGGCATACTTGCGGCATTCATGGTGACACCCATAATGATATGATCTTTAGCCACGTATTTTTCAAGTACTTCCTCATGTCCTAAGCCGTTGAGCAGGCAAAGGATATAAGTGTTGCCTCCGATTACTGGTTTAATGCTGGTGAGCATTGAGTCTAGAGCCATTGACTTGGTGAAAACAATGATGAGGTCAGCATTGGTGATTTTTGGAGCAACTTCATCTTGTTTATAAATTGGCATCTTAGCGCTCAAAGTTTGTCCATTTACATCTGCTTTAACCCCGTTTTCTCTGACGGCCGCAATGTTCTTGTCCCAGCCGTCAATTAGAGTAACATCATTACCACCACGCTTGAGCAGCAAGCCAAATCTCAGGCCCATTGCACCAGAACCGGCAATCACAATCTTCATAATATAATTCCTCCACAAAAAATATTTATCAATGTGTATTTATTCACTAATTATAATTCTTCTGTTAATAATGAGCAATATGATAAATAATTTAAAATAATTTGCAAATTCATGCGGCAAACACGCAGTTTAGGTATATCATGATATTAGGTAACACTATAGGACGGAGGGATTAGTTAATGGCTCATAGAATAGTAACTTATCCGGCAATTTTTAAACCACTTGGTGATGATGTCTATGTAATTAGTTTTCCTGATGTCAAAGGAGCAATTACTGAAGGCGAGGGTCTGCGCGAAGCAATGAAGATGGCTGCCGATACTCTGGCAAGTCGGTTGTATGATAAGGCAGTGCTGCCTAAGAGCACCACGATTACTGAGATTGAGTTAGCAGATGACGGCTCATTTGTTGCGCCGGTTTCGGCTGATTTGACCGAGGCTTCACGTGACCGGATTAATTACGAAATATAAAAAAGCACTCCAAGCGGAGTGCTCTTTTATTAACTTGTTCCAAAAACTAACTTATAATTCTTGGGAACACGATTATTATATTATATAAAACGCAAGATTGCCATTGATTTGGGCAATAAATTTGTTGAAAATAAGCCGTTTTTTACCAAAAATTATTTTTTCTTCCATTATAATGTAATCTTGATTTAATTAAAGCATTTGTTTGACAAAAAAGCCTGGTTTCAAGGCAGTAATTGACAGAAGTAGTGTTAAAGTGCTATTTTTATCTGGGAGAAAGTTTGGAGTGAACTATGCAAACAATTGAAAATTCTCTTTTGCGTGTTGCAATTGATGAAAATGGTGCCCAGATGCTTAGTTTGGAAAATCTTGGTAATCAGAGTGACTATTTCAAACAGGATGCTGCGCAGGAGAAGTTGGCGGTTGTCTTTTCAAATACGGGTCAAGGTGAAAACTTGGCAGAGCTCTTACCTTGGACCGTTGTTGATAAGGGAGACGCGCGTGTTAGTTTGGCTTTGATTGATGATGCGGCAAGCTATAAGAAGTTTCCGTATCACTTTGAGATGATTTTGACGTATGCGCTTGAAGGCAACCACATTGATCTTAAATGCTATTTAAAAAATAACTCACACAAAGAAATGCCATTTTCCTTGTCCTTTATTTTACCTGTGATTACAGACTGGACAGTTAAGGAAAGTGTCAACGAAGTTGAATTAACTAACCAAGAGGAAGCAATTAAGTTAAACTCTGCCAATTTTTCTTTAGCAGTTAAAGGCCAGCAGGTAGTTGCTTCAATTGCTAAGAGCTTACTAACAGGAGATAGTAATAATGAGTTTCAGCTGACCTTAGCGCTTAGCTAAAGATGGTAATGATTTTAATAAGAAGTTGCGAGCAAACCAGCATCGGTTTGCTTTTTTTGCTATAATACACTCATTGTTAATTAATATTTGGGTAAGAAAATGGATCATAACGATAATCGCCCGAACAAGAGTCGGGTAGAATTGCATGCCAAAGATTATCATCGGCGGCGCCAAGTTTGGGCTTGGTTAATAAGCATTGTTGCGGTTGCTGCTGTTGCAGCGGCTGCTTATTCGGCATATGTTTATTATCGAACCAAGACTGCGGTTGATAATACGTACGACAGTAACAACCGAGTACAAATTAAAAAAGGTGAATTTAACGGTAAGAAAAAGTTTGCCATTTTATTACTTGGAACTGATACGGGAGCACTTGACCGAACTGAAAAAGTTGGTAATACGGATACAATTATTCTAGCTGTTGTTAATCCGCAGAAGAAACGGTACACACTAATGTCGATTCCGCGTGATACAATGGCACAGATGGTTGGTGCTCAGCAATTTCAGGTTGATAAGATTAACGCGGCTTATGGTATCGGCGGCGCCAAAATGACAATGGCGAGTGTTTCGCAGCTAATTAATGTGCCAATTAAGTACTATGCTTTGGTTAATATGAAGGGAATTATGCGTCTTATTCGCTATGTTGGTGGGATTAACGTCCGACCGACGCTTAGTTTTGAATACGGTGGCTATATTTTTAAGAAAAACCAATTAACCCACATGGGTGGTGGCGGCGCACTAGCATATTCGCGGATGCGCTATGATGACCCGCAGGGAGATTATGGCCGGCAAAAGAGGCAGCGTCAGGTGATTACAACTTTGATTAAAAAGGCTGTTTCGATTAGTACATTAACTAAGCTAGATTCTGTCTTAACGTCAATTTCTGGCAATGTTAAGACTAATTTACCGTTTAAAGCTCTTGAAGAAATCGCACTTAATTATCGTGGCTCAACAAAGAATGTTAAGAATGACTATCTCCACGGCCACAACGCGACGATTGCTGATGCTTCTTATCAAGTGCAATCAACTAAGGAACTGCAACGAGTTTCTGATTTTTTACGTGGCGAATTAGGACTAGCCTTAATGCCAATCAGCAATAATGAGACTTATCAAAATAAGCGCAATATTGCTGGAGGTTTTGACTTTTCTGATCCAGCCACGCAGGATTATACTATTTATCAGGATTATCAAGAGCAAAATTCACAGGAAGAAGATGATAATTAATGGCACGCTTGTGGTCAATTTTAATTGGTTATGTACTGGGAAATTTCCTTGGTGCAATGCTACTGGGGCGGTTTGTTTTCCATCAAGATCCAACTAAGGTTGGTTCTGGTAATCCTGGGACAGCTAATATTGGTGCCGTTTTTGGCAAAAAATGGGGCATCATCACTTGCTTAGGTGATTTCTTAAAAACCGCCGTGGCAATGCTGTTAGTTGCTAACTTTTTCCCCGGCCGTGTTAACTTGGCTTATGCAGGCTTAGGCTTGATTTTGGGGCATTGTTTTCCAATTTTAAATAAGTTTAAGGGCGGCAAGGGTGTTGCCGTAGCTGGATTATTTGCTTTAATCTATGATTTTCCAGCGGGTATTGTTACCTTACTGATTGCTTTAGTTTTAATGATTATCATGAAGAACTTAACGGTGCCGCCGCTAATCTTTATCTTTTTATTTGCTTGTTATGAAATGACGAAGATTAGTGAGGTTGGGATTATCCTATTAGTAATTGGGCTAATTATGGTGTTTAAGTTCAGGCATGATCTCCGGGACTTTTTTGCAGGTAAAGGTAAAAAGGTTGACGTTTTATACTCAATTAAGAAAAAGTTGGGTATAAAGATACAATAGATAAAATCAATTTTTAGTGAGGATAGATACTAGAAACATGAGTAAAAATAAAAAAACGTTAAAGACCGTGCAGATTATCTGTCTGCTAGTTGCAACTTTCTTCATGCTAGTACAAATGTTTAACTTGAAAGGTATTGCTTCGAGAGCGCACTTTTCATTTATTCGGTTTATGCCGAACATGTTGTACCACGCGACAATAATGATTGTACCAATGGTCTTTGGTGCTGTTTACAGTAAGAAAAAGCAACGTGCAAGCGAAAGTTTTAGGTATTGGTTACTTGGAGTAACAACCTTAATTATTTATTACCTGTTGTTTTTTATTATATCACCAAGTCACTTTAATATGTGGCGCGTGTGGGGAATGCTCTTTCCGGTTATTACCAGCACGTCAGTTTTGTTTGCCGGGTTAATTTTTAGTTTATTGGCTCAGCCACATCTATATGATTTGCAGCATCAGTTAAGTGACAAGCAAAACCTGCTAGTGTTGAGTATCTTAACGGTATTAGGTTTTGCTTTAAGTGCTGGTAATTTAACTTTCCAATATTCAATTTACGGCTTGTATTTGATTTTGTTCTTTGCCTGGGGGATGTTCCTGGCAAATGTCAAAATTAGCAAAAAAATGTTAGGATTTTCTCTACTTGTTGGCATTGTTTCTTTCTTTGTTGTTTTAATTGGTGTGCCGGGATTTGATGCCGTTTATTGGTCACAGCTAGTTGCCGGTAATGGTGGTGATTGGAACAGGGAATTTTTGAATAATCCTTCTTCACCATTTATGTTCTTAATAGTTGCAGCTGCCTTTTTACTTTTCAAAAAGGTAATTGTGACCTTTAGCGCACGTGAAATGCGCTACTTTATTCCAGTAATTATCTTCATGGATGCGCCGATTTCAGCTAAATTTATGAAGGTCTTTCTGTTTACTAATTCTTCAACAATTAATAAGCTCATCATGATTGTATTGATGATGTTAATTGCTTGGGGTTGGTACTTTATCCTAGACCGCTACTTATTTAAGTGGCATCCATTTGCACAGGTCATTGATTATCTCAATCATGAAACTAATTTAGCTAAAGTTTGTGCAACTGCACTAAACCACGTTACTAAATGGATCGTTACCAACCGCGTTAATTTGTTAACGTGGGCTTGGTTCTACGTTTTAAGTTTTGCGTCTTTCTTAATTGAATCCGATAATTTACGAATACAGATTAGTACAGCCAAAAACATTAATGCGGTTGTTTATCTTTTGGGGACGAAGTTCTTTGCGATTGTCTTAACAACCATCTTTCTTGATGCCATGTTTTCAATCATTTACTTCATTACCACGCGGTACTGGACATCTAACATGCTGGTCAGCATTATTGTGCTCGGTTGGGCTGTTGCCAACAAGATTAAGATGAACTTGCGTGGCGAGCCAATTTATCCAACTGAAATTAGTGAGATTGTTAACTGGAAGACTTTGCTGCCAATGGTGGGCAAGAATTTGGTAATTGCCATTTTAATTGCTCTGGTAGTAATAATTATTTTTGATGTCTTTCTAGAGAAAAAGTATCCGATTAAGAAGCGTGGTTCATGGAAGCGGCGCGGCATTTGGGCACTACTTAGCTTACTATTGTTCTTAACGCCGCTGCGGTTTAATCACGATAATGGCTTTATTTATTACATTAATCTTGGCTTTGATAATCATCAGAAGTTCCGTAATCCTGAACGTGATATTCAGGTTAACGGGCCACTGCTAAACTTCTTGAATTATATTGATTTGCAGATTATGGACCAGCCAAGTGGCTATTCAGCGACAACAATTAATCACTTGGACCAAAAGTATGCTAAGGTTGCGGCTAAAATTAATAAGACGCGGAAGAATGATATTAGCAAACAAACGATTGTTTTTAACCTGAGTGAAAGTTTTGTTGATCCATATACCTTCCCAACAATTAAATTTGATCGGGATGTGCCAAATCCAGTTAAGTTCATTCAATCAATGAAGAACCGGTCAACTTATGGCTCAATGCTTAGTGCTGGTTATGGTGGTGGTACAGCCAACATGGAATGGGAAACGTTGACAGGTCTGAATATGGGGATGTTTAAGTCAACGCTGACACCATACGTGCAAGTTGTGCCAAATCACAAGTTCTACCCAACAATTGGGATGAACTTTGATTATAAATCTGCTATTCACCCGTTTATTGGTAGTTATTATTCAAGAATTGGTGATTATCGGATTTTCAAGTTTAATAAGTTTGTTTACCTAGGTTCAGGTTATAAGGTTATTGACCAGAAGAAATTGGGGCACAGTAGTTATAATTCTGATTTCACTACTTATGCTAATGGTTTGCATCAAATTAATGCGCGTAAGGGTGGCCAGTTCATCAACCTGATTTCAATTCAGAACCACATGCCATACAATAATTGGTATCCAAATAACGAATACATGGGTAAGATTACTGGTGACTTGTTCAAGACTGCCGCAGACCGTGAGCAGATGGCAACTTATGTCAAGGGGACACAGTATACTGATAAGGCAGTTAAGAAGTTTATTAAGCAAATTGATAAACTTAAAAAACCGGTTACTCTAGTCTTCTATGGTGACCACTATCCAAGTATTTTGTCACAAAGTTACACAGCGAAGTATCCAGTGCAAATGCACTCAACGCGCTACTTTATTTACTCTAATAAGTATGCCCGTGAACATGGTGCCAAGATGAAGTTGTCGACTAAGGCAAATAGCTTTGTTAATAGTAGTGACTTTATTGCCATGATGTTGCAACAGACTGACTCGAAGGTTACGCCATACCAAGCATTGCTAACAGAAGTTCATAAGAAGTTGCCAGCAATTACAATCAACTTTGCCGGTGATAAGGGCTTTAACTTAGTTAACCGTAAAGGTGAAATGGTCGATCCAAAGACGTTGACTAAGAAGCAACAGGAACTACTTGCTGATTATGAAATGGTTCAGTATGATATGACTTCTGGTAAGGCATATGGCTTGAAGGCTAAAGGCTTTTACAAATAATTAAAAAATAATGTTGACTAATTAATAAAAAATTAGTATTATTCATTTATCATCATAATGAAGTAGCACCTCGATTCAGCGATCAGAGAACTAGCGGTTGGTGTGAGCTAGACAGGTCGAGGGTGACGAAATACGAGTTGGGTGGTTCCCGTAAAGACCGAATAAGACGCTGTAATTGGCGTAAACGTGGGTGGTACCACGGCTAAAAAGTAATTTAGTCGTCCCTAGATTCGAATTGAATCTAGGGGCGTTTTTTGTTGGAGGAATATAAATGGCAAACTTTGATATTTTAGAAGATTTAAAATGGCGTGGTGCTATTAATCAGGAGACTGACGAAGAAGGTTTACGTAAATACTTAAAAGAGCATGATGACCTCGCCTTGTACTGTGGTACTGACCCAACCGGTGATTCCTTGCACATTGGTCACTTAATTCCCTTCATGATTTTAAAGAGATTTCAGCTTGCAGGTTACCACCCAGTAATCGTTATCGGTGGTGGTACGGGAACAATTGGTGATCCATCGGGCCGTAAATCAGAGCGGACATTATTGAGTGCCGAAAAGTTGCATCAAAATGAAGTAGCTTTAACTAAGCAAATGGAAAAATTGTTTGGTACAGAGAACTTTGAAATTGTTAACAATGCTGAATGGCTGGACAAGATGACCCTAATTGACTTTTTACGTGATTACGGGAAGCATTTCCAAGTTAATAACATGCTTAATAAGGATGTTGTTGCCAGCAGACTAGAGAATGGGATTTCCTTTACCGAATTTTCTTACCAGATTCTGCAAGCGATTGACTTTAACGAGCTGAACAAAAATCATGGTGTCCAAATGCAAATCGGTGGTAGCGATCAGTGGGGCAATATTACGGCCGGAATTGATTTGATTCATAAGTTGCAAGGATCAGACAGACAAGCCTTTGGTCTGACTATTCCATTGATGCTAAAAGCCGATGGTACCAAGTTTGGTAAGTCAGCTGGTGGTGCTGTTTGGCTTGACCCAGAAAAGACTAGTCCTTACGAATTTTATCAATTCTGGATTAATCAAGATGACCGCGATGTTGTGAAATACTTGAAGTACTTTACCTTCCTAAGTCATGAAGAAATTGATGCTTTAGATGAAGCAACTAAGAAGGAGCCATGGAAGCGAGCTGCACAGAAGAAGTTGGCTGAGGAAGTAACCAAGTTTGTTCATGGTGAGGCTGGCTTAAAAGAAGCCCAAATGATTACTGATGCTCTATTTTCAGGCGACATCAAGAACTTATCTGTTAAGCAAATTGAAGAAGGCTTAAAGAGTGCACCAGCCGCTCAAGCAGACGGCAATATTAAGAATATCGTTGACTTCTTGGTTGAAACCAAGGTTGAGGATTCTAAGCGTCAGGCACGTGAAGACATCAAGAATGGTGCGATCTACATTAATGGTGATCGTGAACAATCTGTTGATTTTGATGTTGACCCAAGCAAGGCATTCGATGGCAAATACGTCATTGTGCGCAAGGGTAAAAAGAAGTATACATTAGTTACAATTAAATAATAAAACAGGTATTCCTAGTGATAGGGATGCCTGTTTTTATAATGATAATTTTAATCTGATAATGTATAATTAAAGAGTATTTAGTTAGCGAATAATTTTAGGAGAATAATAATGGATGCAGAACAAGTTTTGGTAACAACGACAGAACAAATCCCCGGTAAAAAATATGAGGTCATAGGTGAGGTCTTTGGCTTAACCACGCAGTCTAAAAATATGCTTAAAGACTTTGGCGCTGGCTTAAAATCAATGGTTGGTGGTGAGATTCGTAGTTATACTAAAATGCTAGAGGAGTCTCGTACACAGGCTTTAGATCGATTACGCCAAGCAGCTGCTGAAAAAGGTGCAGATGCGGTTGTGATGATGCGCTTTGATTCTAGTTCAATTGCTGGTGATATGCAATCGGTTGTTGCTTACGGCACAGCAGTTAAATTTATAGACTGAAATACAATCTGAATAAAAATGGCTCTTTGTCAAATTCTGTTGATGAAGATAAATAACAAATTAGATGCACTTTAAGCAGTAATGCTTAAAGTGTTTTCTTTTAATACGGTATTTTTTGCTTCTAAGTTAATTTTAGCTGATGAAGAACTTGATGAGAAAGTGGTTGTCAACTATCAGTTGATGACCACTCAGCATGGTGCCATTAAAGGGAAAAAGTTGATAGTGAGTTTAAAAAGTATCAGGACAAGCATCATGAAGTAACAAGAGTGGATAAAGATTACTTTGATGCATTAACTAAAAATGTAAAGCAATTAAAGAAATAATTCTTTAAAAGCATTCGCTGCGAACGAATGCTTTTTGGTATAATGGTATTGCCACTTTAGCTCAGGAGGTAGAGCACCGCCGTGGTAAGGAGGAGGTCCCCAGTTCAAATCTGGGAAGTGGCTTGAAAATGGCACACAGTTTTTAGCTGTGTGTCAGAAAAATCTTTTGGAGTGAAACGGTCGTTGAAATGGTGGGCTTTAAGCCCGCTATTTTTTGTGTCAAAATGATATTTTATAAAAGCTATATTCATATAAAAATAATTTTGCTATAATTAAGAAACGTAGAAAAGTTAAAAAGGGCGGTGGTTACCGTTTGAAAGAAGATGATGCTTATGGCATTTACTGGACTAATGCTCCAATCTCTTAGTAGAAAGGTAGTCACTTGTGAGTAGTTACGAAGTAGCAACAATTGTATTGCTATCAGTTACATTTCTTGTTGATTTGTTGACATATATCGACAATCGCAAGAAATAAGTACGAACAAAAAACGCCCTGAGAAATTAACTTAGCAGTTACAGGGCGTATTTGTCAAAAATATCGTTCAGTAGCCACCGTCCTTTGAAGACGGCTCTACGTAGAGAAGTCCTATTACTAGTAGGGCTTCTTTTTAGTTACAACGATATTATAGCATGTGCATTAGTGGTAAGCAATTTAATGTTCACAATGGATAATTATTAAATTGCTTAGGGACAATTGCATTGTGTTGCTATCAGTTACATTTCTTGTTGATTTGTTGACATATATCGACAATCGCAAGAAATAAGTACGAACAAAAAACGCCCTGAGAAATTAACTTAGCAGTTACAGGGCGTATTTGTCAAAAATATCGTTCAGTAGCCACCGTCCTTTGAAGACGGCTCTACGTAGAGAAGTCCTATTACTAGTAGGGCTTCTTTTTAGTTACAACGATATTATAGCATGTGCATTAGTGGTAAGCAATTTAATGTTCACAATGGATAATTATTAAATTGCTTAGGGACAATTGCATTGTGTTGCTATCAGTTACGTTTTTCGTTGATTTGTTGACATATATCGACAATCGCAAGAAATAAGTACGAACAAAAACGCCCTGAGAAATTAACTTGACAGTTACAGGGTGAATTGTTTATTTAAACATCGTTTAGTAGCCACCGTCCTTTGAAGACGGCTCTACGTAGAGAAGTGTAGTAGGACTTCTTTTTAATTACAACGATATTATAACATGTGCATTAGTATGAAATACTCACAACAGATAATTTCACTCACAAAGAAAATACTTGGTCTATAAAATCAAATAGGCTAGAATTATAGTATTAAATAATAGAAAGGAAAATTAAATTGGAAATAACTGAAGTAATCGACTTTGTCAAACAGCAGCTTAAGGATGAAAAAACAGGCCACGACTTTTATCATGGTCAGCGGGTGGCCCATCTAGCTAAAAAAATGTACTTGCAAGATAATCCCAGTGCCCATCAAGATAGTCGTATGGTAGCGATTATTGAAGCTGCGGGATATCTACACGATACGATTGATGAAAAAATTTGTGCTGATCCAGAAATTGTCTTGGCGAATATTAAAGAATTACTGCCACAAGTTGGCTTTACAGCTTTAGAAGTCAAGGATATTTTGTTTACCATGCAGCACATGTCGTTTTCGCAAAATATTGAGCATCATTATCAATTGCCGGTTTCGGGACAATATGTTCAAGATGCCGATCGCATTGAAAGCTTGGGTGCAATTGGGATTGCTCGTGCCTTTACCTATGGTGGCGCGCACGGCAATTTGATTTATGATCCAGCGATTAAGCCGCAAAAGTTGGTTAGTCATGATCAATATCGTCAGCATCAGGAAACGACTATTAATCACTTTTACGAAAAATTATTTCAGTTGGAAGATTTGATGAATACCGCCGGCGGTAAAAAAGAAGCACACGCTAGAACGGAATATATGCGTAATTTTGTTAACGAATTTATGCAAGAGTGGAATGTGTAAAATGCGGGTAAGAGTGGTTATTTATAATCGGCAATCGCAAGCTGTGCTCCTAATTCACCGCTTAAAGAATGGTCGCGATTATTGGGTCGTTCCCGGTGGTGGCGCTGAGGGGCAGGAAACACCTACTCAGACAGCAATCCGTGAAATTTACGAAGAATTACAAATGGTATTAGCACCAGATGGGTTGTACCAACTGTTTGTGTTGCAGGAGAAAGAACGCGAGGTCTTTTTCTATGCGGAAGCAACTCAAGTAACCACACCTGATATTAGCGGCGAGGAAGCAGAACGCGCAAGTGCGACCAATGTCTATTTACCAACTTGGGTAAAAGTCAATAACTTGCCGCAGACTAATTTAATGCCGCCGGAAGTAAGTGGAAAAATAGTGAAATTTTTTAATAAAATTCAGGAGGATAACGGATGAAGAAAAATTGGCAGCGGTGGTTATCCTTGAGTGTAATTATCCTTGGAATAAGTATGGTTTTGACGGCTTGTTCGGGTAAGAAACAGGATAATTCGACTGGTAAAAACAGTAAGAACAGCATTGCTTTGATTACTGACAGTAGCGGCGTTGATGACCAATCATTCAATCAGGCGGCTTGGGCTGGCTTTACGGCTTTTGGCAAGGAACATAATTTAAAATGCGGTCATGGCTACCAGTATTTTCAATCAAATAGCGCGGCAGATTACACACCTAACTTCAATCAAGCAGCTAGCTCGGGATACCAAACGATTTTTGGTGTTGGTTATGCATTAAAAGATTCGGTTAAGGCAGCAGCGATGAAAAATCCCAAGAAGAATTTCGTCATTATTGATGATGTGATTACTAGTCAGAAAAATGTCGCTTCGGTTACCTTTAAAAGTAACGAGGCTTCATATTTAGCAGGGATCGCGGCAGCTTATACGACTAAGACGAACAAGGTGGGCTTTGTTGGCGGTGCCAAATCAAGCATCATTAATTCCTTTGCGGCTGGTTTTCGGCAAGGTGTTCAAGCTGGTGCTAAAATGTTGCACAAAAAAGTGACAATAAATGTTGAATATATTGGAAACTTTACCTCAACTGATAAAGCAAAAGCAATCGCTCAATCGATGTATTCGGATAAATGTGACATTATTTATCAAGCAGCGGGAACGGCAGGCAATGGCATTTTCCAAGAAGCAAAGGACTACAATCAAACGCGCCCTGCGGCCCAAAAGGTGTGGGTAATTGGTGTTGATGTTAACCAGGCAACTTTGGGTAATTACAAAACTAAAAATGGTCAGAAAGATAACTTTACCTTAACTTCGGTTTTAAAGGGGTTAGGCGTTGCGACTAAGACATTGGCCGATGCGGCTGCTAAGGGCAAGTTCCCTGGTGGTCAACATTTAGTTTATGGCTTGAAGGATAATGGCGTTTCCATCACCAAGGGCAACTTAAGTTCTTCAACTTGGGCCGCTGTTCAAAAACAGCGCACGCGAATTATTACTGGACAAGTTAAGGCGGTTAATTCAGCTAAATAATTTTTTTACAGACGCGAAAGCGTCTTTTTTCTTTGGTCAATTTTACATAAGTCGACAAATTTAGAAAAATTTTCAAATTGTGCTTTGAAGCATACAAAAATTATGGTGTGATTGACTTAGAGCGAGTTCTAGACCAATTGACAAATCCTAATAAATCAGCACTTTATCTTGTATGTAGACTTTGACACAGCCACTAAATGTTGTTATTTTAGTAACTGGAAGAATTATTTGAGAGGTAATGACATGGGTATAAAGTTTAAGAAAATTTGTTCGACAGCAGCGTTGATTTTTTCAGCTGGTGTGATGTTGACGGCTTGTTCTGGTAAAAAGCAGGGCGGCAGTGGCAATACTGGTGATAGTGCTAAGCATTCCATTGCGTTAGTAACAACGGCAGCTGGAGTTAACGATAACTCGTTTAACCAATCGGCGTGGAATGGCTTCAAGGCATATGGGAAGCAGCATAATTTACAGCGTGGTAAGAATGGCTATCAGTATTTCCAATCAAGTAGTGATGCTGACTTTGTTCCCAACTTTGAGCAGGCCAGCAAGGCGGGTTACCAAACGATTTTTGGAATTGGCTATAATTTAAAGGATGCCGTCAGTGCAGCGGCTAAGAAGAATCCAAAGAAGAATTACGTTATCGTTGATGAAGTAATCAACGGCCAAAAGAATGTTGCTTCGGCTAACTTTAGAAGTGAACAGGCCGCATATCTAGCCGGTGTTGTTGCCGCTTCTGAGACTAAGACCAACGTCATCGGTTTTATCGGCGGAGTTCGCGGTAACATTATTGATCTCTTTGACGCTGGGTTTACCAAAGGCGTTAATGATGAGGCTAAGAAGCTGCATAAAAAGATAACGCTGTTAAATCAATATGCAGGCAGCTTCACCAGTGCAGATAAGGGTAAGGCGATTGCCCAATCAATGTACGCTAAAAAGGCCGATATTATCTTCCATGCATCAGGTTCTACTGGTGATGGGTTATTCCAAGAAGCAAAGTCAATTAACCAAAACAGACCGGCTTCTAAGCGTGTCTGGGCAATTGGTGTTGACGTTGACCAATCGTATCTAGGTAATTACAAGTCAAAAGATGGTAAGAAGACCAACTTTGTGTTGACATCAGTGATTACCGGTGTCAATATTGCCACTCAAGATATTGCTAATCGTGCGTATGAAGGTAAGTTTCCTGGTGGGCAACACCTTGTTTACGGTTTGAAGACTAACGGCGTCTCAATCAAGCGCGGCCAGATTAGTTCTGCTGCTTGGAAGAACGCGCAAAAGGCACGGACGCAAGTTATTAATGGCGAGATTAAGGTGCCAATTCACCCGACTAAATAGTTCGTGTTTTAACCAGAATTAATCTAATTTATACCAAAATAAAAAATATTTCTATTGAATTTGCGCATTTTTAAGATAAAATAATTATATATAGTTCGTAAATTTATAGGAGATAGAAAATTGAAGCGTAAATTTAGGAATGTTCTGGCTTTAGGAACAGTTGTGGCATCAGTTAGTCTTGTTTTAGGTGCATGTTCCGGTAAAAAGCAGAGTTCTGGTTCTCAAAGCAGCAAGGGTAGTATTGCATTAATTACCGATAGCAATGGGGTTGATGACCAGTCATTCAATCAAGCTGCTTGGCAGGGCTTTAAAGATTATGGCAAAGAGCACAGTTATACTCGCGGCAAAGGCTACCAGTACTTCCAATCAAGCAGTGCATCTGACTTTACACCTAACTTTAACCAAGCTGCCAAGTCTGGTTACCAAACAATTGTTGGTGTTGATTATATGTTAACGGATTCGGTCAAGGCAGCAGCTAAGAAAAATCCTAAAAAGAACTTCGTCATTATTGATGATGTAATTTCAGGACAAAAGAATGTTGCTTCTGTTACCTTTGAAAGTAACCAGTCTTCCTATCTTGGCGGGATTGCGGCAGCCTATACAACTAAGACGAACAAGGTTGGCTTTGTCGGCGGTGCCAAATCAAGCATCATTGATAAGTTTGAAGCTGGTTTTAAGCAAGGTGTCCAAGACGGCGCTAAGGCATTACACAAGAAGATTAAGGTTTCAACTGAGTATGTTGGTAACTTTACTTCAACTGATAAAGCCAAATCGATGGCTCAATCAATGTATGCAAGCAAGACCGATATTATTTTCCAAGCTGCAGGTGCAGCCGGCAACGGTGTCTTCCAAGAAGCTAAGGACCGCAACCAAACACGTCCAATTAACCAAAAGGTTTGGGTAATGGGTGTTGACGTTGACCAGGCTAACTTGGGTAACTACAAGACTAAGGACGGCAAGAAGGCCAACTTTACTTTAACTTCAGTCTTGAAGGGACTTGATGTTGCATCAAAATCATTAGCTGATGATGCATATGATGGTAAATTCCCTGGTGGCAAGCACCTAGTTTATACCCTAAAGGGCGATGGTGTTTCCCTAACACGCGGCAACTTATCTGCTAAGACTTGGACAGCAGTCAACAAGGCCAAGGCACAGATCATTGCAGGAAAAATTAAAGTTAATGAAACGGTTAAATAATTAATAATTGAAAACTCTTTGTGTAAGCAAAGAGTTTTTTAACAAAAAGGAACTCAATAAGCAAAATGGAAAATGTTACGAACGTAATTGAGATGCGCCATATTGTCAAGGATTTCAATGGTTTTAAGGCGAATGATGATATTAATCTCGTCTTGCATCATGGGGAAGTCCTGGCTTTACTTGGTGAAAATGGTGCGGGTAAGTCAACCTTGATGAGTATTTTGTCAGGACTACTTGCGCCAACAGCTGGTGAAATTTTGGTACGGGGACACCACGTTACTGTTAAAAACCCAACGGTTGCCAAAAACTTGGGCATCGGGATGGTCCACCAGCACTTTATGCTCATGAATTCTTTTACGGTTTTAGAAAATATTATTTTGGGCCACGAGATAACTAGGGGACCAAAATTAGATTTGAAAAAAGCACAAACACAAATTGAAGAATTATCTAAGTGTTACGGCTTGAACGTTGACCCTAATAAAAAGGTCGGCGAGATTACTGTGGCCCAACAACAAAGGGTGGAAATCTTGAAGGTGTTGTACCGTGGTGCTGATATTTTGATTTTTGATGAGCCGACGGCAGTTCTGACTCCGCAAGAAATTACAGAATTTATTCAAATCATTAAGGAGCTTGCCGAAGAGGGCAAATCAATTATTTTAATCACGCACAAGTTAGAGGAAATTAAGCGGGCAGCTGACCGTGTGACCGTTATTCGCGCTGGTAAAAGTGTTGGTACCTTTAATGTCGCCGATGTTACCGACAATAGTTTGGCTGAGTTAATGGTTGGCCGCCACGTTAACATGCGTTTAACGAAGCCGGAAGTAGAATTAGGTAAGACTATTCTTGATGTGACTAACCTGCAAATTAAAAACAAGCAAGGCGTTGCGGCACTTAAGGGCGTGACTTTTAACTTACGCGGCGGCGAAATTTTGGGTGTTGCCGGAATTGACGGTAATGGTCAGGATGAGTTAGTTGAGGCGTTAACGGGCTTGCGCCACGTTAATGCTGGCAAAATTATGATTAATGGTCGCGACATGACTAACCAAAAGGTGCGCAAGATTACGGAAAGTGGCGTTGCACACATTCCCGCCGACCGGCAAAAATATGGCCTTATATTACCATTTACAGTTGCCGATAATTTGGCTTTGCAGAATTATTATCAGCAGCCATTTTCTCGTCATCACTTATTGCACCGTGATGTCATCAATCAACATGCGCAAAAGCTGGTGGAAAAGTTTGATATTCGGACTACTGGCATTAATTTACCGGTTAGTGATTTGTCTGGCGGTAACCAGCAAAAAATAATTATTGCGCGGGAGCTCGACCGCGATAGTGATTTAATTATTGCTTTTCAACCCACGCGAGGATTAGATGTCGGTGCGATTGAATATATCCACAAGCAGCTGTTACAGGAGCGGGCAAAGGGTAAAGCGATTCTGCTGATTTCCTATGAACTAGACGAAATCATGCAATTATCTGACCGAATCATTGTGCTCCACGATGGTAATATTTCTGGTGAAGTTAAGCCGGAAGCAACTAGTGATGAAGAATTAGGCCTGTTAATGACCGGAGTTAAGAAAGAAGGCACTACTCTTGCTTAAAGTAACGCCCAGAACCAAAAGAATTTTAGTACCAATTATTTCAATCCTTGCTGGGTTCTTAATTGGTGCAGTAATCATGTTAATTTGGAATTACAATCCAATTCAGGCATATTCATCAATGTTTGCCAGTGCCTTGGGAAACATGAATGGGATTGGTGAAACAATTCGGGAGGCAACGCCACTGATATTTACAGCGATTGGCTTTGCGATTGCTTCCAGTGCTGGCTTTTTTAATATTGGGTTACCTGGTCAAGCACAAGCTGGTTGGCTAGCTTCAATTTGGGTGGTTTTAGCCAATCCTAATTTACCTAAAATTGTCTTGTTGCCGTTAGCGATTGTTGCTGGAATTATTGCCGGTGCAGTCGTTGCTGGGATTGCCGGCTGGCTGCGGGCCCAATTTGGCACTAACGAAGTTATCACTACGATTATGCTTAATTACATTGTGCTTTATTCATGTCAATACCTGATGCAGCAGATTATGTCGAGTCGGTTGCGGATCGATACGGACACAACGAAGACGATTGCGGCTAATGGTAGTTTAAAGATTGATTGGCTGAGTTCCTTCTTTGGCGATTCGCGGATTAATTCCGGAATTTTTTTAGCATTAATTGCAGTTGTCATCTATTGGTACTTAATGAAGAAAACAACCACGGGTTTCGAAATTCGGTCGGTTGGGGCTAATCCTTATGCTAGTCGTTATGCTGGGATGTCCACTAAAAAGAATATTATGTTGTCGATGCTGCTATCAGGCGGCTTTGCCGGACTGGGCGGCGTTATTCAGGGTTTAGGAACTTACCAAAACTACTTTACGCAAACAACAAGTTTGGACATCGGCTGGGATGGCCTGTCAGTTGCCTTGCTTGGTGGTGGCACTGCGATTGGGATTTTACTAGCGGCACTTCTGTTCTCAATTTTGAAAATTGGTGGTTTAGGGATGCAGACAATTGCTGGTATTCCTTATGAAATTGTCTCGATTGTCATTGCGGCAATTATTTTCTTTATTGCTATTCAGTATGTGATTGGACGATTGTTTAAAAATAAGCAGGCTCTTGATGGAGCAGTAGTTAAAAAAGAAGCTCGAGTAAACGTAACTGATAACGGGGGACAAAAATAATGAGTTTGGTAGCGATTTTATCTTTACTAGTGTCATCGACTTTTGTCTATTCGGCACCACTGATTTTTACCGCATTGGGCGGTGTTTATAGTGAAAATTCGGGCGTGACTAACATTGGACTTGAAGGAATTATGACTATGGGTGCCTTCTCGTCAATCGTTTTTAATCTGACCTTTGCTGATACTTTTGGCAAACTAACGCCGTGGTTAGGTGCGTTAGTTGGCGGAATTGTTGGCCTGATTTTTTCACTGCTCCATGCAGTAGCGACAATCAACTTTCACGCCGACCATATCATTAGTGGTACGGTGCTTAATCTAATGGCGCCTCCACTCGGTGTTTTCTTGATTAAGGCAATCTATGATAAAGGACAGACGGCAAATATTAACCAAAGTTTCGGCTACTTTTCGTTTCCAGTCTTGGCTAATATTCCGGTGATTGGCCCTATTTTCTTTAAAAATACATCCGCACCTGCTTGGACGGCAATTATTGTTACCATTATTCTGTGGTGGCTACTCTATAAGACGCGCTTTGGCTTGCGTCTGCGCTCTTGTGGTGAAAATCCGCAGGCGGCTGATACCTTAGGCATTAATGTTTATGGCTTGCGGTATGCTGGTGTTCTGATTTCCGGCTTTCTTGGCGGCATTGGTGGCGCCATTTTTGCAGAAGCAATTTCTGGGAACTTTTCTATTTCCACAATTGTTGGGCAAGGGTTTATGGCCCTGGCAGCAGTCATCTTTGGTAAGTGGAATCCGATTGGGGCAATGCTGGCATCATTGTTCTTTGGTTTTGCCCAGAGTATCAGTATCATTGGTAACCAGTTGCCGTTTTTCAACCATATTCCTGCTGTTTACATGCAGATTGCGCCATACGTAATTACGATTGTTGTGCTGGTGTTATTCTTTGGTAAATCAGTTGCACCTGCTGCCGATGGGCAGAATTATATTAAGTCAAAATAAGGAGAAACTATGAAACAAATTTATTTTAACCACGATGGTAACATTGACGATTTAGTCTCGTATTTATTGTTGTTACAGGCACCGGATATTCAGCTGTTAGGTGTTGGTGCGATTGACGCCGATGGCTATATTGACCCAGCAGTTGAGGTTTGCCGGAAGATGACCGACCGCTTTAATCTGCGGGGTGACAAGTTGGAAGTTGCCAAGTCAGACTCGCGAGCAGTCAACCAATTTCCGCAAGAATGGCGCACAGCATCGTATTCCTTTAATTACTTACCAATCTTAAATGAATCTGGCAAGATGATTACCAAACAGGCAAAATTGCCCGCTCACCTAGACATGATTTCTAAGCTAAAAAGTGCGGTTGAGCCGGTTACCCTAGTTATGACAGGTCCATTGACGGACTTAGCAAGAGCACTCGATGAGGACCCAACGATTGAAGGTAAAATTGCCAAACTTTACTGGATGGGTGGCTCACTTGATGGTCACGGCAATGTCGTGATGGTTAATGCTGATGGAACGCAGGAGTGGAATGCCTATTGGGACCCTCAGGCTGTCAGTCGGGTGCTTGCGTCACACATTCCGATGCAAATTGTGGGGCTTGAAAGCAGCGAAGAATTACCATTGACTGATGAATTGCGGATGCACTGGGCAAGTTTACGCAAGTATCCAGCAATGGATTTAGTTGGTCAGGGTTACAGCTTGTTAGTTAATCCACCGGTGCAAACAGCCCAGCTTTATTTCTGGGATGTATTGACCACGATTAGTGCTCTGTATCCCGAGGTTGTTTCTAAAGTTGAGCAACGTAAAGTACGTATTATTACTTCAGGTATTGCCCAAGGACGGATGGAAGATGATCCTAATGGCCGTGAAATCACTCTGGTTACTAAGGCAAATAAGGAGCTGTTCTTCAAGCGCTTTGATGAGTTATTGGAGCAAAGCAAATAGTGCGCCGGCCAAAACTTGTTATTTCAATTGTGGCAATTGGATTACTTAGTTTTTTAGGAATTGTAATTGAAACTTCGCTGAATATTGTATTTCCAATGCTGATGCGTGAGTTCAGTTTGTCTGCCAGCACAGTCCAATGGTTAACAACGGGCTACATGCTAGTAGCGACGATTTTAATTCCATTTGGTTCCTTTTTGCGCGCGCACTCAACATTTTTCGCGTGGGGGTTGTTAGCTTTCTTATTGGAACAGGCTGTGCAGGTCTGGCAGCGGGATTTCCAATAATATTATTTGGCCGCCTGCTAGAAGGAATTGCGGATGGTCTTTGTCTGCCGTTAATGTTCTCAATTATTTTGGAACAAGCTCCGAAAAAAGCTGTCGGCACCTTTATGGGCATTGGCAGCTTGGTGATTGCCTTTGCACCAGCCGTAGGGTCAGTCTACGGCGGTCTTGTACTAAAATATTGGTCATGGGCACCAGCTGTTTTGGCTAATCATGCCAGTAATCATTTTGACATGGCTATTGGGCGAAGTTAGCATTACGCAAGTTAAAAAGCCGGAGCAGCTGTCGTTTGACCTGCAAGGCGGAGCATTATTGGCGGTCTTACTGACGGCTACACTATTACTAGTGGTCAGTGTAACTTCGAGCGAAGCAAATTGGTTCTGGCAATTACTGCTGCTAATCATTGCGGTAATTAGCCTGATGTTGTTTATCAAATGTGAACAACATCAAACAGTTAAGCTGCTGGATTTATCATTATTTCAACGCCCCACCTTTGTAACCTTTCTAAGTGCATTCTTTTTACTGCAAATGTTGTCGCTGGCGATGTCTTACTTGATACCGAATGTTTTACAATTGGCATTTAAGGAATCAACAGCTGCAACTGGACTGCTAGTTTTGCCGGCCGCAGTTGTGGATGCACTGCTGTCCGCGCTTGCTGGCCTCATTTATGATCGCGTTAGTCACAGATTACCAATTATTGTTGGGACGGGAATTATCGTCTTGATATTTGGCTTGGCAAATGTATTAACTCCCAGTGTTATCTTGCTGGCTGTGATGTATGTTGCATTTATGGTTGGCCTCGGGCTGAGTTACAGTAATATCATGCCCCTAAGTTTGGCTCAACTACCAGAATCGGTCGTGGATGATGGCAACGCTATTTATATGACCGCCCAAAGTTATTCGGGAGCAATTGGCACGGCACTTGCGGCGTCGCTGTTAACGATGACGCAAAAAGGGGATGCAGCACTTACAGTCGGGACATTGCAGGGACTTAAACTAAATTTGGTAGTCTTTCTGCTTCTGGCACTAGTTGTATTTTTCCTGTGCATTAGGTCAGTATTTAAATTAAAAAAATAAATCAACAAAAAACGAGGTTCATTTTCGAATCTCGTTTTTTATAAAGCTAATGTGTTTTAGGCTAAAGAATCCCAAACTGGCAGGTCAGTGATTGGGCCTTCAGCTAAAGTTACTTGTTCTGGTGTTAGGTACTTCTTGTGAACAACAACTTCATAAGTATATTGTTTAAACCAGTCATTAGTCATCACAAAGAATCCTTTGTCGCCGTTCTTTTCGCCCCAAGAATTTTCAACTTTCCATTGACGAATGTGACCGTTGTCTTCATCAACACCAACCAAGGTCATAGCGTGTGTTGAAGCAGCAGCACCAGTGCGCAATTGGTCAGCCTTGGACATCTTGGAATCAATGCCAAACAAGTCGTCTAACTGGTACAAGTTAGTGTCAAGGTAGCCTTGCTTACGGTCGCTTTGCTCGCCAACATCATTACCAAACCAAACAGCTTCGCCATCTTTTAATTGGGCGACAGAAGCTTGCTCGAGATATTCCATTGGAACATTCAGGAACTTAATCCGGTAGGAACCCTCAACGTTATCTTCAAATGGTAAGCCGTATAACTTGCCGTATTCATGGTCAGGGGCGTTAGTTAAGACAACATAGTCGTCAAAGTCAACGTCGCCCATATATTTATGTAAAAATTCAAGCGGTGTTAAATCCTTATCCAAGTGATACTTTTTATCGTCATCACGGTATTCCAAGTCGAATTTCTTTGGTGGTTCACCAACAGCAATTGCTGTCATTTGGTAAACTTCACTTAAAAATTCTTGCCGTTTTTCCTCAATTTCTTCATCCTTGCCAGCTTGCTTTAAGTCACGTAACACTAAGGCGTCTTTGCGCATTTTGTCACCCAAGGCTTTAGCAAAGGCATTCGTGTTGTTAGTGTTGAAGCTTTCTGGCATTGCGTATGTTGGCACAACACCATATTTTTCAATTAATGCTGCAGCCATGTGGAATTGACCGCCATCTTCGCCGGCATCATTTAAATAAGCCTTAACAGTCCGTGAGTCGAGTGGCTCATCTGCAGTGGCTAAAATGTTGTCGTAAAAAATATTGGCACGCTCAATTTTATCCCAGAAAAAGTTGTAACTTTGTGAGAAGGTAAAATTCTTAACGTGGTATTTTTTACCAAAGTTGTGGCGCAAAATATTTAGCGTCGCAAATTCCCAACAACGACCAGATTGGCGCTGATTAGTAACATTTTCCGTATCTAATTCTGTTGAAAAGACCCGGGTCAATTCACCTTGTACGCGTTCATTATATGAAGCCATCTGAACACCGCTCTTTTGAGCAGCGCGAGCAACAACTTGGTTTTTCGGATTCTCGTTAAAGCTGTCAGCGAACTTTTCGAGTTCTTGCACAGTTAATTTGTGTCCCATATCTGTTCTCCCTTTTTAATCTTTTTTGAATTACTCTTTAATTTTAAGCTAAAAGAAAACTGAGTTCAATTACTGAACTCAGTTTTTTATTATTAGCCTAATGGGTCCCAAACTGGTAAGTCTTCGGCAATTGGTCCCTCTGCTAGAGCTAGTTGCTCTGGTGTTAAATACTTTTTGTGAACGGCAACTTCATAAACGTAGTCGTTAAACCAGTCAGTACTCATCACAAAGTAGCCATTCTTACCAACTTGGTCGCCCCAAGAGTTTTCAACTTTCCAGCGCTTCACTTCGCCTTGGTCTTCATCAACACCGACAAAAGTCATGGCATGTGAGAAGTTTGCTTCGCCTGTTCGTAAGCGATCAGCCTTGGACATCGTTAAGTCGACATCAAAGAGGCTGCCCATTTGGTAAAGTTGCGAGTCGAGGTATCCTTGCGGCCGGTCTAATTCGTGCAAAACATCGTTGCCAAACCAGACGGCTTCGCCATCCTTGAGCTGCTTAATTGTTGCGTCTGCAAGGTAGGTCATCGGGACGTTGAGTAGCTTGATTTCACATAAGCCAGCCACATTATTGTCGGCGGAGTAGCCATATAACTTGTTATATTCATGGTTTGGCGAATTGGTTAAGACAACGTAATCGTCTAAGTCGAGGTCACCAAGATACTTTTGGTAGAATGTCTGCGGCGTTAAATCCTTATCTAAGTGATACTTTTTATTGTCGTCACGGTATTCTAAGTCGAATTTCTTAGGTGGTTCGCCAACAGCAATCGCCGTCATACGGTAAATTTCGCTTAAAAAGTGGTCTTGTGCTTCTGCAACTTTATCGTCTTTACCAGCTTGCTTTAATTGACGCAGCACCAAGGCATCTTTGCGCATTTTTTTACCTAGAGCCATCTTCAAGGCATCGGTATTGTTAGCGTTAAAGCTTTCAGGCATTGCATAACTTGGGACAACACCGTACTTTTGCACTAAAGCAGCAGCTAATTGCCAATGGCCGCCGTCTTGACCAGCACTTGCCAGATATTTGCGCACGGTTCGTGAGTCGAGGTCTTGGTCCGCCGTTTTAATAATATTGTTGTAAAAAATATTGGCGCGTTCGATTTTATCCCAGAAAAAATTATAACTTTGTGAGAAAGTGAAATCTTTGATGTGGTACTTTTTACCAAAGTAATGACGTAAAACATTGAGGGCAGCAAATTCCCAGCAGCGTCCGGAATGCTTTTGTGCTGTAACTTGGCCGACATCAAGTTCTGTCGAGAAGACGCGATTAAGGTCATTACTGGCCTTTTGCTCATTATAAGAAGCCGTGAAAATGCCACCCTTTTGGGCAGCGCGGGCAATAACTTGATTTTGTGGTTGCTTATTGAAGTCAGCAGAATATTTTGCCAATTTTTGAAATGAGAGTTGATGGTTCATTGAGTAATACTCCTTTTTAATTAATTATTAATAAATATTTTAGGGCAAAAGAAAAACGAGTTCAATAGCTGAACTCGTTTTAGAGAATTACTTGTATTGGCAACTTATCTGAGACTTCTTGCAAGTATAATAATAAGTTAATCGATTGAAATCGAGTTATCATTGCTGCCAGCATTTTGCTTTGGCAGGGTGATAGTCAATACACCTTTATCATACTTTGCATGAATCTCACTTGCAACTACATTTGGTAATCTAAAGCTGCGAGAAATGTGTCCTTCGCTTCTTTCACGATGGATAAGGCTGTCATCTTTAGACAAATCCTTGAATGACTTTCTAGAGCCGGATACACTCAAAATCCCGTTACTATAGTTTAAATTAATCTTTTCTTTGTCCATGCCGGGCATGTCAACCTTAACAACATAGTTCTTGTCGTTTTCGGCAACATCTGCCTGCATTAATTTTGCCATTTCGTTATCATCAAAAAATTTCTGTGGAAGGTCAAACCAATCATTCATTGCGTCAAATAAGTTATTGTGACGATTCGTTAAATCTTGTGCCATAGTAAAAACTTCCTTTCAAAATTAAATTATTGGTAAAGAAGACTTTCATTTCTTCCTTACACTGATTATTATAGTAGGCAGATTTAAAAAATGAAAATATTTAGCACTCTTAATTTTAGAGTGCTAAATTTAAGAAAGAAAGCTTGCTATGACTAGCTATTTTGCTTGTGGATAATTTTGAATCAAAAAACTAGAGGAGTAATATTTGTGGTTTATTATCAAAAAATGACACCGGAAGGCTACCAAAAAATTAAGGATGAAATTGCAGATCTAAAAAAGGATCGCCCTCGTAGAATTAAAATCTTGCAGGAGGCACGCAGCCTAGGTGATTTATCCGAAAATACTGAATACACGGAGGCCAAACGTGATTTGGGACACTTGCAAAGCCGGCTGCGCTACTTGGATAAACAATTAAAGTATGTCGAAATTGTGGAAAAAAGCGATGATGGCAAGGTTGACTTAGGAAAAACAGTGACATTAAAGTTTGCTGGTGATGATGAAACCGAAGAATATCGCATTGTTGGCCGCATGGAAGCTGACTTAGACGAGGGCAAAGTGGCATTTGACTCACCGCTAGGTCAGGCAATTATGAAGCAGCCGGTAAAAACAACGGTAACTGTGGCAGCTCCGGCAGGGGAGTACCAAGTAACAATCATGGCTATTAAATAAGAAGGCACAATCTGAATTTTTTCGGATTGTGTCTTTTGCGTTAAGTTCAGAAACATAGGAATGTTGAGCAAAAAATGTATTAATTACTCCGCACTTGTTCTTGATTGTTCGAACAAAAGTTCGTATAATAGTTTTAATTAATAGCGAACAAACGTTTGCAATAAGGAAGTGCCAATATGTATGATTATCGTTATGAGCCGCATCGCGTAATTTTTATGATTGATAACAAGTCGTTTTTTGCTAGTTGCGAGGCAATTCGGCTTGGGCTTAATCCGATGAAGGCTGTGTTAGCAGTGTTATCGCACCAGCCAGATACTGAATTTGGGTCGGGGTTAATTATGGCAGCTTCACCTTTGGCTAAGAAAAAATACGGTTTAACTAATGTGATGCGTGCGCGTGATTTGCCTTCTAAAAAGCAGGCGCCGGATTTAATGCTAGTCGAGCCGCATATGAACCTTTACATCAAGCGCAGTATGCAGGTCCTGCAGATTTTCCGTAAGTACGCGGCAGAAGAAGATATTCACGTTTACTCAATCGACGAAAGCATGATTGACATGACTAAATCATGGCACTTGTTTGGCGACGACCCGTATCTTGTTGCCCGCAAAATTCAGCAGGAGATCCGCCAAACTTTGGGACTGTATACAACTTGCGGAATTGGTGAAAATCCCTTGCTGGCGAAGTTAGCGATGGATATTGCTGCTAAGCATCGGCGTTCGATGATTGCGGCGTGGCACTACATTGACGTACCAGACACAATTTGGCAGATTCCTAATCTTGAAGATGTATGGGGAATTGGCAAACGAACGGCGAAGCGATTACGGCGATTGCAGATTAATAATATGTATGATTTGGCCCACACTGATCCCGCGATTTTGACTAAAGAATTTGGCGTGATTGGTGAGCAGCTGTTTGCCATGAGTTGGGGTGTTGACCGCAGTATTATCAGCGACAAGTTTGTTCCCAAAATGAAGCACTACGGCAATTCACAGGTTTTAATGCGGGATTATACGGACCAGAAAGAGATTGAAATTGTCTTGCGTGAAATCGGTGAACAGGTAGCAGCGCGAATTCGAGCGCACCAATTGCAGGCGGGGTGTGTCAATTTGACAGTTGGCTTCAACCAGTATCAGCCAGAGCGTCAGCGGAAAGGCTTTAGTGTTCAACAGAGGATTACCCCAACTAATGATAATGACTTGCTAGTAGCAGAATTAGTGGCACTTTTTCGTAAAAATTGGCATGGCGAGACTGTTCGGACTTTGGGCGTTAATTATAGCCAGCTAGTGCCTGATACTAGTCAGCAGTTGACTTTCTTTGTGCAGCCAGAGCGTCAGATTAAAAAACGTAATTTTGTCATGACAGTTGATAAAATTCGCCAGAGGTATGGCTTTACTAGTTTAGTTAAGGCCTCAAGCTTGTTAAAGGGGGCAACGGCAATTCAGCGGAGCAACCTTATGGGCGGACATAATGGCGGGAATGCTTATGAGTGATTTTGATAAAATTGTGCAGGATTTTTTTAAAAATTATCAGGATCGCGGAATGAAAAAATGGACCGGCTTTTTCCTAAGTGATCATACAATGATGATAAATAAGGACCGCGATAAGCGCAGTGTCCAGCACCCATGCAAGAGAACGCTGACTCAAGAGGAGATAGGTAGCAGGCTACTGGAAGCTTACAGTAATCACCAGTTGGTGTGTGTGCAAGTCAAGATAGTCGATGAAAATGATTGTATGCCAGCGGATATTGTTGGCTTCGTGAGTGGCTATTATGAAGATAAAATTATTATTGCTAATCAAAGTGTTGCTTTAGCCGACATTAATAATATAGAATTAAAATGGAAAAATTTAATTTGAAATTTCATAAAACTGTCTTTTTTTGCTATAATATGGGACTTGTAGGGTACACAAATGGATAGAGGTAATTTTTGTGAATACACCAGCATCAAGAGAGGGCAACTTATTCCGCTATATTGTTTACTTCATCGGCTATTTAATGGCTGCTGGCACGGTTAAGTTAGTTACTATAAATTCACCAATTCGTATTTGGAATTTAATTTTATTTGCATTAATTTCTCTAATGGTTTTGCTGTTTTTCATTTATCGTTTCAATCGTGAGCAACGCTTTTTTGACCGTAGTTTGTCGGGATCGTGGCTTGGCAATTTCGGTATGATTATTGGCCTAACCTTAGTAGTAACAGCATTGCGCATTGTTGTTTCCTGGCTGCAGGCTTACGGTAAGGTCAAGCTGTATGGTTTTCAAACAATGTATTTACGCCATGAGTCAGTCGCGATGTATTGGTTTTTGGTTGTTGCGCTAGGAATTGTGCTACCGATTTTACAGGAATTTTTAATTACTGGGTTTTTGTTCAATTATGCGTTCAGGCGTAATACAATGCTAACAGCAATTTTAGGAATTGCGACCTCGGGTATTCTGTTCAGTGCGCTGAACTGGCAAACGACGGTGCCACTCTTAGTGATTAATGCAATCTTTGGCGCATTGTTTGCGTGGTCCTACCTCTATACCCAGACGTTGTGGATGCCGATTTACTTAGCAGTAGTCAATGGCATCATTTTGATGGTAATGATGTAAAAATAAAAAAGGCAATGATTGAAAAATCATTGCCTTTTTAGTTAAGCGGATAGCGTGAATCGAACCCGCATCTTCAGCTTGGGAAGCTAACGTTTTACCATTAAACTATACCCGCGTTACTAAAATAGTTTATCATGTTTCAGGAATATTGCCAAGCTAAATTTTGATAGATAGAGATTTATTTTTCCATAAATAATGTACGATAATATTAGCTTGTTTGCTATAATATTTAAGACGTAGAAAAGTTAAAAGACGGTTTACTACCTGTGAGTGAAAGGACTGATGCCTATGAGCATGAGTGGATTCATACTCCAATCTATTGTACGAAAGGAGGACAGGTAGTTGGAAATCATTTTGGCCTTAGTGTTACTTCTTGCTATTGGATTAGTAGGATTAGCATTTTATTTAGCTAAAATGAAGCAGAACCAATTGTTAGCGGTAGTGATAATAAATCTATTGCCACTAGTAGTCGAGCTGCTAAGAAGTTTGCTCAATTAATTTTGAGCAAAATAAAACCGTCTACCTCTGACTGGAATGACGATTTTGTAAAAAATTATAATTTCAGGTAGTAAACCACTTTTAGTGGAACTACGTCAAGGAGTTGTGTTGGTGCACAGCTTCTTTTTTATTTCAAAAATAGTTTAACACGAAAGCAGAAAAATTTAAAGACATGCGATAAAGCAATTTGCTTTAATATTTAAGACGTAGGAAAGTTAAAAGACGGTTTACTATCTGTAAGTGAAAGGACTAGCTCCGATAAAATATCGGGAGCTAGTCCTAAGTTAAAGTTTAATAATCTGTCCTAATTTTAGGGTTCAGATCATAATTTTCGATATTAGCGTTTCTTTATATATTTTTGAAATAATACTATGTTAATAATTAGCAGGATATGCATCAATATTTAAGTCAGTTGATGCTTTATCTGCGTTTTTAAGTTGTTCTTGGGCTCTGTTTAGCAGCCAAGTTGCTTGATTAATTTCTGCAACACTTGCTGTTGTTGAAGAAGTAATGTCTTTAGCTTGTTTTAGAAAGTCATCATAGTAAGTACCATAAGGGGAATAGTACTTGTCGTAATTAGAATAAGCTTTGATCTTGGGTTCTTGATCGATCAATTCTTGTAAGTCTTGTTTGTCACTAGTAGTGGCAATTTTAGTGTCAGCTTTAGCTTCCTCGGGAGTATTAATTGGAGTTAATTGTGGGCCTGAAATATATTTAACGTCTGCAGCTTTGATATAGAAAAGATTATTTTCAAGTGCGTTAGCTACGCTTAATGTATCGGTACTTTTATTGCTTACTAAACGATAGAATAATTCAGCTTTATTGTCTTGGCTATCCCAAATATAAACAGACTCTATTACTTGTTTGTAATCAACTAGGTCTTTGTCTATAGTTATATTTTTTTGGCTATTAGGGTTTAAAATGCTTTTGATACTATAGGCAGGCGTAGCTTGCGCAAATTGAATAAAAGTACCGTTTGTTTTGGTTGCCAATCTTTGACGAGGCTTTCCTTTGACTAACCTTGCCACAATATTAGTGCTGTCAGTGTTGGCAACATGATAAAAATTAGAGAGTCCATTACCAGCAATATCAGAAAAGATATAATCTACTTTTAGCTTCATACCGTTTTTGATTTTTATTTTATTATTTCCTGTTCCGATACTGAAATTTTTGGCTGCAGGTCCTGATATTTTGACCGTAACGGTAGTACTTGCTACATAAAGCGGGTGACCATCAATCTCACTAACATTAGCTGCATTGATGTAACCACCGTGACCAATGTTGTAATAATATTTACCCTTGATTTTTTTATAGGGTAACCATGATTGATTGTAGTTGTCATCATTTAATAAGTAGTATTGCTTGCTACCTTTTTCAATAGGCTGGATTGTTCCAGCGTACTTAATATTAGTACCTTTGTGTAAATGAGTGTTATACCGGCTACCACGATATTTCGTTAGGCGTTTACCCTTTTTATTATAAACATAAGCTCCATGAACTAATTTTAGAGTGTTAGTACTTGAAGTTGTCGCTGCAGCAACAGGTGTAGATATAGGCTGTTGTGATATTGGAAATCCAGCACCTAAAGTCAAAATACCAGCAATCGAACCAAGAAGAATTTTTTTACTTAATTTCATATATTCACCTCATAAATGGAAATAATAATTATACCCATTATAGTTCAATAGCAAGATAAGTTTAAGCAATAACTGTTCTTAATCTACGAACGTGTGTTTGTATAGATAAGAAAACAGTGCTATATTAATTGTGCTTTTATAAGTTTAAAGAAGCCAAGAAAGGGCGGGTAGAGTTGGATAAAACCATTTTAATGCTACTGACCTCTACCGCCTTTGGTGGACTTGTTTCGATGCTAATCGGTTTCTATCAATGGCGTGTAAAGTCAAAGCATGAATCTGATGAAGAAGAACGTAAACGTCTCTATGATGACGTGAAATATTATCATACTAAGTTTCGTGATGATGAAGATGAAATTGATCGTTTAAAAGAAGAAATTAGGAGATTAAAAGCAGAACAAACTGGAGCTGCTAAAAGAAAAGAGTGATTATAATGAACAACTTAACTGATATTTTGCAATTGTTAAGTACCCTGTCTGTAATTATTGCTTTTCTGTTTGTAGGACTATACCCCTACATTCAAGAGCATAATAAACCTCTGGCTAATAAGTTAGACCTGTGGTATCAAATTGCCCAAGTCTTGGTTAATAATGAGGCAACTATTTTATTTTATGCAATATGTAAAGTTAGCATTGGAATAAGAATTTTTACTCACTCTTTTTGTTTAAGAAATAGTAGAAACTTATTACTTTGAAGTATAAACTAAAATTTAATAAATATATTATTTGTTTTTTATGAGGTATAGAAATGAAAAAAAACAAAAAATTAATAGTAAATTTGGCGGCAGTTATTTTGGCAACAACCTCAGCAGGCTCAATTATTACTACTAATCAAGCTCACGCAGCACAAACTACTGACCAAACTCAAAATAAAACCGTAGCAGATGGAACATTAACGTTAAATCATAATACCCGTATTTATAACAAAAAGGGACAAAAGTTATATTCTTATCAAAGAACTAATGGTTTGCTTAAAAAGGGTACAAGGATTAGCTATGCTAAAAAGGTTAAAGCAATAGATGATCCAAGTACAGTTAGATATTCTTTCCATGATGATAACTGGAATTGGTTCTATTTGCCATACAAGACAATCAAGGGACAAGAGTATTATAGTATTGGCCATGGTGGCTATGTTAAAGCTGTAAATGTTGATAAAATTATTGGCAATAACTTGTATACAAATCAGACTGTTGCCACTGTTGAACATGTAACTCCTAATTCTAAAGATGGATTAGATGTATTTGACGATCATAGAAATAATACTGGTAAAAAAATAAAGATAGGCAAGACTGTAATCGTAAATCGTGAAGCTGCACCTTCTGCTTTAGATATGAATTATTATGAAATAGATGGCAATACTCCTTCTGCATTCTATGGTATAAAAGACCAAAATGAATACATTTATACAGATAAAGTGAAAGTTGCTACACGTCAATTATTATTGCCATACAGTAACTATACAACCGTAATGATAAATAAAAATACTCCAGTTTATGATATTAATGGAAAACAAAAGAGCAAAAATATAGTTCAAGGATATAAAGAACTACCTGTCGATGAATTGTTATATATTTGGGTTCCAGGTGATAATCAAGCAGAGTTATTTTATAGGTTAAGTGATAAATCTAAAGAAGGCTCATTTAGTGATTCTACAGATTTTATTAAAGCTAAAGATAATAAGTATATTTATGGGCCAAGATTAGAAGTAATAAATTCAGTAAATGATGCCAAAAATGCTGCAGTATCAGCTTCTAATAGTGATAAACAAAAACTCCAAACCGTGTTAGATAAAGAATCAAGCATTAAGAATAGCGCTCCATATAAGTTCGGCAGATATCTAGAAAGGAATACATATTTACATGCTATTGATAATGGAAACAAGGTTATTCAAGAATCCCAGCCAACGCAAGCAGAAATAAATCAGGCTATTTGGAGTTTACAAGATGCGGCTAAAAATTTGAATGGTAAAAAAGTAGTAGTTAAGGATATTAATAAGTTAAGTAAAGATGAAGCCAGTCAGATTGAAAGCTTGGCAAAAGCTGATGCTGCTCAAGTCTATAATGGGACAAATAGTAATACAGAAGTAGAATTTAATAAAGACAAAACTAAGTTAACGCTTACTGTGTATAATAATAAAACTGAAAAGAAAACTCAGCAGATTTTAAATATTAATGATTATGCTGAAGAAAATTAAAGATAACTGATTAACTTAATTATTTATGAATAAAAAACATTAGCTTTTCTATTTGAGCTAATGTTTTTTTATTTCTTTTCGTAGTTACTCTTTCTGCGGCATTTTCTTAACGGTTAATGGCAGCTGACTACGATCAATCAGGCTAGTAAAATTTTGAAACAGCCAGCGGCGCAATTCTGCTGCGGTAATGATTAGCGGCATCCGGTCATGGATTGGTGCCATGTCAGCGTTGGGCTTAGTTGTTACCATTGAAAAATGGTCGCCTTGGTAAATACCGGCAATCAAAGTTAGGGATGCATTGGGGTCGCGAAAACTATAGCGCTCATGATAGGTGTGACCATTAACTGCATAAGTTTGATGTCCAGATTCCCAGAATTGCTTGGTAATGATAATGCACCGTGATTTGGCAAAGGATGAATCCCACATCGACGGTTTATTTTCAAAAAAGCGTTCAACGCGGGCGTTAAAAATCACTTTTTTATTGTCAACTGGGCTAGGATAACCCCAAGATTTGGGCACTAATTGTAATTGGTTATTTTGGTAGAGCAAGACGGGTGCGTCTTCTTTAGGAAAGACAGCCTGACTTTGCGGGAGGTTAGGCGCTGGCTCGGTCAACGGCAAGTTAAGGTCTGCTACTAAATATTTTTTGATTTCTGCCAAGTTAGGCAATTGGAATTGATTACACATTTTTCCTCTAGGTTTAATCATTGTTTGATTTTTGGTAAAATCAAGTATAACAATTATGTTAAATAAGATTTTGATTTTTAAAGAAGGCCCAAAAAACAGATGGATAAGAAAATTATTTTAACAGGTGACCGCCCAACTGGAAAGCTCCACATTGGACACTACATTGGCTCGTTGAAGAACCGAGTAATGCTTCAAAATTCGGGTGAGTATCAACCATTTATCATGATTGCCGACACGCAAGCTTTAACTGATAATGCGCGCAATCCCGAAAAAATCCGCAACAGCTTAATTCAGGTAGCACTAGACTACCTAGCTGTTGGCATTAATCCAGAAATTTCCACGATTTTTGTACAATCACAAATTCCGGCATTGTTTGAGTTAACGGCTTACTACATGGACTTAGTGACTGTTAGCCGGCTTGAACGTAATCCAACTGTTAAGACCGAAATTAAGCAAAAAGGCTTTAATGATTCAATTCCAGTTGGCTTTTTGAACTATCCAGTTTCACAGGCAGCAGATATCACTGCCTTTAAAGCAGCACTTGTTCCCGCTGGTGATGATCAGGAACCAATGATTGAGCAAGCACGGGAAATCGTGCGCACCTTTAACCGTGTGTACAATTGTGATGTTCTAGTTGAGCCTAAGGGTTACTTCCCAGAAGACGGCAGTGGTCGTCTGCCGGGTCTTGACGGCAATGCCAAGATGTCTAAGTCATTAAACAATGCCATTTACTTGTCAGATGATGCGGAGACGGTGCAAAAGAAGGTTATGTCAATGTACACTGATCCAGATCACGTCCACGTTGAGGATCCGGGTAAGATTGAAGGCAACACTGTTTTTACATATCTTGATATTTTTGATCCTGATAAGGATAAGGTAGCGCAATTGAAGGCAGATTACCAAAAAGGTGGTCTGGGTGATGTCAAAATTAAGCGTTACTTAAATAAAGTTTTGGAAGCAGAATTAGCACCAATTCGTCAGCGGCGAGCAAAATTTGCGCAAGATGAAGATGCTGTCTATGAAATGTTAATTGAGGGCTCGAAGAAGGCTAATGCCGTTGCTAACGAGACTTTACGACAAGTCCGGGATGCAATTGGCTTAAATTACTTTGACAAGAGGTAAATACAATGCGTGATCGAATTCCGTGGAAACAATATTTTATGATGCAAGCTTTAGTGATTGCCCAGCGTTCAACGTGTGATCGGGCGCTTGTTGGTAATGTGCTAGTTAAGGATAATCGCATTATTGGAACTGGCTATAATGGGTCTGTGACTGGTGCGCCACATTGCGATGATGTTGGCCACCAACTAGTTGACGGGCACTGCGTGCGGACAATTCATTCAGAGATGAATTCACTGATTCAATGTGCTAGAAATGGTGTCTCAACGGACAACACGGAAATCTACGTCACGCATTTTCCTTGTTATAATTGTGCTAAATCCTTAGTTCAGGCTGGAGTTAAAAAAATTAACTATTATTTTGATTATCATGATAGTCCACTGGCAATTGCACTATTCAAAGATTGTGGGGTTCCCTATGAGCAAATTAAAATTGACCGCAAGTATGTGGAACAATTGGCGCATAAACTGGAAGACGCTGAAAACTAAGCTGACATTAATCACCGTTTTAATTGGTCTTTTTTGTACATTAACCGGTTTTTCAAATACAAATATTCAGGATAATAGTCACTTGCTAAATCATGCGACTAAAGCATTAATTACTGCTAAAAATGACCGTTATTGGCAAACTAGTGAGCAGCCGCAAATTGTAGTTCGCACATTTAACCGAATTGATGGGTTAACACCCAAAAATTTGGCCAAGTCGAAGCGGACGGTTTTTATCATTGTTGGCACTAAGGGTAAAAAGCGCAATGTGCAGATTTTTTCGAGTAAAGACTTGCACGCAGCCTTTACGGCAGATACGCGCGGCAACATTATCCGCTCACAATCGGACCAATTGCGCAGCAATAGTAAGACCGAGTTTAACAAGGGACTGCGTTTTGTTTTTCGTGCGTGTGCAACCACGATTGACCAGCAATATCAATATTCCTTTGACAAGTATGACTTAACTAATGATGAGCGCTCGCAGATTGCCCATCCTCATCGTTTGGCGCTCCCAATAGCTTTAGCATTAGTTATTGTAGTAGCCGGGTTATACTACTTTTTCCGGCATAATTTACAACCTAAAAACCGAATGAAAAAGTAGTCAGCGATTAATATATTGGGAAATATTATTCTGCTTTTTATAAATAATTTAGACTAAATTAGTTGACTTGGTCCACAGTTATGGATTACACTCACTATGTAAATTCAATAAAACAAATAAACTGTTAGGTGAGACTCCTACGTGAACACACGCTATCGCCCAGAAACATCCAGAGATGCCAACGAGTTAAATAGGTGTCGTCGATTTAAGGCGAGATCCAGATAGCTAGCATGTGCTTACGTCACGTAGTGTTAAAACTGAACGACGAGTATATTATAATATATGATACCTTGTTTAAAAGAAGGTCGCCTGCAGCTTTTGCATGCGGCTTTTTTAGTTTGTTTGAGATTTTTAAATAAGGAGTGGTAAGGATGCTGAGAAAACCTAATAACCAGGCTGAAAGCAAAGACTTGCAGCGGGTTAAAGCAATTGCCAAGGAGACACGTGCCGAAACGTTGGCACGGCTCCACGCGAGCAGTAACGGGCTATCTAGTAAGCAGGCTGATAAAAATCGTGAGGAATATGGATCGAATCAGATCGCCTCAAACAAACACGATTCTAAGCTGCGCTTTTTAGCCGAGGCGTTTATTACACCGTTTACCTTGGTTTTGTTAGTTCTAGCAACGCTGTCGCTGTTTACCGACTATATTTTTGTCCCGGTTGGACAGAAAGATTTAAGTACGGTATTGATTATGGTGACAATGGTTTTAATATCCGGGATTACCAGTTTTATCCAGAATATTAAGTCGTCTAATGCCGTTAATTCACTGCTGAAGATGGTGTCGGTTACTACTGATGTTATCCGCGATGGCAAGGACCAAGAAATCCCGACTGATCAAGTGGTTATCGGTGATGTTATTCGGCTTGGGGCAGGAGACTTAGTGCCTGCTGACATGCGGCTACTTTCGAGTAAGGACCTCTTCTGTTCGTCAAGCTCACTCAACGGTGAGTCAAGTCCTGTGGAAAAGATTGCCACTAAGAGACCCGGCGTAGGTAGGGACCGTGATTATCTGGATTACCCCAATGTTTTATATGAGGGGACAACGATTGTTTCCGGCGCTGGACTTGGTGTCGTCTTTGCGACGGGGTCACACACCATGTTTGGCAAGCTGGCTCATGATATTGCTAGAAGTGACGTCAAGAATACGTCCTTTGATGTCGGCATTAAAAATATTTCGAAATTGTTGATTACCATGACCGCGATTATTGCGCCGCTGGTGCTCATCATTAACGGTTTGACAAAGGGCAACTGGATTGATGCCTTAATCTTTGCGATTGCAACAGCTGTGGGACTGACACCAGAAATGCTGCCAGTGATTGTGACGACCAACTTGGTTAAAGGCTCCGTTGAAATGTCCAAGCACGGCACAATTGTTAAAAAGATGAATTCGATTCAAAACTTTGGCTCGGCTGACGTGCTCTGTACCGATAAGACGGGGACGTTAACGCAGGACAAGGTCGTTTTGGAGAGGCACTATGATTTAAATTTGCGGGAAACGCCTAAAATTTTGGAGTTGGGTTACCTCAATTCTTATTACCAAACAGGGATGAAAAATCTGATCGATAAGGCAATAATTGAAGCAGCTGGTGATGAGCTCGATGTTAACGAAATTCAGCGTGATTATCACAAGATTGATGAAATTCCGTTTGACTTTTCCAGACGGCGCATGAGTGTTGTGGTTGAAAACTCAGACCGTGAGCACGGCGAGCACCTCTTGGTAACTAAGGGTGCTGCAGAAGAAATGATTGCTGTTTCCAACCGTGTTGAAGTTGACGGGCAAATTTTGGCATTAACTCCAGAGCGCAAACAAAAGGTCATGGCCAAGATTGACAACATGAATGATGACGGTCTGCGGGTAATTATGCTGGGGTATAAGCCTAATCCCGCACCAGTTGGTGAGTTCTCCACTAAAGATGAAAGCAACCTGATTTTGTGTGGCTTTCTAGCCTTCCTTGATCCACCAAAAGAAAGTGCCAAGAATGCTTTGGCTAAGTTAAAGAGCGATGGAATTAATGTCAAAATCCTAACGGGCGACAATGAGGCTGTCACAAGAACGGTTGGCCTGCAAGTTGGGTTAAACGTTGATAACGTGTATTCTGGTGCTGATTTAGATGGTAAGAGTCCTGAAGAATTGGCTAAGATGGTTGAAGAATGCAACATCTTTGTTAAGTTGTCACCAGAAGACAAGACGAAGATTATTAATTTGCTCAAGCAAAATGGGCACACAGTTGGCTACATGGGTGATGGCATTAACGATGCTCCCGCAATGAAGGCCGCTGATGTCTCGATTTCTGTTGATACTGCGGTTGATATTGCCAAGGAGTCAGCTGACATTATTTTGCTGCACAAGGATTTGAATGTGCTGGAAAAGGGCGTCAGAATTGGTCGGAAGGTCTTTGGTAACACGATGAAGTATATCAAGATTACCCTGTCTTCAAACTTTGGTAACATTTTATCGATTTTAGTTGCCTCATCGTTCTTGCCATTCTTGCCGATGTTGCCGCTGCAGCTGTTAATTCTGGACTTACTGTATGGTACGAGTTGCTTGTCACTACCGTTTGATACAATGTCGGATGAATACTTGAAGCAGCCGCGAACTTGGTCGACTAAGAAATTGCCGAAGTTTATGTTTTACTTTGGTCCGACCTCTTCGGTCTTTGACATTGTGACGTTCGCATTGCTATACTTCATAATTTGTCCACGACTTGTTGGCGGCAGCTATACCGCGATTTCACCAGCTCAGCAAGTTGCCTTTGTGGCCTTGTTTCATACCGGGTGGTTTATTGAGTCGCTATGGACACAGGAAATGGTTATTCATGCTTTGCGTGATCGTCACTTGCCGTTCATTCAGCAGCACGCAACTTATGCTGTTATCTTGGCAACCTTTGGCGCAGGGATTATCGGTACACTATTGCCATTCTCCGTTGTTGCCGATGCACTGAAGTTTGGTCCAATGCCACTTAGCTACATGTGGGTCATTTTGGGTATTTTGATTCTTTATATTTTATTGACGACAATCGTCAAGCACTTTTATTTAAAAGGTGAAAAATTCTTAATTTAACTGTTAATGCTAAAAAGGCGGCTTAGGTTCTTACCTCAGTCGTTTTTTTGATGCTCTCATTAAGTAATTTGCTTTCTATTTGTAATGGTGTTATAACATAATAGTACAATAAAACTGATGCATTATTATGTTAGAAAGGAAGCAATATGAAGCTAAGCAATTTAACAGTTAAATATGGTAAGCATATTTCTTTAAATAATATAAGTGTCCAACTTACTAATAATGGCAAAATTATCGGTGTTCTTGGTGAAAATGGTGCCGGTAAAACGACGCTGATTAATGTAATAATAGGCAGACTAAACCGCTTTAAAGGAACAAGGACAGTTAATGAAAGCATTGCTTATATGCCTGATAGATTTTTTCTTTATGAAAACTTGCGAATTAAGCAGGCAATAAAATTATTTAAGCAATCTTTTTCTGATTTTGATGAAAAGCGTGCTTTGAAAATTCTTGCGCATTTTAACCTCAATCCTAATATGAAAATTCACGATGGCTCTAAGGGGAATCACGAGGAGATTCATTTAGCATTGATCTTATCGAGAAATACGGATTTTTACGTGATGGATGAGCCGTTATCGGCAATTGATCCAATTAATCGGGCTGCTTTTATTGAAGCAATTGAAAATTATCGCCGAAAAGACAGCACAGTTTTAATCGTTACGCACTTATTGCGCGATTTGGGTAGCATGTTTGACGAAGTAATCTTGATGAGAAAAGGGCAGTTGCTTTTACAAGATACGAAGAAAAATATCTTAACTAAATACAGCAGCCTTGAAGAAGCTTACTTTAAGGAGGTAGGAAGATGAGAGAATATCTTGGTATCAGATTGAAGAAGATGCTGCCGCTGTTTCTTGTTCCCATTGGGATTGAAATTATCTTTGGCCTAATTAGATTGGCTAAACCTCATAATGCAATGATCGCGGAAGTTCATGATTTGTGGTATGCCGCGGCTGCCGCCGTTATTTTGTTTGTCACAACCTATCAGTTAATTAAAATTTATTACCTAGGAAGTGATGAACTGATAAATATTTTGCCGTTTGCAAATGAATTATTAACCTTGATTGAGTTAGTGATGTATTCGATATTAACAACAGTTTTCGGTGCAGTTTTTCAAGAAGTAAACAATTATCATTCAGGTGTTAAAATTGCCCTTGGCCAGTATGCACTCAGTAAATTTCTATCATTATTAAGCTTTTATATGGTGCTGTTTGCCTTTGCCATGATTTTTAAGAACATTAGAAAAAATGCAATTGGCGAATCTCTAATATTACTTGCTACTCTTTTGGTGATTGCACTTGTAATTACGCTTTTCTGGCAGATTGAAAAAAGCCAAATAGTTCACTTTATGATCGGAATTTCTTCACCGGATGCGCAAATTCGTGTAGTCTATTTGAATATTCTGCCATACAGCTTTTATGATCAGACTACTGCCGCGGCACACCGACTAGTTAAGATGGGTTATCTGATAAATGGTATTAGTACAGTTATATCAGGATTAGTTGTGGTTTTATGGCCAAGAATAGTTAAGTTGAATTATCTTAATTTGGTAGATTAATTTTAGAAGAAAAAGTCCAGAGCTCCTGGACTTTTTTAGTATAATCAATAGGAAGATAATTTTAAAAGCTATTTTAATTATTACTGAAATAAAAATGAGATTATGCCATAAAAATCCTCATAATACGATTTTCAAGCTATCTTAGTGTAGTATAATGAACTGAAAACAAATAAATCTTAAGGAGAAACAAATATGGCTGACAAAAAAACTTTTTATGTTACAACCCCAATCTATTATCCATCCGGCCGCTTAACGATCGGTAATGCATACACGACAATCGCTGCTGACACGATAGCGCGCTACAAGCGTAGTCAAGGCTACGATACCTTCTTTTTGACTGGGACCGATGAACACGGCTTGAAGATTGAGCAAAAGGCTGAAAAACAAGGCATCAAGCCGCAAGAGTTCGTGGACAAGATGGTGGTCATGTATAAAAAGTTGTGGAAGAGTCTTGATATTTCTTACGACAAATTTATTCGGACAACTGATGAAGAACACGTTAAGGGTGTACAAAAGATTTTTGAAAAGCTCTTAAAGCAAGGCGACATCTATCTTGGCGAGTACACTGGTTGGTACTCAGTTGAAGATGAGGAATACTTTACCGAATCACAATTAGCTGAGGTTTACAAGGATGATGCCGGCAACGTAGTTGGTGGTAAAGCACCATCAGGTCACGAAGTCCAGCTGGTTAAGGAGCCATCATACTTCTTTAAGATGAGCAAGTATGCTGACCGTTTGCAACAATATTACAAGGATCATCCCGACTTTATCTTGCCTCATTCTCGGGAAAAGGAAATGGTGAATAACTTTTTGAAGCCTGGACTAGAAGATTTATCAGTTACACGGACGACGGTTTCTTGGGGCATCCCTGTTCCAAGTGATCCTAAGCACGTGGTTTATGTCTGGATTGATGCGCTGTCAAACTATATTACGGCTCTAGGTTATGATTCTGACGATGATTCCTTATTTAAGAAGTATTGGCCAGCTGACGTTCATTTGGTTGGTAAAGAAATTGTGCGTTTCCACACAATTTATTGGCCAATTATGTTGATGGCATTAGGTTTGCCATTGCCAAAACACGTTATTGGTCATGGTTGGGTCTTGATGAAGGACGGTAAGATGTCCAAGTCTAAGGGTAATGCCGTTTATCCAGAATCAATTACTAGCCGTTACGGTGTTGATGCTTTGCGTTACTACCTGATGCGTGCTTTGCCGTTTGGTTCAGACGGTGTCTTCACGCCAGAAGACTTTGTGGAACGGGTCAATTATGATTTGGCTAATGATTTGGGCAACCTGCTTAACAGAACGGTGTCAATGATTAACCAATATCAAGAAGGCCATGTTGCTCCAGTTGCTGCAACCCAAAATGAATTGGGCAAGCAACTAGCTGCTACTGCAGAAGAAACAATTGCAGATTACAAGCAAAATATGGATAAACTTTACTTTACGCAAGCAATTGAGGGAATTTGGAAGTTTATTGGTCGTGCTAACAAATATATTGATGAGACAACCCCTTGGGCTTTGAACAAGGAAGGCAAAAAGGAAGAATTGTCCTTAGTAATGTCCAACTTGGCTGAAAGTCTGCGGATTGTTGCCTTATTAATCGCTCCAATTATGACCAGAACACCAGTAGAAATGTTTAAACAACTCGGTTTAGACTGGCAAAATGCTGACCAAAAGAAGTTGGCCTTTGGCGATTGTGCTTGGGATATTAAGGTAACTGAAAAGCCAACACCAATTTATCCACGATTAAAGCCAGAAGAAGAAGTTAAGTACATTAAGAATGAAATGGCTAAGGCTAAGCCAAAGAAGCAAAGTCGTAGTGAACAAGGCAAAGACCCAGACATTACCATTGATGATTTTGACAAGGTTAAAATCCAAGTTGGTAAGATTTTGTCTGTTGAGCCAGTTCAAGGATCTAGTAAGTTGTTGAAATTCCAACTTGACTTTGGTAACGGCGATGAGCGCCAAATCTTAAGTGGCATCCGCAAGTATTATCCAAATGCTAGCGAACTGCTTGACCGTAAAGTATTAGCTGTAACTAACTTGAAACCACGTAAGATGGTTGGTCAATTGAGTCAGGGCATGCTTTTATCCAGTGAGAAGAATGGCGAAGTTAAGTTGGCATTAGTCGGCGATGAACACGAAGTCGGGGCTCAATTAGGTTAATGGAATTAATTGATAACCATACACACTTACAGGATGAACCTTTTCGGGGTAAGGAAGAATTTTACATTGATCGTGCTAAGCAATTAGGCGTTACGAAGATGATTTGTGCGGGGCAAGACCCCGACTTTAACAAGCGGGCAATTGATCTTAGTCAGCGCTTTGATAATGTCTATGCGATGGTCGGTTATTGTCCTGATGTGGCTAAGGATTACAATCAGCAAGCTGAAGACTTGCTAATTGAGCAGCTGCAGGTACCCGGTGTGGTCGCAATGGGCGAGATTGGTCTTGACTATTATTGGGATGAATCACCGCGTGATGTGCAAAAAAGAGTATTAGCACGTCAGATTGAAGTGGCTCATGAATTACATTTACCGGTTGATATTCATACGCGCGATGCGTTTAGTGATTGCTACGAAATTTTACAAAGCAGCAATCTGGAATACGGTGCAATTTTGCACAGCTTTAACGGGGATGTTTCGTGGCTTCAGAAGTTTATGAAGCTAAATGTTTGTTTTTCTTACTCTGGTGTAGTTTCCTTTACTAAGGCAACCGAAGTCCACGAGTCCGCAAGGCAAACACCGCTCGACAGACTGCTAATTGAAACGGACGCGCCGTTTTTGACGCCAAAACCCTATCGCGGCAGACAAAATGAGCCGGGGAATGTCTACTATGTGGCTCAGGCAATTGCTGAACTGAAAAATATTCCAATAGAAGAGGTTGCTGCGGCAACTTACGCAAATACTGTGAGAGTTTATGGTCTTAACTAAAAAACAATTTAACGCAGTTGTGGTCGTTGAGGGAAAAGACGACACAATTAGGCTAAAGCAATTTTTCCCAGGCATTGAAACGATTGAAACTAACGGCTCAGATGTGCCGCAATCGGTTTTAACAGAATTAAAGGAACTAATTAAAAAGCGAGATGTCGTTGTCTTGACCGACCCTGATTTAAACGGTGAACGCATTCGTCGGTTAGTGACAGAAGCGATTCCTACTGCTAAGCAGGCATTTATCACTCGTAAGGAAGGAGTCCCGCAAAAGCGGGGCAACTCATTAGGGGTTGAGCATGCATCCAAAGAGGCATTAACGCGTGCTTTAAGTGATCTGCATGAAGCTAAATTTGAGCAGAGTGATTTAACCAAAGAAGCTTACCAGCATTTGGGCTTGGCTAGTGGCCAGGGCTCGCGTAAATTGCGTGAACAAGTTGGGATTAAGTTGAGCGTAGGTTATGGTAATGCTAAACAGTTTTATAAAAGGCTGCATACTTTTGGAATAACGCTTGCGGCATTAACTGCGGCGGTTAAGGAGGCACAAGATGAATAATGAAATTCCTATTGGCTCGCCGATAAGGACGCAGGCAATAATTAACCGTTACTTTGTTAAAGCCAAGAAAAACTTGGGGCAAAATTTTTTAGTTGATCTGAATGCAATCCAAGGGATTGTGCAGGCTGCGCAAATTCAGCCGGGTGATCAGGTAATTGAAATTGGTCCAGGAATTGGGTCGTTGACCGAGCAGCTGCTTTATGCTGGTGCCAAGGTTTTTGCTTATGAAGTTGACGATGATTTGCCGGAAATTTTAAACAATGAATTGCCAAGGCAAATTGCTGGTGTTCCAATTAAGGAACGCTTTGAGTTAATGATGAAGGACATTTTGAAGGCTGATTTTAAAAACGATTTAGCTGATTTCTTTGATTTGACCAAGCCAGTGAAGGTCGTTGCTAACTTGCCTTATTACATCACAACGCCGATTATTTTCTTTTTGAATGAATCTGAGCTGAATTTTGCTAATCTGACGTTAATGATGCAAAAGGAAGTGGCGGACCGCTTGAGTGCGCAACCGGGGTCAAAAGCCTATGGTCCGCTTTCAATTGCGGTGCAAATTGAAATGAATGTGGATGAGGCACTAACTGTTAAGAGCAACTCGTTTATTCCGCGGCCAAAAGTTGACTCAAGTGTGGTAGTTTTAACGCCGCTGAAACAAAAGCCAAATGTTGGGGATGCCAAGCACTTTAATTGGGTTGTCAAGATGTGCTTTGCCCAACGTCGTAAAACTTTAAATAACAACTTAAAGAATCTAATTCCAGATGCGGATCAGCGCGCAGAGCTGATTGCTTCTCTAGGAGTTGACCCGCGGATTCGACCGGAGCAGCTCTCAATTAGCCAGTTTGCGCAAATAGCAGCGGTAATTAAAAAAGAGCACTAATCTAATTTTGTTCGGTAATTATGAAAAGCAATTGAAATAATTGTCACAATGTGGTAAAATACCGAACAAAGGAGTTGTTATTTAGTGCCAACATCAATTATTACCATTAAACATGAGTTAGATTCACATTTAGGTGATCCTTTAACAGTAGTCGCAAGAGCCGGTCGGAAAAAGATAACTAAGAGACGGGGAATTTTGAAAGAAACTTTTCCTGCTGTCTTCGTTGTCGATTTAGACCAAGATCAAAATAATTTTAAGCATGTTTCTTACAGTTATACTGATTTGTTAACCAAAAATATTACATTAAAATTTGATGATGGAGCTAATGCGGCCGAAGCATAATTTAGAAAAGTAAGTTTTTTGGCATTGACATTTTGTAAAATGTTGGTGCCTTTTTTTATGGCTTGGAGTATAGCAATAAAAAGCAAAAAAGCAAACATTAGAAAGGAGAAATTATGAAACGTTCAGAGAGATTAGTTGATATGACCAAGCGGTTGATGGAGCGGCCACACGAATTGATTCCGTTGCCGTTCTTTGCTAAACAATATGGTGCCGCAAAGTCGTCAATTTCTGAAGATTTGACTATTTTAAAGCACACTTTGGCTGCCAATCAAGATGGCATTTTAGAGACAGTTGCTGGAGCTGCTGGTGGGGTAAGGTATGTTCCTTTTTGGGGTAAAAAGCATGCGCAAAATTACCTGACTGACCTAGCTTCTCGGATTGAAGATCCAGATCGCATTTTGGCAGGAGGGTTTGTTTACCTGTCCGATATTTTAGGTAATCCGCAAGATCTGGAAAGAATTGGTAAATTAATTGCCACTCGTTATGCCTATTCAAACATTGATGTTGTCATGACGATTGAGACCAAGGGGATTGCCTTGGCCCAGGCAGTTGCCCGCTATTTAAATGTTCCCTTCATTATTGCCCGCAAGCGCTCAAAGGTAACAGAAGGTGCTACTATGTCGGTTAACTATATTTCTTCTTCACTTGATCGAGTATCCAAAATGGAATTACCAACGCGGGTGCTAAACGAGAATTCTAACGTTTTGCTTGTCGACGATTTTATGATGGCCGGTGGGACGCTGACAGGGATGCAGCAATTGGTTAAAGAATTTAATAGTAACATTGCTGGAATCTGTGTTTTGTGCGAAGCCGACTTTGATGACGTTAAATTAATTGAAGGTCACCTTTCTTTAGTGAAAATTAAAAAGGTTGATGCTGCTAAACGCGTTATTCTGGCTGAACCTGGCAACTTTGTGGTACATACCGATTTTAACCGCTTTTAGTATTAAATGATATACTGGAATCTAGTCGTAATTTAAGAATAGAACGAGGTTAATTTAATGAAAAAGTTTGTAGTTGTCCTTGCCGCTGGTAAGGGTACGCGTATGAAGTCTAAATTGTACAAAGTTTTGCATCAAGTTTGCGGCAAAGCAATGGTTGAGCACGTTGTTGAAGCTGCACAAGCAATCAATCCCGATAAAATTGTGACCGTTGTTGGTAACGGCGCTGAAGAAGTTGAAAAGGTGCTGGCCGGCAAGTCCGAATTTGCTTTGCAAAAAGAGCAATTAGGTACTGGGGATGCGGTCTTAACGGCGCAAGGGCAATTAGCGGGGCAAGATGGTGCTACACTGGTAATTACTGGTGACACACCCTTGTTTACCAGCCAAACTTTTCAGAGTCTGTTTGACTACCACCAAAAAAAGGGTAATGCAGCTACTGTCTTGACGGCACAAGCACCTGATCCTTATGGTTACGGTCGGATTATTCGCGACGATCAAGACAATGTTTTGCGGATTGTTGAGCAAAAAGACGGCAATCTTGAGGAACTTAAGATTAAGGAAATCAACACTGGTGTGTTCTGCTTTGACAACCAGAAGCTTTTTAGTGCATTAAAGCAAGTTACCAATCACAATTCCCAAGGTGAATATTACCTGACCGATGTTTTGGAAATTTTGCGTAACACCGGCGAACGTGTTGGTGCTTATAAAATGCCTGACTTTAGCGAAAGTCTAGGTGTCAACGACCGGATTGCCTTAGCGCAAGCTAGCAAAATTATGCAAAAACGGATTAATGAAGAACATATGCGCAACGGTGTAACCTTTGTTGATCCCGCGACTGCTTATATTGATACTGATGTCAAAATCGGTAATGATACCGTGATTGAGGCTAACGTTGTTATTAAAGGGAATACAACTATTGGCAGTGATTGTTTGATTACTTCTGGTTCCAGAATTGTGGATACTAGGATTGGTAATGACGTCACGGTCACTTCATCAACGCTTGAACGGGCACAAATGGACGACCACACTGATATCGGTCCTAATTCGCATTTGCGACCCAAGGCAATTATTCGTGAAGGTGCTCATATTGGTAACTTTGTCGAAGTCAAAAATGCAGAAATTGGTCAAAATTCCAAGGTGGGTCATTTAACTTATGTTGGTGATGCCACTTTGGGTAAGGACGTTAACGTTGGCTGCGGCACCATTTTTGCTAATTATGATGGTGTCCAAAAAGACCACACAACGGTTGGCGACCGGGCCTTTATTGGCTCTGGTGCAACTTTGGTTGCGCCTGTTAATGTGGCCGATCATGCCTTTGTTGCCGCTGACTCAACGATTACGAAAGACGTTGCTAAATATGACATGGCAATTGCTCGCGGTCGTCAGGTTAATAAGCCAGATTATTGGCACAAACTTTCTTTGTCAAAGAGTGAAGATTGGCAATAATTGCTTTAAGATGCCTTACGAGTGGTAATTAGGTTTTTGTCCGTAGGGCATTTTGCATAATTAAATTAATTTGTATTAAGAATAGATAACAATGATTTACTTAGTAATTTTTTAGGTTACAATAGAAGCTAAATAATTTGGTAAAGTAAAATGTGAGGTAAGATATATGAAGTTTAATCATAAGTTGATGATGGTTTCGGCTGCAGTATTGCTTGGCACTAGCCCAATTGTTGGTTCTGTGCAGGCAACTACTGTACAAGCAGCTAAGAAATCTTCGACTAATAAGAGCGCCTCAAAGAAAGGGACAATTCAATTTAGTCATAATGCTTATGTTTATGATAAGAATGGCAAGCGTTTGAAGAAGTACATGGGCGATGCTAAGTACACTAAGATTGTCAAGGGTATATCAGTTAAATATTCTGGTAAAAAGACAATCAATGGTAAATTGTATTATGCAATTGGCAATGGTGCCTTTGTTAAGGCAGGTAACGTTGGCTATGTTGATGGCAAAAAGGTTACCACCACTACTTCAACAGCACAGGTTACTGCAACGATCAAGCGTAACGCATATATTTATGATGCAAATGGCAAGACCAACAAGAAAAAGATTAAAAAGAATACTAAAGTTACAGTTGATCAATTGATCTATATTGGCTCTAAACTCTATTACAGAATTAGCGGCCAAAGTAACCAATTTATTAAGTCGGCGAACGTGGCATCTACTTCTACGACATTAAAGCCTGTTAATAGCAAACCGACACAAAAGCCAAGTAAGCCAACTGATGCGACAGTTATTACACTGAGTCGCAATGCATATATTTATGATGGCCAAGGCAATACTAGTAAAAAGCTGGTTAAAAAAGGGCAACAGGTTACTGTTGATCAATTGCAATATATTGGCAGTAAACTTTACTACCGTATTAATGATAGTAACTACCCAGGTAAGGACCAATGGATTAAGAAGAGTAACGTTGGTGTAGTTATTGGCACTCAACTAAAGCCGGCAAACAGCCAACCAACTGCTGATGCCAATTCAACTTTGATTACTTTGGGACGCGATAGTCACGTTTATGACGCTCAAGGTGTAGCACAAGCAACTAATACTTTTCCTAAGGGTTATACAGCTCGTGTAACTGAATTACGCTATATTTGGGTTGCTGCTGATAATAAGGCAGAATTATTCTACGCTTTGCAAAGTGATAAGAATGGCTTCATCAAGGATGACGATGTTAGTGCCCTTAGTGGTGCCAAATTATCGCCAGTCAACACGCCGCAATCTGCGCAAGAAGCAATTACGGTTGCTACAGTTACGGATAAGAGTGACTTGCAAACTGCTTTAAACCAAGATGCAGCAGTTAAAAGCAGCGATACTTATAAGCTAGCCGCTAAGTCTTTGCGTGACGCTTATGACACTGCTTCTGCAGCTGCTGGTCAAGTTAATGGCTCACAGACTGCAACTGTTAGCCAGGTTAAGGATGCTTTAGCTAAGTTAACGACGGCAAAAAGTGCTCTTAATGGTAAAAAGGTGACAGTTGTTGATTTAAACAATTTAACGATGGCTGAGGCTAGCCAAATTGTTCAATTAGCAGCAAGTGCCAATAATGTTGACGCTAGTGCCGTTCAATTTAGTAATAACAATACGATTCTGACAATTAGCGGTACCAACGGCTTCCAACAAACATTAAATGTTGCGGATTATGCTACAACTGCTAAATAAAGAAGCTAGTAAATTTTGCACCATCATAATTTTGATGGTGCTTTTTTGTTGTGAAGAAAAATGTGGTAAGATTAATTGGCTAAATAAGCATTGGTATTGAAAAAGAGGAAAAAATGATAGGCTTTTCAATCTACTTGGGACTCGATTTGACTGCCCAAGATTATAATTACTTAATTGCAATGCGGAATGCCGGTTTTACGACTGTTTTTACTTCATTGCATATTCCAGAAGACGACGCTCAGGTTGTACTGCAGCGGTTAAATGAGCTAACGAAGTGGTGTCACAATCTTGATCTTGATGTAATTGCGGATGTGTCAAAGAGTGGCTTAACAAGACTGGGCGTGGCAATTGAGGACGTTGAGCAAGTTAAAGCACTGAATTTAACTGGTTTGAGAATTGATGATGGAATTAACTTTAGTCTTGTTGCTAAACTGTCAAAGGAAATGCCGCTTGCCTTAAATGCCAGCACACTCAGCAGTAATGATATTGCTTCTTTGCGTGAGCATGGTGCTAATTTTGATCATCTTGAAGCTTGGCACAATTATTATCCACGACCTGAAACTGGACTTGATCGGGAATGGCTTAAGGAAAAGAACACTTGGCTGCACCAAAATGGGCTGAAGACGATGGCCTTTGTTGCCGGCGATAATATTAAGCGAGGACCAATTGGTGCTGGACTTCCTACTTTAGAAGAGCAGCGGGGCGAAAATCCACTGGCTGCTACATTAGAATTACAAAAAATTGGTTGTGATCGCGTGTTTATTGGCGATCCCAGCCTTAAGCCAGCGACAATTACTAGCTTTACCAATTATTTGAAGCAAGATGCCATTACTTTACATGTAACTGGGGTATCGAGTAAATTAACAGAGCAAACGTGGCATAATCGTCCTGATGTTGCGCGGGATGTTGTGCGCTTAGTTGAGGGGAGGAAACGGCAATTGTTTAGCGTGAAGCCGCAATCTGAAATTGTGCCCCGTCCGCAAGGTACAATTACTTGTGATAACAGTCGTTATTTGCGCTATCAAGGTGAGTTGCAAATCTCTAAGGTAGATTTACCAGCAGACGAACGCGTAAATGTTTTAGGACACGTAATAGAGGAAGATTTACCACTTTTGGCACGAATTGATGCTAATTGCGCAATAATCTTTGAAGCAATTAATTGATAATATAAAAAAGTGCACTACTTAAAATTAAGTAATGCACTTTTTTATGCAACAAACATTTTTAGACAGCAATGAAGAGTTGGTTCAAAGAATAGAGTGGAAGGATGAGTAGTATAAAAAAGTTTATAAGATTGTTAGTTAATGTGTAATTTATACATACGTTATTATGTTAGGTTTTTAAAGGTTCCACTTTGAGAAAACAGTCTAAAAATAGTTTGCCTAGAGATTAAGTTTTTATTATGTACGTTAACTTCTCTCTAACATAAATTGTAGCACTCTCTTGGCGTAAAGCGTATACTTTTTTATAAAATAACATTGTCAGGTAAAATAGCTTAATATTTTTTGTTAATACACTATAGAACCATAGACTTATTTGCCTTAAATAAAAATGATAAAATAACACTTGCTTATTTTTTAATTTATGAGTGTTTTTATTATGCACATGCAAATAGAATAAATTTTACGATTACTTTTTAGTTGCACATAGTTTTACTACTTAATTAGTTTTGTCAGCGCTAACTAACCTTTGATTGATTTGCAAAAGTAAAAAATATCTTTGCATGTTTGGTAAGACTTATGAACAGATTATTGTTAAAATAAGTTAGTAACTTAGGGATAAATTATCACGTATTGCATTATTTATCTTTCAGCATCGATGAAAAAGATTATCAAAGAATCCTATTTGATATTGAAATATATTTTTTGATGTTTTATAATGAAATCGCATTCATTAACTATATGTAATTAGAAGCTAGAAGACGTAAAATGACAGTTGACTTTTAAATATTTTGATTACAAGTTATTTTATTTGGATAAAATTAAAGAATATCGGGTGCAAAAATGAATTTTAAAAATCGTGTGGAAGCTACGCGCAAAGATTTAACAACTTCAGAAGAAAAAATTGCTAACTATATTTTGGGTCATCCTAAAGAAACCGTTAAAATGAGTATCAATGAATTAGCGGTGGCTTCACGAACCAGTGCAGCGACTGTATCACGGCTAGTGAAGAGCCTGCAAATCGAATCTTATACGGCGATGAAAGTGATGATTTCGGTTGATTTAGCTGGTCAAAAAGATCAGGACACTGATGAAAAGTTAGATATTTCGACTAATGACTCGTTTGATATGATTTGCAATCATTTAGTAAAAAACGAGATTGAAAACTTGAATCATACTAAGGAATTATTGCAGGAGGGTATTTGCCAAGGAGTGGTTAAACGTTTGCTTAAGACAGATACGATTTATGTCTTTGGTGTTGGTGCGTCGTCACTCGCTGCTGAAAATATTTATCAAAAATGGTCGCGAGTTGGCTACAATGTCGTTTGTGAAACGGACATCAATGTTTTATTGCCACAATTATCCAATGCTACCAAGGCGGATACTCTGTGGCTGATTTCTAACTCTGGCGAAACGCCAGAATGTATTTATTTAGCCAATTATGCGCACAAAAAACATCTTTTTACGATTTCGTTAACGATGTTTGGCCAAAATAGTTTGGTCAAAAAGACGGACTTAGCCTTGACAACCTGCAAGCCAATTGAGTCAGATGTGCGGGTTGGGGCAACCAATTCGATTACCGGCCAATTTTATGTCATTAATGTGCTGTTTTACCTTTACTTTAGTCGTGATTTTGATCGTAGCTTAAAGGCGGTAACAGCTTCACGTAAAGAGGTAGAAAACTACCGGCGAATTTTCAAAGTTAAGTAGTTTTGCGATTATTGGTATAATCCAATAAGCAACTGATATATAACAATTAAAAAATAAAATTGTAAATTGGTCTAAATAAGGCTATACTAATTTTGTTTTTAATTAGGAGGCAAAAAATGAGTTCAGACAAATATACCGAAATGGGTAAAGAAATTTATGCCCATATCGGTGGTATTGGAAATGTTGCGACTTTGTATCATTGCATGACGCGAATCCGAATTTCGATTCGTGAGATGAGTAAGGTTGATATTGAGGGTCTAAAGAAAATCGATGGCGTTTTAGGCGTTGTTGAAAGCGAAACGTTGGAGATTGTTTTAGGACCCGGAGTTAATACTAAAGTTGCGCAAAGCATGGTTGACGCAGCTGGGGTTAAGGAAAACGATCCGTTTCCTGAAAGTGGCGCAGCTAGTGGTAGTTCTTATGAACAGGATAAAAATGACGTCATGGCCAAGGCCAATGAGGTTCATGCAGCTCATAAGGCTAGCTTGAAAAAGACGTGGTGGCGTGCTGCACTGCAACATATTTCTGCTATCTTTATTCCGTTAATTCCAGCATTTATCGGTGCCGGATTAATTTCTGGTTTATCAGGAATTATGAAGAACATGCTGACGGCGAAAATGCTGCCAGTTAGCTGGACATTGGCAATTACCGTTTTGGGTGTGCTCTCTAGTGGATTATTTACTTATCTGAATATCTTTGTTGGGATTAATGCTGCCAAAGAATTTGGTGCAACGCCAGGACTTGGTGGGATTATCGGGGGCATTGTAATGCTGCCGGGGGTTGTTCCACCAGTTACAATTCCAAATATCTTTGACAAACAGCCGCTTGCTGCCGGTCAAGGTGGGATTATCGGTGTCCTGTTTTCAGTTTGGTTATTGTCTTATGTTGAAAAATACTTCCACAGGCATATTGCTGATTCAGTCGATATTATCTTTACCCCGTTTTTGACATTGCTAATTATGGGTTTGTTTACCATTTTTATTACGATGCCAATTGCTGGGTGGGTTTCTAACTCACTAGTTGGTGGGATTAACTGGGTTCTAGCAGTTGGTGGTCCAATTGCTGGCTTTATCTTAGGCTTGGCCTTCTTACCAATGGTTATGTTGGGTTTGCACCAAATTTTGACACCAATTCACTTACAAATGATTCAAAAGATGGGTTATACACCACTATTACCAATCTTGGCAATGGCGGGCGGTGGCCAAGTTGGTGCCGCAATTGCTCTATGGGTTAAATGCCGTAAAAACAAGCAATTAACTAAATTAATTAAGGGTGCTTTGCCAGTTGGTATTTTAGGTGTTGGTGAACCATTAATCTACGGTGTTTCGCTTCCTCTAGGTCGACCATTTATTACTGCCTGCATCGGTGGTGGTATCGGTGGTGCCGTTTTAGGTGCCTTTGGCAACGTTGGCTCTAAGGCAATTGGTACTTCAGGAATTGCTTTAATTCCATTAATTGCTAATAATAAGTATTTACTATATATATTAGGTCTTCTTGCCGCTTATCTTGGCGGCTTTGTAGCTACTTACTTCTTTGGTGTTCCAAAGACAGCGATGGTTGCTAAAAACGAGGATGGTTCACCTGTTGAACCAGTTAAGGCTGCCGCAATTGTCAAACCAAGTCAATCTGAGAGTGCAACGGTCAACTTTGTTAGTCCGGTAAGTGGTGAACTTGAAGAATTAACTGCTGTTAACGATGATGTTTTTTCACAAAAAATGGTCGGTGACGGTTATGCAGTTATTCCAGAAGACGGTAAAATTGTGGCACCAGTTGACGGCACAATTGTTACAGTAATGGCTACTAAACATGCAATTACAATGATGTCAACTAATGGTAATTTGGAAATTTTGCTTCATTTTGGCATTGATACTGTAGATTTAAAGGGTGCTCCTTTTGATATTAAAGTTAAGGAAGGGCAAACAGTTAACCGTGGCACTGTCTTAGCACAAATGGATATTGCAGCAGTGAAAGAAGCTGGTAAAGATCCCGTTGTGATGACGATTGTGACCAATATGGATCAAGTTAAGCAAATGTCTGCAGTTGTACCTGGTAAGGTCAGCGCAGAACAAAATGTTATTACAGTAAGAACTAAGTAGGTAATTATGAAAATCAAGAATTTAGTAACTGAAAAGCGCAATCCTGTAACAATGCATATTGATACGATGTCGACTATTGAGATGGTTAAGACAATCAATAATGAGGACAAGAAGGTTGCCGAAGCAGTTGGCACTCAAGATGAGCAAATTGCTAAGGCAATTGATGAGGCTGCCAAGCGTTATGGGCGTGGTGGTCGATTAATATACGTTGGTGCAGGTACCAGCGGCCGTTTGGGCGTTTTAGACGCTGCTGAATTAGTACCAACTTATGGCATTAAGCCTGAACGGGCTGTCGGCCTAATCGCTGGTGGTAAGGAAGCAATGTATTGCGCGGTAGAGGGAGCTGAAGATTCGGCTGAACTTGGCGAGCAAGATTTGCGTAAGCTAAAGTTAACTGCTACTGATACGGTTATTGGTATTGCGGCTAGCGGCAGAACACCATATGTTGTTGGCTGTTTAGATTACGCCAAACAAGTTGGTGCGCTTAGAGTTTCAGTTGCTTGTGTTCCTGATTCTGTAATTGGTCATCACGCTGACATTGCCATTGAGGCAGTTGCTGGTCCCGAGGTTATTACTGGGTCAACACGGATGAAGTCTGGAACGGCACAAAAAATGATTTTGAATATGCTTTCAACTGGCGTAATGATTCGTCAGGGGAAAGTTTACCAAAATGTCATGATTGATGTGCAGCCAACTAATTCTAAGTTGGTTGATCGTGCTTGTCGAATTATTAATGTCACGACTGGTGCTTCAATTGATGAAGCATTGACAACACTAAAGAAAACAGATAATAATGTTTCGCTAGCCATTGTCATGATTAAGACAGGTACCGATCAAGATACTGCTGCTAAGCTGCTAGCTGCACATCACGGTAATGTTGGTCAAGTTTTACAAAATAAATAATTAAAAAGTTTTACACTTAAGACGAGTGTAAAACTTTTTTATTGAATGATGAGCCAATTAGTGCTTGCAAAAATGCTAGGAATTAACAAATTAAGCGTTATCCTGATTTTAGAGACTTGAATGTTAAAGGCTAAAGTTGAATAATAAAGTATAGATAGTCACTTTTTCAGACAACTTTTGGTAAAATAATAAGTTGTTAGCATGTTTTTTACGGAGGAAATTATGTCTTATAAAGACAATATGATGTTGTTTGCCCTTAATTCGAATGGTCCACTTGCTGAAAAAATTGCCGAGCGGGTTGGTGTACCGCTAAGTAAGTCAAGCGTTCAACGCTTTAGTGATGGTGAAATTCAAATTAATATCGACGAATCTGTTCGTGGTAAAGATGTTTATTTGATTCAATCAACCAGTGCCCCAGTTAATGATAACTTGATGGAACTGTTGATTATGATTGATGCCGTTCGTCGGGCTAGTGCACAGACGATTAATATTGTAATGCCATACTACGGCTATGCGCGTCAAGACCGTAAAACTCGTCCACGTGAGCCGATTACAGCCAAGTTAGTTGCTGATATGCTACAAGTAGCAGGTGCAACACGGGTATTGTCACTTGACTTGCATGCGCCACAAATTCAAGGCTTTTTCGATATTCCAGTTGATAATTTGATGGGTGCACCACTCTTAGCTGATTACTTCTTAAGTAATCATTTGGAAAAGGATGCTGTTGTTGTTTCACCAGATCATGGTGGTGTCACTCGTGCACGGAAATTAGCCGAATTTTTGGGTACACCAATTGCGATTGTTGATAAGCGGCGGCCACGTGCCAATGTTGCTGAGGTAATGAATATTATCGGTAACGTTAAGGGTAAGCGCGCAATTATCATTGACGATATGATTGACACTGCTGGAACAATTACTTTGGCAGCCCAAGCATTGATTGATGCTGGAGCAACAGAAGTTTATGCTAGTGCTACTCATGCTGTTTTATCAGGCCCGGCAATTAAACGCTTGAATGACTCGCCAATTAAGAACTTAGTTTTGACTGATTCAATCAATCAACCAGTTGAAAAGAAGTTGGACAAGACATTGTTAGTATCAGTTGGACCGTTAATGGGGGATGCCATCAAGTGTATTCAACGTCATGAACCACTTAGTCCTTTGTTTAATACAAGATATCAAGAAAATAAATAAAGATGTAAAAAGGCTGCTTCAATTGAGGCAGCCTTCTTATTATGTTTAAATTATTTTGGCTATTATTAAGTTTGCAATATGCGAAATCAAATTTAAAATTGCTGTAGTGTGATAAATATTGTAGTAGTAGCTTTTGCAACTGCAAGTTGCCAGTTTAGCAGCTAAAATTTGCTTGGCAAAAAACAATGTTAAGGGATAATTAGGCTAACAAATTTGAAAGGATGTTGGCAATGGAGAATGTTTTTGTTGAGCAATTAATTAAATTGCGACGTAAGCAGCGCTTATCACAAAATGATTTGGCCCAAAAGTTATACATTTCTCGGCAATCTATCTCAAAATGGGAATTAGGAGAAACCGAGCCAGATATTAACAAGTTGATTATGCTGGCGGCAGTTTTTGGTGTTTCACTAGATTATTTGTTGCTGGGGACACCAACTAATCGTGATATTTTATTAAAAATGACAAATTTAAAAAAGGCCTTCACTTATCCGGTGCTTAAAAGAATTAACTTAACAATTATGGAACGCGATCGAATTGCATTACTTGGTAGTAATGGTGCCGGAAAATCAACTTTGATTAAGATTATCGCCAGATTGCTACAACCAGATAGTGGCAAAGTTGAGTTTTTCTATAATCCGCAGACTGACTTGAAGATCATGCCCCAAGAAAATGTCTTACTTGATGGGTTAAAAGTAGATGAGCAGATTAGGTTAGAAGCAGCAATTGATCATGTTTACGATCGAAAGCAAATTACTGCCTTACTTGAACAGTTTAATCTTAAACAGCAAGCTAAAGTTACCATTAAAAAATTATCAGGTGGACAAAAACGACGTTTATTACTATTACTAACTTTAATTAGACCAAGTAAATTTCTGATTTTAGATGAGCCAACGGCAGGAATGGATTTACAATCAATTGACTTTTTCTGGCAGTGTTTAGACCGTGTGAACAGTACGGTATTAACAACCACGCACGATTTTAATCAAATTGATAAATACTTCTCGCGTGTTGTGTTACTTAAAGATGGTGAGATTATTCAAGATGCGTCAGTCGATACCGTTCATAGTCATCATCAAACAATTGAGCAGTGGTACCGACATTTTAACGATGAAAAGGAGCAAACTAATAATGATGATTAAATGGCTGCAATTAAAACAAGTTCTGTGCAATCCGCGTTTTTTGTTATTTACGATTGTGATTCCTGTTCTTTGGTACATTATGATGCTGAATATGGCTCCCGCGCATCCAGATCTTAATTATGGTATCTTCCTGATTGCATGTTTATTTGGGATTGGTGGTAATTCAGTTGTAACTTTTGCTAAAAGAATTAACTCTGGCAGGCAATATTATGCGCTTAAAGCTAAAACGTCCGCTTATTCATTAGGCTACTATTTATTTGATCAGGTGCTATTACAATTAATTTTAAATTTATTAATTATTGTGATTAATATTGGTATTGGAATGGTCAGTGGGCGTTTACCAATTAATAATAAATTGGTTGTTTTTACGTTATTCCTAAGTTGTGCGGGAGTATATCTGAGTATTGTTGGCTTTGTCTTAGGAATGCTAATGCAAGCAGAAACACTTGATGCAGTAGACTTTCCCGTTATGTGTTGTATGATGTTGCTAGTTACACCGTTAGACTTGTTTTACCAAAACACTTTTATTAAATACCTAGTTGACGTGCAGAAGCTGTTTCCCTTTCATTATATTTATAATGTTCTTAGTGATTTGTTGACTAAAAAAACGCTTTTAGGAGATATATTACTATTTGCCTTAACTTTGGTTATCACACTGATGCCGCTTTTAGTAGTTATTTACTGGCAGAATCGCCGAGGTAAGATAGATGCTTTTTAAAAAAGTCCATTACATGATTATGTGAAATTTCATTATGAGCGAGGCGATTATGATGATGCTCCTTTAAAGGCTGATAAAGCGGTATTTTATTCTAATAATAGTTTGCACGCTGATGATTATCAGTTAGGTTATTTACAGGCAGAGAATGATTATTATCAGCATCGATACTATCATCATTATCCACAATTTGTTTTTGTGCGTGTTAATCAAATTGTTAATCACCGAATGTACGAAGTTGTGGATTTCATTGCTGGTTACTATGATTTTAAAAAACAACACCCATTATAAAATTGCTTCAAAAAGCCTTGTACAGTTGACTAAAGTGCAGGGCTTTTAAGTTACAGTTGCTTAAAATTTATCCTAGTTGACTGAAAAAATTATTTTACTTATTTTAAATAATAATTCATAATAATTTAATATAGCTTAATTTAAGGAGTTGCTTAATAATGTCATATACGGAAGTTGAAAATTATTTTAAAGAGCATCACATGGAAGACCGCATTCATCTTTTTGATGAATCAACAGCAACAGTTGAAGAAGCTGCTAATGTCTTAGGAGTAGAGCCTAATCAAATTGCTAAGACGATGGCATTTCAATTAAAAGAGCATCCAATTGTCATTGTGACAGAGGGTGGGGCACGCATTGCCAACGCCAAATATAAGGCTACCTTTGGTCAAAAGGCTAAAATGGTTAAATTTGATGAATTAGAGGACAAGATTGGCCATCCCGCTGGTGGTGTTTGTCCGTTTGCCGTGAAGCCTGATGTTAAGGTTTATCTTGACGAAAGTGTCAAGAAACATGACATTATCTATCCGGCTGCAGGACTACCTAATTCGGCAATTAAGCTGACTTTAGAAGAATTAGAAAAATATACACAGCCATTTGAATGGGTGGATGTGACCAAATAAAAAATGAGCCGTTAGGCTCATTTTTATTTAGTAGTTCTTTTTGGTCGTCTTAAATAGCGCAGCTCACCGTTTTTAATGTAACGTTGAAATTGTTCGTATAAAGGATCAAAGATTTGCGGCTCATCACTGATTGAGAGCATGGTTTTCGGGAAAAAGAACCGCTCATCACCCTGGATGGTGCCGTTTAAAGCGCGAACTAACGGGCTCAATTGTGATAATTCAATTAGTTGACCGTCGCTTTGCATGATTTCGATTTGGCTATTGGCATTCTTACCTGATGGCTTATAAGCATCATAAGGTTCGTCAAAGGCAGAATTAGTTGCTGTGTAATAAGTAGGATCAAAGCCGGCTTGCTTAATTAAGTCCTTTAACTTAGGCAGCAAATTTTTGGTTTCTTGATCAATTCGAACACTTGCCAAAGGCTTGCGGTAAAGGTAGCGATTAGCAAGGTCGGCTAAAATTGGGTCGCCAGACTTAGTCCACATGGAGAAGTTGGTTTCCATTACACCATCATCTAGTTTTAGATAATCATCGAGTGTCCAATTCCCAGCTAAAAATTGTTCCACGCTTGGTGTCACCTGTAAACGCTGCTGCTGGTAAATAATCTTGGCGCGTTCAAGAAGGTGTTGCAGTAGAACCTCCATTGACCGCCCTACTCGGTGGAAGTAAACTTGCTGGTACATCTGATAGCGCGAGGAAATGTAATCTTCAACGGCATGCATTCCATCCGAATTAAAGCAGATCCCGTCTTGGTATGGCCTAATCTCCTGCAAAATTCGTGAGAGGTCAAATTCACCGTAAGTAACACCGGTAAAGTAGGCATCGCGCTCGAGGTAATCCATGCGGTCAGCATCTGCTTGGCTGGAAATCATTTTTACTACTTGCGGATTAGGATAAGTCTTTGCAATCACGCTGGCAACAAGTTCCGGAAAGTTGGGAGCCACCTTCTTTAAGGCATGATTAATTTCGGTATTCGGGTTGGTAATAATTTTTTGACCAATCTTTTCGTGGTTTGTGCCAAATAAATGCTCAAAAGTATGAGAATAAGGCCCGTGGCCGATGTCGTGCAGCATGCCGGCACATTCTACTAGCAAGCGGTTATGATCGTCCCAGAGCCCATCTCCTGGGCGCTGTGTAGGATACTTTTTAACAAAAATATCGCAAATTCGTCTAGTTAATTCATAAACGCCTAAGTTATGTTCAAAACGAGTATGAGTTGCGCCAGGAAAGACATAAGCGATTGGTCCTAATTGCTTAATTCGGCGCATCCGTTGAAATTCCTTGGTTTTTAGCAGGTCAAAGATAACCTGATCCTCAATGTGAATATAGCCGTGGACAGGGTCACGCAGAACCACTTCCTTAGCTAATTTTTTACTATTAAATTCTGCCATTACAAAATTCCTCAAGCTTGCCTATTAATTTTTAGATAAATTTCGTTTAGAATAGTTTTAACTGACTAAATTATAGCAAAAATCGGGCGAAGTTTTAAGATAGATGGGGTTTTAGCAGGATGGCTAAAGTAACGGTGACTTTCACAAGTACAATTAGGCAAGAGAATGAGATGGAATCATTTGTCAAAAAAGCAGAGGGTGAACTTAAGCAGGATGGCACGATTACCCGTGTTTCTTATCTTGAAGATGGTAAAATTCCGGTTAAAATTTTAATTAAGACAGGCGATGTTATTATCCGCCGACAACCTGACCAGCAAAATTATTCGCAGCTGCATTTTCGTTTAGGCGAGCAGCAAGCTTGCCGTTATGTTGCGGCCGGTTACCAGATGGACCTGACTAGTACGACCAATCAAATTAAATTTTTCTCTAAAAATGATGGTTCTCAAGAACTTCGAATTGAATATGACCTCTTTAGTGGTCTATACTTAGTAGGTAATTATACTGTCACGTTGATTTTTACTTAAACGCCTAGTAAAATAATAAAGATTGGTAAAAGAGAGGAATACAATTGTGGGATTAAACGACTTTAAAGACAAAAATCGTAACGAATTATCAATGATTGAAGTTGCTCGCGCAATTTTGGAAGATAATAATAAGAGAATGGCTTTTGCTGATATTGTAAATGCCGTGCAGAAATTCTTAGGTGAAAGTGACGAAAAAATTCGTGAACGTTTGCCGCAATTTTATACAGATATGAACACTAATGGTGAGTTCATTTCAATGGGTGAAAATGTGTGGGCATTAAGATCATGGTTCCCATACGAGTCTGTTGACGAAGAGGTTAACCACCCAGAAGATGAGGACGAGGAAGATACTCGCTCACACCATAAGAAGGTTAACGCCTTTTTGGCTAGTGCAACAGGTAGTGATGATATCATTGACTACGATAATGATGATCCAGAAGACGAGGACTTGGATGCCACGGCCGTTGATGATACCGACGACTTTAGTGGTGACGATGATAACTTTGGTACTGCTGATGACGATGAAGAAGAATTGCCAGATGGTATCGAAGGTCAATTATCTGAACTCGACGACGAAGATGATGAAGACGACGAAGACGAATAATTTTCTTGACATCTTTGCTTAAAATCGCTAGTATAATATTTGGGCACCTTATGTGCAACTATGCTCCCACTTGTTGGGAGCTTTTTTTATTTATTAATAATTTTTCTGGATATCTTAAAAAAGGAGTTTGGCTAATGACAAAATATATCTTCGTTACTGGTGGCGTTGTTTCATCTCTGGGCAAAGGAATCACCGCTTCAAGTCTTGGACGTCTGCTTAAGAATCGTGGTCTAAAAGTAACCATGCAAAAGTTTGATCCATATATTAACATTGACCCAGGAACAATGAACCCATACCAACACGGTGAAGTTTTTGTTACCGATGATGGTACGGAAGCTGACCTTGACTTAGGTCACTATGAGCGAATTGTGGATGTGCGGACCAGCAAGTATTCCAACGTCACTACCGGTAAGATTTACAAGGAAGTTTTGGAAAAAGAACGCCGCGGCGATTACCACGGCGCGACAGTTCAAGTAATTCCGCATATTACCGACATGATTAAGGAAAAAATTATGCGCGCCGGCATTACAACTGACTCTGACGTTGTTATTTCTGAAATCGGTGGGACAGTTGGTGATATTGAATCAACACCATTTATGGAAGCAATTCGGCAAATGCGTCGTGAAGTCGGCGAAGACAATGTGATGTATATTCATTGTACATTGGTACCATATTTGCACGCTGCTCAAGAAATGAAGACCAAGCCAACGCAACATTCAGTTGCAGAATTGCGTAGTATTGGGATTCAACCTAATATGCTAGTATTACGTGCAGAAATGCCAATTGACCAAGAGCATAAGGATAAGATTTCTAACTTTACTGATGTTCCGGTTGATCGGATTATTGAATCAATTAATGCACCATCATTGTTTGACTTGCCGCTGGCTTTCCAAGAGCAAAGCATGGACCAAAAGGTTTGTGATTTCTTACATATCGAAAGTCCTAAAAAAGAAGCTGATATGGCAGAGTGGAAGAAGCTCGATGAGCGTGCTAAGAACTTAAAGCATACTACTAAGATTACCTTAGTTGGTAAGTATGTCGAACTTGAAGATGCTTATATTTCTGTTACTGATGCTTTACAACATGCGGGTTACCTTTACAACACTAAGATTGAAGTTAATAAGGTACAAGCTGCGGATGTAACTGAAGATAACATTGCTGACTTCATGAACGGCTCAGATGGTTTAATTGTTCCCGGTGGCTTTGGTAGTCGTGGCTATGAGGGCATGATTACGGCAATTAAATATGCTCGTGAAAATGATATTCCTTTCTTAGGTGTTTGCTTGGGGATGCAATTGACAACAATTGAATTTGCGCGTGATGTTTTAGGAATTAAAGATGCCAACACAGGTGAAGTTACGCCTAATGGTAAGCATAATGTGATTGATATCATGGCTGATAAGCGTGATGAAGAAAACATTGGGGGGACTTTGCGTTTAGGTCTGTATCCAGCCGCTTTAAAGAAGGGTACTAAGACGGCTGCTGCTTACGATAACCAAGATGTTATCCAAGAGCGTCACCGTCACCGTTACGAGTTCAACAATGAATATCGTGATGCCTTTGAAAAGGCTGGCATGACTATTTCTGGTGTTTCACCTGATAATCATTTGGTTGAAGTTGTTGAAATTACTAAGAATAAGTTCTTTGTTGCTGCTCAATATCACCCAGAGTTTTTGAGTAGACCACAAAGACCTGAAGGACTTTACCAAGCATTCATTGGTGCTGCCAGTGGTTTGCCAGCAGAAAAATTTTAATTAGTTTGAATAATACAAAAATCTGATTTTTGAACAGAGAAGACAGAGGTCTTCTCTTGTTTTTTCTGTAAAATTCCTTTAACATTATTATGATTAATCGAAAATAGAAAAGGATTTTTTCGCCAATGAAGCAAATGATAATTCATGGTGGAAAGCCCCTGCAGGGTGATGTCTGGATCGGTGGCGCTAAGAACTCAACGGTGGCACTGATTCCAGCATCGATTTTGTCGCGTACACCAGTAACCTTGGAAGGTGTTCCAAGAATTGCTGACGTCGACAACTTAATGGATTTATTGAGTGAGATGGATGTTGTAAGTGACTTTCACGAAACGACATTGTATATTGACCCAGTAAACATTAAGATGAGCCCATTGCCAAGCGGTAAGATTAAGAGTTTGCGTGCTTCCTATTATTTTATGGGCGCACTACTCGGCCGCTTTGGTAAGGCTGTTGTGGGCTTCCCCGGTGGGGATGATATTGGGCCGCGTCCCATCGACCAGCATATTAAGGGCTTTGAAGCCTTAGGCGCATGTGTAAAAAATGAAAATGATCAAATAACAATTAAGTCTCCCGCAAGTGGACTTCATGGTGCAACAATTCACCTGAAGATGCCATCAGTTGGGGCAACAATGAATATTATTATGGCCAGCGTAACCGCGCATGGTCAAACGGTAATTGACAATGCTGCCAAAGAACCTGAAATTATTGATTTAGCAACTTTTCTCAATAATATGGGTGCTGTTATTCGTGGTGCTGGGACTGACACGATTCGGATTGAAGGAGTAGAGCAGCTGCGTGCGCAGACGCCGCATACAATTATCCCTGACCGAATTGAAGCTGGTACGTATATTTCGCTAGCTGGCTGTGTTGGTAATGGTATTCGAATCCATAACATCATTGAGGAACACCTCGATTCATACCTTGCTAAGGTTGAGGAAATGGGTGTAGTGATTGATGCCGATGAAGATTCGTTGTTTGTCTATCCAGCTGGTGAACTTAAGATGACGCAAATTAAGACGGGAGCTTATCCTGGATTTGCGACAGACTTGCAGCAGCCAGTGACGCCGCTTTTGTTAACGGCAAAAACTGGTGAGGGCGTCATTATTGACCGTATTTATCCTAAACGCATTGGCCACATTGAGCAGTTGCGCAAGATGGGTGCTGATATTAAGGCTGAAGATGATATAATTTTAGTTCATCCAACTGAGCACTTGCACGGCGCAACGGTGGCAGCCGGAGAAATCCGTGCTGGTGCTTGCCTGATGATTGCTGGCTTGATGGCAGACGGAACAACGGTGATTAATAATGCGGGCAATATCTTGCGTGGGTATGACCGTGTCCAAGAGAAACTTCGCTTGCTTGGTGCTGATGTTACCATTCAAGATGTACCAGAAAAATAAGTTAATCAAAAGAGCTTGAAGCAGAGATGCTTCAAGCTTTTTTGCGTATTTGAACTCTGTTTGATCTATAAATATATTTGTTGTATTGATAATATGATTTTTAGCAATAAGTATATAAACTATTCATTACTTTATTTGTATATTTTTACTAGATGGTATTCAAGTTATAGAAATTATTTAATATAACTTTTCTTAAAATAACAAAAAAAAAAAAAACATATATTAATTATTAAATAAAATAACAGGCTTTATCTATTACCTTGAAAATCATTTTAAATAGATATGTGATTACATTTGCTTAATTGAATACTGTAATTGCATAACCAATATTAAAAATAAAATAATATGATTAGTAAAGAAGTTATACAGTAATTAGGAATAAAAGAACATAAGCTATATATTATTATTCCTATACTAAAATAGTATTTATTTTTTTAAAAAAAAGTATTAATATATAAAGTTGTACAAAATAATTTGTATTAATAGAACACAAGGAAAGGAATAATATAGTGTTAAGTAAAAACAATTTTAAAGAACGTATCAGAAAAATTGAGTCAGCTGCAAGGCAAGATCGTTTTTCTATTAGGAAATTAACTATTGGTGTTTCTTCTGTCTTATTAGGTTTTACTTTCTTTAGTATGAGTGGTAATGAAGTAAAAGCTGATACTGTTAATAATCAACAGGATGTAGAAAAAACAGATGACATTACTAAACGTGATAAGTTAGATGATATTATTAATGCAATTAATAATGCTGGTGATGCAGGTGTTAGTGGTATTGATAATGCTCTTGCTGGTAACACAGGACATCATTTAGATGGTAGTCCAGTTAATAATACAACTGATAGTAATAGTACAAGTTCTAATGAAGCTGGTTCTAATACATCGGGTTCAACTACTGATAATGGTAGTACAACTGGCAATAGTGGTAATACATCGAGTTCAACTACTGATAATGGTAGTGCAACTGGCAATAGTGGTAATGCATCAGGTTCAACTACCGATAATGGTAGTACAGCTGGCAGTAGTGGTAATGCGTCAGGTTCAACTACTGATAATGGTAGTACAGCTGGCAGTAGTGGTAATGCATCAGGTTCAACTACTGATAATGGTAGTACAAATGGAAATAGTGGTAATGCATCGAGTTCAACTACTGATAATGGTAGTACAACTGGCAATAGTGGTAATACATCGAGTTCAACTACTGATAATGGTAGTACAAATGGTACATCCGCTAATCCTTCAGATCATCATTATACAGATACTGAGGCTAATGCAATTATTAATGCAATTACTAGTGCAGGTAATGCTTCATTAGTTGATTTAAATAAATTAACACAGTATTATCTTTTACTTGATCAAACTATCCAAGATTCTCAAGCTGCAATTAATACCGAGGCAGATAGTCAAAGAAAGAAGTATCCAAGTCTTTCAGCACAAATTAATAATATTGTAACCAAATATAATAATGCAATTAATAAATTTGCTGATGATCAAAGTAATGTAGAAAAGCCTACAGGTAATGAGGTAAATCAAGCTAAGGAGTTTGGAACAGATGGCGTAGCAGAATTACAAGCTTTAATTGCGAAATATAAGCAAGATACTAAAGCTAGTTTAAACGGAAGCATCATTAATGCAAAGCAAAAAGTTACTGATGCCTCATATTTAAGTGAAGCACAAAAAAGTAAGCTTAATTCACAATTGGATAAATTACAATCTATTATTGAAGGAATTGATCAAGCTAATGGTGATGCAGATATTGATGCAGCAACAAATAAAGTTAATGATGGTTTAACCATGGTTAACGCACAATTAACTGCTGGAAGTAAATTATCCTCTTTTGCAAACGCTGCTATCCAATCTGATCAAGACGATAAGGATAGTATTTTGCAGGCTGAATCTGCAGGTCTTGATGCGATTGTTAATAGTTCTGTAGTTAGTGATGTTAATACTGCTGAAGCATCTGCTGAAACTTCAATTAATTTAATTATTGCAAATCATAAGAAGCTAAATGATAGTAAAGTAGCTGCTTATGCTGCATTAGAAGAAGAAGCGACTAAACAGGGAAGCTGCTTTCCGAGTCAAGACAGTAAGATTATGATTGCTTTAAGTGCGGCTAAGCAAGCAGTTAGTGATGCCAAAAGTTTAACTGATGTTGATACTGCGCGTAAAAGTGGTTTAAATTTAATTGATCAGGTTGCTGTAGATTATAAAAATGGTATTAAGCAAGAATTAAATTCTTTAGTTAATCAAACAAAGACATCAATTGATCAATTAGTTGCTGCAACAACTTCACAAAAGAGTGAATTGAAGGATGAATTGCAACAGGCTAAGGACGTTGTTAACAATATTGATAATGATGCCAATGAAATTGCTGTTAACAATGATAAAGCTAAAGCACAGGCTATAATTGATTTAATTAATAAAAAAATTGATGCTATTAACAAACTTCATGATGCTTCTACAGTAGCAATTAGTAAAGATCCGGATGATGCCAGTACAATCAATGATACAGAGCATAATACTATTGATAATATTATTAATAGTTCAGATACTTCTGGAATAGATAATGCTGAACATGAAGGCGAAAGTGCTATTTCTAATATTGTAAATAATCATGATCAATTGCATACCGCAATTACTGCTGCTGATAATGATTTAGATAATGAAGCAAAGAAACTAGAAGCAGAGTTTCCAAGTCAACTGAACAAGTTAGAAGCGGCGTTAACTGCTGCTAAACAAAATGTTGCTGCTGCACAAAATTCGACAGATATTGAAGCAGCTAAAAGTAAGGGATTGCATGATATTGATCAAGTTGTTGTTGATTATAAAGCACAAGTAAAACATGATTTAAATGCAATAGTAACGTCTTATACTGCTAAGATTAATGCGTTAGATATGTTAACTAGTAGTCAAAAGACTAAGATAATTGGTTTCTTTGATAATCTTAATTCTGCTTTAGCTGATATAGAAAAAGCAAATAGTGATCAAGATATTGCCTATATCCAAAATATTGGCAACTTTGATACTAAGATTTTAGATTCACTAATTTCTCAAATTGAACGAATTGATGACGCTACTCAACAATCTATTAAAGGTGATAAAGATCATAGTCGTGGATATAAAATGGCTGAAACAGTTTATATTAATAATTTGATTGAAATTTTATCTTCGCAAGTTCAGTCTCTTAATATTTCTACAAAAGCAAGTAGTAATGATATTATAAATGGTATTAATAATGCTGGTAATGCTGGAGTAGATGGAATTGCTGAATTAAATCACAGATTTGATGTATTCACGAATACAAAAAAAGATATTGAAAGTAAGCTAGAAGCTGAGGCAAAGAAAATGGGAACGAATTTTCCCAGTTCAGCTCAAAAAATTAATGACGTTTTAGCATCTTATGAAAAAAAGATAAATGAAGTTGATGCTGATATTGGTTCAAATCTTGATAATATTACAGATATAAATGCCTTGTTTGATGAAATTGAAACAGCTGTTAAGACAATTAGTGATTATTTACCTAGTGGAATAAAAGAAATTGATCAAGTTGCAACAGATTATAAACAAAGTATTAAAGACGTTGTGGATCAAGAAGTTAAAGCTGCAAATGATAAAATTGATAGTATGGACTTTTTAAACAATACTCAAAAGTCTAAGTTAAAAGATCAGCTGTCAGTTGCTTCTAAAGATGGCGAAAAGATTTTAACTGATGCTACTGAAACAGATGTAACTAAGGATAAAGCTGATGCAGATAGAATTGTTGGTTTAATTTTGTCAAAGATTAAAGCGATAACTGAAGTTCATCAGTTTGCTGATACAGCTGCAGGAAAAGATCCCGAAAATGCAGCTGAAATTCATCAAGCTGAGCAAAATGCAATTAATGGTATTATTGATGGGACATCAACAGATGACATTAATCATGCTATCCAAAATGCCATTGATAATATCAATAATATTTTAACAAATCATGGTCATCCAAGTGTTGTTGTTCAACATGATGTTGAAGTAGTTCATGATGGTTTGCCAGAAGATAATAAAGAGCGTACGAGTACATTGATGCATAATGCCTACTTATATGATAAAAATGGAGATCGTGTTGGTGGATTAGTTTTCAATAAAGGATCAATTATTCATACGTCAGGAATTAGAAAAATAGGTGGTGTAGACTGTTATGTTTTAAAAGTTAACAGTAATACTTACTATATTGTTGCAAGCAATTTTGTGGCTAGACAGGTTGCGTTAAAGCATAATGCTTATATCTTTGATGAAAATGGCAAGCGAGTTAATAATCAAGTTCTTAAAACCGGTAGTAATGTAAATATTTATGGTGATGCAGTAACTATTAAAGGTCATAAATATTTTATTACTGATAATGGCTATGTTAAGGCTGGTAACTTTAAAAAGGTAATTTCTAATCCTAACGGGACGTTGCATTACTCTAATGCAACAACTGGAAAAAAATTAATGCATAATACTTATATATTTAATACAAGTACAAATAAATTGAGTTCTGTTGAACTAGCAGCAGGTTCAGTCATTGATACTACAAATTCTAAAGATATTAATGGTGTAAAATATTATGCACTTGATGATAATAATTATGTTGCTGCTGATAATATTGATGGTGTTCAAACAAAAACTATTAAAAAAGCGCGTGTTTATAATAAATATGGCAAGAAAACGAAAGTTGTTAAGAAAGGTAAAACTATTATAATTTATGGTGTTCCTGTCTCGATTAATGGACATTCGTATTACACCATTGGTAAAAATAGATTTATCAAGGTTTCAACAGTTCGTTAGTTTTAGATAAAAAGTTAAGAAAGCGCTAAATAATGAATAAAAAAATTAGAAATGAAATTGAGCATCAACGCTTTTCAATTCGTAAATTATCTATTGGTGTTACATCAGTTTTATTAGGGATAGCTTTTTTAAGTTGTAGCGGGCAAAATGCTAAAGCTGACACAGTGAATAGTTCTCAAATTACCACAAATAACAATAAGCAATCGAATTTATCAAATTATAATGATTTAAATAAATTTTTTAAGTCGAATACTAATAATTCTGAAGCTACTAATAATAGATCAGAATCGGACAAATCGAGTGTACAATCTGCAATTACTGATAATAATTCAACTCCATCGGCTGATGATTTAATCTCAAATAATAAACCTAAAGTTAGTTCAACGTCAGTAATTGATGGAACAATACAAAAAGATAAAACTGAACAAAAGCAAGATGTCGCTCCAATAACTACTAATAAAGTAGCTGATCAAGATTTGCCAACAGACACTCATATTGCAACGGTTAATAATTGGAGTGAATTTTCTGGAGCAATGCAGGATAATACTGTCTCAGAAATTGATTTGGCTCATGACATTGTTGCTGAAAATAATGATTTTAAGTTTAATCCACGAAACTTAGTGATTAGATCTGTGGGTAGGGTAGAACATGTACTTGATTTGCAAAGTAAAAATTTTGTTCCACAAAATCAAAGTACTTCTTTTAATTTAACTTTTCAGAATTTAAAGATATATACTTCTGCTCGTGATGGATTACTAGATTTAACTAAATCTGGTGCGGATACTATTACTTTTAAAGATGTTGATTTTGTTGGTACCAGAATGGTTAGTGGATATGGCAATATTAATGTTATATTTGAAGGTATTAATACTGCTCGAGGAATTAATAATGGTTATATTAGTCCGCTAACTGGTAAGACAATTAATTCTAATGGGGCTGACCTTGTTAACCCATTAATTGCTTTAGTAGGTTCTAATTCTTCTGTAATTTTTAATTCTGGTACTTTTACTGGTACTAGCTATAATGGTGATGTTATTTCACTAGATGGCGGGAACAATAATATAACTGTTAATTCTGGTGCAACTGCTAATCTTATTCCGGTTGGTATAAGAGATGTAGGTAATCAAAATTTAAATGTAGATTATCGTAAAAATGCAATTGAAATGGGTAATCAGGGCAACTTGACAGTTCTAGGTAATTTGAATATTATCATTGGTCAAAATGGATTTTTAGGAACGCCGGATCAATTTCAAGCAGCTGCTATTGAGATTGAACATATGGATTCAAACTTTGTAGTTGGTGAAGGCGGTAATGTGAATATTACTACCAATGGTGACATTAGTAACTCAAGTTGGGGTGATAACTGGGCTACTGGATTAAGAGATACTTTGGTTTATGATCGCGGTAATTTTAGTGTTGCTTCTAATGGCTCATTTACAGTAACGGGCAATAATATGGGTATTTATTCAGGTACTTTAGTAGGTATTTTTAATAATGCCAAAATAGACAATGGTACATTTATTGTAAAGTTGGCTCATGATTCTACTTCTGCTGGTACTGGTGCGATTACATTAGTTAATGCTCCGCTTACTTCTTTTGAGGTTCAAAATCCAAAAGAAGTTTTGTTAGATGCACGTGCTAATAAGAATGACCAGACTAATTTAATCGGTATTAATAAGATGACTATTACTAACGCAACTCAAGTTCATCCGACAGATGGTTCTGCACAATCATTTAAAGATGCGTTAATTTTATCAAATAGTAGTGGTAATTTTAGTGAGGATTCATATATTACTGGTGATACTCCTGAAGATACGCAGGCATGGGATCTATGGTTGTATCAATATAATAATCCTAAAAGTGAAGTTTATGCTAATGAGCATAATTATCTTGACTTTGTGTCAACTGATGACGTAATTAACAATAATCTTCAACAAGCTTTAGATGATGCTAAGGCAGCTCTACAACGTGCACATGATACAGCAGTTAAAAAATTGGCAAATGGTGCTAATACTCAAGCTGTTGATAATTCTTTGACTACCGCTTTAGGACAATTAAGTGGAAAAACAGTTGAAGATATTCAAAATTCTGAAATTTTAGGAGAAAAGATTATTGGTAAGGGTGCTGTTCGTAGTGCCGTCGATACTGTTACGCCTAAGATTGACAATTTACATGATGCTGATAATGTATTACTTTCGGATGCCGAAAAACAGGCAATTAAGAATCAAGTTAAAGCAGATGCTGATGCAGCAGTTGCCAGTGGTAAGGGCACTATTGATATTGCAAGTGATACAGTAAGTATTACTGCTGCGCGTGATAAAGCAATTGATAATATCTATGCTGATGTGACAGATCAAAATCGGATTAATACCATTATTGATAACGATCCAACTGCTAGTCTTGAGGTTGAAAAACGAAAGGCAAAGCAACGTTTGCAAGCTGAACATGATCAAGATATTAAGGATTATTATGATCCATCTTTAAAGCCAGATTTTGATGTTGCGCTTTCTTCAGGTGAAAAAAATATTGATAATGCAGCAAATAAACAACAAATTACGATTGCTGAAACTAATGGTATGAATGCCTTAAATCAAGTGATGATTGATTATAAAAACAAGCAATTGGATAAAATTTTGGCTGATTATTCACCAGTAAAGGCTTCCGCAGAGGCTATTTCAGATTTAAATACTACACAAACAGCAAGTTTAAGTAAGATAGTTGCACAGTTTGTTTCATATAAGAATGATGTAGAGGAGGCTGAAGGACAAGATAATATTCAAAAATCTGTTAATAGTGCAGAAAGTTATATTTCAATTATAAAAGCTGTAGTTCAGCAAATTACTAAACTACAACAATATACGCAGAATGCTATTAGTACAGATCCAAGTAAAGCTAGGGCGTATAAAATGGCGCTTAATGTTGGAATTAATTCAATATTAGCATTAGTACCAATATCTAATTAGTAATTACTCTTTTTTCTGACTAAATATACTATATACAACTTTTAAAAAATAAAAACTATATAATAATTCTCTCTTTTTGAAGATAAAAAATAATATCATTTTCCCTTTATAATGCACTTTAAGCAATTATGCTTAAAGTGTTTTCTTTTAATACGACATTTTTATCTTCTAAGTTAATTCTAGTAACTATATTAGCAAAGTTGTAATAACATAGGCTGTTAGTTGGATCTGTTTAATTCTGCAATTAGTTTTTCTTACTTAGTAATTGGAATATTTAGACGTAGTTGCATTAAGAATAGCCTGCCAATTGCGTTTACAAGTCATAATCGTAGTAGGGAACAATTAACTTCTTTTGCTGCGTAAAGCTTGAAGGTAACATGACTTTCAAAAGAGAGATGTTTGCTTTTCAGATGACGAGATATGGCAGAATGTAAAGGGTTTATTGGTAATTTCTTTCTATAATTTTTATAGTAATTACATTTTAACAAGGAAGTCCAATGGTTTTTTAATTTTTAATGAACTTAAATGTTCAACTTTGTGATAATTTTAAACAGGTGAAAATTTGATATATTAGTACTAGTTGAATTAATAATTAAATGTAAAGAAAAAGTAGCAAAAAATTTTTATATTTTTTGCTACTGAATAATTTATTAATCTAACAAATCATACTTCAAGGTCATCAAACCGTGACCTTCATCAACCATGTTGCCAAGGAGTTCAATTGTATTGTTGTAAACTTGGTCAGCCATCTTTTGGTTAGCTTCTACGAGCAAGTCCTCTAACTCTTGACCAGATAAGTCTTTAGCCTTTTTGTCAGTTTGGTGTTGGATAAAGTGACATTCTGACTGTGACTTTTGTTCAAAGTCAGCTTCTAACTCGCCATAAACCTTAAAGTTGGTGTCGCCGAGTTGAGCTGTCAACTTGTTCAACCAGAAAATCTTGTTCAAGTCAAACTTAGCACCAGTTTGGTAGCTAGCAGGAGTGGTTGAAACATTGGTGTAGAATGGCACCATGCAGTTGAAGCTGTTTGGTCCAAAGGCAAGCCATTGAACACCGGCAAATTCGGCAGGAACGTCATTTCTAACTTGCAAAATATGAGTTTCAAAGTTACGGTTAAGTGCGATTGACCGGAAAGATTTCTTTTCGGTATCAGTACCAGTACCATAAGGATCGTATGGCGTGTCTTGGTAGTGAGAACTCTCAACCCATTCAATGTCTTCAATACTAATCTTGCGGTTAGCATGGCAGATGAATGGTTGGTCTTGATCGCTTGGTTGACCGCCAAACTCTGGATCAAAGTAGTTGTGAACAAACCATGCACGTGGATTGTTGTAATGTGCGTCCTTGATAGTTGAACTACCAAAGATGTGACGCATGTTGTAGCCTTCACGATCAGGATTTAAGTGGTATTCAGCGATTAAGTCTTTCAAGTCAGAAGAAGCCATGAAGCCATCTTGATCAAAGTGAAATTCGTCAATGTTTAACCGGTTAGGAGCAATCACGTAAGCATCGTCAGGAATACGACGTGCAATCCAGTGGTGACCGCCGATAGTTTCTAAGTACCAAATTTCATCTTTGTCGGCAAAAGCCATGCCGTTCATTTCGTAAGTGCCATATTTTTCCAATAAATAACTGACACGCTTAACACCATCAAGAGCTGAATGAAGGTATGGCAATGTCAAAGTGACAAAGTCTTCTTCGCCAAGGCCACCTTCTGCAGTTAATGGGTCAATCCCTTGAATCCGGGAATTAGTGGTGATGGTTTCAGTAGCCGTCATGGCAACGTTGTCTGAATTAATTCCGGCAGCTGCCCAAATGCCGCTTTCGCCTGACACGTCAGGAGCGCTAGTGTAGCGTAATGGGTTAGTTGGCAAGTCGTCATCGTCAATCTTTTGGTGACTGATGACACTCTCGTAGTGCTTAGGTTGCTTGTCTGGTGTAATAACTTCAAATCCTTCAGGAATAATGGTTCTACCGCCATCTTCGCTACGCGCGATCATGGTTGAACCATCGAGTGAAGCATCTTTACCAACTAAAATTGTGGTACATTCTGTTTGTTTCATAAATAAGTCCTTTCTGTTTGCTTTAACTACTATTGTATTAAAAGAAGGCTGGGTCTGGCAATCTAAAAAGATAATAATTTCATGATAATTGTCTAGTTTGCGATGCTTTTTGTTCTAAATTAATTATAGTAAAGGATAAAAATTTATTATTTACAAAAGTTGTCACTGACTGGTGAAACAGGAGGGTTGGCAGCGACAATTAATGTGCTATAATGAAAAAGAAAAGGAGTTCTACTGGTAATAGAACTCCTTACAGAAACCGCGTAAGACGGTAGCAAACTTATAGATTTACGAGTAAATCGCTAGCTGGCTAGAGCTAAGGCGATTTATTTTTTTGACTGATTTTTAATCAGTTCAACAATTAATGCAATCAAGGCGACAATGAAAGTGCTATTTGCCAATATAAATTAGTGTAGTTGGAAGACAATTAAATACAATTAATGTGTTATAATAAAAAAGAAAAGGAGTTCTACCAGTAATAGAACTCCTTACAGAAACCGCATCAGGCGGTAGCTTGTTAGTTTAATTATAAAGATTATAAATCGCTAGCTTCACTAGAGCCAAGGCGATTTATTTTTTTGACTGATTTTTAATCAGTTCAACAATTAATGTAATCAAGGCAACAATAAAAGTGCCAAAAGAAAGCATTAATTGAATAGCGTCTGCAGTAGACACTGGAGCTACCTCCTTTCATCAGAATTTTGAAGTGCAGGTGTTTAATCACCATAAGCACCACTTCCTTTGAAAGAAAATAGCTACCGCCTTAGCTTTTCTGTAATAATATTATAACAAAAGCAAGCATAGATTTTAATAGCTGGTAACATTTTGGCATTAATTTCTATTACTATAAAAGAGAGAACTATTTAACAATCTAAATAGTTCTCTCTTTTTATGTACTAAATATTGTTTTGCAAGTAAACCTCAAGTTCATGGCTGTATGCGTCCATGCCATTTAACTTGGTTATTTTGATAATTTCTTGACAGTTTTCTAGATAAGATTCTTCTGGTTTTTTATGATATGCAAGGATGTTTTTAGACAGCAAAATTCCTATTTTGTAGAAGCAGTTATCGGGCCTAGTATTAATTTTATCAGCACACGAGATGAAATAGGCAGCATCTTGATAATTTTGGCTTTCGACACATAGAAAGGTAATATTAGCTAAAATTACTATTAATGAAGCTTGAATATCAATTTCATTAATATTCAAAAACTTGTTAAGAATTTTTTTGACGATAGCAATATTTTGATCGAGTTCAAATAGTGGGATTAGATTGCGATAAATAGTTAAGTAGTCCTTACTCAGAAATTTTGTGTTTAAAAACTTTTCTTTCAGATAGCTACGACTTTTTTCATCTAAGCTATCAAAATCGTTATTTACTAACGCAATATAGGCATTAATCAAGGCTATTTGTTCTTCTTGATTAGGATAATTACTACTAATTATTTTATCTGCGATTTGTTTTAATTTAGACTTTGAATTTTGATAAAAAGCATTAGTAATCAAAGTTTTTAGTTGAGTTTCTTGATGATACTGGGAGCGATCAACTTCATTTAGTTTGGTAAAAAAATCAACGGTTGGGATGTGATTGTAGTGAAGTAGGTCAAGTAGATCATTTGCTGATAGGTGACTTTTTCCTTGTTCTACTTTGGTATAAAACGAGCGGCTGACGATATTACCAACCCAACTCTGTTGGGACTTATGTTGAATAAGGCGATACTTTTTTAGTAGTTCATAGATTTCCATTGCTAGCCTCTTTCTAGTTTTATGTAAGCGATTTATAAATAAATTTTAAACTATTAATCGTTTTTTGAAAAATAAAAATTTTATGTTTGAATGTGAAAATATGAACCATTGAACAATAATTGAAAAAGATTTGTTATAACAAAATTAAAGAATGAAAAAACTATTTTAACAGTCACGCATGATAAAGAAATTGCTATGCAGCACGATCAAATATTAATGCTTGTTAAAGGAATATATAAGAGAAATCGATTAGGAGAAAATATTTATGGGTTTTTGGATAATGATAATTTCTTGTTTGATAGGTTTAATTTTTATTATTTTGAGTTTATCAAAGAAGTTGTCGAAAAAGACTGAATGCTTATTATTAGTTTGTGGCATTATATTTATATTGTTTGCTATATTTTTAGCTACTCCACAAGGTGCGGAATTTTTGTCACTATTGTAATATTACATTCGATACTTGCTCAAAAGACCAACCAATTTTGAATAATATAATAAAAGGAGCTACTTCAATTCGAAGTAGCTCCTTTTTAGGCGCAAGTAAGTATTTCCAAGGGCAAGAAAACTTACCTACATTATCAAAGATTATTGTTTACTGGCACCGCCTCCTTTAAGTAATAGGTTTAGAATAGTTGCCGATAAGCTGGTAATCACAATCCCATTTGAAAGAAAGAGTTGAATTGTTTGGGGTAAATTTTGAAAAATCTGTGGATAGATTGTGACACCAAGACCTAAGCCAATTGAAATTGCAATAATTAAAACATTATTGTTGTCGCTGAGGTCGACTTTGATTAGGGTTTTAATTCCTTGTACAGCAATCATGGTAAACATGACAAGCATGGCTCCGCCTAAAACGGGGGTAGGGATAATGGTTACTAACGCGCCGATTTTTGGTAGCAAACCCATTGCCATTAAGAGTCCTGCTGCCCAATAGATTGGGCGTTTGGTTTTAATCCCAGATAATTGCAGTAAGCCGACGTTTTGCGAGAAAGTCGTATAAGGAAATGCATTGAACAGTCCCCCACAAATTTGTGCTAAGCCTTCTGCACGGTAGCCCTTTTTCAAGTCGTCCTCAGTAACGTTGTGGTGAATCAGGTCGCCAGTCGCAAAGAACACGCCTGTGGATTCAACCATTGAAACTAGTGCGATGATAATCATCGTCATGCTGGAAGACCACTCAAAGTGAGGCACGCCGAAGTAAAATAATTGTGGTAAATGGAACCATGAAGCCTGCAAAACTGGCGCAAAAGATACAAGGCCCATGAAAGCGGCAATAATCGTACCGATAATTAGTCCAATCAGGACAGAAATCGAATGCAAGAAGCCCTTGGCCCAGATTTCAAACGCTAAGATAATGAACATGGTGCCAAAGCCTAGCAGCAAGTTTTGCCAATTGCCGAAGTTTTTTGAACTACTATTGCCGCCGCCCATGTTTTGCACAGCAACTGGAATTAAGGTTAAGCCGATTGTCGTGATTAACGTACCGGTGACAACTGGGGGGAAGAACTTCTTGATTTTAGCGAAAATACTAGAAATCAAAATTACGAAAATACCAGCCACAATGATGGCACCGTACATGTCATTAATCGAAAACTTCTGTCCAATCATCTGCAAAGGAGCTACGGCTTGAATGGCGCAACCCAAAATGACGGGAAAGCCGATGCCAAAGTACTTGTTACGCAATAATTGAAGCAAGGTGGCCAAGCCGCACATGAAAATATCAATTGAAACTAGATAAGTCATTTGGCTAGCAGAGAACTTTAATGCACTACCGATTAATAACGGCACGGCGACAGCGCCGGAATACATCGCAAGTAAGTGTTGTAAGCCTAAGATAGCAGCTTTTTGTTGGCTGACTTCTTTTTGCACCATTATTCTTCACCCGCAAAATGTACTTTTTCGTCTTTTAAGCTCGTAATATTGGCTAAAGCTTCTAAGCGATAATTGTGATCTTGAATCCAATCGCTACCACCCTGAAAGGTTTTGGCAACGACCACACCAACGCCGGCAATCTTTGCATGAGCTTGCTCGGCAATATTAATCATGCCCTTAACAGCCTCACCATGAGCTAAAAAGTCGTCGATAATTAGCAGTGTGTCGTTTTCACTCAGGAATTTTTGCTCGACACAGATCTTGTTAGTGATCTTTTTGGTGTAAGAAAAGACGTCGGCCCAGTAAACCGCATCATTAAGTGTCGACGGCTTCTTCTTGCGGGCAAATACCATCGGTACGCGCAATTCAAAAGCAGCCATAATCCCCGGGGCAATACCGGAAGCCTCACAAGTCAAGACTTTGGTAATGCCATTATCTTGAAAGCGTCGGGCAAATTCTTGCCCGCAGGCAATCATCAATTCAGGATCAACTTGATGATTCAAAAACGAGTTGATTTTCAGGACATTTCCGGGCAAAACTTTACCATCACGTCTAATGCGGTCTTCTAGTAACTTCACGTTTTCCTCCTTGAAAAAAATAAGGGCCTCTTCTACCAAAACTATGGTAAAAGAAGCCCTTAAAAAGTAGTCAGTGCGACCACTAAAAGATGCTGCTCAATCCATAGTTCAGAATTTCGGTTCTGAGTAGAAACTGTCGACCTGATTACGACAATATACAGATTAATATTTATGTGTTGAATGAATTCTAACAGAGATGAGCAGTGCATGCAAGAATAAATTTTATTTAAAAAGCGAATTATTATTGGCATATATAGGATATAATTCGCTTTTAAAAATATTTTGGGAAGAAAATGGTTGACCGCAATCATAATTCCTAGTATGGTTTAACTAAATTTAAAGTATAGTTTTACAAAGGATTTGGGGATGGCCGTGAACAAAAATATCAGTGATTTTGATGAAATTATTGTTTTAGATTTTGGTAGTCAATATAATCAATTAATTACGCGGCGATTGCGTGATTTTGGTATTTATTCGGAATTATTGCCACACGATATTAGTATGGCAGAAATCAAAAAAATTGCTCCTAAGGGCATAATCTTTTCTGGTGGGCCGAATAGCATTTATGCCGAAGAGGCGCTGAAAGTTGACCCCGAGATTTTTAAATTAGGGATTCCTATTTTGGGCATTTGCTACGGGATGCAACTGATGTCATATTACTTGGGCGGCAAGGTAGAGCCGGCCGATAATTCGGAATATGGGCGTGCCGATATTAAGGTTGAAGCTCCTGATTCTGTCTTGTTTAGTGGTCTGCCAAAGGATGAATATGTTTGGATGAGTCATGGCGACTTGGTAACTAAGGAACCTGATGGCTTTACGACAGTTGCTTCTAGTAAAAATTGCCCGATTTCTGCAATTGCGAACAATTCGGCTAAATTCTACGGTATCCAATTTCACGCTGAGGTGCGCAACACCCAGTATGGCTTGGATATTTTAAAAAATTTTGCCTTCAAGGTTTGCAAGGCCAAGTCTGATTGGTCAATGACTGACTTTATCGAAATGAAGATTGCTGATATTCGTGCAGAGGTTGGCGATAAAAAGGTGATTTTGGGTTTGTCTGGTGGTGTTGACTCCAGCGTGACGGCAACCTTATTGCACAAGGCAATCGGCGACCAAATGACAGCAATTTTTGTTGATCATGGCATGCTCCGGAAGAACGAGGGCGATGAAGTTATGGCAGCTCTTAGCCGTGACTTAGGTGTGAACATTGTTCGCGTTAATGCCAAAGATCGCTTTTTGAATAAATTGCGGGGTGTTACTGACCCAGAACAAAAGCGTAAAATCATCGGCAAGGAGTTCATCGAGGTTTTCAATGAAGAAGCTCAAAAAATCCCTGATGCTGACTTTTTAGCTCAAGGAACACTCTATACTGATGTGATTGAGAGTGGCACTAACACTGCACAAACTATAAAGTCACACCATAATGTTGGTGGCTTGCCGAAAAATATGCACTTTAAGCTGATTGAGCCTTTGCGCAAATTGTTTAAGGATGAAGTGCGTGAACTAGGTGAAAAGTTGGGAATCCCGCATGATTTGGTTTGGCGGCAACCGTTCCCAGGTCCAGGACTTGGGATTCGCGTTTTAGGTGAAGTAACCGAGGATAAGTTGGCCTTGGTACGTGAGAGTGATGCCATTTTACGAGACGAAATCAAAAAGGCTGGTTTGCAAGAAAAGGTTTGGCAGTACTTTACTGTTTTGCCCGGCATCAAGTCAGTTGGCGTGATGGGTGATGGTCGCACTTATGACTACACGATTGGCATTCGTGCCGTAACCTCGATTGATGGCATGACCGCAGATTTTGCCCGTTTGCCGTGGGATGTTTTGCAAAAAATTTCCACGCGCATTGTCGATGAGGTGCCGAACATTAATCGCGTCGTCTATGATGTCACGAGTAAGCCACCTTCAACAATTGAATGGGAATAATATTTAATAGCTAGAACCCACTATTTAACCTAAGTTTAATAGTGGTTCTTTTCTTGGAATCTGAATAATTTTATTAGGGAAAGTCAACTTATTTAAATATTTGTTGACTTTTTTAGTTTGCAATAATATTATATGAAATATAATATAGAGAGGAGAAACAATATGGCAATTCAAATACCAACACGATTACTTGATGGTGCTGTTCTTTCTTTTTTAAAAGATGAAGATTTATATGGATACGCATTGACACAGAAGGTTCAAGGAACATTCGATATTTCTGAATCAACAATCTATCCTGTCTTAAGACGATTGAAGAAAAACGGCTATCTGACAACTTATGATCAGCCATATCAGGGCCGTAATCGGCGCTATTATCAATTGACGGAAACTGGTTTGACCTTATTAGCAGCTGTGCAAAAAGAATGGCTAAACTTTAGCACAAAGGTTAATCAAATATTGGGAGAGAAAAATGGAACAAATAATTAATGACTACATTTTGGAAGTAGAAGAAAATTTGTCATCCTTGCCTCTTGGAGATCGCAATGATGTGTTGGAATTTTACCGTGAGTTCTTGCTAGATGGTGATTTTCACAATCGTGCTGCAATTGAAAAAGAATTAGGTACTCCGCAACAGTTGGCACGCAAGATTGTGGCTGATTACGTCATCAACGATCAGCCTGAAACTGAGGCAACTGATAGAGCAGAAGATACTGCATCTTCTTCACAAAGCCTGCACACAATTTGGCGCATTTTTGTTGGTATTTGTGCCATTCCAACGGGAATAATCATCGGCATTACTTTAACCGCAATTTTTCTTGGATTGTTCTGTGCATTTCTTGGAATTTTGGTTGGCTTTATCGGTTTAGCTCTAGGTCTGCTAGTTGGTGGTGTGGTAGGAATTGTTATTGGCTTGAATTTGCTGGTTGCGAGTTCTTGGGCTCCAGGTTTCTTTTATTTAGGAGCAGGCTTGATTGTTCTCAGCATTTGTCTGTTTATTGTTCCAGCAATTATCCAAACTTTGCGCTTTTTAGCTGCTAAATGTGCACAATTTGCACGCTTTTTAGGTAGAAAAATCTTTAAAAAACGCTATTACCAGACTAAGACGGATAAGGAGGCCAAATGATGAAACGATTTTATAAAATAGGAGCTGCAACTTTAATAATTGGCTTGATTTTAATAATTGTGGGTTATGTTAATGATGGGATGCAGCCAGTTGTTGGGACAGATTTAACCAACTTTCAAGTGCTTGATGCCAAGACCTTTTCACATGAACGGACTTTATCCTATAAGAAATTTAGTCAGGTTGAACTAAATACTGACGAAGTCGATTATCGGATCCATCGCGGCAATAAGTATCAGGTCAAAATTACAGATAATCAGAAAAAACAAGTAGTAGTTAAAAAGCAAAAGGGAAAACTGATTTTTGTGGAAAATAATCAGAATTATTTAATCAATCTTGATTGGAAATTTAGTGAGCAACATCCTAAAGTTGAGATTACAGTACCAACTAAGTCAGCATTGACTAAAATTGAAGATAATACAAGTTATAGTAGTTTAAAAATTGATGGCTTGAATTTGCAAAACTTAATTGTTGGAGAGGCAGATTACAATGGTCAAGATGATTTGCAACTGCATAATTTACAGGTAAAACAAGTACGAATTAGTGACGATATGGCCGATATTGATGTTGATAACTGTACTTTTATTAAGAGCAATATTAATACAGATGCCTGCAATTTAGAATTAAATAAGTTAGTTGTAAAAAAGCAAATAATAGTTCATGCACTTGGTGGCTTTGAAGCTTACTCATCAGAATTTCACCATAGCAAAATTTATGCTAAGGAAGGTCCTGTTACAATAAACAAGAGTATTGTTGACACAATGAAATTTTCTTTGGATCAGGTAGACCTAAAGATGTCACGCAATAAATTTACTGGTAAAAATACTTTTGGTCTCAAGCAGAGCTCATTAATAATGAAACATAATCCGGCAAATATTAACTATGATTTATTGACAACCGGTGAAGGACGAATTAAATTCCGTGGCAAGAAGGTTCATCGCAACTCGGCTAACTATACTAAATTTAATAAGAAAGTGGCTAACCCAGTTGGAACTATTAAAGCTGAAGCTAGTGGTGATGATATTGTAATTAAATAGCAAAAAAAGCTAAAAACTTCACGTTTTTAGCCTTTTTTATTTATTTTAAATTGCTCTTTTCTACCCAAAGATACACTGGACAACCAGTTAGCGTCAGTAAAATACCTATCAGTGCTAACAGCGGTTGAGTTAATGTTGTGTTAATTACAATGAACAAGGCACCGATAATAGCGAGAATTGGTGGCCACGGAAAGAGGGGAATTTTGTATGGTCGTATTAATTCCGGTTGGCGTTGGCGTAGAATAAAAACGCCAATAAATAACAGAATTGAAAAAATCCACGAAACATAAACTAGCATGTCGGTTAAGCTGTCAAAAGTTCCCGAAAAGATCATGACGGCAGCAATTGCGCATTCAAAGAGCATACTGTTGGTGGGCACAACTGTCCTACGATTTAATTTGCCAAAAAATTGGGCTGCTGGCAACTTCTCTTGCCGTCCTAAAGTGTACGGCATTCTGGAACCGACCATGAGGTGACCGTTAATGGCACCAAAGACTGATACCAGAATGCCAATGCTGATAATTAAACCGCCCAAGTTACCAAAAAGATGTTGTGCTGTCAGTAGCGCGGCTGCCTGGTTACCAGTGATTTTTGCCCACGGCACGATGCGAACATAGCTCCAATTGAGTAGGGTATAAACAATAGTCACTCCAAACACGCCCCAAGTAATAGCACGGGACAGGGTTTTGGCCGGATTTTTAATTTCACCTGCTAGATTGCCGATGCTTAACCAACCGTCATAAGCAAAAAGCACGGCCAGCAGAGCTTGACCAAAGGCAGCACCATTAGCAGAGTTCAAGTGCGGCAATGGTGCGCCAGCTAATTGATTGGTGCTACTGCTAAAGATCGCAAAGATGATGATTGCGGCAATTGGTAATAGCTTGATTATTAGCGCCAGTTTCTGGACTTCGCTACTTAATTTGGAACCCAGCCAATTGACTAGCAGGATAACTAGCATGACGATCATAGCCACGCCAGTAGTAGAAAAATTACTAAAATTCGGGATTTGTTTTAACTGCGTCGCAAACACAATTGAAAGGGCAGCAATATTGGCCGGATAATAAACGATGATCAGCGACCAGCCAAAGAGAAAGGCAATTTTAGGGCCATAAATTTCTTGTAAATATTTAACTGGGCCGCCGTCTTCTGGAAAAATCGCGGCAAGTTCGGCCACGCTGAGTCCAGCCATTAGGGTAATGAATCCGGCTAGGGGCCAAACAAGGATACTTAACCAAGCGTTATGAGTTAATGCCGAAACGCTGGCGATTTTGAAAAAGACGCCGCCACCAATCATGGTGCCCATGACGGTTGCCAGTGCGGCGGATAATGTGAGTTGTCTTTTCATAATTACGTCCTTACTAATTTAAAGTAACTTCAACATTATATGGTAAACAGCGTTAAAAAACTAAGATTGCGGTTCGTGAACGTTTGTAATAATTTTCTTTAGCACATTTGAAAGCAATTACAAGTATGATATTATTTTGATAGAAGCAAATTAGTTAAAATGCTTTGGCAGTTTGTTAAAAGGAGAACAAAATGAATAAAGTTACTGTTATCGGCAGTATTAACCTTGATACCAACCTGCGTGTTGAGCGGATGGTTAAGCCGGGGGAAACAATCCATGCTAAGGAACACTATTCAGCAGCTGGTGGCAAGGGTGCTAATCAGGCAGTTGCAGCAGCACGGTCTGGCTGTACGACTAGCTTTATTGGGGCTGTTGGTGATGATGCGCCAGGAACTGAAATGTTAGACTTGCTCAAGCAAGAGGGGATTGATGTTTCTGGAATTGCAACAATTAAGGATGAGTCAACGGGCCAAGCCTTTATTTCAGTTGATGATGAGGGGCAGAACTCGATTACGATTTATGCCGGTGCCAATTACGCGTTTAACGCTGATGCAATTGCGCAAAAGAGCGCGCTGATTACGGATAGTGATTTTGTCATTGCCCAGTTTGAAACGCCGATTGGGGCAACAATTAAGGGCTTTGAAATCGCTCGTGCTCACGGTGTTAAAACGATTTTAAATCCAGCACCAGCAATGGCTAAGATTCCAGTGGAGTTACTGCAATTGACTGATATGATTGCGCCAAATGAAACTGAAGCGGCAACGATTACTGGCGTTCAAGTTGTTGATGAGGCTAGCGCTCGGCAAGCTGCTGGCAAATTACATGATCTTGGTGTAGAAGCGGTAATTATTACGATTGGTTCTAAAGGTGCCTTTTATGACTTTAACGGCCAGAGCGAGTTGGTTCCAGCCTTTAAAGTTAAGGCTGTCGATACAACCGCTGCCGGCGATACCTTTATCGGTGCCATGTCCAGCTTATTAAAACCGGACTTTTCTAACTTGCGTGAGGCGATTATCTTCGCTAACAAGGCTTCATCATTAACGGTTCAGCGTTATGGTGCCCAGCCATCAATTCCGTACAAGAAGGAAATCGACCAAGTTAAGTAATTTTAATAGTAGAAAGTAGTTTAAGATGAAAAAGACAAAAGTAATTAATTCAGATTTATCGCGAGTAATTGCAACGATGGGACATTTTGACAAGCTGGCAATTGGTGATGCTGGCACGCCTGTTCCTAAGGGCACAGAAAAGATTGACTTGGCCGTGACTAACGGCATCCCTAGCTTTATGGATGTGCTCAACAATGTTCTTGAAGAATTGGGCATTCAACGGATTTTTTTAGCTAGTGAAATTAAAACGGAAAATCCAGAAATGCTAGCACAAATTAAGAAACGCCTGCCAGATACGCCAATTGAATTTATTACGCATGAGGAATTAAAAGAAAGCTTAAATGATTGTAAGGCTTTTGTTAGAACTGGTGAAATGACGCCATTTGCGAATATTTTACTCGAAAGTAACGTTGTTTTTTAAAGCTAGGAGAAAAAAGTGAATACAACCGCATTATTAGTTGGTCTTGGTCCACTCTTGGGCTGGGGTTTGTTCCCGACAATCGCGTCCAAAATTGGTGGTAAACCTGCCAACCAAATTTTAGGTACTACATTAGGGACCTTCATTTTCGGCCTGGTTTATGCCTTTGTGGGAAGTTATGCTTTGCCTACTGGGACTGCACTGTTATTGTCAATTATTTCTGGAATTGGTTGGGCAAGTGCGCAGATTGTTACCTTTATGTCTTTTGGCTTGGTTGGCTCATCGCGGGCAATGCCAATTACAACGGCTTTCCAATTATTAGGTACGTCGTTATGGGGCGTGATTGCTTTGGGTAATTGGCCGGGCATCCTTGCCAAGATAGTTGGAACAATTGCTCTAGCAGCGATTATTCTTGGTGCCTACATGACAGTTTGGTCAGAAAAGAAAACCGCGCAGAAAGCCAGCTTGCTTAAAAAGGCTACTATTTGGCTATTGTTTGGCGAGATTGGGTATTGGGCCTACTCGGCAGCACCACAAGCTGCTCATATTGATGGTCAACACGCCTTTTTGCCGCAAGCAATCGGGATGCTGCTGACGGGGATTGTGTATGGCATCTATGTTGCCGTCAAACACAAAGAGGGGAATCCATTCACAGAGGTTGTTTCCTACAAGCAGATTTTTGCTGGCTTCTTCTTTGCCTTTGCTGCTTTAACCTACTTGATTTCAGCGCAGCCAAATATGAATGGTCTAGCAACAGGCTTTGTCTTGTCACAGACTTCGGTTATTTTAGCAACTCTAACTGGTATCTGGTTCTTAGGTCAGAAAAAGACCAAAAAAGAGATGGCCGTGACGATTGCTGGGTTAATCATTATTTTGGTTGCTGCTGCCGTAACGGAATTTATCTAATTAAATAAACCAGAATAAATTCATATTTAATAAAATGAAAATCACAATTCCTAGAGAGTTGTGTTTTTTTGTGTCCTAACGCAAACACGTGCGTTTGGGCAAGACTAAATAATTGACAAAAAGTAAGTACAAGGTTAGCATATAAGATACTTACAGATAATAAGTAAGAAAGGAATTAACACCATGCAAAAAGTACAAAACTGTCTCACTGAATGTTTACTTAAAATCAATGGCCACAGTCTGTTTTTGCAGTTAATTTCGCTTTAATGATAGTTAATAGTTGGAAGACTGCGAATTTAAATGTATTCGCAGTTTTTTGATAAAGGCCTGTTGATTTGCGTAATTGACAGGTTTTTTTGTTAGGAAGTGGGGTAAGAAATGAGCTGGCAGATTATAACGCAGAGTTTACCGATTTTTGGCAAAGCATTTGTGTTAACTCTTTGGCTGTCGCTGGTCGGAATTGTGGGCTCGATTATTGTCGGTATAATTAGCAGTTTGGTGCAATATTTTAAGGTGCCGGTGCTAGGCCAAATTATTACAGCTTATGTGGAATTGGCACGCAATACACCGCTATTAATTCAGTTGTTTTTCTTATATTATGCATTTCCCGTTTTGGGTTTAAAAATGTCGGCTGAAACATGCGGCATTATTGGACTAATCTTTTTGGGTGGTGCTTACATGGCAGAAGGCTTTACCGGTGGATTTACTGGTGTCAATGCTAATCAGATTGATAACGGCAAGGCTCTGGGAATGAATAAGTTACAGTTAGCACGCTATGTGGTTTTCCCACAAGGATTTGCCCTTAGCATGCCGGCATTGACTGCGAACATTATCTTTTTAATTAAAGAAACTTCAATTTTTTCGGTAATTGCTATTCCAGAGTTAACCAACACGGCATTAGACCTGATTGGAATGTATTACCGCTCTAACGAATACTTGTTAGTGTTAGTCATTGCTTACGCAATTATTTTAATTCCAGTTATTTTACTGCTCAATTATTTGGAAAGGAGGGTTCGTTATGGCACATTCGGCAATTAATGTTTTCTTCGCTGGGGACAACTTTGCACGGCTAATGCAGGGATTATGGACTTCGGTCTGGATTGCGGCAGTTAGCTTAGTAATAGGGCTAATACTAGGCACAGTTTTTGGTGTTTTAAGAACTATGCCTAATAAAATTGTGCGCTTTATTTTACGACTCTACCTTGAATTTTTCCGGATTGTACCAACAATTGTCTTATTGTATTTGGCCTACTACATCTTGCCGCGGCAGCTGCATATTAATTGGCCAGCTAGTTGGATGGCAGTATTGGCATTTGCCTTATGGGTCGCTGCGGAATTTAGTGATATTGTGCGCGGGGCAATCGAGTCCGTGCCGTTAACGCAGAAGGAGTCGGGGCTAGCACTGGGCTTAAGTCGAATGCAACTGTTTCGTTATGTCTTATTGCCGCAGGCATTCCAACTGGAACTGCCAGCAACCATTAACTTGGCAACACGTGTAATTAAGACAACTTCGCTATTGATGACAATCAGTATCATTGACGTGATTGCAGTTGGTCAACAAATTATCGAAGCTAACAACCAACAATATCCTAATGGCGTCTTTTGGATTTATGGCTTGATTTTTATTTTATATTTTGTAATCGACTATCCATTGTCAGCTTGGGCCAAGCGATTGGCTGCTAAAAAGTAGGTGAAACAAATGACGAAAGAAATTTTACGAGTTGAACATTTAAATAAATTTTATGGTGATTGGCAGGCCTTGCACGACATCAACTTTAAGTTGGAAGAAGGCGAAGTTCTGACCTTACTTGGGCCATCAGGTTCAGGTAAAAGTACCTTATTGCGGTGTCTTAATGGCCTTGAGCAATTTAATGAGGGTGCGATTTACTTTAAGGGCCAAAAGATTACGCCGACCGATCAGGAGTGGCAGAGTTTGCGCCAAAAGATTGGTATGGTCTTTCAGAGTTATGATTTGTTCCCTAATTTAACCGTGATGGACAATATTTTGCTGGCGCCAACCAAGGTGCAAAAGAGGCCAGCAGAAGCGGTCAAAGATGAAGCAATGCAGCTGTTAGAGCGTGTGGGCTTAATCAAGTACGTTGATGCTTACCCGCGTGAATTATCCGGTGGGCAAAAGCAGCGGATTGCGATCGTGCGGGCCTTGGCCATGCATCCAGAAATAATGCTCTTTGATGAAGTAACAGCCTCACTTGACCCAGAGATGGTGCGCGGCATTTTACAGATCATGACCGATTTAGCTAAAAAGGACCACATGACCATGATTATCGTGACGCACGAGATGAACTTTGCGGCGCAAATTGCCGATCAGGTCCTGTTTTTAGAAGACGGTAAAATCATCGAAAATACGCCGGGCAAGCAGTTCTTTACCAAGCCGCAAACTGACCGAGCACAAGAATTTTTAACAAGTATGGATTTTTAAGGAAAAATAATGAATAAGAATAGAACAAGAAACACAATTATCGGTGTGGTAGTTGTAGTAATTATTGCAATTGCAGCTTTCTTTGGTATCAAGTCAGCAAATAATCATACTGCCAGCAGTAATGATAGCAGCGTGACTGCCATTAAGAAACGCGGCGTATTGCGTGTTGCTGTCTTTGGCGATTTGCCACCGTATGGCTGGGTTAATGCTAAGGGTGAGCGCGTTGGTTATGACGTGCATCTGGCTCGGCAAATGGCAAAGGACATGGGCGTAAAAATTAAGTTTGTCCAAGTTAATGCGAACAACCGTGTAGACACACTGAATTCCAATAAAGCCGACTTGGTTTTGGCTAACTTTACAGTCACACCGGAACGTAAGCAGGTTGTTGATTATGCCAAGCCTTACATGAAGGTTTCTGTTGGGGTAATTTCACCTAAGAGTGCACCAATCACGAAGGCTAGCCAATTAACCGGCAAGAGTTTAATTGTTACTAAGGGGACCACTGCTGAAAATTACTTTACTAAAAAGAGCGGCATTAACTTATTGAAATTTGATTCCAAGACACAACAATTTAATGCGATTAAGAATAAGCGGGCAGCAGCTTTAGCTGATGATAACTCTTATCTTTATGCTTGGGTTAAGAAGAACCCGAGCTACACTGTGGGTATTAAGAATATCGGCCCGAACCAGTTTATTTCTCCGGCCGTTAAGAAGGGTAACAAGTCTTTATTAACTTGGACTAACAAGGAAATTACTAAGTTAAATGGACACAAATTCTTTGTGAATGATTATAATCAGGAATTAAAACCATACTTTGGTAGTGAAGTTAAGCCAAGTGACATTGTTTTGAACTAGTTCAAGTTCAAAAAAGATTAATGCTTGAATTTTATCGCTAAAAATGTTAGAGTAGTTAACGTTAATCGATTAATCTATGGCTTGAAATAAGGTCATGGCAAAAGGAGTAATAAACATGAAACAAGGCATTCATCCAGATTACCAAGAAGTTGTCTTTATGGACTCAGCTACAGGTGCTAAGTTCGTTGCAGGTTCAACTTTGAAGCCAACGGAAACAATAGAATACGAAGGTAAAACCTACCCATTAATTCGCGTTGAAATCACTTCAGATTCTCACCCATTCTACACAGGCAAGCAAAAGTTTGCTCAAGCAGATGGCCGGATCGAAAAGTTCAACAAGAAGTATGGTATGAACAACAAGTAATACCTTTGATCTGGTGGAAGCAGTCCCATTGGGGCTGTTTTTTTATGTGAAGCTAAATTGTTATACCAAATCGAGATTAAGTGTAATAATTGCTGTATGGACTTTCTTTTTTAGGAGAAAAAATAGATGAAAATGCAACTGGCAGAAATTGCCAAAGCAATCAATTCAACTTGTGAAGGCGACGAGCAAACAATTATTACTTCGGTTGCCTTTGACTCAAGAAAAATAACAGATGGCGGCTTATTTGTTCCCTTAAAGGGCGAGCGTGATGGCCACGACTTCATTGACAGTGCAATTGCTAATGGAGCTTCGGCAACATTATGGCAAAAAGGTCACGCTAATAAGCCAACAACCATTGCTGTGTTAGAGGTCGATGATCCACTGCTTAGCATGCAGAAATTAGCGCAATATTACTTAAACAAGGTTAATCCTACCGTTGTAGGTATTACGGGTTCTAACGGTAAGACAACGACTAAGGATATGACTGCGGCTGTTCTTGCTAAACGGTTTAATGTGCACAAGACTGATGCTAATTTCAACAATGAAATCGGTGTGCCGATGACTATTTTGGAAATGAAGCCAATTACTGAAATTTTGGTTTTGGAAATGGGTATGGATCACGCTGGCCAATTGCATCATTTAAGTGAACTGACTCATCCCGATGTCAGTGTCATTACCATGATTGGTGAAGCCCATATTGAATTTTTAGGTTCACGCGAAGGTATCGCAGATGCCAAAATGGAAATTACCGACTTTTTGCGTGAGGACGGAGAATTCATCTATAACGGGGATGAACCGCTTTTACGTGAGCGCAGTGCAAAAATTAACCAAGCAAAAGTTACCTTTGGTTTTGCAAAAGATGATACAGTTTATGCGACAGGCTTTAGAAGTTATAAGCACCACGCTACGTTTACAATTAACAGTTCACAAAAGCAGTTTTCAATCCCGATGATTGGTAAGCACAATGTTTCTAATGCTATGTCAGCTCTTTGCGTTGGTCGGTACTTCGGCGAAAGTGATGAAGAAATTGCGACCGCATTAGCTAACTTTACTCCGACTGCTAACAGAATGGAGTGGGAAAAAGGCGACGTTGGTGAAGATATCATGAGTGATATTTACAACTCCAACCCGACCGCTGTTCGGGCTGTTTTAACCAGTTTTGGTCAAATTCAAGTTCCAGAAGGTAGCCGCCGCATCGCTGTCTTAGGTGACATGCTGGAATTGGGCAAGCGCTCAGATGCGCTGCATGCTGGGTTAGCCGATAGCCTTGATCCACAAGTGATTAACGAAGTATATTTATTTGGCGCTGAAATGAACAACTTAGCTACTGCTTTAGAAGGCAAGTACGCGCCAGAGAATTTACATTATTATAAAGAAGATCAGATGCCGCAGATGATTGCAGCACTGAAGAATGATATTAAGCCGCACGACATTGTCGTCTTAAAAGGTTCACACGGGATGCACCTTGAGAAAGTATTAGAGCGGCTTAGATAAGGAGAATTTAGTGAAATTTTCGGAATTAGGATTAAATGATGAGCTTCTAAAAGCGATTAAGCGTTCAGGCTTTGAGGAAGCAACTCCAATCCAGGAACAAACAATTCCACTTGCCTTAGCGGGCAAAGATGTAATTGGTCAAGCACAAACCGGTACTGGTAAGACAGCTGCCTTTGCCTTGCCAATTTTACAAAACTTAGAAAAGCAACATAACACTATTCAGGCGTTAATTATTGAACCAACGCGTGAATTGGCAATCCAAACACAAGAAGAACTTTTCCGCTTAGGCCGCGATGAAAAAGCCCGCGTCCAAGTTGTTTACGGCGGGGCTGACATTGGCCGCCAGATTCGCTCACTTAAAAAGCAAGTGCCAGCAATCTTAGTTGGTACTCCTGGTCGTCTACTTGACCACTTGAAGCGCAAGACAATTGACTTAGAAGCTGTCAATACTATCGTGCTTGATGAAGCCGATGAAATGCTCGACATGGGCTTTATCCAAGATATTGAAAGCATCTTAAGCTACGTTAAGAACCGCAAGCAGACTTTGCTATTCAGTGCAACAATGCCGAAGCCAATTTTACACATTAGTGAAAAATTCATGAATAATCCTGAGATTGTTCGCATTAAGGCAAAAGAATTAACTGCTGACTTGATTGACCAATACTTTGTTCGGGCTAAAGATTCAGAAAAATTCGACATTATGTGTCGGTTAATTGACGTTGAAAGTCCTGACTTAGCAGTTATCTTTGTTCGGACTAAGCGTCGCGTTGATGAAGTTAACCGTGGACTGCAAGCGCGTGGCTATAACGCTGCTGGTATTCACGGGGACTTGTCACAAGCTCGCCGGATGAGCGTTCTAAAACGTTTCCGTGCTGGTAAACTTGATATCTTAGTTGCAACTGATGTTGCCGCTCGTGGACTTGATATTTCAGGTGTAACCCACGTTTACAATTATGATATTCCTCAAGACCCAGACTCATACGTACACCGGATTGGTCGTACGGGTCGTGCTGGTCAAAATGGGATGTCTGTTACCTTTGTTACGCCAAACGAAATTGGCTACATGCGGACAATTGAGCAACTAACCAAGAAGAAGATGGAGCCACTTCGTCCACCGTCAGATGACCAAGCTTTCCGTGGTCAATTGAAGGTTGCCAAGTCTAAGATTGAAGACTTGATGAAGGAAGACTTGTCTAAGTACACCCAAGATGCTAATGAACTGTTAGAAAACTATTCAGCAGTTGATCTTGCTTCTGCTTTGCTCAAGAATTTATCTAAGGATTCTTCAAAGGTTGAGGTTAAGATTAGTTCCGAAAAGCCATTGCCATACAAGGGCGGTGGTCGTCGTAGTGGTGGTGGCCGCGGTCGTGGTCATTACGGTCATGGCTCAAGAGGTGGTCACGGCAGCCGCGGCGGTTATCGTGGCGGCGACCGCAACCATCGCGGCGGCGATCGGGCTCATGGTCATGGCGGTTATCGCGGTGACCGTTCACGTCGCAGTGGCGGCGGTCACAACTTTGTGATTAAGAATAAAAAAGATTAATGATTTATTTAAAAATGAGTTGTTCTGATGAACAGCTCATTTTTTGTATTATAATTTTGGAATGTGAGGTAGAGAAAATGATTGTTGGCGTAGGAATTGACGCGGTTGAAGTTGAACGAGTTGCTAAGATTGTTGCTAAGGGTGACAACTTTGCCAAACGGGCATTAACACCCAAAGAATTTGCCCAATATCAAAAATTGCAAGGCAAACGTAAGGTTGAATATCTTGGTGGCCGGTTTTCAATTAAAGAGGCTTTTTCTAAAGCAATGGGGACAGGCCTTGGTAAATCACTTGGCTTGCAGGATGTAGAAACCTTGTGGGATGATTTGGGTCATCCCGTAACGACTTCGTCTAAGTTCAACGGCAAAATTTTCCCAAGTATTACCCATGACAATCATGAAATTATTACATTAATTGTGTTGGAGAAATAAAATGGTTCCAGGAATACATCGTCCGGCAGCAGTTCATGTCGACTTAGATGCAATTAGACAAAATGTTAGACAAGAATTAAGACACTTAGAATTAGGGCAAAAATTGTTCGCGGTGGTTAAGGCCAATGCATACGGTCACGGCGCAGTTAAGGTCGCTCAAGTGGCGGTTGAAGAAGGTGCTGTTGGCTTTTGCGTCGCGATTTTAGATGAGGCATTGGAGCTGCGGCAAGCTGGCATTACGCAGCCCATTTTAGTATTGGGGGTAACCCCAGCTGAATATGCGGTTCTAGCAGCGGCAAATGGTGTCTCACTGACGGTGCCGGACTTGGCTTGGTTAAAGGCAGCAGCGACAAAGTTAGCGGCTACTGACTGGCAGCTAAAGATTCACTTGGCGATTGATTCTGGCATGGGGCGCATTGGTTTTAGCGAAGATCAAGAATTTGTGGCTGCCAATGACTTTTTGTTAGCTCATGAGCGCAGCTTTTATGTGGAAGGGATGTTTACCCACTTTGCGTCGGCTGATAGTAGCGATGATTCCTACTTTAAGCAGCAAGTTGCTCGGTTTAACCATTTAAAAGATTTGCTTAAGGTCAAGCCGAAGTGGATTCACGTTGATAATACTGCGGCCAGCATTTTTGGTAAAAAAATCCATAGCGACCTAGTGCGTTTTGGTATCGGTCTCTATGGCTTAAATCCGTCTTCAAATCCAGCTAGCAGCGATTTACCTGCTCAAATTAAGCTGCAGCCAGCGATGTCATTTGAAAGTGAACTGGTACAAGTCCATCCAATTCATCAAGGTCAGGGTGTGGGATATGGCTCAACTTATGTTGCCGATGGTGACCAAATAATTGGGACGGTTCCCGTGGGCTACGCTGACGGTTTTATTCGGAAGTTCCAGGGCTTTAAGATTAAGGTCGGGGATGAATATTGCCCGATTGTTGGCCGTGTTTGTATGGATCAGTTAATGGTACGCTTGCCATATAAAATGCCTGCTGGTACTAAAGTGGTGCTGATTGATAATGATCCAGCTGCACCTAATAATATTAAGGCAGCAGCTGATTATGTCGATACGATTCATTATGAAGTTGCCTGCTTATTAGATGATCGTTTACCACGAATTTATGATCACGAATAATTTAGTCATAATAAGAACCCCGAAATTAAGATAAATTAATTTCGGGGTTTTATCATTTTTTAGTATCTAAGAACTTTGTCTTAGCTTTAGTTTTTGTATAAGGCGGGAAATTACTAATTATTTTTTTAATTGTCAATTTCTGCCATTAAGCTTGTATGACTTTTAGCATAGAAAAATGTTAAAACAAATGCGACAACAAAACTTATTAGTTCACATAGTAAGAAATTCAGAATAGTTGGTGCATAAATTGACAGGAAGCCTAGCACTCCAGCTGAACCTAGTGAAACTGCAATTACATGTAAGAGTCCAGCTACAGCAGAAGCTACTCCAGAACCAACAAGCGCACAGAAGAATGGGAACCGATATTTTAGATTAACGCCAAATAGTGCAGGCTCGGTTATTCCCAATAATGCTGAAACAGTAGCGGATGACGATAAACCTTTCATTTTCTTGTTTTTGGTTAATAAAAAGATTGCGAAGGTCGCTGCTGCTTGTGCGGTATTAGCCATTGATGCTGTCACAAAAATAAAGTCGCCGCTACCGGTGTGATGCTGAACAAATGCAGAAATAAGTTGTGTTTCAATTGCAGGAAAACTTTGGTGCAATCCTGTTAGAACAATTGGTGAATAAAATAGGCCAAAAATCCCAGTTCCGATAAAGCCGAGTGTATTGTAGAGCCAAGTTACACCCATTGTAATCAGATCAGATAGTTCTTTCATTACGGGGCCAATAATAACAAAGGTTAAAAAGCCGGCAATCATAACTGAAAGTAAGGGCGTAAATGTAAAATCAACAGCATCAGGCAATTTTTTATGCAGCCATTTTTCTAAAAGTGATAAAATCCAAACGGCAGCTAAAACCGGGATAACTTGATAACTGTAATTATTTTGTGCAACTTGCAAACCAAAGATATTCCAAAAATGTCCTGGAACTAAATTTGGTGTTGTCATAATCATTCCTAGTGTTGCGCCGAGGAATTGATTTGCACCAAATCTTTTAGCGGCAGATATACCTACCAAAATTGGCAAGAAAATAAATGGCGCCGAAGACATGACCTGAATCATGTCAGAAATGCCTTTGATGCTTGGGACAATTTCTATTAATGCTTTAGGACCAAATAAACCTTTGGAAGTTAGAAAATTGTTTAAGGCCATTAATAGCCCCCCTGCTACTAGAGCAGGGATGATTGGAACAAAAATATCTGACAGCAATTTAATAAAAGCCATAATTGGGTTTTTACTCTTGGGGGTAGAAACCTTTTTTAGGTCTTCAGTTGATGTTTCGGGTAAATTAGTTAGTTTAATTAGTTCATCATAGACATTGTTAACAGCACCAGGACCAATAATAACCTGATATTGGCCGTTTGCGTTAAAAGTTCCTTTAATATCAGGATCTTCATCTAATAACGTTTGATTTATTTTGCTGGTGTCTTTAACAACTAAGCGTAATCTAGTTGCACAATGAGCAGCTGCAATTAAATTGTTTTTTCCGACTGCGGTTAATACCGTTTTTGCTACACGTTGATAGTCCATTTTAAAACTCCTTCTTAATATTGTTTATGCAAGCGGTTTCTGTAAGACTAATAATTATTATAAATATTTATCTTTATATGTCAAACGCTTATCACAAATTATTTTAATTTGGTAAATTGTTGCATAAATTAGCGATTTATTTGATGAAAGCGATTGACATAAATTGCCGATAGATTTAATCTAAAGGAAAGTTTTAATTTAAAAGGGTGAAATTATGGAATGGTCACGCGAGCAACGCTACGCTTCATATCAAAGCTACGATGAAAAATATATTTCAAAAATTCGGCAACAAACAAGGCAATCTAAGTATTTGCCACATTATCATATTCATCCTTCTTCTGGATTGTTAAATGATCCCAATGGTTTTAGTTATTTTAATCAAAAGTGGCATCTCTTTTATCAATCATTTCCTTTTGGAGCGGTTCACGGAGTTAAGTCATGGAATCATTTGACGTCGACTGACTTGGTTAGCTGGGAAGATTTGGGGTTAAGCATTTTGCCTGATACTGATTATGATCGGCAAGGTGTTTTTTCGGGGTCTGCTATTGCACTAGATGATAAACTTTTTGTTATGTATACGGGCAATACTCGAGATCAAGAGTGGCAAAGGACGTCATATCAAATGGGGGCCTGGCTTAATAAAGATAATGAACTCACTAAGATTGCCCAGCCCTTAATTAGTCAGCCTGATTTTACAACTAGCAATATCCGTGATCCGCAAATAATTAAGTATCAGAATGAATTTTATTGCTTCTTGGGTGCGCAGGACCGTAAAACAAATACGGGACATATTCTGGTTTATCATTCAAAAAATTTAGAAGACTGGACTTCATTAGGCTATGTCAAGTTTCCGTCAGAAATACCATGCGAAATGATCGAGTGTCCTAATTTGCTCTTTATTGATGGGCACCCAGTTTTTATATTTTGTCCACAAAAATTGGATAAAACAGTTCTAGATTATGATAATATTTATCCCAACGTTTATTGGCTAGGTGAAAGTTTTGACTTTAAAAGTTTAAGGTTCACGAGCAAGCAACTACCGCAAAATTTAGATGAGGGGTTCGACCTCTACGCAAGCCAGGGGATTAATTATCAAAATCAGACTTATGTAGTTAGTTGGGTTGGCTTACCCGATATCAGTTATCCAACTGACTCTGAAAATTGGGCTAATTGTTTGAGTTTGGTGAAAGAACTGCATGTCCAAGATAATAAATTAGTCCAGACACCGATTAGTGCGATTAAAAAGTATCGCCAGCAACCACAAAAGCTTTTTGCAAATACCGAAATAACTAGTACAGGACAATTTGAGTTAGCACTAAAAATTCCCGCTCAAACTCACAACTGTTTAAACTTCGGCACAAATGATGAAAAGATTATACTCTATTTTGATACTCAAAAGGGCGATCTGATATTAGATCGCTCAATGGCTGGCGGGAGTTTTGCACAAGAGTATGGTACTAGACGCTCACTAAAAGTTTTACCAAATCATGAGCTAACCTTAGATATTTTCGTAGATCATTCAGTCATTGAAATTTTTGTTAATAATGGGTTAGCCACAATGACTGGGCGCTTTTTCCTCAATGAAAAAAATTTCAAGATATGGTTCTCTAATAATACTGATTTAGAGTATACTGGCATATATTGGAATATAAAGATGAGGTAAATATATGCGTCCCAAACTAAGTGATGTTGCGAAAAAAGCTGGTGTTTCGGTAACGACAGTGTCACGCGTTATTAATAATTACGGTTATTTAAGTAAAGAAACAAAAGCTAAGGTTAAGCTTGCAATGCAGGAACTAAACTATCAGCCCAATTCAGTAGCACGTTCTTTGCAAGGAAAGCAAACATATCTTATAGGCATAATTTTCCCGAATATTAGTAATCCGTTTTTTGGTGAACTAGTCGAAAGACTTGAATGCTTGTTGTTTGCTAAAGGTTATAAAACAATTTTATGTAATTCTGCTAATGATCCACAAAAAGAACATACTTATCTGCAAATGTTGATGGCCAATCAAGTTGATGGCATCATTTCAGGGGCACATAATTTGGGCATTAAAGAGTATCAGCAAACGAATTTACCAATGGTAAGTTTTGATCGTAATTTATCAGCTGATATTCCGATTGTCTCCGCAGATAATTATCGTGGGGCGCAAATGGCAACCGCTGAATTATATCGCTGTGGTTGTCGGCAGATTTATTATTTGGGAAATGCAAATATCGAGGGTAATCCAACTGACCAGAGGTTACGGGGCTATCGCGATTATATGAAAGCTAAGGACTTGAAGGCTAAAGTTTGCTCATTAAACTATGGTGATACTAAGTTAATTAAAATGATGCTTATTAAAAAGTTGCTGGAGCAAGATAAAGTTGACGGCATTGTTTGTTCAGATGATTTGACGGCAATTTTGGTTTGTCTGGTGGCAGAGGAGCTGAAAATTAAAGTTCCGCAAGATTTAATGGTCATAGGCTTTGATGGCACGCAGCTAATTAGGGATTATTTTCCACAATTGACCACTATCAAGCAGCCGTTGAATGATATTGCTTCGTTGTTGATAAAGCTATTACTTCAAAGAATAAAACATCCTGATCAAAAATTTAAAAATACAATCTATACTTTACCTGTAGAACTATGTATGGGTAAAACGGTCAATCCCAATCAGGCATGATGCTTGGTAAAATAGTTGACCTGACAATAGTTTTCAACTAAAAAACCGCTGCTATGATCTTTAGCAGCGGTTTTATTAGGTTAGTGAATCTTACTCATTTTCTTCTGCAGCATCATTGATATAAACACCGGGATTTTCATCACTCATGATGGTCATACCTGCTTGCAAGTCTTCGATTTCGGTCACGACATAACCTTTGTGTTCCAACTTGCCTACAATGGTTTTTAGAACTTCAAGAGTAACCCCTGAAGGTAAAGTGAACAGAATCCGGCGCACAAAGGTGCCATCTGACTCAGCAGCAGTTGCGTCTAAGCTCATAACACCGGCAATGTTGGAATATTTAGTAATGACTTTAGTCATTTTAGCTAAATTACCACGGTCGTTGTCGGTCAATACTGTGAATACATAAGAACCGGTTTTCACATTCCAAGCATTGGACAACATGTCCAATAAGCGTGAGTGCGTCAAAATACCGTAAAACTTGCCGCCTTCGTCTAAAACTGTAATATAAGGTAAGTCTTTAATTGTGAAGAAAACTTTAAAAAATGGTGAGTTTACTTTAATTGTTTTAGTAGCATTTTTAAGTAAGTCAGTAACCGGTAAACTCATATCCTTGCCTTGGGACTTGTGCCGGTAAATGTGCATTTTATAGATATTACCGCGGAAAATAGTGCCAGTATCGTCAAGAATTGGCACACACCGAAAGCCGGAATCTTCCAAAATTTTAAGTGCCTCTTCGAGTGTAGCGTGTTCGTTAACCGTTGTTAGGTAATCTTTTTTAATAACTAAAGATTTGATAAGCATGAGATTGCCTCCGTTTGTATAAATAATCCCCGTAATTATAACATAGATGGTTTTACGATTAAATAAACATTAAAACAAATTGCTAACTTGCTAAATTTAAGTGAAAATCAGCCAGCAGATTGTAGCTGCTGGTCCAAATAAATGGTGCGAATGTGCTATTATTAATACGACTAAATACAAGGGGAAATTTAATGAAAGTTATTGCAGGTCTGGGTAATCCAGGTAAAAAATATGACGGCACGAAACATAATACGGGCTTTATGGCCTTAGATCATTATCTAGCAGCAAATGGGCTCACACTTGAACGTGATAAGTTTGAAGGCAAATTTACCAAGCAAAAAATCAAGGGCACAGATGTTATCCTGCTTGAGCCGCAGACATATATGAATGACTCTGGTCGTTCTGTTGCACAAGTCGCACATTTTTTTAAGGTTGAGCCGCAAGATATTTTGATTATTCATGATGACATGGATATGGCTCTGGGCAAGATTCGCGTTCGGGCTAACGGTAAGTCTGGCGGCCACAACGGAATTAGAAGCATTATTCGTGATTTAGGCACGAGTAATTTTAACCGTTTAAAGATTGGTATTCGCCATCCCGCAGAGGTTACAGAAGCAAGTGTGATTTCTTGGGTTTTGTCTCCGTTTAATAAGGAGCAGCAGGAGTTAATGGCAGCCGCTTTTGCTAAAAGCAGTCAGATTATCGATGACTTCATTGCGGGTGAAAGCAGCCAATATTTAATGAATAAATATAACTAAAATGCGTTTAACAAATTTACTTGAGCAAGATCAAGGGCTAACAGATTTTATTAAAAAAGTTACCCAAGTTAAGAATTCTCTGATCACTGGCGCTACCGCCGGTGCTTTTAGTCTGCTCCTAAAACAGATTGTCCACCAATTAAAGCAGCCGCTTTTGTTAATTGAGGAGAATGAGAGCAAGGCACAAAAGTTAGCCAGTGAATTAAGTGCGATTATGCCTAGCGGCATGGTGCAAAGCTTTCCGGTGGATGCGACCATTGCCACGCAAACCGCGGTGAGCTCGCCGGACGAACTTAGCCAGCGTATCCAGGCACTCAACTTTTTGTTAAGTGAGCAAGCGGGGATTGTGGTAACAACACCGCAAGGGCTGCAGTATAAGTTATCGGCTCCAGATGCCTTCAAAAGGGCGCGGCGTGAATTTGCACCGGGCAAAGAATTTGATTTGGCTGCCCTAACTAGCTGGCTCGTGCAGACTGGTTATCGCCGTGAAAATTTGGTTGCTCGTCCAGGTGAATTTGCTTTACGTGGGGATATTTTAGATATTTATCCTTTGGACCGAGAAAATCCAATTAGAATGGAATTTTTCGGCGATGAGATTGATACGATTAAGGAGTTTGACCTAGCTAGTCAGCGTAGTCAAAAAACTCTGGATCAAGTTACCGTTGCAGCGGCACAAGATCGGGTCTTTACGGCAGGTGACTTTGCTCGGGCAACAAAAGCCATTACTAAGGCGATGGCCGATGCACCGGCACCAGAAAAAGCGGTCAAGGATCACTTCACGCAGACGCTTGATGAGCTTAAGGACGGCACACTGCCGCAAAATTATGCTTTTTTGGTTGATTTTTTAATCAAGGAACCGAGTACGCTATCAGCATATTTGGCACCAAGTGGCGTAATTTTACTTGATGACTGGCCGCTAATTGATCAAGCAGTTAAAACGGTTGATCAGCAGAATGCTGGTTTTATTGATGATGAATTAAAGACTGGGGCAATCTTGCCGGGGCAGGAATTACGCGCCAATTTCAACCAAAATTGGGCTAAGGACCAGCACGCGCATATTTACTTTTCGCTCTTTCAACGGAGCATGGGCCGCATTCGCCTAGGACAATTGTTTGACTGGCAAACCCGTGAGCCGCAGCAATTTTTTAGTCAGATGCCACTGATTAAGACCGAAATTGAATCTTACCAAAAGACGCAGCAAACGGTTGTCTTACAGGCAGATAACGACAAGCGAGCACGCCAGATTAGTCAAACAGTGGCAGAGTTTGGCCTTGATGTGCCCGTGGTTAACGCTGAAGCAATTAGTGAACACCAAACGCAGATTATTGTTGGCGGCTTTAACAGCGGCTTTACGCTGCCCAGAATTAATTTGGTCTACTTGACCGAGCACGAATTATTTAATAAGACGACGCACCATAAGCGCCGGATTAAAACCTTGGAAAATGCGCAACGGTTGCGTAATTATACCGAGCTTAAGCCAGGGGACTATGTTGTTCACGTTAATCACGGAATTGGCCGCTTTGAAGGCATTAAAACGCTGGAAAATCAAGGCGTTAAGCGTGACTACATCACAATTACTTACCAGCATGGCGACCAATTGTTTGTGCCTGCCGACCAACTAAGTTTGGTGCAAAAGTATGTTGCCTCAGAAGGTAAGCACCCACACATTAACAAGCTTGGTGGTAGTGAATGGGCTAAAACCAAGCGTAAGGTACAGTCGAAGGTTGAAGATATTGCCGACGATTTAATTGCGCTATATGCCAAACGTGAATCTGAAAAGGGCTTTGCCTTTTCGTCGGATGATGAGCTGCAGCGGCAATTTGAAGATTCCTTCCCGTATGTCGAAACGCCAGACCAGTTGCGCTCAATTAAGGAAATTAAGCACGACATGGAGCAGGATAAGTCGATGGACAGGCTGCTTGTGGGGGATGTTGGTTTTGGTAAGACAGAAGTAGCATTGCGGGCGGCTTTTAAGGCTATCCAAGATAATAAACAAGTGGCGTTTTTGGTGCCGACAACGATTTTGGCCCAGCAGCATTATGAAACAATTCAAGATCGGTTTAAGGATTTTCCGGTTAATTTTGCGATGCTATCTCGTTTTCAGACCGCAGCAGAAGCTAAAAAGATTGTTACTGGTTTAAAAGACGGCCAGATTGACTTGGTGGTTGGAACGCACCGAATTTTATCCAAAGATGTTAAATTCAAAAATCTGGGACTGTTAATCGTTGACGAAGAACAGCGCTTCGGCGTTAAGCATAAGGAAAAGTTAAAGGAGCTCAAGGCTAACATTGATGTTTTAACCTTGACGGCAACGCCAATTCCGCGAACACTGCACATGTCAATGGTCGGAGTGCGCGATTTGTCGGTAATGGAAACACCGCCGTCAAACCGTTATCCGATTCAAACTTACGTCATGGAACAGATTCCAAGTGTGATTAAAGATGCGTGCTTGCGCGAAATGCAGCGCGGCGGGCAGGTCTTTTACCTGCACAACCGCATTGGCGACATTGACGATGTTGTTAATCAATTGGAAAATTTGATTCCGCAGGCGCGAATCGCTAGTGTTCACGGGCGGATGAGTCAGAACCAAATGGAAGACATCCTATACCGCTTTTTGAATCGCGAATTTGATATTTTGGTCACCACAACCATTATTGAAACTGGGATTGATATGCCTAACGTGAACACGATGATTGTGGAGGACGCCGATCACTACGGCCTAAGTCAGCTTTATCAGCTGCGTGGTCGTATTGGCCGCAGTGCCAGACTGGCTTATGCCTACTTTTTGTATCAACCTAATAAGGTTTTAACCGAAATTGGTGAAAAGCGACTTGATGCAATTCGTGATTTTACGGAATTGGGGTCTGGTTTTAAGATTGCGATGCGTGATTTGTCAATTCGTGGTGCTGGCAACATGCTTGGCGCGCAGCAACATGGCTTTATCGACAGCGTAGGGTACGATTTATACTCGCAAATGTTGGCTGATGCGGTGCTTGAGCGTAAGGGTAAAAAGCGGATTAAAAAGACTAACGCAGAAATTGATTTGGGACTGGAAGCCTATATTCCCGACGCTTATATTAGCGATCAAGAAGAAAAAATTGAGTTTTATAAGAAAATTAAGGCTGCTGATGCAGATGAACTTGACCAAATCCAGGATGAATTAATCGACCGCTTCGGTGATTATCCGGAGCCGGTTGAAAATCTGCTGGCAATGGCTAATTTGAAGATTGAGACTGATTTAGCTCAGGTTTTAAACATTGTTAAAACGGCTAATCGCGTTAAAGTTGCGTTTTCGTCAGATGCTAGCCGTGAATTAGAGGGACCAAATATTTTTAAAGCCTTGGAACACGTTAACTTAAAGGCTAAAATAAGTCTATCGTCACAAAAGCAGCTGGTAGTTCTATTAGAATTACCAGATAACGAAAACAGTCGCATGCTGACGAATGAATTGATGACGTTTATGACTGCAGCAAGTGACATTATTCAAAGATAGGGGTTAAAAATGCGAATTGATAAATTTTTAAAAGTTTCGCGGTTGGTTAAGAGACGGCCAATTGCCAAAGAAATGGCGGATCAAGGGCGAATCAAGGTTAATGACCGAGTTGTGAAGTCCAGCTATGATGTGAAAATCGGGGACGTTATTGAGGTCGGTTACGGCTCAAGACAAGTTAAGGCCAAGGTGTGTGCTATCCGCGAAACTACTAAAAAAGCAGAAGCAAGTGAGCTTTATGAGCTAATTGATTAATCGTTTTCGATATTAATGACTTTTATAGGTGGCCTTGTTATAATTAAAATAGTATTGTTTTAATAATAGGGGATCAAAAATGAGAGGACCACGTATTTATAATTCGCTCAGTCCAGAAGAGCGAATGGCACGTTTAAAGCGTAAACAGGAAAAAAGGGAACGAGAAGTGCACCGAGTACGGCGTAACCGGATAATTGCGGTTTTTGCGATTATCTTTGTCTTTTTGGGTGTGCAGATTGGAATTACGCACGCGCAGACTAGCCGGATTAACAGTCAGGTGCAGGCTTCTAAAAAGTCGCTTAGTACGATTAGCAAGGAAAAGCAAGCTCTGTCTGCAAAACGTGATGATCTCAAGGATCCGGATTATGTAGCCAAACTCGTGCGCTTCAAGTTTTTATATTCCAAACCTAATGAAACAATCTACAATATTCCAGAAGAAAAAGATAATAATTAATGAAATATCAAGTAGGACAGCGGATAACTGGTGTAGTTAATAATATAACTGATCTAGGTATTTTTGTGACATTGCCTAAGCGGCGTTCAGGGTTAATTCACCACAGTGATTTTGGCAGCAATTGGGACCGTGAGCGGCATAATTATCGCGTGGGTCAGAGCGTTCGCGTGGTAATTATTCACAATTTTAAAGGGAAAATCGGTTTATCGAAGATGCGGGTTAATGATTCGACAATTGTTGATCATACTAACCAGTTTTCTTCTGTTAAAAAGAGCGATTTTTTAGATGTACTGACTAAGACGGTCACGGATGCGGAAGCTGAAATTAAGAAATTACACCAAGAATTAGTAAATTATGGCGACTGAGATTGCAGACTTTTTTAAGCAAAATAACTTGCCGTTAGTTGGTAAGACATTGGTGGTAGCCACCAGTGGCGGGCCGGACTCAATGGCGCTACTTGCAATGGTTAGCGCCATGCAGGCAAAATATCAGCTAAAAATAATCGCGGCTCACCTGGATCACCAATTGCGACCGGATTCTAAGAAGGAAGCCGAAGTGATTGAGCGGTATTGTCGCGGCAGGCAGATTAAGGTAATTAATACTGTTTGGCCGGTTCAGCTGCACTCGCAAAAAGGAGTAGAAGCAGCTGCGCGCGATTTTCGTTATTCTTTCTTATTGAAAGTGATGCGGCAAGAGCATGGTGATTATCTGTTAACGGCCCATCATTGTGATGACTTGTTGGAGAATATTTTGCTAAAATTTATTCGTTCGGGTAATCCTAGCGAGATGAATAGTTTAACGGCGGTTAGTAAGCGGCAAGGAATTAAATTATTGCGGCCATTGTTGACCTACAATAAAGACGAGCTGCTTTTATATGATTGCAGACATCAGGTGCCTTTTGTTCAGGACTCAACGAATGCTGAAGATGATGTCTTGCGCAATCGCCTGCGGCATCATGTTGTGCCGCTATTAAAACAGGAGAACCCATTAATTGGTCATAATGCCTTGCGTTATAGTGAGCAAATGAGTGTCATAACTACTCTTGCAAAAAGGGCGTTTGCGGCAGTTGCACCACCTGAACAATGCTTAGGTTTTGCTTACCGTCAAAGTCAGGCTGCACTTGCCACATTTTCTGATCAGGAACAGATTGTTTATTGGCAGAACTTTATTTGGCAGACGTGGCATGTCCGGGTCAACGAAAATTTGGCAGGTTTTGAATTAATTAATTATCAAAAATATTGGTACATTATGCCGGTTAAGTTGCCACCACGCCCGCAGGCAACAACAGTTAAATTGAATGTCGAATTTAACTGGGGGACGCGCCGCTTATTGGTTAGTCAAACATACCAGGCAGCTGGTCAATTAGTGGGGCAGTTTAAGGCGCAGCTAGATACACAGTTATTAGCTCATTCTTTACCACAAGGGGCAAAATTGCTTTTGAAAAATGGTCACCATGTCAAAAGCAAGAAAAAGTTTGCTCAAAATGGCATTCCTGTAATATTGCGACCCTACTGCTTAACTTTAATTGCCAATAAGCAAGTATTATTTGTCGAAAATGCATACAGTTATCAAGAAACTGGTTTTAACGCAGACCAATATTATGTTTATAACATTAAATGATAAGATCCTTTAAAATATTAGAGCATTAGTGAAATTTGTGTTAAACTTTTATTCGTATATTTCTAGAAACTTTGCGGAGGTTTTTTATGAAGAATAACCGGAATCGGCTGCTATCGAATGGCCTGTTCTATATAGTTGTTTTCCTTCTATTATTGGGAGGTATCAACTGGGCTCTTGGCGGCTCTGATAATTCTGGTGGCAGTGAAAATATTAGCTACTCTGAATTTGTCAAAGACTTGCGTCAAGGCAAAGTTAAAAATTTTAATGTTCAGCCTGCTAATGGTGTTTACACCGTTTCAGGCAGTTATAAGACAGCACAAGGAAGTAAAGACCAATCGAAAAACAGCTTTGACTTCTTTAGTGGTAATTCGGGCGCACAAGTAACGCGCTTTTCAACCACGATGCTGCAGAATGATTCAAGTGTCGCTAATGTTCAGGACTTAGCTCAAAAGAGCGACACGAAGATGACAACTCAGGGAGAGTCGCAATCGGGTAATTGGATTTCAACAATTGTGATGTTAGTGCCGACTGTTCTGTTTATTGTCATGATGTGGATGATGATCAGTCAGACCGGTGGCGGTGGCCGCGGCGGTTCTGGCGGCGGCATAATGAACTTTGGTCGTTCACACGTTAAGCCTGAAGATCCTAAAAAGAATAAGGTCCGCTTCTCCGATGTTGCTGGTGAAGAGGAAGAAAAGCAAGAATTAGTTGAAGTCGTTGAATTCTTGAAGAATCCAGCTAAATTTACTAAACTCGGTGCCAAAATCCCATCAGGTGTCTTGCTTGAGGGTCCTCCGGGTACCGGTAAGACTTTGCTTGCACGTGCTGTTGCTGGTGAAGCTAACGTACCATTCTTCTCAATTTCCGGTTCCGACTTCGTAGAAATGTTTGTCGGTGTCGGTGCTAGTCGAGTTCGTGATTTGTTTACCAATGCCAAGAAAAACGCACCAAGTATTATCTTTATTGATGAAATTGATGCTATCGGACGTCGACGTGGCAGTAATGCCAGCGGCGGTGGTAATGATGAACGTGAACAGACCTTGAACCAATTATTGGTTGAAATGGACGGCTTCGAAGGTAACGAAGGAGTTATCGTAATTGCCGCAACTAACCGGTCTGATGTCTTGGATCCAGCGTTGCTGCGTCCAGGTCGGTTTGACCGTAAAGTCTTGGTTGGCACACCTGATGTTCGTGGTCGTGAAGCTATTTTACGGGTTCATGCCAAGAACATGCCATTAGCTGCTGACGTTGATTTAAAGGAAATTGCCCGTCAGACCCCAGGATTTGTCGGTGCTGACCTTGCTAATCTTCTAAATGAAGCCGCATTACTTGCAGCTCGGCGCAATGGTACTGAAATTACTGCCTCTGATCTTGATGAAGCTGAAGACCGAGTAATTGCAGGACCAGCTAAGAAGAACAGTATGATTTCTAAGAAGGAACGCGAACGTGTTGCTTTCCACGAGGCAGGTCACTCAATCTGTGGGTTGGTCTTAAGCGATTCACGAACTGTTCGTAAGGTTACGATTGTTCCTCATGGCCGCACTGGTGGTTATAATTTAATGTTGCCAAAGGACGACCAATTCTTATTAACCAAAAAGCAATTAATGGAACAAATTGTTGGGTTAATGGGTGGTCGTGCCGGTGAAGAAGTTGTTGTTGGTGACCAGTCAACTGGTGCTTCTAATGACTTTGAACAAGCAACGCAAATTGCTCACAGTATGGTTGTTAATTATGGGATGACCGATTCGTTAGGAATGGTTGAGCTTGAAAAAGAAGGTGAGACTAATCCTTACGGCTTTAAGCCATACAGTGAAGCAACTTCGGCTAAGATTGACGAGGCTGTTAAAGAACTTCTTGATGAGGCTCACGCCAAGGCTGTTGAAATTGTCAAGGATAACCGCGACAAGCACCGAGTAATTGCTGAAGCATTGCTGAAGTATGAAACTTTAGACGAAAAGCAGATTATGTCACTGTATACAACGGGTAAAATGCCAGAAAAGATGCCAGAATACCCAAGTGAGTCTAAGGCTTTGACTTATGAAGAAGCTAAGGCAGCTGCTGAAAAGAAGGAAAACCATAAGGCAACTATCACTGCCGAAAAGGAAACCGAAGATAAAGATAGTAAACATGTTCATTCTGAAGAAGCAGTCGAAACTCCTTTAGAGAAGAATGAGGAAGTTGAAGAGCACAATCCGGAAAATCCAGAGAAGGCTCATGAAGCTGATGCCGATTTTTCATCTAAGGATCAAGATCATTCTTCAGATGATCAACAAGATTAATAATTAATAGGGCCTGACTGCGGGCTCTATTTTTTTAGGAGAACTAAAATGAGTGATTATTTAATTAAGGCAATTGATAAAACGAAAAATTTACGGTTATTAACGGTAACGGCTAAGGATTTAGTCCAAGAAGCCCAGACCAGACATGATACTTGGTCAGCGTCTTCTGCTGTTTTGGGACGTACCCTAGTTGCTGGTGTCTTACTGGCGGGAGCCGAATTGACTGATCAGGAAGAATTGTCGGTGCGCTTACTTGGCAATGGCCCAGTTGGTCCAACAATAGTTACGGCCCAGTCTGACTTAACAGTCAAAGGTTATGTGAAGAATCCGCATATCGCTTTGCCACCACGAGATGATGGTCATATCGATGTTAAAAAGGCAGTTGGTCAAGGCTGGTTAGAAATCACAAAAGACTTGGGCTTAAAGGAACCATACACGGGACAAGTGCCAATTGTGTCTGGTGAAATTGCTGAGGACGTTGCTTACTATCTTACTAAGTCAGAACAAATTCCGTCAGCGGTTGGCTTGTCAGTTTTTGTTAATCCAAATAATACAATTGGTGAAGCTGGTGGCTTTATGTTGCAAGCTTTGCCGGGAGCTAGTGACAGTTTGATTACCAAGACGATTAAGCATATTGATGATTTACCAGCATTATCAACATCATTTTTGGCAGGGATGACACCAGAAGACTTGGCTCGCAAAATTTTAGGGACCGACTGCAAAATTTTGGCAAAAGAGCCGGTGGCCTTTAAGTGTGACTGCTCAAAGGAAAAATATGCTGACATTTTGGAAACCTTAAAGATTGAGCAATTGCAGTCGATGATTGACGAGGATCATGGTGCTGAATTGACCTGCAGTTTTTGCGGCAATAAATATCAATACACGGAAGCGGAACTAAAGGATATTTTGACAAAGAAAAAAGCAGACAAGGAATATTAATTCGGTGTCTTCTGTGAAATTAGAGTTGTTCAATTTGAAGTAGATACATCAAGATTAAATCAATTACAGCAATTGTAGAATAGATGCTGCCAATGTTCTTACCAAAGATTATGACCCAACAGCTGCCGCCGATGGTATAAACAATAACTTCCAGTATTAGTTTGGTAGCTCCAGTCAGGGATTGAGGCGAGTGTGGTGCGCCGTAACGTGACCAGACTAAGAAAATAAGGATTGCTACTGCGGCAAAGGTAATTTTGCTTAGAAAGTCGTGCTTAATAAACGTGCCGCTGAAGATGCCAATTACTGTTGCACATTCTAATAAAAAGCGGCAGCTAAGTGTAATTATTTTAATAAAATTCATCAACCAATATCCTTTCTATTATTTTTTAAGTATAATTCAAAATCAGGGTGCGGTTAATACCAATTTTGATTATAATGAAAGGGTTGAACAAAGATGAAAAGGAGTGTAACAACATGTTAAACGTCTATATTGTGCGTCACGGTGAAACCGATACAAATAAAAGCCTAAAAATTAATGGTTCTGCTACTGACTTGCCACTTAATGAAACCGGTATTAAGCAAGTAGAAGCCCTGCGCGACAGTTTTGATATTAGTCAGATTGATTGTGTTTATGCTAGTCCATTAACAAGGGCAAAGCAAACGGCTGAAATTATCGATCGCGGGCAGCACCAAATTATTTTTGACGATCGCTTAAAAGAAATGAATTATGGCAATTGGGATGGCAAAGATGCGCTTGAGATCAAGCAAAAATTTCCCCAAGCTTTTGATGAATTAGGATATTTTACAGAAGATTATAGTGACTATTGCAGCGGCGAGAGCTATCAACATTTGGCTGACCGCTTGATGGACTTTTGGCATGATTTAGTGCAAAAACATGAAAATGAATCGGTGCTGCTTGTTTTTCATGGGACTGCTTCACGTTCGCTAGTTCAAAACGTATTAGGGATTCCGCATATTTCCTTAGTTGGTGAGGCGCAAAATGCTGGTGTAATTAACTTTTCAGTTGATGATCGCAGCAAAAAAGCCTTCTTACGTTATTACAATCGGGTAGCTCCTAGCAATTTCTTTATTGCAAAATAAGATAATTGCCAGTTATTCTTTTAAGTAATTGACACCGTGAAATTTTGCTGATTTAGTCTTTTTTGTTATGATGTTAAAGTATTTGAAAGGATGATTTGGTGGATAATAGTTGGAAGATTCGCGATATTACCATTCCTAATCGTGTGGTTGTTGCACCGATGGCTGGGGTTTCAAATTCGGCATTTCGCATGATTTGTAAAGAATTTGGCGCTGGAATGGTCGTTTGCGAGATGATTTCTGATCATGGAATCATTTATCGAAATAAAAAAACAATGTCAATGATGAAGGTTGATCCGCGTGAGCACCCAATGAGTATTCAGATTTTTGGGGGAACCGAAGAAACATTGCTGCAGGCGGCGCAATACATTGACCAGCATACCGATGCTGATATTATTGATATTAATATGGGTTGTCCGGTGCCTAAAATCACGAAAACGGACGCTGGTTCTAAGTGGCTGCTTGATTCAAACAAGATTTACCAAATGGTGCATGCAGTTGTCCAAAACGTGTCAAAACCTGTTAGTGTCAAGATGCGTATTGGCTGGGATCGCAAGCATATTTTTGCTGTGGAAAATGCTTTGGCAGCTCAAGAAGCTGGTGCCAGCATGATCGCGATGCATGGTAGAACTCGTAAACAGATGTATCAGGGACATGCTGACTGGGAAACCTTGCATGATGTTGCCCAAGTGCTTGATGTGCCATTTGTTGCTAACGGCGATATTGCAACGCCGGAACTAGCTGAAAAGGCGCTAAAAGAGATTGGCTCAACAGCCGTAATGGTTGGTCGTGCCGCCTTGGGTAATCCGTGGATTTTGAAAGATATGACCCATTATTTGGCAACTGGTGAACGTCTGACACCGCAAACGGTGCGCGAAAAGGTAGCAACCGCTGAACACCAATTGCAAGGCTTGGTTGACTTAAAGGGTGAAAGAATTGCGGTACCTGAATTTAGACAGCAAGCGGCTTATTATTTGAAGGGTGTTCCCCGTTCAGCACGAACCCGTGCTAAAATAAATGAAGTATGGACAGCACAAGAAGTCTACGACTTGCTGGATAACTTTGTTGAAGATTATGAGAAGCGTCAGGCACAAAAGACGGCTCGACGCGGTTAATAAATTAATGGAGGAAAAGTAATTGGCAAAGAATGAAATGAATGACCAGTTGATCGTTCGTCGCCAAAAGTTGGCAGAATTACGTGAACATGGCATTGAACCATATGGCATGAGAAGATTTGAACGGCAAGACTTGGCGAAAACTTTAAATGAAAAGTATCACGCTGATGATAAGGATGAGTTAAACGAAGACATGCCTAAAACCAGAGTAGCAGGTAGAATGCTTGCTAAGCGTGGTAAGGGTAAAGTTGGCTTTGCTGATCTTTATGACCGTACTGGTAAGATTCAAATTTATGTTAGAAAAGACATGGTTGGCGAAGACAACTATCAAATTTTTAAGAAATCAGATATTGGTGACTTCTTAGGAATTGATGGTGAAGTCATGAAGACTGACACTGGTGAGCTGACTATTCGGGCAACTCACGTGACTTTCTTATCCAAGGCTTTGCGCCCACTTCCTGATAAGTTCCACGGCTTAAAGGATGTTGAACAGATTTATCGGCAACGTTACCTTGATTTGATTACTAATCATGATAGTTACATGCGTTTTGTTCACCGTAGTCAAATTATTCAAGCAATTCGTGATTATCTTAATAAACAAGACTTTTTGGAAGTTGAAACTCCAGTCTTGCACGACATTCCTGGTGGTGCAGAAGCACGGCCATTTGTAACTCACCATAATGCACTCGACATTGACCTCTACATGCGGATTGCCTTGGAATTGCCACTTAAGCGGTTAATGGTTGGGGACATGGAACGAGTTTATGAAATCGGCCGTGTCTTCAGAAACGAAGGGATCGATACGCACCATAACCCAGAATTTACCGAGCTGGAAACTTATTGTGCTTACTTTGACTTCCACGATGTAATGGATGAAGCAGAAGGCATTATTCGGGCCGCTGCTGAAGTTGTTTCACCAGATGGTAAAGTTACCTACCAAGGTACAGAAATTGATTTAGGCAAGCCATATAGACGTGTACACATGGTTGACTTGATTAAGGAAAAGACTGGCGTTGACTTCTGGAAGAAGATGAGCGTTGAAGAAGCAACCAAGATTGCTGAAGATCATGGCATTAAGGTTGAAAGTTTCTGGCAAGTTGGTCACATTATTAATGCCTTCTTTGAAAAGTACTGTGAAGAAACCATTGTTGACCCAACCTTTGTTTATGGTCACCCAGTTGAAATTTCACCATTAGCTAAGAAGAATGCTGACGATCCGCGTTTCACTGACCGGTTTGAAATTTATATTATGGGTGAGGAGTACGGTAACGCTTTCTCCGAATTAAATGATCCAATTGATCAACGTGAGCGGTTTGAAGCACAAATGGCTGAACGTGAAGCAGGTAACGATGAAGCCGATTTGATTGATGAAGATTATCTGCGGGCAATGGAATACGGTATGCCGCCAACAGGTGGACTTGGAATCGGAATTGACCGGTTGGTCATGCTCTTAACAGATGCACCAGCAATTAGGGATGTTCTGTTGTTCCCAACCATGCGTCCTGAAAAGGTTGAAGACGTTGACCGTGAAGTTCAAGAAGATTTAAAGAAAAAAGCAAAAAATAATTCTGCAAAATAAGCTGTTATATTAGGCTTTTTGGGCAATTAGGAAATTCTTTTCGAAGAATTTCCTTTTTTTCTTGCAAAAAAGGTTTGCAAAATCAAATTCATTTGCTATAATAATAAATGTCTTGCGGAAGTAGTTCAGTGGTAGAACATCACCTTGCCATGGTGGGGGTCGCGGGTTCGAATCCCGTCTTCCGCTTCATAATAAAAAGACTCACCGCTTGGGTGAGTCTTTTTATTGAAACGGGAAATAGCTCAGCTTGGTAGAGCGCTACGTTCGGGACGTAGAGGTCGCAGGTTCGAATCCTGTTTTCCCGATAAGTAACTGTCTGGTAACGGGCAGTTTTTTTGTTGTCTATAAATGATTATAGTAAGGAATATTAGCGTAAGTACATTGTCTTTGCTATAATAATTGCAATGTTTTTGACATGAACAGTAACCATTTAAAGTAAATGGTTTTACAATTGGCTTTAAAGAGATTACCAATATTCATGTCATTTTAAGGTGGTGCTATGATGAAGAACTCTTACAGTAAAAGTGCAAATCAAGTATTAGAGATTGCACGTGAACAAGCACAGAATTTTCATCATCGTTTAATTGGTACTGAACATGTACTGCTTGCGATGGTGATTGAATCAGATGGCGAAGCCGGCAAGGATTTGCGGGCTTGGGGAGCTACACCTACTGCCATTCGTGAAGAAATTGAGCGCTACACCGGTTATGGTTCTGCCGCTAAAACCAGTTATATGGAGATGTCGCCGCGTTTGAGCATGGCGCTTGCATATGCCGGCACATTAGCAGAGCGTGGTGGCTCAAGCGAGGTTAAGACCAGTCATATTTTGCTTGGGCTAATTTCTAGTGAGCAAGTTTTAGCAGCGACTATTTTGCGTAATCTGAATATTAATATTCAAGGTTTGCGAGATGATGCTCAGCGCAGCCTTGGTCAAGAGGACAACTCAGAAATTGATAATGATTGGTTTGGTGCAGCACCAACTGAAATAAATAATAAGCCTAAGAGCACGACGCCGACGTTAGACCAAGTTTCGGTTAATTTAAATGAACGTGCAGAAAACGGACAGATTGATCCAGTGATTGGTCGCGATCAAGAGATTGCTCGAGTAATTGAAATCCTATCGCGGCGCACTAAGAATAATCCGGTCTTAATCGGTGAACCCGGTGTGGGTAAAACAGCGGTTGCTGAAGCAATCGCAACGGCGATCGTGAATAAAAAGGCACCACATGACTTATTAAATAAGCGGGTAATTTCGCTTGATTTGGGCGGCTTAGTAGCTGGAACCAAGTACCGCGGTGAGTTTGAAGACCGCATGAAGAAAATTATTAAAGAAATTACCAAAGATGGTAAAATTATTCTTTTTGTTGACGAAATGCATACCTTAATCGGTGCTGGTGGTGCCGAAGGCTCAATCGATGCAGCTAATATTTTGAAGCCATCACTTGCTCGCGGCGACATTCAAATGATTGGAGCAACAACTTTTGATGAATACCAAAAGTATGTGGAAAAGGATCAGGCTTTAGCCCGCCGCTTCCAACAAGTTCGCCTCAATGAACCTTCACGAGCAGAATCACTAGCAATTTTAACTGGCTTACAAGCTAAATATGAAAAATTCCACCATGTTAAATTTACTAAGGCTGCTCTAGAGGATGCGGTGGACTTGTCTAGTCGCTATATCTCTAACCGTTATTTGCCCGACAAGGCAATTGACTTGATTGATGAGGCCGGTGCTGCAGTTAAGATTAAGACGAACAAGGCGCCTGACAACCAGTTAATGCAGGTTAATGACCAAATTAAGCAGGTAATTGATCAAAAGAATCAGGCAGCTGTCAACCAGAACTTTGTTGAAGCTGCTAAGCTGCAAGACCGACAAAACAGTTTGCAATTGAAGCGGGACAAGCTGGCTAATCGACTGGAAGAAAAAGTTGACAGTAAAGCTGTGGTCAAGTCGGAAGATATTGCTAAAGTGGTATCTAATTGGACTGGCGTTCCGGTTACGCAAATGAACCGAAACGAGTTGAAGCAGTTGGCCAACCTTGAAAGTGACTTGCACCGCCGCATTATCGGTCAGGACAAGGCGGTTTCAGCAGTTAGTCGGGCAGTTCGCCGCAGCCGCAGCGGGATTAAAGATGAAAATCGTCCGATTGGCTCATTCTTATTTTTAGGACCAACTGGTGTTGGTAAGACTGAGCTAGCTAAGGCGATTGCAGCTGCAATGTTTGGCTCAGAAAATAATTTAATTAGAATTGATATGTCTGAATATATGGATCAGATTGCCAGCAGCAAGTTAATTGGTTCGGCTCCCGGCTACGTTGGCTACGATGAGGGCGGTCAGCTGTCTGAAAAGGTGAGACGTCACCCATATTCAGTTGTTCTGCTTGATGAAGTCGAGAAGGCACATCCTGACGTGTTTAACTTGTTATTGCAGGTTCTTGATGACGGCTTTTTAACCGATTCTAAGGGAAGAAAAATTGACTTCCGGAATACGATTATTATTATGACTTCCAACTTGGGTTCGCGTTCATTATTTGAAACGCAGGCAGTTGGCTTTAATGCCGATAATTCTAGCCAAATTAAGATGCGGCGTGAGCGGGTTAAGCAAGCACTCAAGCAATTCTTCAGACCGGAATTTTTGAACCGAATTGACGAGACAATCATTTTTGATGAATTGAATGCTAGCCAATTGCGGCAAATCGTTACGCTCTTAACGCGCAAGTTAATCGACAGGTTAGCTAAAAAGGGTATTCAGCTTAAATTATCCCGGGCGGCAATGGATAAAATTGCTAAGGATGGTTATAATCCAGAAATGGGCGCTCGGCCGCTTAGACGGGCAATTCAAACTGATGTTGAAGATGAAGTGGCTTCAATGCTGATTGAAGGCGAACTGCAAGCTGGCGATTTACTTAAGATTGGCAGTAATCATGACAAGCTGAAGTTTGAAGTTGTTAAAGCAGCTGATCCAGAATTAGTTGGTATAAACTAAATCAGTGTCAATAATAAGGGAAAATGTCCCAAAATTTGTTAAACATTAGCGGGAAAATATCCCGCTGTTTTTATACGTATTGATGTTTCTCATGCGCTCGCTTTTGCTGGGTGATGAAGGAAGCCCGTTTCCACGGATGACTCATTGGTGGAATGTATTTCTTCTTGGGTTTCTTGGGCTTTTCTGCTGGGTCAATTTCTGGTGAAACTTGGGCGTTTACAGCTAGTTCGCTTAAAGCATAAACTTGTTCATCAACTGTGACTAATAATTGCCCATCGAGTGCCTGAATTACCAAGCACTTAGTGCCCTCCATGAAGCAGATCAGCTGCCCATTTTCATCTCTAGCCTGATATTTCTTGCGTTTGAAGGAAATGCTCGAACCACCATCAAAGACCCGAGGAGACAAAACAGCTAAGATATAGTTGATTTTGGCTGCGTCAGGAGCTTTTTCAAAGACAGTGGGAAACTGGTGGTAGTCTTGACCAAACTGCTGGTTAAAACTAGGAACAAAGGTCTCTGTCAGGTACTGGTTGGCAGCTTCAATGGTGGTAATTTTTTCAACTGCAGTTCTATTTTCAAGCGGCTTTGCACGGTTTGATTAGCCCGTTCAACCATGCCCTTAGCCTGCGATACACTAGTAGTAACTAGACCTGTGCCTAATGTTTTGCAGGCATAGCCGAATTGGGTCAGGACATCGCGTTCTTCACGTTTGGTCTTGGCAGTTTCGTAATTAAAGACTGTCCGGTTGTCTGTTTTGAAGCAGTAAGGAATACCATATTGCTTGAGAATTTGTTCAAAGACATGATAATAACCGTTTAAGGTCTCCTGCCAGTCAAAGTAAGCCCCGACCAAGTTGCCAGTCGCATTATCAATTGCTAGGTGCAGTGAGGCTTTTTTCGCGCCAAACCAGACAATATCCGAGGCGTCCATTTGAATTTCCTCGCCAAAATATTTACAGCGTTCCTTGCGTGGGTGAGCGTCCTCTAAGGCAATGATGTGGTTAACGGACTCATTAACCTGTTTATTATTGGCTTGAGGATGCTTAACGCGATACTTAGCTTTAGCCAAGCGTTTACGAGTGCGGCGCCAAGTTTTAGGCGGATAAATGCCGGCTTTAGTCAAACGCTGATAAACACTGGCATAAGAAACCTGGATCTGTTCGCGGCTCGCTAATAATTCAGTATAATGCTTGAAGTTAGCACCTTGATATTTAGTTTGATAAAGAGTTACAATTTGCTTGTTAATCTCATTGGTAAGGTGGTTAACAGGCAAGCGGTCTTTGTTCCCATGAATGAAGGCCGCTTTTCCTTGTGCCTGATACTTTTTAAGCAGGCGGTTAACCTGTCTGAGCGTGATGCCTAAAGCAAGGGCCGCTCTTTTCTTATTAGCATGGTAATCAACTAGTTCTTTAATGATTTGATATTTTCTTTCAGCTTTCATAGATAAATTAATCCTTTTCACTTTGAGCATAACCTCCAATAAAGGAAATTATGCCATAGATATTTGGGACATTATCGCTTAATAATACCTAAGACATTATCACTTATTAATCACAGAATTAGTTGGTATAAACTAAATCAGTTGACATAATAGGCAAATTTTGTTATATTTAAGCGTGATTAAAAAGGCTGAAGTTCAGAATTTTGCTGATATATTGTCCAGCAGAATAATAAAAGACAAAAACGACAATGTTGTTTTTGTCTTTTTTATGCTTAAAATTCCAGCCTTTTGAATTTGTAAACGAAATGTAATATTTGCTTTCTCTAACAGAAAGGATGTTTTCTCCTTGTTAAATGGACACGTAGTGAACTATGGTAAACACCGGACAAGACGTAGTTTTTCACGGATTAAAGAAGTGCTGAAACTACCTAACTTGACTGATGTTCAAACCGAATCATATAAGTGGTTTTTGGATGAAGGTATTAAGGAAGTCTTTGACGACATTATGCCAATTAGTGACTTCTCAGGTAAGCTTTCTTTGGAATACATGGGTTATAAATTACAAAAGCCTAAGTATACCGTTGATGAAGCCCGTGATCATGATGCGACATATTCAGCACCAATGCACGTTACTTTGAAGTTAACTAACCAAAAAACCGGTGAAATTAAGACCCAAGATGTTTTCTTTGGCGACTTGCCATTAATGACTGAATCTGGTTCATTCATTATTAACGGTGCCGAAAGAGTTATTGTTTCACAGTTAGTTAGATCACCAAGTGTTTATTACTCAGGTGACTATGATAAGAATGGCCGCCAAATCTTTGGCACAACTGTCATTCCTAACCGTGGGGCATGGCTGGAATTCGAAACTGATGCCAAGAACATCTCATACGTTCGTGTTGATCGGACTCGTAAGTTGCCTTTGACTGTATTAATCAGAGCAATGGGGATTGGCTCAGACGGCGATATTTTAGACGTGTTTGGTCAAAGTGATACGTTACAATTTACTTTGGACAAGGACGTACATAAGAACCCTGCTGACTCACGAGTTGCAGAAGCATTGAAGGATGTTTACGAAAGATTACGTCCTGGTGAGCCGAAGACAACTGATTCTTCACGGTCGCTACTTTATGCTCGTTTCTTTGATCCACGTCGTTACGACTTGGCTCCAGTTGGTCGTTACAAGGTCAACAAGAAGTTATCACTGAAGAACCGCTTATACGGTCAAACTTTGGCTGAAACTTTGGCTGATCCTGACACTGGTGAAATCATTGCTAAGAAGGGTACTGTTGTTACTCATGAAGTAATGGATACTTTAGAGAAGTACCTTGACCGCGATGACTTCAAGATGGTTACTTACGAACCATCTAAGGAAGGTGTTCTGCCAGATCCAATTAGTGTTCAAGAGATCAAGGTTTACTCAAAGGTAAATCCAGAACGTGTTGTTAAGATGATGTCCAATGGTCACATTGACAAGAGCGTTAAGTACTTAACACCTGCTGATGTTTTGGCTTCAATCAACTACTTCTTGTTATTGCAAGATGAAATCGGTAACGTTGACGATATTGACCACTTGGGTAACCGGCGTATTCGCCGAGTTGGTGAATTATTGCAAAATCAATTCAGAATTGGTTTAGCAAGAATGGAACGTGTTGTTCGGGAAAGAATGTCAATTCAAGACCCATCAACTGTTACACCACAACAATTAATCAACATTCGTCCAATCGTTGCCAGCATCAAGGAATTCTTTGGTTCCTCACAACTGTCACAGTTCATGGATCAACATAACCCGCTGGGTGAATTAACGCACAAGCGCCGGATGTCTGCCTTAGGGCCTGGTGGTTTAACGCGTGATCGTGCCGGATACGAAGTTCGGGATGTGCACTATACCCAATATGGTCGTTTATGTCCTATTGAAACGCCAGAAGGTCCAAACATTGGTTTGATTAACTCTTTGGCAACATACGCTGTGATTAACAAGTATGGTTTTATTGAAACACCTTACCGTCGCGTTTCTTGGAAGACCCATAAGGTTACTGATAAGATTGACTACTTAACAGCCGATGTTGAGGATAACTATATTATTGCCGGAGCTAACACACCGCTTAATCCAGATGGTTCATTTAAGGATGAATTAATCTTGGCTCGTTCAAAGGAAGACAACGTCGAAGTTAGTCCAGATAAGATTGACTACATGGACGTTATTCCTAAGCAAGTTGTGTCTGTTGCTTCTGCATGTATCCCATTCCTTGAAAACGATGACTCTAACCGGGCTTTGATGGGTGCTAACCAGCAACGTCAGGCTGCTCCATTAATTAATCCACACAGTTCTCTTGTTGGAACTGGAATGGAATATCGTGCTGCCCACGATTCTGGTGCTGCTTTAATTGCTAAGGCTGCAGGTAAAGTTGAATACGTCGATGCTAACTCTATTCGGATTAGACGTGCTGACAGTACTTTGGATGAATACGTTCTTGAAAAGTACCGCCGGTCAAACAACTCGAAGTCATACAACCAAACACCAAACGTTAAGTTGGGTGATGAAGTTGTTGAAGGCGAAGTTATTGCTAATGGCCCAACAATGGACCACGGCGAATTGGCTTTGGGTCAAAACCCAGTAATTGCCTTCATGACTTGGAACATGTACAACTATGAAGACTCGATTATGTTGTCAGAACGACTTGTTAAGGATGATGTATACACCTCAATCAGTATTGAAGATTACGAATCTGAAGCTCGTGACACCAAGCTTGGCCCAGAGGAAATTACACGTGAATTGCCAAACGTTGGTGAAGATGCGTTAAAGGACCTCGATGGCGAAGGAATTATCCGCATTGGTGCTGAAGTTCACGATGGCGACATTTTGGTTGGTAAAGTTACCCCTAAGGGTGTGACTGAATTATCAGCCGAAGAAAGATTATTGCACGCTATCTTTGGTGAAAAGGCGCGTGAAGTTCGTGATACTTCTTTGCGGGTACCTCACGGCGGCGGCGGAATCGTTCGCGACGTTAAGGTTTATACTCGTGAAAAGGGCGACGAATTATCACCAGGTGTTAACACCTTGGTTAGAATTTACATTGCCCAGAAGCGTAAGATCCAAGTCGGAGATAAGATGTCCGGTCGTCACGGTAACAAAGGTACGGTTGCTGCAGTTGTTCCAGAAGAAGATATGCCATACTTGCCAGATGGTACACCAGTTGATATTTGTTTGAACCCAATGGGTGTTCCTTCGCGTATGAACATTGGTCAGCTTTTGGAATTACACTTGGGCTGGGCTGCAAATAGCTTAGGTATTCACGTTGCAACACCAGTATTTGATGGTGCTAGTGAAGATGATGTTTGGGACACAGTTCACCAAGCCGGAATCGATAAAGACGGTAAGACTGTTCTTTACGATGGCCGTACAGGTGAACCATTCCACAACCGGGTTTCAGTTGGGATCATGCACTATCTGAAGTTGACTCACATGGTTGACGATAAGATTCACGCACGTTCAATTGGGCCTTACTCACTTGTTACGCAACAACCTCTTGGTGGTAAAGCACAATTTGGTGGTCAGCGTTTTGGTGAAATGGAAGTTTGGGCTCTTGAAGCTTACGGTGCTGCGTACACTCTGCAAGAAATTTTGACTTACAAGTCAGATGATGTTGTTGGTCGTGTAAAGGCGTACGAAGCAATTGTTAAGGGTGAAAGAATTCCTAAGCCAGGCGTTCCAGAATCATTCCGTGTTCTTGTTAAGGAATTACAATCATTAGGATTGGACATTCGCGTTCTTGACATGGATCATAATGAAATTGAATTACGTGACATGGATGATGATTCAAATGAACATTTGAATATTGATACTTTGTCGAAGATGGCTGAAGAACAACAAAAGAAGAAGTTAGCCGAAGAAACTGCCAAATCTGATGATGAAGACAAACCAGTTAAGAAAGTTAAGAAGACTGAAACTGCCGTTGACGAATCTGACGATGACAACAAGATTTCTAAATAAGTAGGGGGTTAAACTTTTGATCGATGTAAATAAGTTTGAAAGCATGCAAATTGGTCTTGCATCACCTAACAAGATCCGCAGCTGGTCATACGGTGAAGTTAAGAAGCCAGAAACAATTAACTACCGTACTTTAAAGCCAGAAAAAGACGGTCTGTTTGATGAAAGAATTTTCGGGCCAACTAAAGACTGGGCTTGTGCATGTGGTAAATATAAGGGTGTTCGTTACCGCGGGATCGTTTGTGATCGTTGTGGGGTTGAAGTCACCTCTGCCAAAGTTAGAAGAGAACGGATGGGCCACATTGAGTTGGCTGCTCCTGTTACTCATATCTGGTACTTCAAGGGTATTCCATCACGGATGGGATTAATCCTTGATATGTCACCAAGATTACTAGAAGAAGTGATTTATTTTGCGGCTTATATTGTAATCGATCCTGGTGACACTGACCTTGAATTTAAGCAATTAATGACTGAAGCTGAATACCGTGAACAAAAGGCAAAATTCGGTAGTCGCTTTGTTGCCAAGATGGGTGCTGAAGCTATTCGTGATTTATTACGGAAAGTTGATTTGGCCAAGGAAGTTACCGATTTAAAGAAAGAATTGGAAACTGCAACTGGTCAAAAGCGGACACGGGCAATTAGACGTCTAGATATTTTAGATGCCTTCAAAGATTCAGGCAATAAACCTGAATGGATGGTTATTGATGCCGTTCCAGTTATCCCACCGGACTTACGACCAATGGTTCAATTAGAAGGTGGTCGGTTTGCGACTTCCGACTTGAATGACCTTTACCGCCGGGTAATTAACCGGAACAACCGGTTGAAGAGACTGCTTGACTTAAACGCACCAAACATTATCGTGCAAAACGAAAAGCGGATGCTGCAAGAAGCTGTCGATGCGTTGATTGATAATGGTCGTCGCGGTCGTCCAGTTGTTGGACCAGGTAACCGACCATTGAAGTCATTGTCACACATGCTTAAAGGTAAGCAGGGACGTTTCCGTCAAAACTTGCTTGGTAAGCGTGTTGACTATTCAGGTCGTTCAGTTATTGATGTTTCACCAAAATTGAAATTCTATCAATGTGGTGTTCCCCGTCCAATGGCACTAGAATTGTTTAAACCATTCGTAATGCACGAATTAGTTAAGCGCAAGATTGCTTCTAACATTAAGAGCGCTAAGCGTAAGATTGATCGTGAAGACGATGATGTCTGGGATGTACTTGAAGATGTAATTAAGGAAAGAACGGTTCTGTTAAACCGTGCCCCTACTTTGCACCGTTTGAGTATCCAAGCCTTCGAGCCAGTTTTGGTTCCAGGTAAATCAATTCGTTTGCACCCATTAGCTTGTGAAGCTTATAATGCCGACTTCGATGGGGACCAGATGGCTATCCACGTTCCATTATCAGATGAAGCTGTTGCTGAATCACGTCTGTTGATGTTAGCTGCGCACCATATCTTGGCGCCAAAAGATGGTAAGCCAATCGTTACACCATCACAGGATATCGTATTGGGTAACTACTGGTTAACTCAGGCTGAACGTGGTCGTGAGGGTGAAGGTATGATCTTCAACTCACCTGCAGAAGCTACAGTTGCATACAATAATGGTGATATTCACTACCATACAATTATTGGTATGTCAGCTGATTCAATGTCGAAGAAATCATGGCCTAAGGGTTATGAACATGGTATTTTCATTACCACTTATGGTCGAGTAATTTTTAACCAAATTACACCAGAAGATTACTTCTACATTAACGAACCAACTGAAGAAAACTTGAACAATCCATTAGCACCTAAGTACTTCTTAGAGCCTGGTGAAGATATTCATGAAAAGATTGACAGTGTTGGTGACGACTTAGTTGCAACACCATTCAAGAAGTCATTCTTGTCTGATTCAATTGCGACAATTTACAAGTATTACAAGGTTCAAAGAACTTCAGAATACCTCGATGATTTGAAGAAGTTAGGCTACACTAGCTCAACTACTTCCGGAATTACCATTGGGATGACTGATGTTCCAGAAATTGATGATAAGGACGAAAAGGTTGCTAAGGCCCACAAGCAAGTTGACGTTGTTTCTAAACAGTTTAGACGTGGCTTGATTACTGAGCAAGAACGGCATGATCGGGTTATCAGCATTTGGAATGAATGTAAGGATCAAGTTCAAAACGAAATTGCGCAGATTTATGATCCACGTAATCCAATTACAATCATGGCCGACTCTGGTGCCCGTGGTAACATTTCTAACTTTACGCAGTTAGCCGGAATGCGTGGCTTGATGGCCACTCCTAACGGTGGGTTGTTTGAAATTCCTGTTACGTCAAACTTCAAGGAAGGTTTGTCAGTTTTGGAATTGTTCATGTCCACTCACGGTGCCCGTAAGGGAATGACTGATACGGCCTTGAAGACTGCTCAGTCAGGTTACTTGACACGACGGTTAGTTGATGTTGCTCAGGATGTTATCATTCGTGAAGACGATTGTGGTACTGACCGTGGTATTCACGTTCATGCCATCATGGAAGGTGACGAATTAATCGAGCCTTTGTACGATCGTTTGCTTGGCCGTTTCACTGCTGAAACTGTTAAGGATCCTAAGACCGGTGAAGTACTTGCTGGTCCAAACGAAATGATGGATGAAAACCTGGCTCATAAGATTTGTGATGCTGGTGTTACTGACGTCAAGATTCGTTCAATCCTGATCTGTGATACACCTCACGGTGTTTGTCGCAAGTGTTACGGAATGAACTTGGCTACTGGTGAAGAAGTTGAAGTCGGTGAAGCAGTTGGTACTGTTGCCGCTCAATCAATCGGTGAACCTGGTACACAGTTGACTTTGCGTACTTTCCACAACGGTGGGGTTGCCGGTGCTGAAGATATTACTCAGGGTCTTCCTCGTGTGCAAGAATTGTTTGAAGCTCGCAACCCTAAAGGTCGGGCAATCATTTCTGAAGTTGATGGTATCATTGACTCAATTCAAGAAAATCCAGCTGAACATACGCGTGAAATCACTGTTAAGGGTAAGATTGATACCAGAAGTTACAGTATTCCTTATACTGCTTCTGTTGCTGTTGCCGAAGGTGACTTCGTCAACCGTGGTGACAAGCTGACTTTAGGTTCTGTTGATCCTAAGGAATTAATTCAAGTAACTGATACCTTGACAACTGAAGAATACATTTTAGTTGAAGTTCAAAAAGCCTACAGAATGCAGGGTGTAGATATTTCTGACAAGCACGTTGAAGTCTTAACTCGGCAAATGTTGCAAAAGGTTCGTATCCTTGATCCAGGTGAAACTGACTTATTGCCAGGTGCTGTAATGGATATTGGTGACTTTAAGGAACGTAACAAGTCAGTTATTATTTCTGGTGGTATCCCAGCTACTGCACAAAGTGTTATTTTGGGAATTACCAAGGCTGCCCTTGAAACTAATAGTTTCTTGTCAGCTGCCTCATTCCAGGAAACAACTCGTGTTCTGACTGATGCATCAATCAGAGGCAAGAACGATCCACTGCTTGGTTTGAAAGAAAATGTTATTATCGGTAAGATTATTCCAGCTGGTACTGGTCTTCCAATTTACCGTAACATGGAACCTGAAGCTGATGTTAAGAAGCCACAATCTGTTTATTCAATCGCTGATATTGAGAAAAAGATGAAAGAAGCTGACAAGGCTAAGGAACCACAAAAGTAGTTCAAAAATAAATGGCGTTTCTACATAATAGTAGGAACGCTATTTTATTTGAATAAGAATTGAATAGTTAGTCCAAGAAAAAGATAGGGGACAAAGGCAATAGGTTGTTGCTTTTGTCCCTTTTGCTTTTTTAGGTAAAAATGGACAATTAATAGTGCCGAGCCAATTAAAAAGGTTAGGTTTGCTGCGTGCGGACTAAAGTAGATAGCTAAGACAAGATAAATAAGCAAATCGCCGCTACCCAATTTGTGTTGCCAAACAAAGAAAAGCAATAATAGTAAAATCGGTAGTAATTCCACACAATCTAAAAGTTGAAAGTGAAGCAAGTCACTACTTTTAAAAATTGCTAGACATAAGGTTGGCGCAAGCATCAGCAAATGAAATTCTTGTTGCTCAAAATCACTGATGGCAGCAAGTAGAAGACTGAAAATCAGGATAGCAGTTGCCCAACCAGTAATTCGGCTGAAGTCAATTTGGATAAAGGCAAGTCCGCCGCAAATCTCAATCACTGGCAATTTGACTGGGATTGAATTACTGCAGTAGCGGCACTTACCGTGAAGCCAAAGATAAGAAATCACCGGCAATTCGTCAAGTATGCTGAGTTCGGTTTGGCAAGTGCTGCAACGTGACCGAGTTAAGAAAAAGTCAAAAGTTTCCCAGCGATCGCAGATAACAGCGGCATGGGAGGCAAGGCAGGTGCCGATTAAAAAATTAGTTAGTGTGTAAATCCAGTTCATGTTGTACCTCAGTATTAGGTACGCGAAAATTGAATTTTTTAACAAATAAAGATTGATTTATCTTTAAAAGCGAGTACAATAGTCTTTGTATGTTTTGAAGATAGTTCAGGATCTAAAAAAGAAACTCCTGGATGTGTGAACAGAATAAACAGTTTTTTAGGAGGAAAAAGTTAATGCCAACTATTAACCAATTGGTAAGAAAAGGCCGTCACTCAAAGACGACTAAATCAAAGTCACCAGCTTTAAGCTACGGCTACAACAGTATGAAGAAAGAATTAGTATTCAACCCAGCTCCACAAATGCGTGGTGTTGCAACTCGTGTTGGTACTATGACACCAAAGAAGCCAAACTCAGCTTTACGTAAGTATGCTCGTGTTCGTCTTTCTAACTTAATCGAAGTTACTGCCTACATCCCAGGTGAAGGCCACAACTTGCAAGAGCACTCGGTTGTTTTAATCCGTGGTGGTCGTGTAAAGGACCTTCCTGGTGTACGTTACCATATTATTCGTGGTGCCCTTGATACTGCTGGTGTTGATGGCAGAAAACAAAGCCGTTCTAAGTACGGTGCTAAGAAAGATTAAGGAGGAGTTAAATAATGCCTAGAAAAGGACATGTAACTAAAAGAGACGTTTTAGCAGATCCAGTTTATAACTCAAAGCTTGTTACTAAGTTAATCAATCACTTGATGCTTGATGGTAAGAGAGCTAAGGCATCTTCTATCCTTTATGATGCTTTCAACATCGTTAAAGACAAGACCGGTAAGGAACCACTTGACGTTTTTGAAGAAGCTATGAACAACATTATGCCAGTTTTGGAAGTTAGAGCTCGTCGTATCGGTGGTTCAAACTACCAAATCCCAGTTGAAGTTCGTCCAGAAAGAAGAACTACTTTAGGTTTAAGATGGCTTGTTTCATACGCTCGTTTACGCAATGAACATACAATGGATGAACGTTTAGCTAACGAAATTATCGACGCTTCAAACAACACCGGTTCTGCAGTTAAGAAGCGTGAAGACGTTCACCGTATGGCTGAAGCTAACCGTGCATTTGCACACTACCGCTTCTAATTTGATTGGTATATTTTTTAAGGAGATAAGAATTTATGGCTAATAAGCGTGAATTTCCATTAGAAAAGACACGTAACATTGGTATTATGGCCCACATTGATGCGGGTAAGACTACCACTACTGAACGTATCCTTTACTACACTGGTAAGATCCATAAAATTGGTGAAACCCACGAAGGTGACAGCCAAATGGACTGGATGGACGAAGAGAAGGAACGTGGGATTACCATTACATCAGCCGCTACGACTGCGCAATGGAAAGACTACAGAATTAACATCATTGATACCCCAGGACACGTTGACTTTACTATCGAAGTTGAACGTTCACTTCGTGTTCTTGATGGTGCGGTAACTGTTCTTGATGCTCAAGCTGGTGTTGAGCCACAAACTGAAAATGTTTGGCGTCAAGCTGAAACTTACGGTGTTCCTCGAATTGTTTTTGTTAACAAGATGGACAAGATTGGTGCAGATTTCGATAAATCTGTAACTTCTTTACACGAACGCTTAAATGCCAATGCTTTACCTGTTCAAATGCCAATCGGTTCTGCCGAAACCTTTGAAGGTGTTATCGACTTAATCAACATGGTTGCTGATGTTTATGACGAAGACAAGCTTGGTTCTAAGTGGGAAACTATTCCAGTTCCTGACGAATACAAGGCAGATGCTGAAAAGCGTAGAAGTGCTTTGATCGAACAAGTTGCTGATGTTGACGATGACATCATGGAAAAATACCTTAATGGTGATGAAATTTCCATTGATGAATTAAAGGCTGCTATTCGTAAGGCTACCTTGAACTTGGAATTGTTCCCAGTATTTGCTGGTTCAGCTTTCAAGAACAAGGGTGTACAAATGATGCTTGACGGTGTGGTTGACTACTTACCATCACCTGTTGACGTTAAGCCATACATTGCTCACGATCCTAAGACTGGTGAGGAAGAAGAATTAGTAGCAGGAGACGACAAGCCATTCTCAGCTTTAGCCTTTAAGATTGCTACTGACCCATTTGTTGGTCGTTTGACTTACATTCGTGTTTACACTGGTTCTCTTGAATCAGGTTCATACGTTTTGAACGCTTCAAAGAACAGTCGTGAACGTGTTGGTCGTTTGTTGCAAATGCACGCCAACTCAAGAACTGAAATTCCAGAAGTATTCTCAGGTGATATCGCTGGTGCTATCGGTTTGAAGAACACTACTACTGGTGACTCATTAACTGATCCAGACCACCCATTAATTTTGGAAAGTTTGGAAGTTCCAGATCCAGTTATTCAAGTTTCAATTGAACCTGAATCAAAGGCTGACCGTGATAAGCTTGATGTTGCTTTGCAAAAGTTGACTGAAGAAGACCCAACTTTCAGAGCTGAAACTAATGCTGAAACTGGTCAAACCTTGATTTCCGGAATGGGTGAATTGCACTTGCAAATCATGGTTGAACGTATGAAGCGTGAATTCCACGTTGAAGCTAAGATCGGTGAACCACAAGTTGCTTACCGTGAAACCTTCACTAAGCCAGCTAAGGCTCAAGGTAAATTCGTTCGTCAATCCGGTGGTAAAGGTCAATACGGTGACGTTTGGGTTGAATTTACACCAAACGAAAGAGGTAAAGGTTACGAATTCGAAGATGCCATTGTCGGTGGTGTTGTTCCTCGTGAATTTATCCCTTCAGTAGATGCTGGACTTCAAGAATCAATGAAGAACGGTATCCTTGCTGGCTACCCATTGATCGACGTTAAGGCTAAGCTTTACGATGGTAGTTATCACGAAGTCGACTCATCTGAAGCTGCCTTCAAGGTTGCTGCATCACTTGCTTTGAGAAATGCTGCTCCTAAGGCTGGTGCTGTTATTCTTGAACCAATTATGAAGGTTCAAGTAATCACCCCAGAAGAATACTTGGGTGATGTAATGGGCTCAATTACTGCTCGTCGTGGTACGATGGACAATATGCAAGATCGTTCTGGTGCTAAGGTATTGAACTCAATGGTTCCACTTGCTGAAATGTTTGGTTACGCAACTACTTTGCGTTCATCAACTCAAGGTCGTGGTACATTTACAATGGTATTTGACCACTACGCAGCAACTCCTAAGTCAATTCAAGCAGAAATTATCAAGAAGCGCGGCGGCGACGCTGACTAATTCTTGTTAGTTTTAAAAAATAAAAATTAAGATTTTTAAAAGTCATTGGTAATGCCAATGGCTTTTTTTGTGATTTTTTCAAAAAAATAATGATAAAAAAGTTGAGTATTAATAGAAAGAAAAAGCAAAAAAATAAAATTAAAATGCTCTAAATCCTTGATATTTCAACAAAGAGCAGGTATACTAGTCTTTGTGTGTTTGGGGAGTACTATGCTCTAAACACATGTAATTGTTGTAAGCGTTGATGCAAAAGGTTGCGGCACACCAGGCTGCATTGCCACAGAGGTGTGGCCGGTAATTTTTGCGGAGGCTAGTCATCTTTTAAAAGAAGACGTTAAGGAGGTAATTCAATGGCAAGTCAATCTATTCGTATCAGACTTAAGTCATACGAACATGGTATTCTCGATGAATCAGCTGCTAAGATTGTAGCTACTGCGAAGAGAACTGGTGCTGAAATTTCAGGCCCAGTTCCACTACCAACAGAAAGGGTTTTGTTCACTGTTCTGCGTTCACCACACAAGAACAAGGACTCACGTGAACAATTTGAAATGCGTACGCACAAGCGTTTAATCGACATTTTAAATCCTACACCTAAGACTGTTGATTCTTTAATGAAGCTTGATCTTCCAAGCGGCGTTGACATCGAAATCAAATTATAATTTTTAAAAAGAAAGAGGTGTAATCATGACCAAAGGAATCTTAGGAAGAAAAGTCGGTATGACTCAAGTCTTCACTAAAGATGGTATCCTTGTTCCTGTAACTGTTGTTGAAGCAACTCCTAACGTTGTTATGCAAGTTAAGACTGTTGAATCAGACGGTTACGAAGCAGTTCAATTGGGATACCAAGATAAACGTGAAGTTTTGAGCAACAAACCAGAAAAAGGTCATGCTGCAAAAGCAAAGACTTCGCCTAAGCGCTTCATTCGTGAAATCCGCGGAGTTGAGCTTAAGGACTACGAAGTCGGCTCAGAAGTTACTGTGGACACATTTAAGGAAGGCGACGTTGTAGACGTTACTGGAATTACAAGAGGTCATGGATACCAAGGTAACATTAAGCGTTGGGGCCAATCACGTGGACCTGAAACTCACGGTTCAAGATACCACAGAGTTCCAGGTTCAATGGGTTCCATCATTAACCGTGTACCAAAGGGCAAGCGTTTGCCAGGTCACATGGGTATGAAGAAAGTTACCATTGAAAACTTAGTAATTGAAAAAGTTGTAGCAGATAAGAACGTATTGCTGATTAAAGGTAATGTTCCAGGTGCTAAGAACTCATTAATTACTGTTAAATCTGCTGTTAAGATTAATAAATAGGAAGGAGGACTAGAATGGCTAATTTAAAGGTTATCGATCAAAAAGGTAAAGATGCTGGTGAAGTTACTTTAAATGATGCAGTTTTTGGTATTGAACCAAACGAAAGCGTTGTGTTTGACGCAATCATCAGACAAAGAGCTGGCAAACGTCAAGGTACCTCAAAAGTTAAGAATAGATCTGCTGTTCGCGGCGGTGGTAAGAAACCATGGAAGCAAAAGGGTACGGGACGTGCTCGTCAAGGTTCCATTAGATCTCCACAATGGCGCGGCGGTGGTGTTGTCTTCGGACCAACTCCACGTTCATACGCATATTCAATGCCAAGAAAGCAACGTCGTTTGGCTATTAAGTCAGTTCTTTCCCAAAAATTGATTGATCAAGATTTAATCGTTTTAGACCAGTTGACAATGTCAGCTCCTAAGACTAAAGAATTTAAGTCAATGTTAAGTAGCTTGAATGTTGAAGGTAAAGTTTTAGTTGTTTCAGATGACAAGAATGTACAACTTTCAGCAAGAAACTTGACTAATGTCAAGGTTGTTCCTGTTAACGGCGTCAATGTTGAAGACGTTGTTAACTACGGCAAGTTGATTTTGACTAAGGGTGCTGTAGAAAAGATTGAAAAGAATGTTGAGGGGGCTTCAAAGAAATGAGTGCACACGATATCATTTTAAGACCTGTCATTACTGAAAAGTCAACGAACTTAATGGATGATAAGAAGTACACTTTCAACGTGCTTTTAACTGCAACCAAGACTCAAGTTCGTATTGCTGTTGAAGAAATCTTTGATGTTAAAGTTAAGAAAGTTAACATCATGAACGTTCGTGGCAAGGACAAGCGCGTTGGTCGCTATGCTGGTAAAACAGCTCGTACACGCAAGGCAATTGTTACCTTAACTGACGATTCAAACGACATTAAGATTTTCAAAGACGAAAACAAAGAAGAGAATAAGTAATAGGAGGTCAGTCAATTGGCTATTAAAGTTTATAAGCCAACCACAAATGGTCGCCGTAATATGACTTCTTCCGACTTCGCTGAGATTACGACGAGCAAGCCAGAACGTACCTTGCTTGAATCACAATCACATACAGCAGGCCGTAACTCATATGGTCATATTACAAGTAGACACCGTGGTGGTGGTCACAAGCAAAAGTACCGTGTTATTGATTTTAAGCGTAATAAAGATAATGCAAAAGCAGTTGTTAAATCTATCGAATACGATCCAAACAGAACTGCTAACATTGCACTTCTTCACTACACTGACGGTATCAAGACTTACATTCTTGCACCTAAGGGCTTAAAAGTTGGCGATATTGTTGAATCTGGTGCAGATGCTGATATCAAGCCAGGTAACGCATTACCATTAAAGAACATTCCTACTGGTACTTCAATTCATAACATTGAAATGAAACCTGGTAAGGGTGGACAATTGGTAAGAAGTGCTGGTACAAGTGCTCAAGTTTTAGGTTTTGACGGTAAATATGCATTAGTCAGATTACAAAGTGGCGAAGTTCGTAAGATCTTGTCAGTTTGTCGTGCTACTATCGGCGTTGTTGGTAATGAACAACATTCATTGATCCAATTAGGTAAAGCTGGTCGTAGTCGTTGGTTAGGCAGACGTCCACAATCACGTGGTTCCGTAATGAACCCTAACGATCACCCACATGGTGGTGGTGAAGGTAAGGCCCCAGTTGGGCGTCCACAACCTATGACTCCTTGGGGTAAGAAGAGTCGCGGTGTTAAGACTAGAAATAGTAAGAGAGCTAGCGAGAAGCTGATCATTCGTCACCGTAAGGGTAGCAAATAATAGAAGGAGGGTTAATTAATGAGCCGTAGTATTAAAAAAGGACCTTTTGCAGACGCATCATTGTTGAAGAAGGTTGAAGCTCAAGAAAACGCAGAAAAGAAGCAAGTTATTAAGACTTGGTCACGTCGTTCAACTATTTTCCCTTCCTTTGTTGGTTTGACTATAGCTGTTTACGATGGTAGAAAACATGTCCCAGTTTACATTACTGAAGACATGGTTGGTCACAAGTTAGGTGAATTCGTTCCAACGAGAACTTTCCGTGGACACAAGACATCTGACGATAAGGCCACTGCAAAATAAAGAAGGGAGAAACACTTAAATGGCAGAACAAATTAGTTCAGCTAGAGCTGAAGCAAGAACTGTTCGAATTGCTGCAAGAAAAGCTCGCTTAGTCGTTGACTTAATTCGCGGCAAAGACGTTGCTGAAGCATTAGCAATCTTGGAATTTACGCCTAGAGCTGCTTCCCCAATCGTTGAAAAAGTTTTACGTTCAGCTATTGCTAACGCAGAACACAACTATGATCTTGAAAGTGCAAATCTTTACGTATCAGAAGCATATGTAAATGAAGGCGCAACTTTGAAGAGATTCCGGCCACGTGCCAAGGGTATGGCTTCTCCAATTAACAAGAGAACAAGTCATGTAGTTGTAGTAGTTTCAGAAAAGAACGATTAAGGGAGGTATATTAATGGGTCAAAAGATTAACCCAAATGGTTTCCGTCTTGGCGTTATTCGCGATTGGGAATCTAAATGGTATGCTGACAGAGGATACAAAGAAACCTTAAATGAAGACCTGCGCATCAGAAAATTCATTTCTAAGAAGTTGAAGGATGCCTCTGTTTCTACTGTTGAAATTGAACGTGCAGCTAACAGAATCAACGTTTCCATCAATACTTCAAAACCAGGTATGGTAATTGGTAAAGGTGGTTCTGAAGTTGAAGCTTTAAGAAGAGACCTAAATGCTTTGACTAAGAAACAAGTACATGTCAACATTGTTGAAATTAAGAAACCAGATCTTGATGCTAAATTAGTTGCTGACAGTATTGCCAGTCAACTTGAAGCTCGTATTGCTTTTAGACGTGCAATTCGTCAAGCTACTCAAAGAAGTATGCGTGCTGGCGCTAAGGGTATCAGAGTACAAACCTCTGGTCGTTTAAACGGTGCCGACATGGCAAGAAGAGAATGGCATACAGAAGGTCGTGTTCCATTACAAACTTTAAGAGCTGATATTGATTACGCTTGGGTAAATGCCTTCACTACTTATGGTGAAATTGGTGTTCAAGTTTGGATCAACCGCGGTGAAGTCTTGCCTACTAAGAACAAGAAGCCCGCAAAAGCAGTGAAGGGAGGAAACAAATAATGCCTTTAGTACCAAAACGAGTAAAACACCGTCGTGAATTCCGTGGTAAGATGCGTGGTGCTGCTAAAGGTGGTAGAACCATTGCCTTTGGTGAATATGGTTTAGAAGCCCTCGAGTCTCACTGGATTACTAACCAACAAATTGAAGCTGCTCGTGTTGCGATGACTCGTTACATGAAGCGTGGTGGTAAAGTTTGGATCAGAATTTTCCCACAAAAGTCATACACTGCTAAAGGTGTAGGTGTACGTATGGGTTCTGGTAAAGGTGCACCAGCTGGTTGGGTAGCTGTAGTAAAAAGAGAAAAGATTATGTTTGAAATTGGTGGCGTTGACGAAGCAACTGCTCGTGAAGCTTTACGTCTTGCTTCAACTAAGTTACCAATCAAATGTAAGTTTGTGACTAAAAGTTCGGAAGTAGGTGGCAATTCTAATGAAGGCTAAGGATATCAGAACACTAACCACTGATCAAATGTTAGAAAAGGAAAAGCAATACAAAGAAGAACTTTTCAACTTGCGTTTTCAACAAGCAACGGGTCAATTAGAAAATACCGCTCGCCTGAGTAAAGTCCGTAAGAATATCGCTAGAATTAAAACAATTCTTAGTGAAGAAGCATTGAAGAAAGATTAGTGGAAGGGAGTTATTAACTTGAGCGAATCAATCGAAAGAAATCATCGTCACGTATATCAAGGTCGTGTAGTTTCTGATAAGAATGACAAAACTATCACTGTTGTAGTTGATACTTACAAGAACCACCCTGTTTACAAGAAGCGTATTAGATATTCTAAAAAATACTATGCACAAGACGAAAATAATGAAGCTAAAGTTGGCGATACTGTTCGTATCATGGAAACTCGTCCATTATCTCGTACAAAGCGCTTTCGTTTAGTAGAAATTGTTAAGAAATCTGTTTAATTTTGCGGATTTAGTGAGGGGAGGATTATACAGTGATTCAAAATGAATCCCGTTTGAGAGTTGCTGATAACTCTGGTGCCAGAGAACTTTTAGTTATTAGAGTCTTAGGTGGATCAAAACGTAAGACCGGTAACATTGGTGATATCGTGGTAGCAACTGTTAAACAAGCAACACCAGGTGGCGTTGTCAAAAAAGGTGACGTTGTTAAAGCAGTCATTGTTAGAACAAAATCAGGCGCACGCCGTGAAGATGGATCATACATCAAGTTTGATGAAAATGCCGGCGTAGTTATTAATGCAGATAAGAGCCCACGTGGTACTCGTATCTTTGGGCCTGTTGCACGTGAGTTACGTGAGCACGACTTTATGAAGATCGTCTCTCTTGCTCCTGAAGTCTTATAATTAAGTGAGGTGCACTGATGTTTGTTAAAACTGGTGACAAAGTAAAAGTTATTGCCGGAAAAGATAAAGGCAAAGAGGGTGTAGTTCTTTCTGTTAACGTTAAGAAAAACCTTGTGGTTGTTAAAGGCGTTAATACGATTAAGAAGCACGAAAAGCCTTCACAAAGCAATGCAAATGGTGGTGTGGTTGAATCAGAAGGTTCAATTCACGCATCCAACGTAAAAGTTATTGCTAAAGGTGAAAGCAAAAAAGAAGAAACTAAGAAGTAGAAGGGAGGACACAAATGGCAAGTCATTTAGCTCAAGAATATAAAGAAAAGATTGTTCCTGCATTACAAGAAAAATTTGAGTATGATTCAGTTATGCAAGTACCTAAGATCGAAAAGATCGTTTTGAATATGGGTGTCGGTGATGCTGTTTCAAATGCTAAGAATTTAGATGAAGCAGTTGAAGAGTTAACTTTGATTTCTGGTCAAAAGCCTTTAGTTACTAAGGCTAAGAAGTCAATTGCTAACTTCCGTTTACGTGAAGGTATGTCTATTGGTGCTAAGGTTACACTTAGAGGCACTAGAATGTATGATTTCTTATACAAGTTAATCAACGTTTCACTTCCACGTGTTCGTGACTTCCGCGGTGTTTCAAGTCGTTCATTCGATGGTCGTGGTAACTACACTTTAGGTATCAAGGAACAATTGATTTTCCCAGAAATCGACTTTGATAAGGTTAACCGTACCAGAGGTTTAGATGTTGTTATCGTTACTACTGCCAATACTGACGAAGAAGCTCGTGAGCTTTTAGGTCAATTTGGTATGCCGTTTGCAAAATAATGGAGGACATTAATGGCTAAAACATCACAAAAAATTAGAAATCATCGTCCTGCTAAGTTTTCTTCACGTGAATATACACGTTGTGAGAGATGTGGTCGACCACACTCAGTTTACCGTAAATTTGGCTTATGCCGTATTTGCCTGAAGGATTTAGCTCACAAAGGTCAAATCCCAGGTCTTAAAAAGGCTAGTTGGTAATACGGTTAGGAGGATAGCATAAATGGTCATGACAGATCCGATCGCAGATTACTTGACTAGAATTAGAAATGCCAACATGGCAAAGCATAGTTCAGTTGAAATTCCTGCATCAAATATTAAAAAATCTATTTCAGAAATTTTGAAACGCGAAGGTTTCATCCGTGATTACGAAGTTACTGATGACAATAAACAAGGTGTTATCAAGGTTTTCTTGAAATACGGTCCAAACGGAGAACGTGTCATTTCAGGCTTAAAACGGATTTCTAAGCCAGGTCTTAGAAATTACGTTAGTGCTGAAAACTTACCTAAAGTTCTTAACGGCTTAGGTATTGCCATCGTTTCTACTTCTGCTGGTGTAATTACCGATAAAGAAGCTAGACAAAAAGGCGTTGGCGGCGAAGTTATTGCCTACGTTTGGTAATTCTGACAGAAAGGAGAACAATCAATGAGCCGTATAGGTTTAAAAACAATTGAAGTCCCAGACAGTGTCACTGTTACCAAGGAAGGTGACAATATTACTGTTAAGGGCCCAAAGGGTGAATTAACTAGATACTTCGATCCTAAAATTACTTTTAAGCAAGAAGATGGCAAAATCAATTTCTCACGTTCAAGTGAAAATGATAAGGCACTTCATGGTACTGAAAGAGCTAATTTAGCATCAATGGTTGAAGGTGTAGTTAACGGCTACAAGAAGGCTTTGAAGTTAATCGGTGTTGGTTATCGTGCTACTACACAAGGCAACAAGTTAACTTTGAATGTTGGCTACTCTCACCCAGTTGTAATGACTGCACCTGAAGGTGTTTCCGTAAACGCTACTTCAAACACTGATATTGAAGTAGAAGGAATTTCTAAGCAAAATGTTGGACAATTTGCTGCTGAAATTCGCGATGTACGTCCACCAGAACCTTACAAGGGTAAAGGTATTCGTTATGTTGACGAATATGTACGTCGTAAGGAAGGTAAGACAGGTAAGTAATAAATAAATTTTGAGGTGAAATTGTGATTTCAAAACCAGACAAAAATAAATTGCGCTTAAAGCGTCATAAACGTATTCGTAGCAAGATCTCTGGTACTGCTGAGCGCCCACGCTTAAGTGTTTTCCGTTCAAACAAGAACATCTACGCTCAATTAATTGATGATGTAGAGGGTGTCACGCTAGCAAGTGCCTCAACTTTGGATGAATCTGTTAAGGGTTCAACTAAGGTAGAACAAGCTCAAGCTGTTGGTAAAGCTATTGCTGAAGCAGCTAAAGCTAAGAACATTTCAAACATTGTGTTTGATAGAAGTGGTTACTTATACCACGGCCGTATTTCAGCTTTGGCAGATGCCGCTCGTGAAAACGGATTAGATTTCTAGGGAAGGAGAATAATACATGGCAAACCGCAACGATTCTCGTAATAATCGTAGAAATAAGGACGACATTGAAGATCAGTTAGTAGCAATTAATCGTGTCACCAAGGTTGTCAAGGGTGGTCAACGCATGAGATTTGCTGCCCTAGTAGTTGTTGGCGACAAAAAAGGTCGTGTAGGCTTTGGTACTGGTAAAGCTCAAGAAGTTCCAGAAGCAATCCGTAAGGCCGTTGAAGCTGGTAAGAAGAACATGATTAATGTTCCTAAGGTTGGTACTACCATTCCTCACGAAGTAATTGGTCACTATGGTTCAGGTAGTATTTTATTCAAGCCTGCTCCAGCTGGTTCAGGTATTGCTGCCGGTGGTGCCGTTCGTATCGTTATGGATATGGCTGGTATTGCTGATGTTACTTCTAAGTCACTTGGTTCAAACACACCAATCAACGTTGTTCGCGCAGCGATTGATGGCTTGAAAAAGCTTAGAACAAGTGAAGAAGTTGAAAAGCTTCGCCACGCAGATTTAGATTAGGGAGACTATAAATGACTGAATTAAAAGTTACTTTAATTAGAAGTGTTGCGCACCGTCTACCTAACCAAAAGAAAGTTGTTAAGGCTCTTGGCTTAGGTAGAATCAGCAGTACTGTTGTTCTACCAGACAACGCTGCTACTCGTGGTGCATTAATGAAAATTGCCCACTTAATTTCTGTTGAAGAAGTTAATAAATAATTATTGAGGAGGTGCCAAATTAATGAAGCTTAATGAATTACATGCCTCTGATGGTTCGCGCTCAACTAGAAAACGTGTTGGACGCGGTACTTCAAGTGGTTTCGGTAAGACTTCTGGTCGTGGACAAAAGGGTCAATTATCCCGTCAAGGCGGCCATACTCGTTTAGGTTTTGAAGGTGGACAGATGCCATTATTTAGAACTATGCCTAAGCGTGGATTTAAGAATGTTAACCGTAAAGAATATGCAATTGTTAATTTAGACGACTTGAACAAATTCAAGGATAATAGTGAAGTAACTGTCGCTAGTTTGAAAGAAAACGGTTTGGTAAAGAAAGAATTATCAGGCGTTAAATTACTTGCTAAAGGCGAATTAAAAGTTAAATTAAACGTAAAGGTTAACAAAGTTTCTGCCGCTGCTAAGAAAGCAGTTGAGGCTGCTGGCGGATCTGTTGAGGTGATCTAATGTTTTCGACCTTGAAGAACGCTTTTAAGGATAAAGAAATTCGAAATAAAATTTATTTTACGCTCTTTATTCTCTTGTTGTATCGCATAGGAGCTAACATTACAGTTCCAGGTGTAAATGCAAAAGCGATCACTCAAGTAGCACAAACTGGTTTAGTTCCCATGCTAGATACTGTTTCTGGTGGTGGGTTAGATAATTATTCGATTTTTTCACTGGGTGTTTCTCCTTATATTACTGCACAAATTGTTATTCAGTTGTTACAGATGGATATTGTTCCTACATTAGTAGAGTGGGGAAAACAAGGTGAAGTAGGCCGGCGTAAAACTAATCAAGTTACTAGATGGTTGTCATTAGTAGTTGCTTTTGTTCAAAGTATCGGTATTACACTTGGGTTTAACGCTTTAACACAAATGGGACTTGTAAAGTCACAATCGTGGCAGACCTATGTTGAAATTGCTGTTATTATGACGGCTGGAACAATGTTACTGACTTGGCTTGGTGATGAAATCACTGATAAAGGACTTGGTAATGGTGTTTCTGTAATTATCTTTGCTGGTATTATTGCTCGTCTTCCACGAGGTCTATATCAGATTTTTAAGGAAGATATTATTAATAATAATGCGAGTGATCGAATTCAAGGGATTGTGTTCTTCATCGCGATTATCATTGCAATTCTCGTCGTAACACAATTAGTTACGTGGGTTGAACAGGCGGATCGTCGGATTCCAATTCAATATACAAAGAGAGCAACTGTAAGTGGCTCAGAAAGCTTTTTGCCATTAAAAGTTAATGTTTCAGGTGTTATTCCGGTAATTTTCGCAAGTTCGTTTATTATCACACCAGCAACAATTTTAATGGTCTTTCAAAAGTCCCAAGGCGATCAACAATGGTACAAGATAATGACCAGCGTGTTTAGTATGCAAACTACACCAGGAGTTATAATTTATACACTTTTGATTATTTTGTTTACTTTCTTCTATGCTTTTGTTCAGGTTAATCCTGAGAAGCTTTCGAAGAATTTGCAAAAGCAAGGTGCTTATATTCCTAGTGTGTGGCCTGGAAAGGATACACAAGATTACGTTTCGAAGTTGTTAATTAGATTATCAACTGTTGGATCTGTTTTCTTAGGTTTGGTTGCTTTGCTGCCACAACTTGCTACTAATTTTTGGGATTTACCAAGTTCAATTGGATTAGGCGGAACAAGTCTTTTAATTGTTATTGGGGTTGTCCTTGAATTGTCACGTCAGATTAACGGTTTGTTAATGAAGCGTGAATATGTAGGATTCATCAGATAGGAAATAGATAAATGATTAACTTAATTCTTTTAGGTTTGCCTGGTGCTGGCAAAGGTACAGTGTCTGAGCAAATTGTTGATAAATATCACCTAACTCATATTTCAACTGGGGATATGTTTAGGGAAGCAATGGCTAATGAAACCAAAGTTGGTCTTGAAGCCAAAAGTTATATCGACAAGGGCGATTTGGTACCCGATGAAGTTACTGCTAAATTGGTTGAAGAGCGTTTAGCTCAGCCTGATATTAAAGAAGGCTATATTTTAGACGGCTTTCCAAGGACAACTGTTCAAGCAGAATTGTTGGAAGGTATTACTAAACGTCTTAATAAATCTTTGACTAGTGTAATTTCGCTTGAAGTTAAAGAACAAACTTTAATCGATCGCTTGTCAGCCCGCTTTATGTGTAAAAGTTGTGGTGCTACTTACAATAAGATTACTAAGATGCCTAAAGAAAAAGGTATTTGTGATCGTTGTGGTGGCCATGACTTTTATCAACGTGAAGATGACAAGCCTGAAGTGGTCAAGAATCGTTTAGAAGTTAACGAAAAGATGAATGCACCTTTGAAAGACTTTTACCAAAATAAAGGTTTGTTGACTGTTATTGATGGTGAACAAACTCCTGAGAAAGTTTTTGAAAGTGTTGATGCGGTACTGAGTAAATAGCAATAACTTGTTTATTTGCTGTTCCGTGTTATAATTTCAAAGTATGACTGTTTAATTGCGGAGGAACGACTTTGGCAAAAGATGATGTCATTGAAGTAAAAGGTAAAGTTGTAGATACTTTGCCTAATGCTATGTTTAAAGTTGAATTGGAAAATGGAGCTGTGATTTTAGCACATGTTTCCGGTAAAATTAGAATGCACTACATTCGTATTTTGCCTGGCGACCGTGTTACTGTGGAACTTTCTCCTTACGATTTAACAAAAGGTAGAATTACGTATCGGTTTATAAAGTAATAACGGGGGTAAACATGAAGGTTAGACCATCTGTTAAACCAATGTGTGAACATTGTAAGATTATTAAAAGACATGGCCGTGTGATGGTTATTTGTTCTGCAAATCCTAAGCACAAGCAACGTCAAGGTTAAAAATAAAATAGGAGGTGCAATTTATGGCACGTATTGCTGGTGTTGACTTACCAAGAGATAAAAGAATAGTTGTTGCTTTAACATATATTTATGGTATTGGTGAGCCTACAGCTCAAAAAATTTGTGCGGATGCTGGCGTTTCTGAAGACATACGTTCAAAAGATTTGACTCCAGACGATCAAGAAAAGCTTCGCGCAGAAGTTGATAAATACCGTGTTGAAGGTGACTTGCGTAGACAAGTTAGCATGAATATCAAACGGTTAATTGATATCGGTTCTTACCGTGGTATGCGTCACCGCCGTGGACTTCCAGTTCGTGGTCAAAATACCAAGAATAATGCCCGCACTCGTAAGGGTAGTAAGAAGAATAAATAAAATTTATAAGGAGGTTTATTGATGCCTAAAACAGCACGTAAGCGTCGTGTGAAGAAGCACGTTGAAAAAGGCGTTGCTCATATTCATTCTACGTTTAATAATACTTTAGTCATGATTACTGACGTTCAAGGTAATGCAGTTGCTTGGTCTTCAGCCGGTGCATTGGGCTTTAAGGGTAGCCGTAAGTCTACTCCGTTTGCAGCTCAAATGGCAGCTGAAGCAGCAGCTAAGAGTGCAATGGATCAAGGTATGAAACATGTAGAAGTTTCTGTCAAAGGTCCTGGTTCTGGTCGTGAATCAGCAATTAGATCATTACAAGCTACTGGTCTTGAAATTACTGCAATTCGTGATGTTACTCCAGTTCCCCACAATGGTTCTAGACCACCAAAACGTCGTCGTGTATAATTTTTTTCTTAATGAAGGACGTTGCGTTTTGAAAGGGGCCTAGTAATGATTGAATTTGAAAAACCAAATATTACCGTTGTTGACCAAGAGAAGTCTTACGGTAAATTTGTTATTGAACCACTTGAACGAGGCTTTGGTACTACTTTAGGTAATTCATTACGTAGAGTTTTACTAACATCTATTCCAGGTACAGGACTTGTTTATGTTCAAATTGATGGTGTCTTACATGAATTCTCAACAGTTCCTGGTGTTAGAGAAGATGTAGTAAAAATGATTCTTAACTTAAAAAAGCTTGAGTTAAAATCATTTTCTGATGAACAAAAATTAATTGAATTGGATGTTGAAGGTCCAGCTACTGTAACTGCTGATGATCTCAAAGTTGATGCTGATGTTCAAATTCTAAATCCTGATCAATATATTTGTACCATTGCTGACGGTGGCCACTTGCACATGCAAATTGCTGTTAAGAACGGTCGCGGTTATGTTGCAGCAAGTGACAACAAGAGTGAAGATATGCCAATTGGTGTTATTCCTGTCGATTCTCTTTTTTCACCAATTAAAAAAGTTAATTACCAGGTTGAATCAACTCGTGTTGGTAAAAGAGATGATTTTGACAAGCTCACTTTAGAGATTTGGACTGATGGTTCAATCAAGCCTAATGACGCCCTTAGTTTTGCTGCTAAGATTTTAGTAGCGCACTTTAAAGTGTTTGAAACTGCTGATGCAAATACCAAATTTGACGATGTTATGATCGAAAAAGAAGATGATACTGCAGAAAAGAAACTTGAGATGACAATCGAAGAGCTTGACCTTTCTGTACGTTCATACAATTGTCTGAAGCGTGCTGGCATCAATACTCTGCAAGAGTTAACAGATAAGACTGAAGCAGATATGATGCGCGTACGTAATTTGGGACGGAAATCATTGGAAGAAGTTAAAAACAAATTAGCTGACTTGGGACTTTCACTTCGTCAAGAAGATTAATAAATAAAGGAGGTAAACTGATGCCATACCGTAAATTAGGTTGGGATAGTGCACATAGAAAAGCAATGTTGCGCGAAATGACAACTCAATTGTTCATGAAAGAACGCATTGTTACTACTGAAACCCGTGCAAAAGAAATTCGCAAAACTGCCGAAAAGATGATTACTTTAGGTAAGCGTGGCGATTTAGCCGCTAGAAGAAAGGCTGCTGCTTTTGTACGTGATGAAGTTGCAGATATCCATGAAGAAGGCGATGCAGTTGTTGTTAAATCAGCATTGCAAAAACTTTTCAGTGATATTGCACCTCGTTACAAAGATCGTAATGGTGGTTACACCAGAATTATGAAGTTAGCCAAAGCTCGTAAGGGTGATGGTGCTCCAATGGTTATCCTTGAATTAGTTTAATTTGAGATAGTCAAAACTTAATAGCTATTAAGAATTATCCATGAAAGTGAGAATAAGCGCCAAGATGATGACGAAAGTTTAGTCTAGCTTAGATAATATAAATTATCCCTCTTCATGGGTGATTTTTTTTGCCTTTTTTTTTGGTATAATCATGTTAGGCTTTTTAGGATGGAGAAAAAATGGCAACAGAGAATATTATAAAAATCAAAAATGTAACTTTCACATATCCAGATACAAAACAGCCAGCTATTGATAATATTAGTTTTAATATTAAAAGAGGAACATGGACAGCCATTATTGGTCATAATGGTAGTGGCAAATCAACAATTATTCGTTTAATTAATGGTTTGCTTGTTCCTGATAATCCTGAAGAAGCTAGTATTGAAGTTGATGGTTTCGAGCTTAATAACGATAGTGTATGGGATATTCGAAATAAAGTTGGTATTGTTTTTCAAAATCCTGATAATCAATTTGTAGGTGCAACCGTTGCAGACGATGTAGCTTTTGGACTTGAAAATCGTGGTGTACCCCGCGAAGAAATGCTTAAAATTGTGCCTGAGGCAATTAATGCAGTGGGTATGGCTGATTATACTAATTCTGAACCATCTAGTCTCTCAGGCGGTCAAAAGCAGCGTGTAGCAATTGCTGGCATTATTGCAATCAAACCGAAAATTATTATTTTGGATGAAGCAACTTCAATGCTTGATCCTGAAGGTCGTAATAAAATTTTGCAAATTGTCCATCAAATGAAAAAGGAATATGGCTTAACCGTTATTTCAATTACGCATGATATTGATGAGGCAAGTTTAGCAGATCAGGTAATTGTCATGAATGATGGAAAATTAATTGACCAGGGTTCTAGCAGTGAAATTTTTAGTCAAACCACACTTCTTAAAAAATTGGGGCTAGACGTACCATTCTTTGAGCAAGTTAAAGATATGCTGCTAGAACGGAATATTAATATTCCTAAAACTGTAAATTCAGAAAAAGAGTTGATTAATTTTTTATGTCAATTAAATTCAAACAAGTAAGTTATATTTACGCGCCAGATTCACCACTTGAAAAAAAGGGTCTGGATAATGTGAACTTTGAAATTCAAGATGGTAGTTTTACGGCAATTATTGGTCATACTGGTAGTGGTAAATCGACTTTAATGCAGCATTTCAATGCGCTTTTAAAACCAACTAGTGGTCAAATTGAAATTGCTGGCACAACGATTACGCCAGAAACTTCAAATAAAAATTTAAAGCAGTTAAGGCGGCATGTCAGTTTAGTTTTCCAGTTTCCTGAAGCACAGCTGTTTGAAAGTACAGTACTAAATGATATTGCTTTTGGTCCGAAAAATTTTGGCTATAGTGAAGAAGAGGCAAAAAAAGTTGCTCATAATTGGCTAAAAAAGGTCGGCTTACCAGAAGATATTGCAGATAAGTCACCGTTTGAGCTTTCTGGTGGACAAATGCGCAGAGTGGCTATTGCAGGTGTCTTAGCTTATGAGCCGGAAATTTTGTGTCTTGATGAGCCTGCTGCGGGACTTGATCCACATGCACGTAAGCAAATGATGAATTTATTTTTGGAATATCAAAAAGCAGGTCATACGGTTATTTTGGTAACCCATAATATGGATGATGTGGCAAATTATGCTGATGATGTTTTAGTAATGGAACATGGGCAAATGATTAAGCATGATAAGCCGCAAGTGATTTTTAATGATCGTTCTTGGCTGCAACAGCATTATCTGGATGAACCGCAGGCATCGTTATTTGCTTCTAAATTAACGGGTTTTGAGTTTTCAACTCCACCATTAACAGCCGAAACGCTAGTTCAAGTAATTGAAAAAAATTTAAAGGAGTGAGTCTGTGAGTAAAATTTTAATTGGCCGATATGTACCGGGAAATTCACTTGTCTATAAGATGGATCCGCGGGGAAAATTACTTGCAACCATCTTTTTTATTTTAATTATTTTCTTAGCTAATAATCCGCTAACTTATGCGATTGTCACCGTGTTTAGTTTCATTGCGGTAGCAGCAACTGGATTAAGAGCAAAAGTATTTTGGGATGGCGTTAGGCCATTAGTTTGGCTAATCTTTTTTACGTCACTGTTGCAACTGTTTTTTACTGTTGGTGGTAAAGTCTATTGGCAGTGGGCAATCTTTGCGGTAACTAGCTATGGTATTGAAAACGCAATTTACATTTTCATTCGTTTTACAGTTATTATTTTAATTTCAACAGTTATGACGGTAACGACAATGCCGCTTGAAATTGCGGATGCAATGGAATGGCTGTTAACGCCACTTAAGTTAATTAAGGTTCCGGTTGATAAAATTGCATTGGTTATGTCGATTGCATTGCGCTTTGTACCAACTTTATTTGATGAAACTGTTAAAATTATGAATGCGCAGCGGTCACGTGGCGCTGACTTTAATAATGGTGGGTTGATTACGCGAGCTAAAGCAATTACACCACTCCTAGTTCCTTTATTTATCAATTCTTTAGAAACTGCAGTTGATTTGTCAACGGCGATGGAATCCCGCGGTTATCGTGATGACAATGGGAGAACACGCTATCGCGTATTGCAGTGGTCAAAGTTTGATTTGTTAGATTTAGGTTACTTTGCAATTTTAATTGCGCTGTTAGTGATTTTTAGGACACATTAATGATTACAAGATATAAAATGACACTTGCGTATGATGGCCACTTATTTCATGGCTTTCAATCGCAGCCGCATCAACGGACTGTTCAGGGAACGATTGAAGCTGCACTGACTAAAATGACTAAGGGTAAAAAAATAATCGTTGAAGGATCAGGGAGAACCGACGCTGGGGTGCATGCCGTAGGTCAGGTGATCCACTTTGATTACCTGGGAAATACTATTCCCCCAGAAAGAATGATTTGTGCGCTTAATTCAATCATGCCTTTAGATATCGTCTTTAAAGAGTGTGAAATCGTTGATGAACACTTTCATGTCCGGTATAGCGCTAAAGGAAAATGGTATCGGTATCGGGCAAGCCTTGATCGTTTTGTTGATCCATTCAAGCGTTTTTACACTGGACACTATCCCTATCCGGTTGATATTAAAAAAATGCAGCTGGCTGCTCGTGACCTGATTGGTACCCATGATTTTACAAGTTTTGCTGCTAGCGGCGGTCAAATTAAAAACAAAGTAAGAACGATGTATTATGTTAATATCGTTCAGGATAAAGAAGCAAACGAAATTGTTTTTGACTTTATTTGCTCGGGTTTTTTATATAATATGGTGCGAATTTTAGTTGCTACTCTGCTAGAAATCGGTAATGGTAAACGACCGCTCGATGATATTCCCCGGGTAATAAAAGCAAAAGATCGTGAACAGGTGAGAGAAACGGCGCAGGCGAGTGGATTGTTTCTTTATCATGTCTTTTATGAGGATTTACCAAAAAAATATCGGCAAGACGTTGATTAATATTGACAATTTAATAAAAAGGACGTATTCTAGAACAGTATGTTTGTCCATGATAGGCCCCGGCAACTTATTGTTTTCAAACAACGTATAAACGGAGGAATTTACATTGCGTACTACACAATTAGCAAAACCTAATGAAATTGAACGTAAGTGGTATGTTATTGACGCAACAGATGTATCTTTAGGTCGTCTGTCTACTGCAGTAGCCACTATTTTAAGAGGTAAGAATAAGCCTCAATACACACCAAATGTTGACACTGGTGACAACGTTATTATTATTAACGCTGCTAAACTTAAGTTAACTGGTAAAAAGGCTACTGACAAGATTTATTACCACCACTCTGGTTGGCGTGGCGGAATCAAGGCTGTTCCAGCTGGTGATTTGCTTGCCAATAACCCAGTTAGATTAGTTGAATTGTCAGTTAAGGGTATGCTTCCAAAGAACACTCTTGGTCACCAAGAATTCATGAAGATGCATGTTTATGCTGATGCTGATCACAAGCATGAAGCACAAAAACCTGAAGAATTAGACATTAATAAATTAATCTAGGAGGTTAAATAAATGGCACAACAAGTTGCATATGCAGGTACTGGTCGTCGTAAGGACGCAGTTGCGCGTGTACGTTTAGTACCAGGCACTGGTAAGATTACTGTTAACAACAAAGATGTTGATCAATATATTCCATTCCCTAACTTAGTTAAGGATTTGAAGCAACCATTGACTTTGACTGAAACTGATGGTCAATACGACGTTAAGGTTAACGTTAATGGTGGTGGCTTCTCAGGTCAAGCTGGTGCAATCCGTCTTGGTGTTGCACGTGCTCTTCTTGAAGTTGACCCAGATTTCCGTGGTCCTTTGAAGAAGGCTGGTTTCTTAACTCGTGACCCTAGAATGGTTGAAAGAAAGAAGCCAGGTTTGAAGAAAGCCCGCAAAGCTTCACAATTCTCAAAGCGTTAATTTTGGATTTACGTTTATTAAAAAAGATATCTCAATCGAGGTATCTTTTTTTGTTTATCTTAAAAACACACTGTTACCTTTACAAAAGTTAGAGTAAAATTAACTTGGTTTTTGTTTATACAGGGAAAAGCAAGTAAAGATGCTATAAAAAGGAAGTATTATGAAACAGATAGTTGCAGGTATATTGGCAAATGTTGATGCGGGTAAGACAACTTTATCTGAAGCACTGCTTTATCAAACGGGAACAATTAGAAAATTGGGGCGTGTTGATAATGGTAATGTCTTTTTAGATTCTGATCAGTTAGAAAAAAAGCGCGGCATTACCATTTTTTCGCATCAGGCAAACTTAGAATATCAAGATTTAAGGATAACATTACTTGATACACCGGGGCACGTTGACTTTTTAGCACAAACAGAGGGTGTACTAAGCGTATTAGATTATGCGATTTTGGTGATTTCCGCGACTGCTGGTGTACAAAGCCAAACAAGAAAATTGTGGCAATTGCTCCAGCAGTACCAAGTGCCAACCTTTATTTTTATTAATAAAATGGATGCTAGCCAGTCACAAGCCGCAGCAATAGTTGCTCAACTGCAAAAAGAATTGGCAGCCGGCTGCGTTGATTTTGAATTAGAAAACGAGCAGCTACCTGCTGGGACTCAGGAGCAAATTGCTGTTCAAGATGATGATGTTTTAACTGATTATTTGTCTGCAGGCACTATTAGCGATGTAACTATTCGGCAGATGATTAAAAAAAGACAAGTTTTTCCTTGCTATTTTGGTTCTGCATTAAAATTGCAGGGAATCAAAGAATTACTTTCAGGAATTGCTTTTTGGAGTAAGGAGTACGAGTCGAGTGCTTCAGACTTTGGTGCACGAGTATTCAAAATTTCCCATGATGCCAAAGGTGAACGTTTAACATGGCTGCGGGTAATGAGCGGCAGTCTACAGCCAAAGCAAATTTTGTTAACTGATCAAAAAATTAACCAATTAAGAATATATCAGGGTGACAAATTTACTACTAAGCAAGAAGTTACGGCAGGACAAATTTGCACTATTCCCAATTTAAGTGAGACTTATCAAGGACAAGGGTTGGGAGTTGAAGAAAACGGTCAAGATTCACAAGTTCAGCCAGTGTTGACCTACGTTGCTGATATTAAGGATAATGATCCGCATATTTGCTTAACGGCTCTAAAGGAGCTGGAAGATGAAGATCCGCAGCTTCACGTTGTTTGGAATGAGCAAGGTCAAAATATTAGTGTGCGCATTATGGGTGAAGTTCAACTGGAAGTTTTGCAACAATTGTTGCAGGAAAGATATAATCTTAAAATTGAATTTGGTACAGGAAAGATTTTATATAAGGAGACTGTCACAGATTCGGTTGAAGGCGCAGGGCATTTTGAACCGCTGCGCCATTATGCAGAAACTCACGTGGTGCTTGAACCAGCCAAGCCTGGTAGTGGCCTAACCATTATCAATGATTGTCCTAATGAAGTTTTGGCTCCAAATTGGCAAAAGCAGGTGATGTTTGACTTGCGAAATAAAGAGCATTTGGGTGTCTTAATTGGTGCCCCTATTACTGATATGAGAATCCGTTTTGTTAGTGGGCATTATAATTATAAGCACACGCAAGGCGGAGACTTTCGTAAGGCTACGTGGCGAGCTGTACGTCAAGGCTTGATGCTGCTTAAAGCCAAGGGAAAGTGTCAATTACTTGAGCCGTGGTATAATTTTCGCTTAGAGATTGCTTCAGCGCAAATTGGTCGGGCAATTAGTGATATTCAGCAAATGAAGGGCACCTTTAATGAGCCAGAACTAGGTACTAATAGTGACGTTGAGATTTTAACTGGGTCGGCGCCAGTTAAGCAAATGCAAAATTATGCTAAAGTAGTACGAAATTATACTCATGGTCAGGGCAGCTTGGAATGCACATTCGGCTGCTATCATCCCTGTCAAAATGCAGCCGAGATTATTGAAGAGTATGATTATTCCCCAACTCATGATTTAGCTAATACTCCGGATTCCGTTTTTGTTCCAAATGAAATTGCTACGAGAGTGCCATGGGACCAGGTTCCTAAATGGGCCCATGTGCCATATCAAAATAAGTATAAATTTGGTGGCTATCATGCTTAAAAAGAACCTATTGATTATCAAATCAATAGGTTCTTTTTAGTTAAGATATTTAATTAAACAAAATTTATGAATTTCAAAAGCAAGGCCACTGACAAGATAAATAACCCAAAGGCTGCCCCATAAGTCACTATCATATAGAGAGGCACCACAATAAATTACAGTTGCTACCATAAAATAAATTTTTTGTAGTTCCCTGAGATTTATGTATTTAGGCTTAGCTTGATTATTCGTTTGGTTTTCACTACCAACTAAATAATCAATTGATACAGCATACAACTGGCTCAACTGCTTTAATTTGTCTAGATCAGGGACTGCATCTCCAGTCTCCCATTTGGAAACAGATTGTCTGGAAACCTCCATTTTGGTTGCTAATTTTTCTTGTGACCAGTGATTAGCAATTCTTTGCTCTCTCAGTCGCTCACTTAAAATGCTCATAACTTTCCTCCTGTTATTTTAATATTGATTAAAGTATAGCGTATTGCAAAGTTGCCTTCTACAAACTGACGGTTAATTTTCGTCAACTGCTGGTTGCTATTCTTGATTTAGCAGCTTTTTTAATTGTTTCAAAAAGATTTGGGCAGCTCGAGATAGGACCGAAGTTTTTGACCAGATTAAACTGGCATGAATGCTTAGTTCTGGTTCAAGTGGAATAAAGATTAAGTTGGTTTGAGCTAAATTAATGATGCCGTCAAGGCAAAGCACATCACCAACACCGTGCTGTGCCAAAATTGCCGCATTGTTGAGCAAATTATATTTGGCAACGGTTTGAAATTTTAGGTCACTTTGACCTAGCCAGTTAGTTAACAGTGTCTGACTGGTGTGACGTTGCGGCAGAATTACTGGTTTGCCGATTAAATCAGCAACTTGGATTTTGGCTTTAGTAGCTAAAACTGAATCATTTCTGGTTAATAGACCCCATTTTGTAACCCCTGGAAGTGTTAAGAAGTTATAATTGGTTTTATTAAAAGGATCAAGAACAAAACCAAAATCAAACACTCCGTTTTGCATTTTGCGTTGTACCTCGCTAGCATCGCAACTATGTAAATTGACAATGACATTCGGCGCAACCTGCTTCAATTGGTTAATGGCATCTGCTATTGTGCTAAGCATTGGTGCCTCCGAGCAACCGATAAAAATACTGCCGCTAATTTGGGCATTTTTACCGATATTCGTTTTTGTTTTATCAGCTAACGTTAAAATTTGCCTAGCTTGGTTAGCAAGATATTCGCCATCAGCTGTCAGCCTGATGGTTCTGGTTCCACGCTCAAATAACCTGACTCCGAGCTCTTGTTCAAGTTCATGAATTTGCCGTGAAATTGTAGGCTGTGAAATATGCAGCTTGGCTGCTGCACGGGAGATATTTTGTTCGTTAACGACTGCTAAAAAATAGCGTAAGACTCTAAGCTCCATTGCTTTCCTCTGATTGAAATAAGTTAGTTATGGTAATAATTTTAGAATAAGTATAAAACTTTTGGAAAATAAAATAATGAAAAAGAAAAATTGGTTTTGGCTTGGAATAAGTGTAATTATTTTGCTTAGTATCGGTATCATCTGTTGGCATGTGGTCAATAGTCGTAATAGTTATTCGGCTAATACTAGTCAGGTTGGTCAAGTGGTGGATCGCTCAGACAGTACGCCGACGATTTATCTGCATGGCTGGGGTGCCAGTGGCAAATCGACAGACAGTATGATTGCGTATGCTGAACAGCATAATCATGCGCACAAGGTACTGACTGCCCAAGTTAAGCGTGATGGTACGATTGTGCTGCGGGGAATTTGGCCAAAAGGCACAGTACACCCGATAATTCAGTTGGTGTTTGCTGATAATAAAAATGGCAATTATTACTTAACGCGCGAATGTTTTACCACCTTATCGTCTTATTGCAGAAAAAATACCGCATCAAGCACTACAATACAGTAGCACATTCGATGGGCAACCTAACGACAATGTTTTATCAAATGAAGTATGGCAGTAATCTTAAATTGCCTAAGTTAAAAAAACAGGTTAATCTTGGCGGTCATTTTGATGGCATCGTGGGGATGGACGACAAAATAAATCGTAATTATTTGTTAGCCAGTGGCCGTCCTAAATATCTCAATGCATCGTACCGTTATTTATTAAAATATCGGCAAAATTATCCTAGTGGTGTGCAAGTCTTAAATATTTTTGGCAATAAAGGCGATGGTACAAATTCTGATGGGGATGTTAGCGTTGTTTCGGCTCGTTCGCTGCGATATTTGTTGCGCGGAAAAGTAAGCAGCTATCGCGAAATTGAAGTTAAGGGAGCTGGCGGGCAGCACAGTCAACTTCACGAAAATCCCAAGGTTGACCAAGCCATCGGCCGATTTTTATGGTGAAGTGCTAGCTATACCTAATTGTTATAATATTCTATGTTAAATAAGTATTAGACATAAGTTGCTCTGAATAATTATAATAATTACAAAAAATCAAAGGAGAGCAGCTATGGAATATGCTAATTTAGGTAAAACGACCATTAAAATTTCTAAATTATGTGATGGTGGCATGAGTTTTGGTCAAGCTGGGACAATGCATGATTGGACGTTAAATCCAAGTGATACTGAGAAGATTGTCGCCCATGCATTAGATTTAGGAATTAACTTTTTTGATACAGCTAACAGTTATTCTGCAGGTACCGGTGAGGAGTATTTAGGAAAAGCACTGAAAAACTGCACTACTAGGGATAAGGTAGTGATTGCTTCTAAAGTTTATTTCAATCCTGGCCGGCTATCACGTAAAGCAATTGAACGTGAAATTGACGGTACTTTAGAGCGATTAGGAACGGATTATTTGGATTTATATATAATTCACCGGTTTGATTATAATACGCCGATTGAGGAGACAATGTCTGCTCTAAACGATTTGGTTAAAGCCGGAAAAGTTAGGGCTCTTGGTGCTTCAGCGATGTATGCCTATCAGTTTTATAATATGCAACTAGCTGCGCGGGATCATGGTTGGACCCAATTTTCAGCAATGGAAAATCACTATAATTTGCTTTATCGAGAAGATGAGCATGAATTGATCCCGCTTTGTCGCCAAATGGGCGTCACTCTAATGCCATATAGTCCCTTAGCTGCTGGTCGACTTGCTCGTCCTAATTGGGATGCAGATACCTTGCGCAGTAAAACTGACCGAGTAGCGCGAGGCAAGTATGACCATACAAAGAAATATGATATGCAGATTACTAAGCGAGTTAACGAATTAGCACAAAAATATCAGGTGAAGATGTCGCAGATTGCGTTAGCGTGGTTATGGTCTAAGGGTGTAACAGCGCCAATTATCGGTGCAACAAAAATTAGCCATTTTGATGATGCAGTAAATGCGCTTTCTGTTAAACTAACTAATGAAGATATTGCTTACATTGAGCAGCCATATTTTCCACATAGAATTGTTGGTGCCATCGATGAAAATCCACCAGCAGGGACAGTATTATTAAATGAGGATTCAAAATGAAAGAACTATATTTGATGCGGCACAGTCAGACATTATTTAACCAATTACACAGGATTCAGGGTTGGTCAGATTCGCCGTTAACCGATCAGGGAATTAAAGATGCACAGGAAGTCGGCCAGTACTTTAAGTCGCATCAGATTACCTTTGACCACGCTTATTCATCAACGCAGGAGCGTGCTTGTGACACATTGGAGAATATTACGGACCAGCCATATACCAGATTAAAAGGTTTGAAAGAATGGAACTTTGGCGTTTTTGAAGGTCAAAGCGAGCAGCTTAATCCCCATGATGACAGCAGTCGGCATTCATACGGTGACTTCTTTTTGCAATTTGGCGGCGAGTCAGATATTGAAGTACAGGAGCGAATGAATAGCACGCTAACGTCAATCATGGAGCAGCCAGATGCGCATCGCGTTCTAGCAGTTAGTCATGGTGGAGCATGCTTCATGTTTTTACAAAAATGGCTGCCTTATGATGAAATTAAGCAGCGAGTAACCAACTTCCATAATTGTTGCATTCTCAAGTTTACTTATGAAGATGGTAAGTTTACCTTTGTTGAGGCAATTAATGTTGAAAAGCAATAAGGTTATCGGCGCGTAACAATCTAATTAAATTGGCGTTAACCCAGAATACACAAAAACCACTACTAAATTTAGTAGTGGCTTTTGCGTTATTATAAACTATCTTGAATGTGGTCGCCAAGATACTCATAAAGCATACCTTGCTTTAATGCCGTAGTATTAATTCCCAGTGCCTCAGCAATCGCATAAGCAAAAGCCCAAGCTGTTGCTGGGCCTCGACTGGTAATTACCCGGTGATCTGAATCTGTAACTGTAATGTTTTTTTTAAAGTTACCACTTGGTGCGTCATGCTTAGTTTGAGTGTCAAAACCAGGATAACAGGTATAGTTCGCGTCATTCAACACGCCATAGCGAGCCAAGGCAATTGGTGCCGCACACATGGCAGCATCCCACTGCTGATTTTCGTGGCGTTGCACTATTAAAGACCTTAGCAGCTGATTATCGCGCAAATTTTCGGCGCCGGTTTTACCACCCGGGAAAGCCACTAAATCATAGTCGAGCAAACTATCATCGACAATTTTGTCACAAGTTAACTTAATATTGTGATCGCCAAGTACATCCTTGCTAATTAATCCTACCATGTCGGCTTGCACACCTAAACGACGTAGAACGTCAATCACGCTCAAACCTTCAACTTCTTCGCAACCATCGGCGAAGACTACCGCAACTTTAGTCATCTTTTATACCTCACAATCTGTTACTTTTATTATAAACTAGCTGAGCTGAAGGTAAAATAATAAATCGCTTAACTTGTTAAGGTGCAGTGTGGGATGCGGGGTAATTGGAATTTTGCTTTTTTTAGGTGCCAGCCAAAGCGATGGTAGGTTGGCATTTTCAGCACCTTGAATTTCCTCGGTGAGATTGGTACCGATAACTAGAGTGGTTGCCGGGTTAAAGTTGTTGTGCTCCTGAAAAATAGGTACAAACACATTTTTATTAGGCAATTTGGCAGCGGAATTTTCTGGGAAGTAAACAGCAGAAAAATAATTGAGCAATTCGCTTTCTGCTAGTCGGGGTGCTAATATTTTTTGCGGTTCTTTTGCCAGCATTACCAAATTAACTTTAGTTGTAACTTCATCTAAAAAGGTAATTGCATCTTGAGCCAGTTGCTTTTGATCGGTCATTTTTTGCCAAAAAATTTGCTGGGAAGCTTGTAAATTATCGTTGCAGAAAGTTTGCAAAATTAGCTGGATGCGCTCGTCTTGACCGAGAAACTTTACTTGTTCCTGCAAACTGGTGTATTTAATTCGTTCGGCGGGTCCAAAATCGCAGCCTAGCTCGCGTAAAGTTTGCCGGAGAGCATTTCTTTCGGCTACTTTTTGATTTAACAGACTACCTTCGGGAATAATTATCAATGTTTCAAACTTTGTCACTGTTAGTTTACCTTCTTTATTTGTTTTCTACTTGCATTATAATAGATATTATTGCTAAAAAGGAGTTAAAAATGCCGTCAATTTTTACATTAATCTTTATTTTGCTGGGAGGAATCGCAGGAGGTCTACTGTCATCAGTGGCCTCAATGGCCTCACTTGCATCATATCCAGTCTTATTAGCCGTGGGGATTCCGCCGGTTTATGCGAATGTCACTAACGATGCCGCTCTCATTTGGACGAGCGTTGGCTCGACGATTTCGTCAACTAAGGAACTTAAAGGACACTGGAAGCAAGTGGGCTTTTATGGCTTATTCACAGTTGTCGGGTCGCTTTTAGGCTGCTTTTTACTATTATCGTTTCCATCAAGTGTCTTTGAAAAGCTCGTGCCGTTCTTCATTGCTGGCTCGGGAATTATGGTGCTGGCATCCGGTAAGCATCACAGTTTGGAACCACACAAAAGACCACTCTGGCAAGAAATTTTCTATATCGCAGCGTTACTCGTGATGGGTGTTTATACTGGCTACTTTGGTGCTGCCGGTGGCGTTATTGTGCTGGTACTCTTAACCTACATTACAGATGAAAAATTTATTGTCGTAAATGCCATCAAAAACGTTATTTGCGGCTTGGCTAACCTGGTAGCGTTAATTGTGTTTATTTTTACGTCACACATTTATTGGACTCAAGCTATTCCACTTGCCATCGGGATGTTTATCGGTGGTTATTTGGGAATGGGAATTTTGCGCAAGGTTCCGGCAAATGTTGTTCGACTGTTCATTGCGGCTCTAGCGTTTATTCAGGCGGGGTATTTCTTTTACAAAGCATATATGTTATAGTTTAATACAATCTATTGTGAAAGGAGAATGCGGATTGAGTACAGAAGTTTATTTGGTTCGGCATGGTGAAACGATGTTTAACCAGCTTGATAAGGTTCAGGGCTGGTGTGACTCACCATTGACAGTTAAAGGAATTAACGATTTAAAGCGAACCGCACAGGCTTTAAGTCAGGTTCATTTTGATAATATGTATTCTTCAGATTTGAAGCGAGCAATTGATACGGTGCATTTAATGAAAGATGCCAATCAGATATCTGAAATTAACAAAATCAAAAAGCTGCCAGAATTTCGGGAAGTCTTTTTTGGTTCGTTTGAGGGTGATGACGTTCATCATACTTGGGAGCAAGTTGCAATGGCTGCTGGTATGGGTCATGAGGATAACGTGACCAAAATCATTAATCAAGTTGGTATTTATGAGTTTCGGGAGGCAACCAAAGAAGCTGATCCACGACATTTAGCCGAAAATAAGGAAGAACTTGATGCCAGAATGGTGCGTGCGGTTAATGTGCTAAGCAATTTAACCAAGAATGAGAAGCGCGTTTTGCTAGTGTCACATGGTGACTTTATTAAAACCTTGGGAATTAAGTATTGGAATCAAAGTGATGGTTTACACGATATTATTTTTCCTGATAACGGTAGTGTCAGTCGTGGCATTCTCCATGACAATGGCAAATTTGAAATTGTCGATTACAATATTAATGCAGAAAATATATAGTCTTACTGGGAGCAGTAAGACTTTTTTGTTACACTAAATGCAAAGAAAGGAACGCATAAAATGAAAGATCACACAACTAAGCGTTATGCTTATGTAACGCTACTTAACATTATCATTACCATTGCAGAGTTTATTGGTGGGTTCGTGTCTGGTTCTTTAGCCTTATTGTCAGATGCTGTCCATAATTTAAGTGATGTGGGTGCGATTATCATTTCATTTGTCGCACATTTAATTAGTAATCGCAGTCGCAATCAGAATAAAACGTTCGGCTATGAGCGCGCTGAAACCTTGGCTGCCTTCACTAACGGAATTATTTTGATTCTAATTAGTATTACTTTATTTGTTGAGGCAATTGAGCGTTTTTGGCAGCCTAGCCAGATTAAGGGCGGTATTATGCTGGTGGTCGCGGTCATTGGTCTGATAGCTAATTTTGTTTCTATGCTGGCGATGCATCGGGATGCACAGGGGAGTTTAAACGTCCGCTCAACGTTTGTGCATATGATGAGTGATGCCTTGTCTAGTGTTGCTGTTGTCATTGGCGCAGTGTTTATTTACTTCTGGCAGATTACCTGGCTTGATCCTGTCATGACGATGTTAGTGTCAGTTTTTGTTCTGCATGAGGCGTATCAGATTACCAAAAAGGCAGCGAATATTTTAATGGAATCAAATCCTGATATTGACCTTGAACAAATGAATCAAATTGTGTTATCTTTTCCAGAGATAAAAAATATTCATCATGTGCATTTATGGCGCTACAGCGACAATTATATTATGCTTGATGCCCACGTTAACGTGGATGCAAAATTAACTGCCGGTGAATTTGAAAAGTTAACGCAGCAAATTAGTAAAAAGTTGCAGCAATTGGGGATTAATCATATCAATTTTCAAGCCGAGTGCGAACGCGGCAAGAATGATGAGATGATTGTGCCGGGCCATGATCACGAAAATTAGGGGAAATAGAAATGAAAGTTAGTCTTTTTACAGCCATTATTGTTTTGATTGTCGGACTTTATGACATGGCGTATTCATATAATCGGCGCCGACATAATCAGCGCGGAGGCGGTACAACGGCCTTTATGATTTTGGGAATTATTTTTGTCATCGGCGGTATTGCAATGATGATTTTGCATTGGGTCAAGTAGATGGTCAAGTTAGTTTTAGTTAGGCATGGTGAAAGTACGGCCAATTCGGCTAATGTCTACACTGGATGGAATGATGTGCCACTGACCGCTAAGGGCAGGGCACAAGCAAGGCATGCTGGCGAACTAATTAAGCAAATTCCTGATTTTGCGCCAACACATATTCATACTTCGGTTTTATCGCGGGCAATTGTGACCGCAAATATTGTGGCTGATGTTTGTCACTTCTTGTATTTACCAATTAACAAAACTTGGCGATTAAATGAGCGGCATTACGGCAAACTCCGCGGCATTAATAAGGATCTGTCCCGCCAAATTTATGGCAAGCAGCAAATTCTAGAATGGCGCCGCGGCTTTTATTCAATTCCGCCAGAGGGAAAAAAGATTACGGATCGCCGCTATCATACCTGTGACTTGCACCGCCTGCCGCTTGCCGAGAGCTTATATCAGACGCAACAGCGCTTATTGCCATACTATAATAATGAAGTTGCAAGTAGATTGAAAAACGGTGAGGATCAATTAATTGTTGCTCACGGCTCAAGTTTGCGCGCCTTAATTAAAAAAATGGAAGAAATTAATGACTGCGACATTGTTCAGGTAGAAGTTCCTAATGCAGAGCCAATTAGCTACACTTTAAATGCTCGTTTACAAATTGTTGATAAACAAATTTTGCGCTAAATTTTAAGATTGCTTTTAGTTCTGATTAAGGAATTTGGCAGATGTATGTTAAAATTTATTACGATACTATATAAGTTTTACATTCTTAGTTTGGAGTAAAAGGCATGCGTAAAATATTTTTATTACGAGGCGCACCCGGCTCCGGTAAATCTTCATTCATTGCTCGCCATCACTTACAACCATACGCGATTAGTCGTGATCAAATTAGATTATTATTGGCGAACTTAACCTATTTTTATGAAGAAGATACCGATTGCTTACATCAAGTAATTCCGCGCTATGCGAATAAGCAGACAGAGCGGTTAGTTGACTACCTCGTAGAAGAAAAGATGAAGCGCGGCGAAACGGTAATTGTTGATAGTACCCATGTTGTTTCTGATAGTATTGAACACTATAAGCCTTGGGTTGAGCGTTATCGTTATGAATTATTCGTCGTTGATTTAATGTACCACAAGAGCTTGCGTAACTTGCTTAATCGCAATCAAGTACGCCGGCAATATGATTGGGTCAAGCCAGATGTGGTTAGAGAAATGTACTTGACCTACAAGGATAATTGGCAGGTGCCTGAATGGGCACACGTAGTTAATCCTAATCAGATGGGCAGTGTGTTGTCACAAAAGGAGAGTGATTTAGATCATTTTGCACACGTAATTGCTGTGCCAGATAAAGTTGCGGAGGCAGATTTTCCGCATGTACATATTTCTAATTTTTACTTTTCCTTTAATGATCGGTTTACAGAAAAGTACGGTACTTACCGTAATGTGGTTACAGTTGGTAAGACGGAAGAAGAGGTTATTAAGGAATTTCGCTTACCATATTTTGTGTTCAAGTTTCATCACAAACACTTTTTAATTTCAGCGTATCCAATCAGAAATGAGTTGCTGGATCCGATTAAAAAAGTCAAAGGTGTGTGGACGTATTCAACTGGATTGGTTAATTTGGCTGATTTTATGCACAAAGTACCACAGAGCAGACCACAACATGTGCACCAATTTAATTTGAGTAAATTACACTCTGATCGCTTGTTGCATATTTGGTAGTCTAATAGACGCTACATTTAGGTGTGGCGTCTTTTTTGTGGGCAAAATTAGGTTGACTAAAGAATATTAATAAATTAAAATATAGTGTATTAGCATACTAGTATGCATAGAAAGGGAAAATTGTAAAAAGATGAAGAAAAATAAAAAAGCAATTATTACTTTAGTAATTTGTTTAATCGTGGTCTTATTATGTGCCGTTATTTACTTAGGACATCGAGAAAGTGCGTCAGGTAAGGCGAATAGTCAACCAACGAAAACCAGAATAATTTATCCGCAAAAATTCACTAAAGTTAAGGTGGATGTTGATGTGGCTGATGTCAGTATTCAGCAAGGTAAGAAATATCAAGTAAAGATTAGCGATAATCAGAAGAGTAGAATTACCACTAACGTTAAGAATGGTGAATTAGAGGTTACTCAGCATGGACAGCTGCATAATCACTTTTTCAATATTGGCAATATATCTATTAATGGCAAGCGTATGACTGCTAAATATCGAGTTGAAATAACAGTTCCACGTAAAAATTCACTTACTAAAATTACTGCCCAAACAAGTACAAGTGACTTTGAGTTAAATAATTTACAGTTGCAAAAGTTAGCTGTCGACTCTGATACTGGTGATATTGACTTTAACCATATCATTGCAAATGACTGCAAGTTATCGAGTGATACTGGCGACATTGAGATTCATGCTAGCCAGCTTAAAAATGTCATTGGCGATGTTGATACTGGGGATGTAGATATTTCTACGTCGCGTTTATTAGGTAATAATTCATTTTCATTAGATACTGGTGATTTTACTTTGGACGATGCTAGTAAAAAGATGACATACCATTTGTCAGTCGATACTGGTGATATTGAGTATTTTGGCGATGATGTAGATGATCATTTAATTAAAAATTCTTCCAGCAGTAAAGCAACACTTAAGGTTGATTCCTCGACTGGTGATATTACGATTGACTAACGTTCACTTATTTTTGCCATTTAAATTTGCTGGAGCCGTAAAAAATAGTACAATAAGGTAGCAATACTTTTGAAAGCGCTTTTTATGAAAGCAGATAGAATGAAAATGCAAAAAGAAGAATTAAAAGATAAGTTTACTGAAATATATCATGAAAACCCTAAGGGTTATTATTTTTCTCCAGGTAGAATTAATTTAATCGGCGAGCACACTGACTATAATGGCGGTCATGTATTTCCGTGTGCAATCACCCTAGGAATATATGGTGCTGTAGGTGCACGCGATGACCAGACGTTTCGTCTTTACTCCACCAGTTTTGCCGAGCTAGGCATAATTGATGTTGACCTGAATGACCTCCATTTTGTCAAAGAGGATTCTTGGACTAATTATGCTAAAGGGATGCTGTACTTTTTATTGGCTAAAGGTGCGCAAATCACGCATGGTTTAAATATATATATCGATGGCAATATTCCTGATGGTGCGGGCTTGTCTTCGTCAGCTGCTCTGGAAATGCTAATCGGCGTTATTTTGAAAGACCAGTTTGACCTCGACTTCAGTGCGCTTGACCTTGTCAAAATGGGCGTTTCAACTGAGAATGACTTCATTGGCGTAAATTCAGGGATTATGGACCAATTTGCAGTGGCAATGAGTAAGCAAAATCAGGCAATCCTGCTTGATACTAATACATTAGACTACAGTATGGTGCCCCTTAATTTACAAGATAATGTCATCGTCATTATGAACACGAACAAGCGCCGTGAACTAGCAGATTCTAAATATAATGAGCGCAGAAGTGAGTGCGAGCAGGCACTTCACGACTTACAAAAAGAATTAAATATTAAATCTTTAGGCGAGCTTGATAGTAGAACTTTGGACCAATATAGTTCGCTGTTATCTTCAGAAACACTGCTCAAAAGGGCGCGGCATGCAGTCTGGGAAAACGAGCGGACATTATACGCTGAACAGGCGTTGCAAAAAGGCGACTTAGCACAATTTGGACGATTAATTAATGCTTCTCATGTGTCTTTAGAAAACGACTATGAGGTTACAGGCAAGGAGCTAGATACACTTGTTCATACCGCATGGCAGCAGCCAGGCGTATTAGGTGCAAGAATGACAGGCGCTGGTTTTGGCGGTTGTGCAATTGCACTGGTTAATAAAAAAGATGTGGAAGCATTTAAGCAAAGTGTCGGCACTGTATATGAGCAAGTAATTGGCTATGCGCCATCGTTTTACCTTGCTGAAACTGCAGATGGTGCCAAGGTCTTAAAGTAGTTAGTGATGGGAATGTAAAAAATGCAGACAAATTTAGTTGATCAATTTGTTACGCAAATAATTGCTGCAGGCGATGCTACAGAACTGGATCAGATTTATTTAGTTAATCAAGTGTTAGCGTTAGTCGGCGACGAAGCACGGGAATTGATGACAACAAGTACGGCGTTAATTGATTTAAAGGATGAACTGGTTGCCGCTGCTTTGAAAAATGGTAATTGTGGTCCAACTCTCAACGAGCAGGATGTGTTAGGTGCTCAGTTAATGAACTTGTTAGTGCCGCGTCCGAGCGTTGTTAACCACAATTTTTGGCAGACATATCAAGAAAAGCCGGAACAGGCGCTGGCTGACTTTTATCAATTAAGTAAACGCAGTGACTATATCAAAACGCGCGCAATTGCTAAAAATATTTACTTTGTCACGCCTAGTGAATATGGCGATTTAGAAATTACGATTAACCTGTCTAAGCCGGAAAAGGACCCGCGGGCAATTGCGGCAGCTAAGAAGGTAAAGGCAACAGGGTATCCCTTATGTCAATTGTGCAAGGAGAATGAGGGCTATTTAGGCCGAGTTAATTATCCTGCTCGCAGTAATCATCGGATTATTCGCTTTAAGATTGGCGACGAGGTCTGGGGTTTTCAGTATTCTCCTTATGCTTATTTTAATGAGCACTGTATTTTCCTTTCGGCTAAACACGAAGGAATGAGAATTTCAGAAAAAACGTTTGTGAGACTGCTTAATATTATTGAACAATTTCCGGGATATTTTGCTGGAAGTAACGCTGATTTGCCAATTGTTGGTGGTTCGATTCTTGCTCATGAGCATTATCAAGGTGGTCGGCATAATTTTGCAATGATGAAAGCTAAGGTGAAGACTGAGCTTAATTTTGCGGGCTTTGATGATATTGCAGCTGGGATTGTGAAGTGGCCGATGTCTGTTATTCGCTTGTGCAGTCAAAATAAACAGCAATTGGTTGCGCTGGCTAACAAAATTTTGCAGGCATGGCGTGATTATAGCGATGAACAAGTGGATGTTCGGGCATTTACTGGTGAGACGCCGCACCATACGATTACACCAATTGCACACAAGCAGGGCAACCAGTTAGTACTGGACTTAGTATTGCGGGATAATCAAACTTCGGATAAATATCCCGATGGTATTTTTCATCCTCATCAAGACGTCCAACATATTAAGAAGGAAAATATTGGCTTAATCGAAGTGATGGGGCTAGCAATTTTGCCACCACGACTTGAACCGGAGATGCAAGAAGTGCAGAAGTTTCTGTTAGGTGAAAAGAACGATATTGCAGCAATGCATTTGCCGTGGGCTGAACAGATTAAGGCGCAAAATTCTATTACAGCAGCAAATGTTGATGCAATTTTGCAGACAGAACTAGGCAAAGTCTTTGCGAGAGTGCTTGAAGATGCGGGTGTCTTTAAGCAAACAAAGGTCGGGCAAGAGGCGTTTATGCGTTTTGTTCAGAGCGTTGGTTTAAATTAAAGTAAATAAACGTTGAAGAAATTCAACGTTTTTTTAATACGCAAAAACGACCACTTAGTCGAGATGAGTGACCACTTGGACAGAAACTATTGTTTTAACTGAGGAAAAGATTTTAATTAGCTTAAAGAGATTTATTTAAGCTTAATTATTTGAAGGAGAACTCATGATTGTAAAGTACTACTCCAAGTCGAAGCTCGTTTTAATGTGCATTTTAGGAATTATTGCCAGCACGGAAAACATCGTGATGGCGTATATGACAGGCACTTTAGTTAATATTGGTACAACAGGCCAGCTGCAAAAACTGCCACGATTTTTGGTAACGATTTGCCTTCTTTTTCTTATCGTCTTTTGTGCTAAACTCGGTTACAATTATTTGAAAAATGACGCAATTAGGCAAACGAACAGTACATTAAGAACTAAAATTTTTAATGGGATGCTGCACGAAGAGCGGGCGGAAAACTCAGCAGGGTTAAGCTTTTTGACAAGTGACTTTAAGCTGCTTGAGACTAACCGGTTCGGTGCTGAAATTAACATCGCGATGAGTTCTTGTATGCTGGTATTATCTTTAAGCTACGCGTTTTATATTAATTGGCTGCTCACCATTCTGTTCTTTGTCGGGTCTGCTGTGCCAATGTTTGTTGTCACTTTCTTCCAGAAGCCATTGCAAAAAGCATCGGACTCTTGGAGCGATGCTAATGAGCAATACGTTAACCAGACTAAGAACTTTTTGGCCGGAGCTGATTCCTTGCGGTTATATCGCCGCCAGCAAAGTGGTGTTGTTAAAAACCGGCAAGTTGTTAATCAACTGGAAAAAGCATTAGCACGGATGAATTTGCTAAACGACAATTCACAAGCCTTAGTTAATCTTGTTGCCGAAATTGGTACGTTTTTATTGCCAATTTTGGTTGGAATTTACTTAATTGTTAAGGGTCAGACAACACTAGGAGCATTATTTGCGGTTGTTCAGCTGTCAAACTCATTTGTGAATCCAATTTTAATGATTATGCAAGAACGTAATCACTTTTCAACGACTAAAAATATTGTGGCTAAGATTAAACAATATTTGGCTTTTGGCGAAAAGATCGAGCCGGTCAAGGTAATTGACTTCAAGCAAGAAGTTACTTTTTCGCAAATTGATTTAGCCAGAAACCAGCAGCAATTAGCTCAAGGCATTAATTTAGCAGTTAAAAAGGGCCAAAAGATAGCAATCATCGGGCCATCGGGTAGTGGTAAGTCAACCTTGTTCCAATTTTTGTTGTCCGGCAAGTTTGGCCAAGCTGCTAAAATTTTAGTTGATGGTCAAGATTATCCAATTGAGCAGCTCACCGATTTGTTTGCTTATGCCAGCCAAGCGCCAGTGATTTTTGCGGATAATTTGTGGTTTAATCTGACTTTAGGAGCTGAAATTCCTGCAGCCAAAGTTAAGGCGGTTTGCTCAATGTTGCAGTTAGATGAAATAGTCCAAGAAAAAGGTTTCGCTTACCAATTAGGTGAGAATGCCGACCAGTTGTCGGGCGGTCAGTTAGCGCGAATTGAGTTAGCACGGGCGATTTTGGCAGAACGGCCAATTCTGTTGCTAGATGAAATTAATGCTTCGCTTGATCGGGCAACTGCGAATAAAATTCACCACTATTTGCTTAATTCGGACTTGACTTTTGTTGAGGTGATCCATCATTATGAAGCAAATGAATTAAAGCAGTATGATCAGGTAATCGATTTTAATGATTACCAATAAAATCTTGGGGGGAGCAGAAAATAATGGCAAAATTGTTTTTAGCATCAATGTTAAATAATGTCCGTGATTTATTACCTGAATTCGCGGGTGATTTGCACGGCAAAAGCGTGGCGTACATTCCAACGGCCAGTAATATTGAACGAGGCCATCATGCGATGGTGCGGACAGAAAGCAAATTACTGGCAAACTATTTGGGCATGCAGGTTAACGTTTTGGATGTAGCAGTTGCTTCTGCTGCTGAAATTGCAGCTGGTCTGCAAACTGCCGATGTAATTTATGTTTCTGGTGGCAATACTTTTTATTTACTGCAGGAATTGAAGCGAACGGGTGCTGACCGCTTGATTATTCGCGAGGTTAATGCCGGTAAATTATATTTTGGCGAATCAGCCGGAGCCGCAATCACAGCACCTGATATTGAATACATTAGTTTGATGGACAGCACCAAAAAGGCCCCGAATTTACATGATTTTCATGCACTAAACCTAGTTGATTTTTATGTTTTGCCGCACTATTTAAGCTTTCCATTTAAACAGAAGTCGCAGCGCGTTTTTGCTAAGTATTCTTCCCGATTACCTTTAAAGACGATTAATAATCACGGAGTAGTAATGGTTAATGATGATGTAGTTACAATTACTGAAAAATAAACAAAGCGTTACTTCAAAAGTAGCGCTTTTTTAAATATTAGCTTGAAAATAATAACTAATTTTTGATATGACAGTATACTTAAGTAATTTTAGTACATGATGCAGGTACTATTATTACACCACTTTAGTCTTTAAACTGCTTTGGCCGCAAATCTTGCGTGATGGTTAACATTTTAACGGAGCAGAATCGGTAAAAAGTAAGTGGAAGAATGAAAATTCTTCAATTTTGGAGGTAGACTAGTGGCTATTAGTAATTTTTTATTAATTATTTTTGCGTGTGTGTCATCGTTTTCACGCGGCATTATTTCGGTAATTGACCGGTACCAAATGGGATACCGGAAGCAAAGTTCAATTAATGTTAACTTTTTGAATAATCTGTGCAGTACGGCACTTGTAACTGCGTTATTAATTGGGATGTTAAATCGGTTTTCGGCACCAGCATTAACAGGTGAATATCTGTGGCACATTGGTATTTATGGTTTGCTTGCGCAGTTAGTTGCCTATGGCTATAGTTATGTGTTTAAAAAGGTCACAATTATGCAGTCAATTGTTTTGAGTAAAATGACCGACCTGTTTATTCCAGTGGCAATCTTTTTGACGATGGGCTATTTTAGTCAATCAGCTTATTTAATTTCAATTATCTCAACAATAATTGTTGTTTGTTACATTATTTTTAAACAACGGCATAGCGAATTAAGCGTTAAGACTTTGCTGACAACGTTTATGGTTATTGGGCCGTTATTGATAATTCAGGCAGCTCTTTCACCCCTTCTGACTATAGGCGTGGTAAAGCCAATTGATTTGATTTATTTTACAATCGCGACGATTTATATTCGGTGCATAATCACAATTATCACTTTTGGGGTAAAAAATCATGGCCTTAAATTTAAGCCGGGAAAACTTACTAAGCAAGTTTTCTGGATTTATGCGGCGCGGGCAATTTTGACATTGCTGGCGCAAGTGACATATACGTTAGCAACGTCATCACCAAATTCGGGAATTGCATGGGTCTTTCTCAATATGACTAACTTGTACAGTGTTATTTTTGGTAGTTTTGCCTTAAAAGAAAAAATTCATGTTGCTGATGTTTTACTAATTATCTGTATTTTTGGCTTGGCACTGTTATCAAGATAGTTTTACTGCAATCAAAAAAGCGTTACTTAATGTAGCGCTTTTTGTTTACAATTCTTTATTTAAAAGCTAAAGCACCCATTGGGTCCCAAGGCAATAGTTGAATTGGATCCTTGCTGCCTTCATCAAATGTCTTCTTCAGGTCATCAGGCAGGAACTTCTTGTTGATGACAGCTTGATAAACAAATGAATCAAACCAAGCATCGCTCATGACGAAGTAGCCTTTAAATCCAGGTTTAACGCCCCATGAATTTTCAATCTTCCATTTAGTTGGCTTATCGTCTACAAGGTCTACACCAGTAATTACCATGGCGTGGTCCATCATGCTTTCGCCGGAGTCAAGCATGTCAGCTTTGGACATTGAAAAGTCAACGTCAAATAATTCGTCACGCTTGTATATGTTGGTATCGAGCAAGCCGAGTTGGCGGTCAGAATCCTTACCAACATTGGAGCCGAACCAGACAACTTCGCCAGCCTTTAATTGCTTGATAATCAATTCTTTCATTTCGCCAATCTTCAAGTTTAAGTGGCGCACTTGCCGACCACCGACAACGTTGCCAAGGTATTCAACTGAGAAGACCTTGTGGTAAGGCTTGTCGCTTGTTGGTGAATTGATAGTAGAAACGTGGTCCTCAAGATTCATGCCGACATACTTGTCGAAGAATTCCTTTGGTGTAATTGCAGCTTCTCTGTGGTAATTACCGTCATCATCCTTGTATTCGAAGTCAAATTTGGTAGGTGGTACACCAAGTGAAATAGCTAAAATCCGGAAAACGTCGTTTAACATTTCGGTCTTACGTGCTTGGATTTCATCTTCAGACTTGCCTTCGTTAACTAAGTCGCGTAATTCTAAGCCGTCCTTACGTAATAGGGTGTTCAAGGTGTCGTTTAAAGCACTTGAATTTGTGGCGTTAGCTGTTTCTGGGTAAACCGTCTTTGGCACAATACCATATTTTTGAATTAAGCCGCAAAGCATATCCCATTGACCACCGTCTTGTTGAGGGGTGGCGAATAAAAAGGTAACTTTGCGATCGCCTAATGGCTTATCAGCTGTGGCAATAACGTTTTCGAAGAACCAGTTAGATTTTTCAAATTTATCCCAGAAATTAGTATAGTTTTGGGATAATTCAAAGTCCTTAACCTTGTATTCTTTTTGCAGTGGGTGACGCATCGTGTTCAAAGCTGAGAACATCCAGCAGCGACCTGATTGCTTTTGGTCGGCTGGCTTACCCGTGTCAATTTCAACTGAAAAAGTTGGGTCTAAGTCGATTTTGGTTTGCGTATTTTGACTAGCCTTGTAAATGCCATTTTCTTGGGCAGCATGACTGGCAATATTAACACCAGCATGTTTAGCAAGATTTTGGGTGTATTTGCTAATAGCATCGTTTGTGATTTCTTTTGTCATAAAATATTCCTCCTTGATAATTGGTATAACTAATATTTTAGCCTATAACAGTAATAACGTCTATTAGCTATGCAATAATTAAATAGTATTTGTGAATATTAAACAAAAAAAGCCATAATTGTTATTTAGTTAATTAAATTTAAAAACTATTTTGCTAACAGCTAGCAATATTTACAGTAAATTCAATAATATTTTCTTACAAGATAATTGAATTAATACGATAAATTTATGTTATCTTATGTGAAAAGGATAATATATTGGTTAAACAAAAAGGGAAGAACAATGAATTATAATTTAATGCCAGTCAAGTATTTTGTAGATGTTGTTCAAACACATGGCTTTATTTCTGCTGCTAAAAGAAATTATGTTTCCGAAACTGCTGTCAGTTCAGCAATCAAAAAGTTAGAGAATGAGTTGGGACACAAGTTGCTTAATCGGACAGCAGGCGAATTTTCTTTAACGCCAACTGGGGAGCTTTTTTATGAACGAGCTGTCGAAATTATTAATTCTTATAGCGAAATCTGGCACAATCCGGATAAGCATCCCGAAAAATTATTGCGCATTCATTTTTTGCAAGGACTAGAGGCTAATGCCGCTAGGCTTGCTAGTTGTCTGCCTAAAAAGTACGTCGTTAGCTTTGATGAGGAAGCGTTCAACACCAGTATCAGCCGGCTGCTTAAAAATAATTATGACCTACTAATTGGCTTCCAACTTGAGTTTGCGGGTAATAGTAAAGTGGTAACTTTACCACTGGAAAAAGTTGACTTTGACTTGGTATTTAATTCTAAAGCTGTTCAAAAATACGGTCAGGACCTAAAGAAATTGGCACAAAATTCGACAATCTATATGCAAGATTGGCGATCAACAGGAATTTTAAATATTCAAACAGCGATGCTTGAGACATATGCTCAAGAAGGTTGGAGCTATAAGGAAATAGCAGCGGTGAATGATTTTTCGGCTGCATATTTAAATGTTAATTATAAGGGAGGCATGACAATGGTGCCTAGTACCTTTCAGTCTGTCGATTATTGTGAAAATATTTACAGAATATCGCCTGAACATTTGAAGGGTAAATTTGAAATTGTTGCAGCGTTTAGTACCAGTAAACAAAAGGAATTTTCTAAGTTAATCACCAAGGCAATAACTTTAAGTTATCGGTAGCAACTTTTATATGTTAGCGTTTTCTTGTGATTAGTTTTACAATTCTTATTGTAATAAAAGTCACAAGAAAGGTGGAATTTGAATGGAAACTATTTCAACGAAAGTAGTGGTTGTAGGTTCTGGCTCATCTGGAATTTCTGCAAGTTTTGAACTTTATCAACAAAATATTCCGTTTGTTCTCATTGAAAAGGGAAATAAAGTTGGGGGCGCTGGAAAGTTTGGTGCCCACGGAGTTTTTGCGATTAATTCTGAGCAACAGAAGAAGTTAGGCGTTAAGTATAACTATCGAGAAGCATTTCAAGGCTTAACAGACTACAATCACTTTTTTGTTAATGGTGAATTGTTGGCCAGATTTTTAAAAGAATCTGGTAAAAATATTGCGCGGTTAACCGAAATGGGCTTGCCGGTCACTGTTGAGCAAAGTGAGCAAAAGGCCCACTTGAATGACCCACTTGTTTATCATAAGTTTAACGATTTTAAGGAAAAGATTGCTAACTGGGACAAACTACCAGCCAAATTTGAAGCAGCTGGGAATCATGTATTAACCGAAACTGAAGCTGTTGACCTTGACTACGACAATGGTTTAAAGGCTGTCATTGCCAAAGATAGTACTGGTAAGCAAATCAGAATTGAAGCCAGCAAAGTTATTTTTGCCGATGGTGGATATTGTGGCAGCGACGAGATGATGCGGGAGCGCTATTCAGACACCGACGAGTTACTAAACTTGGGCGAACACAAGTCAACTGGTGTTGGTATTCGGTTATCGCAGAAACTGGGTGCTGATTTGCGTCACAGTCCTGTCTTGTTTGCTCACGGTTGTGCACCAAGTATGCAAATTAATCCGATGAAGCGTGATAGCAGCGTTGAAACTCTAACTAACGTGCCACTATTGTGGTTAGACCAAACGGCTAACCGGTTTGTTAATGAAGATGTTGTTTACGACTTTGCGATGTGGGCTAATGCGGCACACAACGTTCATGGTAAATATTATGTTGTGGTAGACCAGGCAACACTTGATTATTTCAAGAATCATGAAGTCGAGTTAGAGGATACGTTTGAAAGACAGTTCTGTGATGTTGGTGAAGAACCACGGACTGCTGTTGGCCCGCTGCCAAATATTCAACAAGACTTTGATGCTGCTATTAAGACCGGTGAGGTTGTCAAAGCAGATACGCTTGAAGAATTAGCACAAAAGTTAAATGTGCCAGTTGCTGCTTTGAAGCGCAGCCTAGATTCATACAACAAAGCGGTTGAAAATAAAACTGACGATACTTTCTTAAAGCCTGCTGATGAACTGCTTTTTGGTGTTCATGATGGTCCATTCTACGCAATTATTGAACATTGTGCGATTTTAGGAACTTTGGATGGTGTGAATGTCAACCGCAATTGTGAGCCGGTTAGAGAAGATGGCTCACAAATCAAGGATTTGTATATTGTTGGTAATAATGTTAACGGACTTTATTCAGATGGTTACCCAAGTTATGAAGGAATTGCGAATGGTTTTGCCTTTGTTTCTGGTTGGATTGCCGCTAAAGAAGCAATTAAGAGTTTAAATTAGGAGAAGAAAAATGTTAAAAGATAAAGTTGCAATGGTTACAGGTGCTGCTCAAGGAATTGGTTATGCAATTAGTGAAGAATTTGCCATTCAAGGTGCAAACGTTGTATTGACGGACTACAACCCAAGCGTTGTCGACACAGCCAAAGATTTGAACGAAAAATATGATGGTGAGATTACTGGCATGGTTTTAAATGTTATGAAAACCGACAGTATTGTAGACAGTCTAAATAAAATCGTCGACACTTATGGCAAGCTGGATTATGCCGTTAACAATGCCGGTGGTGGTGTGCTGAAGCCATTTGCTGAATTAACCGATGATGATTTTGATAAGACAATCAACCTTGACTTGCGTGGGACATTCTTGTGTATGCGTGAAGAAATCAAGATTTTCTTAAAGCAAGGTTATGGCTCGATTGTTAACGCTGGTGCTTTAGGTAGTGTCTACAATCCGGGTGGTATGGGTGCTTATAACGCTGCCAAGAACGGTATTATGGGAATGACCCAAGCAGCAGCGGTTGATTATGCAGAAAACAATATTCGTGTAAACTGTGTTGCCCCAGGTTTAACAAAGACGCCATTAAACGATGGTGGTTTCCTTGAGAAGATTTTACCAACTGTTCCAATGAAGCGTTACGAAACTGCGGCAGAAGTCGCAAAAGTTTACGTCTTTGTCGCTAGTGAAGCAACCTTTATGACTGGTCAAACCATTCTGAGTGATGGTGGTGTTTCAGTTGGTTTGAAATAGGAGGCAAGTTAATGTTTCCTAAGAAAGCACACTATGATTTAGTGATTGTCGGTGGTGGCCTGTCGGGCTTAACTGCGGCAGTGAGTGCTGGTGAAAACCATCTTGATACTTTAATCATTGAAAAGGGCCGGACATTAGGCGGCGACGGTAATTATGTTGAAGGTGCCATGGGTGTAGATAGTTATTTGCAAAAGCAAGAGGAAATTGAAATTGATCCTACTCAGCTTTTACAAGATGAACTAAATTATTCTCACTATGAAGCTAATGCACCACACTTAAAGAAGTTTATTAACCAAAGTGGTGCAATCATTGATTGGCTGCATGATTTAGGTGTTGACTTTGTTAAAGTTGGTCCGCAAGGGAAAAGCTGGCCAACAATTCATACCTTTACAGGTGGTGGTCAGGCCGTAATTGCGACTTTACTAGCTAAAGTTAATGAATGTGGAATTGAAATAGTTACGAGTATCAGTGCGCAAAAGATTTTGCAACACAATGGGCATGTTTCTGGATTGATGATTAAGAACGAAGCAACTGGTCAAATGCGTGAATTAGCAGCAGACGATGTGATTCTTGCCACAGGTGGCTATATTGATAACCCAGAATTAGTTAAGAAGCGGACGCCACTTAACAGTCGGTTGTTATCCGTTAGTGATGGCAAGTCGACTGGTGATGGGATGCAGCTTGCATGGCAGGCAGGAGCTGAACACTATCAAATGGGCGCAATCCAATACGGTGGTGGTGCCATTTTTGATAAAACAAGACCACCGTTTATGCACATGGCTTCGCAATTGGCAGCAGCAGCTACGCAAGAAGCGATCTTATGGGTTAATGAGCGCGGTGACCGGTTCGTCAATGAAGATGTTAACGACAACATGTGCCATGCCGGGAGCAGTATTTTGACGCAGGCGAGAACATTTTCAATTTTGGATCAAGCTGCTGTGGACCATTTAACTGACGTTGGCTTGTATAAAGAACTGGGTAACTCACCGGTTTCACCAGAAAAGTTAGATAATTTAACCACAGAGATTGAGCACGATCTTAAAAATAATGAGAAATACTTAACCAAAGCTGATTCAATTGCTGACCTTGCTGACAAGCTTAACTTGCCTAACTTGGAATCGACAATCGAGCGTTATAACGAAGTTGCCAGTCAAGGTAAAGATAGTGACTTCGGCAAGGCTGCAGATTATCTGACACCACTCAAAAAGGGTCCATATTATGCTGTTGAACTTGGTGTTGGGATGGCATGTGCGCTTGGAGGCATTCGGGTTGACAATGATAATGAAGTTTTAAACAGTTATGGTTACCCTCTTGAGGGACTCTATGCTGTTGGTAACGACGCTGCAGGCATGCTAGTTGGTGATACTTACGCTGTTACCTTGCCGGGAAGTACAGCTGGTTATGCTGCCTTTTCTGGTCGTAATGCAGTCATGAGTATTTGCAAAGGAAAGCGGTAAAGAGTGGAAGTTTCTCAACAATATGTTACTAAAACACGTATCGGTGTTTTAGCAGTTAGTATGATTGGCATGGCAGCCTTAGCCATTACCCCGTCGTATGCGGCGATTGCCCAGCACTTTGCCTTAAACAATACCAGCGTGCAGATGCTGACCTCGCTGCCTAACCTGTTTATGATGGTGGCTGGCTTAATCATCGGTAAATTGACGGCCAGTAAGATTAATTTAAAAAGCTTAACGGTTGGCTCAATTCTGCTGGTCGTAATCGGTGGCTTATTACCGGTATTCTTCCATGAAAGCTTTGCTTTTTTGATAATTTGTTCTTGCTTAGTTGGTTTGGGTCAAGGAGCTTGTACTAATTTAACGCAAGTTTTAATCTCACAAATTTTACCTAAAAAAGAACGCGAATCAACGATGGGCATTTCAACCACCTTCATTAATATTGGTGGGGTTGTCTTCATCATGGGTGGTGGTCAGTTAGCTGCCGCAAGTAGCTGGGTTAATAATTATTGGATTTATCTCTTTTCATTAGTAATTCTGCTAGTCGTTCTTCTGTTATTGCCGTTGCATCCCAAGGATGTTTCTGGTAATAATAGTCAGCATCAAGAACCGGGTAAAATTAAGCTAAACAAGTATGTGTTCTATTGTGCATCGTGGGCATTTTTAACAATGCTATTAAATAATGTCTTGAATAACAATATTTCACTCTTTGTTGTCCAACAGCACTTGGGTGCCACGTCGCAAGCCGCATTGACCTCGACAATTTCCCTAATTGGTGGGATGCTTTGCGGCTTAATCGTTGGGATTATCGGTAAGAAATTCAGATATTCGTCAATTGCACTTTCATTTTTACTTTATGGCGTAGCGTATTTATTAATTGGCTTTATCCATTCATTAATTATTGTCTTCGTTGGCAGCTTTTTAGTTGGTGCAGCCATGAGTATTGCAATGGGGCAGTTTCCGTATCTGATTTCCCTTGCCGTTGATGACAGCAGTGTATCGATGGCGTTAGGCGTTTATGTGGCCATTTACTCAGTTGGCGGTGTTGTTAGCCCGTTTGTTGTTAATCCGTTGACGGCAATGGTTAAGAATATCGGGATTAATGTCTTCTCAGTTAGTGGGATCTTGGCAATAATAATCAGTTGCTGCTGTCTGCTATTTAAGTTCCAAAAGAATTTAATCAAAAATTCCTGTAATTAGTAGAATATTTTAACTGAAAAAGCTCGTAAGGATCATACTTGCGAGCTTTTTGGTTAGTTAAATTTTAAAGAGTGCTGCTATTTTTGCGCTGGCTTGTGATACCAAACTTTGTTAAATTCGGGATGCTGACTAAAGTAGTCAATTACGAGCGGGTCGAGCGGCCAGATTGGCAGCTGTGAATCTTGAGCAATTTCTAAGACTGATGACATTTGCTCTGCTAAAATTTGCTTACTGTCCGCTACGGGATTAATAAAGAAGTGGTTCATAACCCAGACAGTGGCATCTTGGCGTTCAATCTTATCCATCGTCCAGCAGCAAAGAAGAACGTCGTTATCATCATAAATTTCACAAAATTGGTGTGGATCGTTAATATTATCCATTGGTGTATCCTTTACAAAATAAATTTGACTTTTTACGTATTTATTATAGAAGATTTTAATTAAAGCTCGCAATCTATTGTAAAATAGTTTTACAAAGGTTAAAGGGAGTAAATAATGAATAAAACACGGGGTTTTGAGATCGTATCGAGTTATGAAAATAAAAATATTAATTTACCGCGGCGGCAAACAATTGCCAGTGCTGGTTATGACTTAGAAGCTGCTAAGGACATTATTATTCCCAGCATTTGGCGGTTGAATTTTGTGCGGATTTTTCGCTTAATTAGAAACGGGCACCACTTATATGAACCTGATTATCAGCTGGCAGACCAAATCTTGCAGCCACTGCTAATTCCAACCGGCGTTAAAGCTTACATGCCTGATGATGAGGTGCTATTGCTAGCCAACCGGTCGTCCAATACTTTTAAGCGTAACTTAAGCCTGCCAAACGGGATTGGTGTGATTGATTCTGACTATTACAATAATCCCAATAATGAGGGTGAGATTTTTATGCAGGTAATTAATTATGGCGTGCGGCCGCTGCAGATTCACAAGGGTGACCGGATTGGACAGGGGATTTTTGTTCAATATTTAAAAACCGATAACGACTTGCCTGTTAGCCGGCAGCGAACCAATGGCTTTGGCTCAACTAATAAGAAAGGAAATTAAATGGCAAAAATCAAAACTAAGTATAAATGCCGTTCGTGCGGCTATATCTCGGCTAGTTACTTAGGCCGTTGTCCCAATTGCGGAGCGTGGAACCAGTTTGAAAAAGAAACTGAACAGGTAGTAGCACGTTCGAGTAAGGCCAGCCCTAGTCGATTGATTAAAAAAACGGGAGTTAATGAGCCGGTACAACTTAATAGTGTTAAAGCTGAAAAAGAGGAGCGCATCCAGACAAAATCCGAAGAATTAAATCGGGTGCTTGGCGGCGGAATTGTTCCCGGGTCATTAGTTTTAATCGGTGGCGACCCCGGAATTGGCAAGTCGACGCTAATGCTGCAGATTATGAGTGATTTGGCTAAAGATCATAAGGTATTGTATGTTTCCGGTGAGGAATCGGCTAACCAGATTAAGCTGCGAGCTAATCGTTTGGGGTTAGGCGCTAGTGACATGTTGCTGTTTCCAGAGACAGACATGGAAGATATTCGCCAGCAAATTGCGGACGTGCAGCCTGACTTTGTTGTTATTGATTCAATTCAAACGATGAATGAGCCAAGCCTTGATTCGATGACGGGCTCAGCTTCGCAGGTGCGCGAGGTTACTAGTGAATTAATGAAAATTGCCAAGATGGATGCAATTACGGTTTTTGTGATTGGTCACGTAACTAAAGAAGGCGCAATTGCTGGGCCGAAAATTTTGGAACATATGGTTGATACTGTTCTATACTTTGAAGGCGACGAGCACCATGCTTACCGCATTTTGCATTCTGTGAAAAATCGCTTTGGTGCTGCTAACGAAATTGGGATGTTTGAGATGGTTAATGAGGGCTTGCAAGAAGTCACCAATCCATCCGCAATTTTCTTAGATGAACGTTTGCCTAAGTCCACGGGGTCGGCGATTGCCGTTTCGCTTGAAGGTACAAGGCCATTACTGGCAGAAATTCAAGCGCTGGTAACCCCGACGGCCTTTGGTTATGCCAAGAGAACAACATCGGGAATTGATTATAATCGTGCCGCATTATTATTGGCGGTTTTGGAAAAGCGTGGCAACTTAATGCTGCAAAATCAGGATGTTTATCTGACTGCAACGGGTGGTATTCGTTTGAATGAGCCAGCAGTTGACCTAGCTGTTGTGATGGCAATTGCATCCAGTTATAAGAATCAAGAAATTTTACCAACCGACTGTTTTGTAGGTGAAGTTGGTCTGACTGGCGAAGTCCGCCGGGTTAATAAAATTGAAGTTCGAATTAAGGAAGCAGCCAAAGTCGGCTTCAAGCGGATTTTTATTCCGCGGCACAATATGCAGACTAGCTTGAAGGACTTAGGAATTGAAGTAATTCCTGTTTCTAGCATTCCGCAGGCATTAAAGTTGGTTTTAGGCTAGGAAATATTGAACTTTTTGCTGATTACGGGTAAACTAAAATTGTTTGAATTTACTATTTTTGAAAGAGGCATGAATTTTGGCTAAACAAAAGATTCGTGTAAGATATGCCCCAAGTCCAACGGGACACTTGCACATCGGTAACGCACGGACCGCGCTGTTCAATTACTTGTTTGCGCGGCACACTAAGGGAACTTTAGTGTTAAGAATCGAAGATACAGACCAGAAGCGTAACGTTAAGGGTGGTTCACAGTCACAGATGGAGAATCTGCACTGGTTAGGCATTGACTGGGATGAAGGTCCAGACAAGGGCGGCGACTTTGGCCCGTATCGTCAATCTGAACGTAAAGACATCTATAACAAGTACATCAAGCAATTAATTGATGAAGGTAAGGCATATTACTCATACAAGACTGAAGAAGAGCTTGAAGAGCAACGTGAAGAGCAGCGAGCAATGGGAATTGCTCCGCACTACACTTATGAATATGAAGGTATGACTGCTGATGAAATCAAGCAGGCACAAGAAAAGGCTGAAGCTAAGGGCTTAACGCCAGTTGTCCGGATTCATATTCCAGAAATGGTTACTTATTCTTGGGACGATATTGTTAAGGGTCATTTAAGTTTTGAATCTGACACTATCGGTGGCGATTTTGTTATTCAAAAGCGCGATGGCATGCCAACTTACAACTTTGCAGTTGTTATTGATGACCACTTGATGGAGATTACACATGTTTTGCGTGGGGATGATCATATCTCAAACACACCTAAGCAGTTAGCTGTTTACCAAGCTCTTGGCTGGGAACCACCAAAGTTTGGTCATATGACTTTAATTATCAGTGCTGATACGGGTAAGAAATTATCTAAGCGTGATGAATCAGTCTTGCAATTTATTGAGCAATATCGTGACCTTGGTTACTTACCAGATGCGATGTTTAACTTCATTACTTTGCTTGGCTGGTCACCGGGTGGTGAAAACGAAATCTTTAATCAACGTGAATTGATTAAGCAGTTTGATCCAGAACGGTTGTCCAAGTCCCCAGCTACCTTTGACCAAAAGAAGTTGGAATGGATTAACAACCAGTACATCAAGAAGGCTGATCGTGATACCTTGCTAGACTTGTCATTGAACAACTTGCAAGAAGCTGGCTTAGTTGAGCAAGACCCGACACCAGAAAAGATGGAATGGGTTCGTCAATTAGTTAACATTTACTCAGTACAAATGTCTTATACTAAGCAGATCGTTGACTTGGCTAAAATTTTCTTTGATGCACCAAAGGATTTGAGCGATGAAGAAATTGATGAAATCCGTAAAGATGAAGCTCGTCCTGTAATTGAAGAATTTAAGAAGCAGATTAATTTGATTTCACGCTTTACGGCGCCACAAATTATGAATGCCGTTCAAGCTACTCGACGTGAAACTGGAATTAAGGGCAGACGCTTGTTTATGCCAATTCGAATTGCTACAACTAGATCAATGGTTGGCCCTGGAGTAGGGGAAGCTATGGAACTTTTGGGTAAAGCAAGAGTGGTTGAACACCTTGACTTGACCTTAAAGCAAATGAGCGAAAATGGTCTTTAATTTATTAATAAATGAAAAGCTGACTTACTGTTAAAGTAGGTCAGCTTTTTGTTTTGTAATTCGAAAGCAATAGATATAACTCAAAATCAAGATGATAAAATATTATATTTAACTAGCAATTATTTTATTAATCTAATATAATGTTAACAATATACTCAAGAAATGGGGCGGGATAATGAGCAAGCATAAACAAATAAGCGATAAGTTAGGATTTATTGCGATTGTCTTTTTAACAATTAACTTAATTATCGGGTCAGGAATCTTTTTAACTCCTGGTACGGTAGTTAGACAGGTGGGGAGTAAGTCACTGCTGGTCTATCTTTTAGCTGCAGTTTTTGCAGCTGTACTAGCATTGCCATTTGCCTCCGCATCTAAATACGTTAATAAATCCGGCTCCTCCTATGCTTATGCTAAAGCCGCATTTGGTGATAAATTTGGCTTTTATATTGGTATTACCTGTTATTTTGCCAATGATGCCGTGTGGTGCACAAGTTCGGTTGGCATTGTTAAGGCAATTATTGCAATTTTAGGTGGCAATCCCAATCGTTTTATGTCGATTACTGCTGGCTTACTTCTATTAATGTTGTTGAATTTAATTATCAATTTATTTGGTCAGCGAATAACTAAATATGTGATGAATTTATCAACAGTTTGCAAGACTTTATCATTAGTGGTCTTAATTGTTGCCGGAGCGATTATCTTAATGACTACTGGTGGCAATTATGATTTGAGTGCAGTTGACCGTATTCGTGAGGGGGGCAAAATTATTGTCCCTGAAGTAACAGTTAGCACCTTTATGATGGCAGTTGTTTCGGCACTGTATGCTTTCTCGGGTTTTGAAGCCGTGGCATCGGGTGCTGAAGATATGGAAGAACCCGAAAAAAATTTGCCGCGGGCAATTCCGTTAGCCGTGATTTTGATTGCTTTCATCTATATTGGCGTTTTAGCAGTGGCCATGCTGCTAAATCCAAGTGCCTTGATGAAGACAAATCAGGTGGTAGCACTGGCTACAATTTTTAATAATCCGTTGTTGAACAACATTGTGTTGGCTGGGGCGTTAATCTCAATGTTGGGAATAAATTTTGCTTATAGCTTTAGTGCACCGCGATTTTTAGAGGCAATGGCACGTGAGCACCAACTATCAACGCGTTTGACTAAGAGAACCAAACGTAATTTTCCAATTAGAACGTTTTTCATCTCGGCAGCAATTACAACGTTGATTCCGATGGCCTTTCAGTATGAATTGACTAATTTAGTCACTTTGGGTTCCATTGTCAGATTTTTGGAATTTGCAGTCGTGCCAGTTGCGGTCATCCAATTTTATCGTGGCCATACCAAAGGTAAGGTTTTGCCGGCAAATAAAAATTTGCTGACCGATGTGGTGGCATCGGTGCTGTCCGTCATCATTGTGCTATTTATGTTAGTTGAATATAACTGGCGCGTGCAGTTTGGCATAATCGTAAACGGCCATGTGGTTGGCGTTAATTGGTACGCAATTTTAGCAGTTGTCTTTGGTTTTGTGATTTTGCCATTATTGATGTATTTGATTTCTCGCCGAGAATGGCAAGATGCAGAATAAATATTTTATACATTCAGGTCCTATTAAATGATAGGACCTTTTTTCTTGGCAAAAACCTTGCTAGACCGGCATGCAAAGAATCTTTGCTTGAACTTTCATCAATAATTAAGCAAAATTGATGGTGTAATGGAGGGGCAAATAATGAGATTCGGTGAACATTTAAGGCAAGCGCGGCTAGCTAAAAATTTGACGCAGGAACAGGTAGCGCAAGAATTTGCCATCACTAGACAGACACTTTCAAATTGGGAAAATGAAAAGTCCTATCCCGACATTGGCAGCTTGATTAAGTTAAGTGATTATTACCAAATAACACTTGATGAATTGCTGAAAGAGGATTCTGGGATGCGGGAAAACTTGGAGAAGCGCGAAGTTGTTAATAATCTGAAACAGATTAAGAAAAAACTGGTGGTTGCTGTTATCGGAATGTTAGTTGTCGGTTTAAGTGCAGTACTTTCAAAAGACGACGTTTCAACTATAGCAATGATTTTATTTTGGATTAGCGATTTGACGCTGTGCTCAGCCTTGATGGACATTAATAACTTCGATCAGTCACAATCTTTAGGCTTGGAGTATGGCTGGCAGAAATTTTTGACAAGTAATAAAGGGAAATACGTGGAAGTCATACTGGTCATTGGGCTAACAATCGGGTTGAGTTTGATTATTGGTCAAGTTAAAGGCGTCGTCATGTCGATAGGATTAGGCACCGGATTTTTAGTAGGAGCTTGGCTATATCGCCATCATAAATATTAAGATATTAGCAAAATAACCTAGTATTTACATATTAACTTTTATATAATTTTGATATAAGTCATGAAAGGAGATAATATGTTAAAAATTGACCATGTTAGTAAAAATTTCGGTGAACTGGCCGCGCTGAAAGATGTTTCTTTTACTGTTGAGCCAGGGCAAATTCTGGGCTTAATTGGGCAAAATGGTGCGGGAAAGTCAACATTATTTCACAGTATCTTAAATTTGTTTTCTTATGAAGGCAATATCACTTGGCAGGACCAGATGATTACTGGATCAGCTTTTGATCAAATCGGTTACTTGCCAGAAGAAAGAAGTCTGCTACCTAATTTGACAATTGAGCGACAAATTAAGTATCTGGCAAAATTGAAGGACTTTAATGCTAGCTCGAGCTTAATTGATGATTGGCTCAAGCGCTTTGAAGTTAAAGGTGATCGTAAGACCAAGATTAAGCTGCTATCTAAGGGTAATCAGCAGAAAGTACAGTTGATTTGTACCTTGATTCATCAGCCTAAACTAATTATTCTTGATGAACCTTTCAGCGGGCTTGATCCGGTAAATGCGGAATTGCTCAAGCAAGCAATCTTATCGGCAAAAGAAAATGGCGCCGCGATTATTTTTTCTAGTCATAATATGGCTAATGTCGAAGAAGTCTGTGACCAGCTTGTGATGCTCAACCTAGGGGAGATAGTGCTGCGTGGCAACGTTAATGAGGTGCGCAATCAGTTCGGTAAAATCAACCTGTTTGTGACAACGGATTGGACTGAGCAACAGCTAGCTGAGCTTACTGGCGTGAAAAGTGTGAAAAAGTTGTTGCCGCAACATTATTTACTTAAATTGCTAACGCCAGAAGCTGGTAAGCAAATTTTTATCCAGCTAACACAAGGACAATATATTGAGCAGTTCAGTCAAGAAGCCCTTAGTTTGGACGAGATTTTCCGGATGAAAGCAGGTAAGAGCAATGAGTAAATTATGGACAATTATTAGCGAAACCTACTTAAGACAAGTTAAGTCATGGAGCTTTCTATCCTTAATTTTTGGGCCGTTTTTAATTCTGGCAATTGGAATGGGAATTGGCTACTTTACGGCAAGTAATGGCGACTCCAGCACAGCCAAAATTGTGGTAGTTAGTTCGCAGCCGGCCTTGAAGCAGGCGTTCATTAGTCAAAATAAGAAATTGAAGGTTGAAACTGCAGTTACGTCAAGTAAGCAAGCAGAAAAGCTAACTAAAAAAGACGATCTGCAGGGCTATCTTGTACTTAATGAAAAACAGGGTAGGTTGCAAGCGGAATTTTATCAAGGAGATTCTGATAATGCGCCTGATAAGGAAGATTTAGCTCCAAGCATTAATGCGTTGCAGACTGCAGTGAATGTGCAGCAGGCTCGCCTAACCGTTAAGCAAGTCCAGGAACTGCAAACGCGGCCGCAGCTTAAAATTAAACAAGTCACGGGTAAAGCTAATGACACCACGATAAAAATGATCACGTTTATGGTAGTTATTTTTGTAGTGTATTTCGTGATCTTAATTTATTCCTCAATTATGGCCCAGGAAGTTGTTGCCGATAAGGGACATAAAATTATCGAAATTATCTTTTCTAGCACTACACCCGAAAAATACTTTTGTGGCAAAGTAATTGCTATTTTACTAATGATTATTACCCAAATGTTATCTTATATCGCCTTTGGCCTTATTGCATGGCCTTTTGCACAGCATATAAAGTCTGCACGCAACTGGTTAACTGCTAATCAAAGCTTGATTAGACAAATTTTGCATAATTTATTAGGGTCGGCAATGTTGTATATTATTTTAGGTGTGACTGCCTATGTTATTCTGGCTGCGTATTTCGGTGCTATTTCTAAGTCTAGTGCAAATGCGTCTCAGGCGGCACAATGGCCAACAATGATTTGTGTTGTTGCCTTTATTCTGGCACTGACATACGCAACGCAACCTCATGCAGTCTTGGTTAAAATTTTGTCTTATGTACCATTATTTTCATCTTACTTTATGCCTTTGCGGGTATTTGGCGGCAATGTCAATGTGATAGAAATTATGGGTTCATTGCTGCTATTAATGGTAGCAATTATTCTAGCCGTCTATTATATTGGCAAGAGTTATGGCAGATTGATGTTGCAACAAGACTGGTCAAAACGCAAGCTTAGTTTATTTAGAAGAAATTAAAAAAGGTAATGAAAAAAATATCGTTGATTAACGCTATATAATTAATAATCGTAATCTTTATGTCAATTACATTGTTCATATTGTTAAAAAACTTGATATTTATAAAAAGGAGGCAGTTTCGTAATTGTTTCCTTTTTTGTTGAAAAATATATGTTATTTATTTTTGGAAAAAAGTTCTCGATATTTATTAGGACTAATTTGAGTTCGCTTTTTAAAGCTTCTGCTAAAAGAAGTTGTACTCTTATAACCTAAGTCTTTGCTAATTTCGTTGATTGATTCATTGGTAAAAGAAAGAAGTTTTTTGCCAATTTCTGTTTTTGTCTCACCTAATTTATCTGCAAAAGTTTGCGAAAAAATATTTACAAACATCTTTGAAAAATAGTTGGGCTGATAATTAAAGTGTCTTGAAATATTTTCAAGGTTAACTGTTTGAATGTGTGTAACCATGTACTTCAAAATTGCACCACCTTTCATGTCTCGAGATTGGTAACGAATATTTTTTGTTCGTGGTAAGTGTGAATCAGAAGCAGAGTTACTTTTAACTCGGACACGCAAAAGCTCTGTCAATAAAGCAATTACTAAAATTTGTACTTCATAATGTAGATAACGATCGATTGAGTGAGTTTGTTCTAAAAGAGCAATTTGCTGACAATAACCGTGGCAATATTTTAAATTACGGAAAATAAGGAAGGTGCTATTTTCGTTATCGTGCTTCAAAAAGTCAGACATTAATGAATTATTACCAGCAATAAAAATAGGTTTTGCCATTAATAGATCAATTTCTTCTTGATAAGTTCTAATAATAGTTTCCGTATTATTTATAGGAGCAGCTAAGGCTACTTTTTTAAAAGCGGAAAGAAGAATTATATCGTATTGATGCAGAGCATTGGTGTTACCGTCAATATTGAGAATGCAATTGGTGAGACATTCAATAATGTAGATTTTAGTCACGTTTTTATGACTTGTTTGTTTAAATTTAATTTGTATTTCTCTTTGGTCAGAGGTATTTGTCTTAAAAGTTTCCATCATAGTTATAATTATCACATGTTCTGTATAAAAAATAACTACAAAACTTAACTATTTTATTGTCAATATATATCTTTTTTTATTTTTATACATAAAAAAAGATTTAAGAAACACCGAATTACCAAGGATAATGTCGAATAATAGAATCATCGGTAATATCTGCCTGTGAAAAAATGACAGAATACAATTAATCAATTACTATGATTATGATTTAAATCACAAATAATAATCATGATTATCAATGAATTTTAAAAATTAGGAGAATGAAAATGACTCAAATTATTGATACAGATGTTTTGGTGGCAGGTTCCGGTGGTACTGGTTTAGCAGCTGCATATTCAGCAGTCCAAAATGGTGCCAAAGTAACTGTGATTGAAAAGCAAGGACAGATTGGTGGCAATACTAAGATTTCTAGTGGATTTTTTGCAATTAACTCACAAGAACAAAGAGATGCAGGCTTAAAGTTATCTACGAAAGAAGCTATTTCGCAAATAGCCGAATATAATCACTATTTATCGAACGGTGCCCTACTTTCCAAAATTGTAAATACCTCTGCTGACACTTTAGCTTGGATTGAACAAATGGGAATGGAAATCAAGTTAAATCCTACAGCAAATACTACTCAGTTTGCTCATCGTGGAAATGATTATCGTGGTGGTTCTTATCATATGTATCAAAATAAAGATAATAGCTATCATAGAATTGAAAAAACGCTTAAGGATGCAGGGATTAAATTTATTTTCAATACTACGATGAAAGACCTGATTGTAGATAATGGTCAGGTAAAGGGTGCTACTGCAGAAAAAGATGGAGAGTTACTTACTATAAATGCTAAAGCTGTAGTTGTTGCTACTGGTGGCTATGGTGGTGACTTTGCTAGAGTCAGCAAAACAATGCATACTAATAAATTAAGACGTTTAGGTGTCCCAAATAACGGTGAGGGAATGACTGCAATGGTTAAAGCAGGAGGAGTAGATATTGATAGCCATGCTTTGATTCATGCTTCTCAGCTTGCTAAGTCAACAGTAACTCAAAATACTTCGGCAAAGCACCTGGCAGGCTTTTCTTCAAATCCATTGACCCAATTATTATTGACACCACAATTATGGGTAAACAAAAAGGGTGTTCGTTTTGCTAATGAAGACGTTGTTTATGATACAGTCGAATGGGCAAACGCTGCTTGGTCACAAGGCGGTGAGTATTTCTTTATTGTTGATCAAAGTACACTAGATACTTTTACTAATAATAAAAATGAAGAAGAGGTATCTGAGGCGGGTCCTGGTGCAACCAAAGATGGCGGTGACTTTACCGAACTTGCTAAAGAAGCTGTAGCTGGTAAGACAGCTTTTGTCGGTCAAAGTTTAGATGAACTTGCTGAAAATGCTGGATTAGATCAAGATACCTTTAGTAAAACGATTGCTAAGTACAATCAAGAAGTCGCAGAAAAGAATGACCAAGAATTTTCAAAATCAGCTAAGTCATTACTATATCCGGTTAAGAATGGCCCGTTTTATGCTTTTATTGCTCAAGCTACATATCTTGGAACTGTCGGTGGTGTTCGTGTTGATGAAAATTTGGCGGTTCTAGATAAAGATTTGAATCCAATTCCAGGTCTGTATACTGGTGGAGCTAATGCTGGTGGTTATTACGAGGGACACAGTTATCCAGCTTTTGAAGGCTTGGCTTCTGGTTTTACATGGACATCTGGTCGGATAGCTGGTGCTAGTGCGGCTGAGTACGCTATAGGTGCATAACATGGCTGAAGAAAAATCTTATATTTCAAAAACTCGGCTTGGAATTTTAGCCGTTAGCTGTATGGGAATGGCTGCTTTGGCAATAACGCCTTCTTATGCAGCAATTGCAAAATATTTTAGTCTGAATAATACCAGTGTACAAATGCTGACATCCTTGCCTAATCTATTTATGATGTTAGCAGGCTTAATTGTTGGTAAACTTACTGCTAGTAAGATAAATTTGAAAACCCTGACTTTAACAGCAATCATTTTGGTTGTAATCGGTGGTTTAATTCCACTTGCTTATCATGAAAGTTTTGTAATTCTTTTACTTAGTTCATGTTTAGTTGGATTAGGACAGGGTGCTTGCACTAATCTATCACAGGTATTGATTTCTCAAATGCTTCCTGTAAAAGAACAAGAAGGAACAATGGGGTTAACAACAACTTTCACTAATATTGGTGGCATTATCTTTATTATGGGAGGAGGCCAACTAGCTGCAAAAATCGGTTGGGTTAATAACTATTGGATTTACTTATTTTCATTCTTAGTTTTGTTAACGGCTATTTTGTTAATACCACTTCATCCCCAAGTTGAGCAAGATAATAACAATAAATCAAACTCTCAAATCAAATTAAATAAGTATGTCTTTTATTGTGCTGCATGGGGATTCTTAATTATGTTACTAAACAATGTTTTAAATAATAATATTTCTTTATTTGTTGTTCAGGAAAAATTAGGTGCAACTTCGCAAGCAGCACTTACATCTACTATTTCTTTAATTGGTGGTATGTTGTGCGGTTTAATTGTAGGGAAAATTGGTAGCAAATTTAAATATTCTTCAATTGCACTTGCCTTTCTTTTATATGGCATTTCGTATTTAATTGTTGGCTTTGGTCATACGTTATTTTTAGCATTTTTAGGTAGTTTTTTTGTTGGTGCAGCAATGAGTGTTGCAATGGGACAATTTCCTTATTTGATTTCTATTTCAGTAGGAAAAAGTAGTGTGTCAATGGCATTAGGAGTTTATACAGCTATTTATTCGGTAGGAGGAATAGTTAGTCCTTTTGTCATTAATCCCTTAACGGAATTATTTAAACGAGTCGGTTTAAATGTATTCTCAATTAGTGGTATTTTAGCGTTAGTGATAGCTATAGTTTGCTTGTTATCGCAATTTCAAAAACGGCTAGTAACTGCTTCAGTTGTACAAAAGTAAAAAGCATATCTAGTAAATAAGAAAAAGATCAACTAATAAAAAACTTTCGTTGGTTCTTTTATTTAATTTAATTATTTGATTAAGTAGCTCATATATAGTGATTACTATGAATTGGCACTTTTTCCCAGACAATAGATACTTTTTTTATAAAGCCTGTAAATTTTCTTTTTTAGTTACAGCTGTTGAAAACGCTTCAAAATAATATATAATAAAAAATGTAATCGTAATGATTACATTTTTTATTTGTAAATTTTGATATCGATACCAAAATAATGGAAGGAAGTAGTTATGGCAACAATTTCGGATGTGGCAAAAAAGGCAGGATTATCTGTTTCTACTGTTTCTAGGGTAATAAATAGAAAGCCTCATGTTTCACCAGAAAAAGAAGCAAAGGTAAAAGCTGCAATGCTTGAATTAGGCTATCAACCAATGCCTGCTGCACGTAAGCTTAGAGGCTCTAAATCTAAAACTTTGGTTGTTACTGTTCCTAGAATTACTAATCCTTTCTTTTCTGATTTGGTAGATGCAATTGAAAGGACACTTGATGTAAAAGGGTATACAGTAATTTTAATTCAAACCTTTGGTAGAAAAGATAAGGAACTTGCTGCTCTTGAACTTTTAAAAAATCATACTGCAGACGGTGCAATATTATGTTCTATTGAAAATGAGATTGCACTTATTGAAGACTATCAGAAATTTGGGGTAATTGTTTTAGTAAATGAATATAACAAGGATCTTAATTTGCCATCAATTTATGCTGACCAATATCAAGGATTTAAAAACGCTACTGAGGAATTAATTAAGCGAGGTTATCGAAATATTGCTTATGTTACTGGGCACAAAAGCATAAATTTAACCAATCAAAAGCGAGGTGACTTAAATTCTGATCGTTTTGCTGGATTTTTAGGAGTAATTAGAAAAAATAAGTTGCTTTTCAATTCGGATATGTTGTTTACAAATGTACAAACAATAGATGATGGTCGAAAATTGTTCAATAAAATTTATATTGGGAATGTGAAGATTGATGCAATTATCTCTGGTAGTGATGAGGTAGCCATTGGCATAATGGAGTCTGCACGACAGAAAGAAGTGAAAATCCCTAGTGACTTAGGTGTTCTGGGTGTCGATAATCAACCCTTATCAAATGACCTATTTATCCCACTTTCTTCGCTTCAGCAACCTACGCAACAGATGGGAACAGAGGCTGCACACACGATGTTGTCAATATTAGAAAAAAACTTAATACCACAGAATCGGGTGTTTTCGTTAAAGTTAATATCTAGAAAATCAATTTAAAATTTTGATTATTTTGGTATCGATACCAAAAATGTAAAGGAGAAATAAAATGAGTGTAGTATTAGCTAGAATTGACCAAAGGTTAATTCACGGTATTGTTGTAACGCAATGGGCAGGAGCTACAAAGGCGAAAAGATTGATGGTAGTTGATGACGAGATCAGTAAGGATGAGGTTCAAAAGGCAGCCATGAGAATGAGCAAGCCTTCTGGTACAGGGATGTCAATTATAGATACAGAAAAGGCAATTACTAATTTTAATGATGGTAAGTATGAAAATCATAATGTTTTTTTGATTGTGAGGGAGCCTGAAACATTATTAAAACTTTTAGCTGGAGGAGTAAAAATACCTAAGGTTAATATTGGAATTATGTTTGATGGACCAGGAAAAAAGACAGTTAAGAAGATGGTTTCTCTAAGTGAAAAAGAAATTTCAGATCTTAAGGAATTACAATCTCAAGGTGTTCCAGTCACTTTTCATTTTGTACCAAGTGAGACTGAAGAACCTTTAAATAAGTATGTAAAATAGGAGGTAAATAATGGTTATTATTCAGGGTATCTTAACAATCTTGTTATCATTTTGGGTTGTTTTGGATCAACAAGGATTAGTAATTACAACTTGGTTCCCAATTATGGTAGCTCTATTTATGGGCTTAATTATGGGTGACATGAGAACCGTAATGATAATAGGTGGTACTTTTCAATTAATGGCACTTGGAGTAGCAAATATAGGTGGTTCATCAGTTCCTAATTGGGGATTGGCAGCTTTAGTTGGTATTTATATTGCATGTAGAACAACCAATAATATTGCCGATGCTAAGGCTGTTGCTTTAGCTGTTGGCGTTCCAGTAGGGATGTTAGGTATTCAACTGGATGTTTTGGCCAAGTTATTAAATACATATGTTTCACATGCAGCTCAAAAAGCATTAAATCAAAATAAATTTAGAAAAATGAATTTAATTTTTTGGTGTGGCCCACTTATTTTTGGATTGACAACAGCTATCCCAACAACTTTGGTAGTTTTATTTGGGAATACGTTAGTAAGAAGTGTTTTAAAGGTAATACCTATTTGGGTAACTAATGGATTATCAATTGCAGGGAGTTTGCTTCCAGTAGTTGGTATCGCTATGTTGTTACAAGTTATGCCAGCGAAAAAATATTTATCAATGCTTTTAATTGGATTTGTATTTTCTGCTTATCTAAAAGTTCCAATGCTAGGAGTTTCAATTATTGGTTTAGCTATGGCTTATTATTTCTTTGAAACCAACATTAAAAAAGCACCTGTAGTCGCTGCAAATGAAAGTACTAATAATCAAGAAGAAGGAGACGAATGGGATGAATAACAAAGAAAAGAATATTTTAACTAAAAAAGATATCAATAAGGCAGCATTTCGTTATATGTTTATGGCATGTAATGATTTTAATTATGAAACTCAGCAAGGACCTGCAGTTGTATTTGGTTTGGAAAAAGCTTTAAGAAAAATTTATCCAAATGACGATGATTTCAAAAAGTCAATGAATAATCAGTTTAATTATTTTAATACCACTACTTGGATGGCTAATATACTTCTAGGAGCGAGTTTAGCAATGGAAGAAGAAGGCGGTATTAAAGCAATCGATGCTGTTCAGAACTTTAAGACAGGTATGATGGGACCACTTGCTGGAATTGGAGATACTTTAATTTGGGTATTATATCCAACAATTATAGGTTCGATTTCTGCATATATGGGTCTTCAAGGTAATCCAACTGGGGCAATTATATGGTTGCTATTAAATATCTTTTTCTTATTCTTTAGACTTAGACTGTTTCACTTAGGATATTCATCAGGGTTAAAGTTAGTTACTTCTTTAGGCGATAAAATCTCTGTTTTTACTGAAGCAGCGTCTATTATGGGATTAACAGTTATTGGTGCATTAATTCCATCAGTAGTAAAAATAAATGTTGCATTAGCCTTTCAGACTGGAAAAGTAAAAATGGGAATTCAAAGCCAGATCTTAGATCAAATTATGCCAGCGCTTTTACCAGTCGGATTAACTTATGCTGTTTATAAGATTATTAGTTCTAAGAAGATGACAGTTATTCAGATTATTTTTGTATTAATTATTTTATCGCTGGTTTTATCATTTTTTGGTATTTTGAAACCATAGTAATTGTGCCAAATCTGTTGTTAATTAAATAAGGAAAAATAATGAGGAAAATAATATTTGCTAGTCATCATAAATTGGCTGAAGGTTTACGCGATACTTTTGACTATATTACAAATAATGTGGTTGAAGTAAAAACTATCAATGCGTATATTTCTAATAACCCAGTTGAAGAAGAAATAGTAGCTACACTAAAAGATTTGGATTTACAAAAAGATGAAGTACTTGTTTTTACTGATATGCAGGGTGGATCGGTTAATCAGGCATTTGTAAAATATTTACAGTATCCACACTTTCATTTGATTGCAGGAGTAAATCTACCCTTAATTTTGGAGTTGCTAATTAACTTACCTGAAAATTATATTGACTCTAATCAAATTACTGCAGCTATTGATAATGCAAAAAAGCAAATAATATATGTCAATGATGTAATGAATAATCTTCAAATTGATGAGGATGATGAATAATGGCAAATACACAATGGTGGAAAAAAAGTGTAGTTTATCAAATTTATCCTCAAAGCTTTCAGGATAGTAATCATGATGGAATTGGAGATTTACAAGGAATAATTAAAAAATTACCTTATTTAGAAAAATTAGGGGTTAACGTTTTGTGGCTAAATCCCATATATAAGTCACCACAAGTTGATAATGGATATGACATTGCCGATTATTATCAAATTGATAAGCGTTATGGAACAATAGCTGATTTTAAAGAGCTGCTACAAAAGGCGCATAATAAAAATATTCGAATTATTATGGATTTAGTCGTTAATCATACTAGTGATCAAAATATTTGGTTTCAAGAATCTAAGAAATCGCGTGATAACAAATATTCAGATTATTATATTTGGCATGATCCTAAACCAGATGGGACGCCACCTAATAATTGGGGATCTACTTTTACTGATTCGGCTTGGGAATTTGTTCCTGAACGAGGTCAATATTATTTACATTTATTTGCTAAAGAGCAGCCAGATCTTAATTGGGAAAATCCAAAAGTTAGAAAAGAAGTCTATCAATTGATGCGATATTGGCTCGATTTAGGAGTTGATGGCTTTAGAATGGATGTAATTACTCTACTTAGTAAATTACAAGACTTTCCTGATGCACCTAAAGATTTACCAATACACAAAAATTATTACTTCGGCTCTTCTAATGGTCCACGTGAACATGAATTTTTACAAGAAATGGCACATGAAGTCTTCGATGATTATGATGTAATGACAGTTGGTGAAGCAGCTAACACTAATAGCGATCAAGCTATTCTTTATACTGATCCCAAACGTCATGAATTAAATATGTTATTTCAGTTTGACCATATGCATTTAGATTATGGTAAATATGGAAAATTTTCGGATGTACGATTTAAACTATCTGATCTACGAAATGTTTTTACAGAATGGCAAAATAAGCTAGTAAATGGTTGGAATTCGCTTTACTGGAGTAATCACGATCAGCCACGTCCTACTACTAGATTTGGTAATGAACAACAATATCTTACTCAATCTGCCAAAATGCTTGGAACTTTATTACATATGATGAAAGGCACACCATATATTTTTCAAGGTGAAGAGTTGGGTATGCGGAATGTTAAATTTAATTCTCTTTCTGACTATCAAGATATTGAAACCAAACAAGTTATTCAAGAAATGAGAAAAGCTGGGGAAAGTGAAGCATATATAAAAAAAGTATGTTACTTAAAGTCAAGAGATAATGCGCGTACTCCTTTTCCTTGGAATGATTCAAAAAATGGTGGTTTTACAGATGCTCAGCCATGGATGAAGGTATCTCCCGATTATTCAATAATTAATGCTCAAAAGGAATTAAATGATCCTAATTCTGTATTTTATTATTATCAAAAATTAATTTCTTTACGCAAAAAGTATCAAGTAATTGTAGATGGTAAGTATCAGAATTTTAATTCTAATGATTCTGCAGTGTATGGCTACACTCGAACTAATGAAAATGAGCGTTTAGTTGTTATTTGTTCTTTTAGCACTAATAAAGTAAATTATACAGTGCCATATGAGCTAGCAGGTGGGCAACTTCTTTTGTCCAATTATAGAAGTGCACATGAAAAGCTAGGAACTCACCTAATATTAGAACCATATGAAGCATTGATTTATTATCAGAAATTAACTCATTAATAGTATTTGCTTGAAGAGGAATATTGTAGTGGATTTTGAAGACAAAGTTAAACTAATTTATGATGAGTTGACAGATAGCGAGAAAGATATCGTAGACTATATTCGAAAAAATGCTGATGGAGTTTCTCAAACGAATATAGTAGATGTTGCTAAGCAAACCTTAACATCTAAAAGTTCTGTTTTGCGATTAGCAAAAAAATTAGGTTATTATGGTTATAGCGAGTTGAAATATAGTCTAAAAGCAACTACTGCAAAAAAACAAAAAACTTCGCATGATTTAATTCAAAACCTACAATATGATATTAAAAAAACTTTCGAATATGTGGAACAATGTAATTTTCGGGGATTAATTGAAAAAATGTTCAATGCAAAAACTCTAATAGTTTATGCAACGGGATTTTCACAGGCAAATTGTGCTCGTGAATTTGCAAATGATCTTTTTATCTTAGGCTTAAAAAATTATTTTGTTTCTGGTGAAGATAACTTAGCAATTACAGCTGAGAATTTAGGTAAAGATGACTTAATAATTATTATTGGTTTAAGTGGTAATACTCAAGGCATAAAAGATACTATTAACTTACTTAATATGAACCATGTGCCTATTTGTTCTATTACTAGATTGAGCGAAAATTATTTAAATAAGCATTCTCAGTATAATTTATATTATGAAACTGATCGGTTACCTAGTTTTAATGTGAAACAGCCGATTTATTCGTATGCTTGTTTATCAATTCTACTATCCATTTTAAGTAGAAAATGTCGCGAGTATCTATTGAATACTGAATAAAATTATAAATTCTGATGGAAATTGTGCTTGTCTAATTTCGACAAACTTTTGAATAAATTTGTCATGTAAAATAAAAATGCTGCTTCAAATTGAAGCAGCATTTTTATTTGTTAAAAGTTAAGTGTTAGGAAGGCTAAACCGCCATATTCGACGATTAACCATAGGAAAAAAATACCTGCGGCGGTAAACACCAGATAATACGTTTTTATGTTAATTCTTTGTTGATTTATCAGGCATTGGTAATATTAGCAAGTAAATTAAGGAACTATCTATACAAAATAATTCAGAGTCAATATCTGAAATATTAGTAATTATCAATAATAATGTCAATCCTAGTGTAAGAAGTTCAAGTTTTTGTTCTAATTTTTGATTTTTTGTCATATCAGCTTGCTTAACAGTTTTTCCAGAAGTTAAGTGCTTGGAAAAAGATATGCCTAAGAATAGAAGACCAATTCCCAGGTAAATAATAGTACTAGTTAAATCAGGATTTGGACGATCAATGTAATAGTCAATTCCAGCAACCACTACTTGTAGAATTGCGATTAACCGCATTATTTGTTTTTTAGTTAAGTTAATTTCAAACATCAGTAATTACTTCACTTTGCTTTATATTTATACTGTACATTTTTTATATTAATAAGAATATTATAAAACAAAATATTGTAATCGGAGCAAAAAGATAGTGTTATATTATTAATAACTAAGAGAGGGAGTACGAGCGATGTTCAAAAAATCTGAAAACAACTTTGAGCTACTAAAATTATTGCAACAACAGCAATTGCCCAATACCAATGAACAGTTCATTATTAAACAAGCAATTATTAAATTAAACAAGCACGAAAATCCATATTTGGTTAAAACTAATGTGAAATCTGCTTTGACTGAGCTTGCCCTTAAAAGGCAACTATCTAAGGCAGGAGTACAATTATTAACCCAGTTGAGTAAGTCAAACATCAATGAAGATGTTGCTCGAAGTTCGACAACTTGGTTTTAGATTCAAAAAAAGCGAATTACTAGCAATAAGTAATTCGCTTTTTAATTTGTTAAAAGATAAATCTAAGAAGAGATGGTGCAATAAATATTAAAAATATGCACAAGAAAAGAATACCTGCTGCGGAAAATAATTGTTTCCAAGTTGCCTTACTCGTGTCAAATTGATCATAGTAACTGATTAGCCAGTAAGTAGATAATGTTGTTAATATTATTAAGATTATACTGCAAATAATTGCCCTGCTTGATCCTGAAAATAAGTATTGCCAACAATCTGATACACTATATAATCCGAAGAATAGGGCTGATAAATCAACCTTATATTTATGATAAAAATTTTTGATTGTAATTTTCATGATTGTCTTTCTTAATTAATAGCTACTTTTTATTTAAAAATTCAGTCTAAGAAAAGCTTGACCACCAAATTCGACAATTAGCAATAAGAAAAAAATTCCCGCAGCAGAAAGTAATTGTTTCCAAGTGGCATTGTTGATGTCAAAGGCAAAAAGATGAATGCAAGATGCAATTAACATTGTCAAAATCATCAGAATAATGCTACTAGTGACTGCCGTACTTGATCCTGAAAATAGGTATTGCCAACATACATATAGGTTATATAGACCAATTATTAAAACAACCAAAATAGTTTGATATTTATGGTAAAAATTCTTAATTGTAATTTTCATAATCTAACCTCAAACGTGCAAAAGATACATACTGATAAGCCGCACAGCAACGCAAACTACAAAATATAGTATAGCGCAACCAGCCATTGTGAACAGTTCGCTCCATTCGTTCTTATTAGGATCAATGCGTTTTTCCATCCAAAAGCCGCCGATAATCAACGCAATTGCAGTTATCATATCAGTTGAAATCATCTTGGGTGAATGTCCTAAGGATAGTCCGATAATGTCAAAAATAATATTCATTATGGCATATAATGTCATACCTGAAACGATTCGATGGCGATAATAAAAGTTTTTAATTGTAATTTTCATAATTTAACCTCAGACGTGCAAAAGATACATACTAATAAGCCGTACAGCACCGCAAACTACAAGATAAAGTAGGGCGCAACCAGCCATCGTGAATAATTCACTCCACTCGTTTTTATTAGGATCAATACGCTTTTCTATCCAAAAGCCGCCAACAATCATCACTATTGCAGATATCGCGTCAGCTAAAAACATCTTGGGCGAGTGTCCTAAAGCCAAACCAATGGTGTCGAAAATAAAATCAACTATGGCATATAGAATCATGCATGAAACAAAATAATGTTGATGAAAAAATCTAGTAATTGCAATTTTCATATCTATCACCTTCATATACTATACATTATTAATACTAGATACTAATATTATAGTCCGGAAAATTTAAAATGATAGTCAAAATAATTTTTTAATAACTATTAAAGCAAAATTGATGGCAATTCTTGCCTGGAGGTTAGCAAGTTGGCTGGATTCTGCTAAAATGGGAATAGCTATTAACAGAAGAGAGGCTTAGCCGTGAAAATTTATAACACTTTGACAAAGAGAAAAGAAGAATTTAAGCCACTAGTTGCAGGACAAATCTCAATGTATGTCTGTGGCCCGACAGTTTATAATTACATTCATATTGGGAATGCACGCAGTGTCATCGCATTTGATACAATTCGGCGATACTTTGAATATCGCGGATATAAGGTGAATTACGTCTCTAACTTTACAGATGTTGACGACAAGATGATTAATGAGGCGCGAGCTGAAGGCATTACTGTGCCAGAACTCGCTGATCGCTACATTAAATGTTATCTTGAAGATACGACTGCGCTAAATGTGGAGCCAGCAACTAAGCATCCCCGAGCAACTCACGAAATTCCTGAAATTATCGAATTTATTGAACAATTAATTAAAAATGGTTATGCTTATGAAGCTGAAGGTGATGTTTATTACCGGGCTAAAAAGTTTAAGCATTATGGTGAGTTAAGCAGCCAGAACATTGCCGAACTTGAAGAAGGTGCCTCTGAGCATGTCAATGATGAAGAGCAGCAGCGTAAGGAAGACCCAATTGATTTTGCCTTGTGGAAGAAGCAGAAGCAGCCTGATGAGATTGCATGGCAATCGCCGTGGGGATTGGGGCGCCCAGGTTGGCACATTGAATGTTCAGTAATGTCGACTAAATATCTGGGCAAGACGATTGACATTCATGGTGGCGGCCAAGACTTGGAATTTCCACACCATGAAAATGAAATTGCGCAGAGTGAAGCCGCAACAGGTCAAAAGTTTGTCAATTATTGGCTGCACAATGGCTTTGTAACTGTGGGCCACGATGAAGAAAAAATGTCGAAGTCACTGCATAACTTTGTGACGGTGCACGATTTGCTTAAAACGGTTGACCCACAGGTGTTACGCTTCTTCATGGCAAGTGTGCAATATCGCAAGCAAATTAATTACTCACAGGAGAATCTGGAGCAAGCAAAAAATATTTTGCAGCGTTTTAAAAATACGCTAATCAATATTGACTATCGCTTAGAGGATGCCACTTCTGAGAGCATGGCAACTCAATTACGGCAAACTATCCAAGAAACGCAAACAAAGTTTGTCACTGCAATGGATGACGATATTAATGTGCAAAATGCTTTAGCAGCGATTTACGATTTGTTGCCGCTAGTTAACGCTAATGCTAATAGCGCCCAGGCTGATAAAGAGGCTTTGGCACAAGCTAAGGAATTACTGGTGCAGTGGCTCAGCATTTTTGGCATTGATACGGCTAAATTAATTCAAAAGTCGCAAACAAGTGATGATGAAAAAATTACGGCATTGGTTAATGAACGCGATGAAGCACGCAAAAACAAGGATTGGGCTAAGAGCGACCAATTGCGCGATCAATTAAAGGAGCTGGGGATTACAATTCAGGATACCCCACAGGGAACAAGGTGGACACGTGACTAAAATTAAAAAGTTAACGGAAGAAAAAATTAATCCAGATACGCTTAGTGGCCAGACGCTGGCGTATTTGGGGGATGCTGTATACGAGTTATTTATTAGACGCCATTTATTGAAAGGCGGCATTGTGAAGCCGCAGGTATTGCAGCGCGAAGCAACGCATTATGTCTCGGCTAAGGCGCAAGCAGCACTGATTACCAAGTTGCAGGATGAGCAGCTCCTTACTGAAGATGAGCTGGCAACTTTTCGGCGGGGACGAAATGCGAAGACTCATACTAAGGCCAAAAACACGAGCCTCGCAACTTACCAGCTGTCAACGGGCTTTGAAGCTGTATGGGGTTATTTGGATTTATTGGAGAAAAAAGACCGCGTCCGTGAATTGACAGCGTGGTGCATTCAGACTGTTGAGGAAGGCGGGATTGATAACTATGACTTCAATTGATAAAGATTTTGTTTTCGGTCGGCATGCAGGGGTTGATTTTTTAAAAACACAAGATGCTGATCGAATTAACAAGGTATTTTTACAGCAAGGTGTTCAGGATAGCTTTGCCAATGAGGTCTATGGCTTGGCGAAAAAGAAGGGGATTGTTATTCAAACTGTCCCTAAGACTAAGCTGGACCGGTTAGTGCAGGGTGGCAATCACCAAGGCTTGGTCTTAACTGTTGCCAGCTTTGAATATGCTGACCTGGAGCAACTACTTGATCAATTTGACGAGCAAGGCAAAGAACCGTTTTTGTTAATGCTTGATTCAATTGAAGATCCGCATAACCTGGGCTCAATTTTACGGTCAGCTGATGCAACGGGCGTTGATGCGATTATTATTCCTAAACGTCACGCGACTGGCTTAACCTCTGTTGTTGCCAAGACATCGACGGGAGCGATTGATTATGTGCCAGTTGCCCGCGTTAATAATCTTGTCCAAACCAGCCAATTGTTGAAAAAGCGCGGCTACTGGCTGTTTGGTACTGATATGCAGGGCACTGATTACCGTGAATGGAATGCTAAGGGTAAAACAGTGCTGGTTATTGGTAATGAAGGTAAGGGTATTGCTCGACTTTTAAAGAAGCAAATGGATCAGATGCTCACTCTGCCAATGGTGGGCCATGTTCAGTCACTTAATGCTAGTGTGGCAACTGGTATTTTACTTTATCAGATGCTAAGTAGTCGCAATCCACTTAAATAATATAGACAGCTTGCAATTGCAGCTGTTTTTTTGTTTAGGACGATAATTTTTTTGAATTAACGCGCTTTCAACAAAAGCTAGTTTTTGTTTTTGTTGTTTTGAGCAAATAAATTTGATTGCGTTATTAGAACACGTGTTTGATATTTTGAAATTAAAAAAATCAGTATTCTCAACTTAATTAGTTTTTTAATTAATATAAGGAGAAAGAGAATGCAATTAACAGAAGCATATGAGCAAAAATTAATTAAGCAGATTCAAGCTGGTAACGACGATGCATTAGTAGAATTATGTTACTTTTATCGGCCATTAATTAATAGTATTAAACAAAAATATTTTGTGCGTTGTTATGATAGTCAGGATTGGGATCAGGATGCGCTTATTGTATGCTACCAAGCGGCGATGAGTTATGAGCAGGGCAAAGGTAAGTTTGGCAGTTACTTTAAGACTAGACTCCATAATCATGCTAGGTCACTGCTTCGTCATGACATGGCATATAGGCGGCGTGCACTTGCGCAGGCAACTTCACTTGAGGCAGCAATGGAAAAGGGAATCGAACAATTGCACCAGAAAACAACACAGCTGGCGGAAATTCCACTTAGTGAAAAATTCACCGAACTATTTGCCCAGCTATCTGATTTAGAAATTAAGACTTTATTAATTGTTCTGGGTGTTTGGCATCAAGAGGAAGTCTTACAGAAATTGCAGATAGAGCAAGTCGCTCTAGTGCGTGCGCGCTCACGGCTAATGCAAAAAATGCGTAAGACACTTTTGTAAAAAATAATAATATTATATAGTTATGTAAAAATGCGGTATAATAGACCTTGTAGAATTAATTTTTAGGAGGTAACTAAGATGGCAGAGATTGAAAAGACTGCATTGTTGGATCGTCACATGAAGGAAGTTTTTGACTGGAGTGATTCTGATGTTCCAGTTAGAGATGCCCTTTGGGACTATTTTATGGAAAAGAATGGTAGAGATACCATGAAGACAGAGGCAGATATGCTTCCGTTCCTAAAAGACACTGATGATAAAATCGAATCCTTTGTAAACGAAAATCTTAAGAAGTAAATCCGACTATTACAATGTTCTACGCCCGGTGGTTACGCATTAAGTTTGACCACTAGAAAAGCAGCTGCTCATTTGAGCAGCTGCTTTTTGTTTGGCAATTAACTATAATAAGGAATTTAAATCACTAATAATTTGGTCAACAGTAAGGTGGTTATCATGATAATTGGTTTCAAGCGGCAACTGATCGGTGTAGACGCGCTTTTGTCCATAATTTAAAACTTTAACATCTTTGTTACCCAAGTATGAAGCAATCTTTTGCCCTAGGCCAGCGTCAATTAAGTCATCTTCTATTGTGACAATGACTTGATTTTCTTGTGCTAGTTTATCTAGCGCAGCCTTATCTAAAATATTGGCTGCAAGTGGATTAACTAGCGTGGCGCCAATTTTAGCGGCAACTTGCTGACCTAATTGGTAAAAGTCACCAAGTGCGATCACAGCAACGTTTTTGCCAGGAGTTACTTGGTAATGGATGGTACTATAATCGGTTAAAATATTAGCGTCATCTTCTGGGACTGGCTTGGTTGGCAGCTTGATGGCAACGGGATGTTGTCCCTGGTTGATTGCCCACTTGAGCATGACCCGTTCTTCGGCAAGAGAAGTTGGTGCAAGATAAATCCAGTTAGGTAAGTTAGCGACTAGCACTTGGTCAAAGAGCCCGAGGTGCGTTTTTGATTGGGTAGTGATGCCATTATTACCGATGACCATTACAACAGGTAAATCGTTGGCGGCTACATCATGTGACAGTTGGTCGAATGCACGCTGCAAGAAGCTCGAGTTTTCAAATAAAACTGGAATAGCACCTTCCTTAGCAAAGCCAGCAGCAAAGGCAACGGACTCTTGCTCGGCAATTCCGACATCTATGTAGTGGTCAGGATAGTTATTCTTAAATTCGTCAAGACCAAAGCTGCGCGGAATCGCGGCATTGATAATCATTGCCTGTTTGCCAGCCTTGATTTCATCTTCAACAGTAGCAATGGCAACTGAATTAGCGGTTGGAGCAGTAGTAGCCTTATCTTTACCTGACAGTAAATCAGCAGAAGCCCAGTGATAAGTCTCTTCATCTTTAAGAGCAGGAGCATAGCCCTTGCCTTTGAGCGTATTAATATGTAATAAAATCGGATGATCTACATCTTTAATTTGTTGAAAAGCTGCAATCATTGCCGCAAGATCGTTGCCGTCTGCAACATAATGGTAGTCAAATCCCATTGCTGTAAAAGGATTCTCTGGTGACTTACCATTTGTGTCACGCAACTTTTTTAGAGCAGTGACAAGGCCACCTACATTTTTATCAATCGACCATTGATTGTCGTTAACAACAACGGCGAGATTGTGAGGCTCAATTGCCGCATTGTTTAAGCCTTCATAGGCTAGGCCACCTGTCATTGCCCCATCACCAATTAGTGCCATAATGTTTTCGTGATTACCAAGAAAGTCGCGAGCCTTTGCCATTCCTGTTGCTAAGGCAATTGAAGTCGAGGTATGGCCAACAGAGTAATAATCGTAGGGACTTTCATTGGGGTCTGTATATGGCGAAACGTCTTCGTAATGGTCGGGATCAAGCCAGGCTTGCGCGCGACCCGTTAACATTTTATGAGGGTAAGTCTGGTGGGAAACGTCCCAGATTAGTTTATCTTTGGGTGCATCAAAGACGTAGTGGTAGGCAATGGTCATTTCAACAATGCCTAGGTCTGGGCCAAAGTGCCCGCCAACAGCTGTGTCTTTTTCAATAATTAGTGTCCTAATTTCTTCGGCTAACGTTTCCAGTTGCGGCAGCGTTAACTTTTTAAGGTCATTAGGGCCAGAAATTTGGTTTAATAAATAATGTGGATGTTTATTCATAATGTATACTCCTTATGTTGGTATCAATTAGATTATACAGCTACCGAAACCGCTTTTACCAATATTTTTACAATATTAAATTGTGAACTGAGTAACGTTTATCATGATGCTTATAAGATTGATAATTGAAAAATTGCGTAAATCAGGCTAATTCTAACTGCAACGCCTTTGCTCAACCAAGCTATTTGCGCCGGATATTTTTTAAAAAGGTTACGCAGTGAATAAATTTGTTGGCCAATATTAATTGCTCATATGGTATTTTTTTGCTAAAATAAAGGAGTTTGGAAGTGAGATTATGGCAGTGAAAAAAGCATCTTTGGCCTGCAGCGTCTGCGGCTCGCGTAACTACTCAATCACGGCAAGTAAAAATCGCACTCAACGGCTTGAACTGAAAAAGTTTTGTAAGCATTGCGGTAAAATGACTGTGCATAAGGAAACGAGGTAGGAGTTAATGATTAAGTTTTTTAAGAGTGTTGTCCAAGAAATGAAGTTAGTTACTTGGCCAACTGCTAAACAAAACCGTCACGATACAGCAATTGTTATCGTAACTTCAATCCTGTTTGCGGCATATTTGGGTCTATTTGACTTAGCATTTAGTAGTTTGACACAGATAGTGATGTAAATAGAAATAATTTTAGATCCGTGTTATAATGGACATTAGTTGAAAGAACCTCGGTCGAGGTTTTTTTGTTTGCCAAAAATCAAAAGGAGAAATTGAGTTAAATGGTTGAAACAACAAAGAAGCAATGGTACGTATTGCATACTTATTCAGGTTATGAAGATAAAGTTAAGTCTGACCTGTTATCACGTGCGCAAAGTATGGGGATGCAAGACTATATTTTTCGGGTAATGGTTCCTGAACAAGAAAAGATTGAAACCGTCCACGATAAGAAAAAGGAAGTCGAAGAAAAGATTTTTCCAGGATACGTTTTAGTTGAAATGGTTATGACTGACGAAAGTTGGTTTGTTGTTCGAAACACACCAAACGTTACGGGTTTTGTTGGTTCCCACGGTGGTGGTTCTAAGCCGTCACCATTACTTGATGAAGAAGTTAACCGCCTGTTGCGTCAACAAGGTGAACCAGCTAAGCGGCCACAAATTGACTTTGAAGTTGGCGAAACAGTTACAATTATCGATGGTGCCTTTAACGGTGTTGAAGGTAAAATCACTGAAATTCAACCAGACAAGTACAAGTTATTTGTTTCTGTAGATATGTTTGGTCGTGCAACTACAACTGAACTAGACTACGACCAAGTTAAAAAGATTGATTAAAGTAAGTTAGTATTGCAATTATCGCCAAACGATGATAAGATACTAACGTACTTTTATTATTGTGGGAGGAGAAGTAGGTAACTTCTCCATTTTAACCACACACGGAATCAAGGAGGTTTTGACCGTGGCAAAGAAAGTTATTAACGTTGTCAAATTACAAATCCCAGCTGGTGCTGCAACACCCGCACCTCCAGTTGGTCCAGCTTTAGGTCAAGCAGGTATCAACATTGTTGGTTTTACTAAGGACTTCAATGCTAGAACAGCTGATCAAAAAGGCATGATTATTCCTGTAGTCATCACTGTATATGAAGATCGTTCATTCGAATTCATTACTAAGACTCCACCAGCTCCAGTATTATTGAAGCAAGCTGCTAAGATCGACAAGGCTTCTGGTGAACCTAATACCAAGAAGGTTGGTAAGGTAACCAAGGACCAAGTTAAGGAAATCGCTGAAACAAAGATGAAGGACCTTAACGCTGCTGATGTCGAAGCTGCTATGCGGATGATCGAAGGTACTGCTAGAAGCATGGGTATCGAAGTCGAAGACTAATCCTGTTATTTATAACAATTTAGGTGGGAGAGCTGCTCGGGCTTGTTTGACCACATATTAAGGAGGAAATCACATGCCAAAGCATGGTAAAAAATATGTAGAAGCTGCTAAAAAAGTAGATTCAAAGAAATTATATTCAGTTGCTGAAGCAATGAAGTTAGTTAAAGAAACTTCATACGCAGGTTTTGATGCTTCAGTTGAAGTTTCATACAACTTGAGTGTTGACCCTAAGCAAGCTGACCAACAAATTCGTGGTTCACTTGTATTGCCTAACGGTACTGGTAAGACTCAAAAGGTTGTTGTTTTTGCTGAAGGTCCACAAGCTGAACAAGCTAAGGCTGCCGGTGCTGACGAAGTTGGTTCAGACGACTTAGTAGAAAAAGTTCAAAACGGTTACTTGGACTTTGACGTTGTTGTTGCTACACCAATGATGATGGCCAAGGTTGGACGTTTAGGTCGTATTTTAGGACCTAAAGGTTTAATGCCTAACCCTAAGACTGGTACTGTTACAATGGACATTGAAAAGGCCGTTAAGAACGTTAAAGCTGGTCAAGTTGAATACCGTGTTGACCGTCAAGCTGCTATTCACACAGCTATTGGTAAGGTTTCATTTACTGATGAACAATTAGTAGAAAACTTTGATGCTTTACGTGACGTTATCTTACGTGCACGTCCAGCAGCTGCCAAGGGTCAATACATTAAGAGCGTTGCTGTTGCAGCAACCTTTGGCCCAGGGATCAAGCTTGATCCATTAAACTTGGACTAATTTAATATAGATTAATCAATTAAAAGCAATTTACAGAAATGTAAGTTGCTTTTTTTTCGTATACCTTAAAGGTAGTTATCATTTGGTCTGCTATGCTTTATTTGTTAAACTATAGCAAAATCTAATTTATATATTGAGGAAACGTATGCATAAATTACACTTGGGTAAATTGATGGCTCTAATTTTGTTGTTGCCAATTTTTTTGGTTGGTTGCAGTAAAGACCGCAACAAAATAACAATTGTGGGGTCAAGTGCCTTACAGCCGCTTGTTGAACAAGCGGGCAATGACTATCACTTAACTAATCCTGATAGCAACATCATTGTTCAAGGTGGTGGCTCTGGTACTGGTCTAAGTCAGGTGCAAGCTGGAGCGGTGCAGATTGGCACCTCTGATGTGTTTGCTGATACGCAAAAAGGTATAAAAGCAGCCAAGCTTCATGACTTTCAAGTAGCAGTTGTCGGGATTGTTCCGATTGTCAATAAGGGGATTGGGATTGATAATTTGTCTTCAAAACAGCTAATGGAAATTTTTACCGGTAAAATTACGAACTGGCGCCAAGTTGGTGGTAAGAATTTGCAGATTATTGTTATTAATCGCTCTCGCGGCAGTGGTACTCGGACAACTTTTGAAGACTTAATCTTAAAGGGTAAGGATGCCGTCAATTCACAAGAGCAGGATTCTAATGGTACGGTTAAAAAGATTGTCAGTTCAACACCGGGTACAATTTCGTATATTTCTTTTCCTTATGCAAATGATCCCAATATTCAAAAAATAAGTATTGATCATACAAGGCCAACAAATCAAAATATTCCAACTAACAAGTGGCGACTTTGGTCCTATGAGCATCTGTATACCAAGGGTAAGCCAGATAAGGAAACTGCGGCTTTTATTGATTACATTCTGAGTAAAAAAGTGCAGTGTGATCTGGTACCTAAAATTGGTTACCTAAGCATTAATGAAATGAAGGTTACTCGCGATAGTCATAATCGAATTACAAAAATAGGTAGTGCACATGAATAAACACGAACAAGACTTGCAAGAAGTCGTTGACCAAGCAATTGCCGAGCAGAAAGTACCACATGTCAAGTTTAAAAAGATTGATCCCGAAAGTGTTGATATTGCCCGCTTAACCAGTCCGTCTAAGGAAACGCGGCAAGAACACTGGGGCAAAGGGCTAACCTCGCTAGCAATTGCAGTTATTGGAATTTTAATTGTGGCAATTATCGGTTTTGTTGGGGTGCGTGGTCTTGCAACTTTTGTTGACGATAAAGTGAACATTTTTCACTTTTTGTTGACGAGTAATTGGAACCCAAGTGCTGGCAAAGATCATGTGGGTGCTGCAGCAATGATTGTTACTTCTTTTGCAGTGACGTTATTAGCTGCCTTGGTAGCAACGCCATTTGCCATTGCCATCGCCTTGTTCATGACCGAGTATAAATCTGGCAAACAAGCACAATTTTTACAATCGGTTATGGAACTACTCGTTGGCATTCCATCGGTTGTTTATGGCTTCTTGGGCCTCACAGTGATTGTCACGGTTATTCGGACCATTTTTGGTGGCACGGGATTTGGCATTTTAGCCGCAACGTTAATTTTGTTTGTCATGGTTTTACCAACGATTACTTCGCTAACGGTTGATGCCTTTAAGGCTGTCCCGCAAGATTTGCGAAAATCATCTGCGGCTCTAGGGGCAACACGTTGGCAGACAATTTATCATGTTGTATTGCGAGCCGCACGGCCACGGATTTTAACCGCGATAATTTTTGGTATGGCCCGAGCCTTCGGTGAAGCCTTGGCCGTCCAAATGGTTATCGGGAATGCCGTCCTAATGCCGTACAACCTAGTTAGTCCCTCGGCAACATTGACTAGTCAATTGACAAGTCAAATGGGTAACACTGTCATGGGCACATTGCCTAACAATGCTCTGTGGTCATTAGCACTGCTATTATTAATCATGTCATTGGCGTTTAACTTTCTGGTTCGCCTTATTGGAAAAAGAGGTAGCTGATGAATTCAAAAAGAACCGACCGACTGGCTACAAGGGTAATTTACCTGTTAGTTGCAATTATCATTCTGGTATTAATTGGCATTTTAGGCAATATTTTAATTGCTGGTGTGCCGCACTTGTCGTGGCATTTTTTAACATCAGCTTCATCATCATTTGAAGCTGGCGGCGGAATTCGTGACCAATTATTTAATTCACTTTACTTATTAGTTTTAACGCTGCTGATTTCACTTCCAATTGCATTAGGGGCCGCCATTTATTTAGCTGAATATGCCCAGGACACGTGGGTAACGCGACTGATTAGAACAACGATTGAAATTTTAAGCTCGCTGCCATCAATTGTTGTCGGCTTGTTCGGCTATCTCTTGTTTGTAGTTCAGTTTGGACTAGGATTTTCGATTATTGCCGGTGCGTTAGCGCTAACCTTTTTCAATTTGCCAATCTTAACTAGCAATATTGAGCAGGCGATTAACGGGGTACCGCAAGCACAGCGCGAAGCCGGCTGGGCGTTAGGATTATCAAATTGGAAAACAATTCGCGGAGTTGTCTTGCCATCGGCATTGCCTGGAATTATTACGGGAATTATCTTAAGTGCTGGGCGTGTGTTCGGTGAAGCAGCTGCATTAATCTATACTGCTGGGCAAAGCGGCTCAATCGTCGATTATTCTAACTGGAACATGTTCAGTTCAACCAGCTTTTTGAACGTGATGCGACCAGCAGAAACCTTGGCAGTTCATATTTGGAAGGTGAACACCGAGGGGATTATTCCTGATGTGAATCTTGTTTCAGCAGCGACATCGGCATTATTGGTAATTGTTGTGATTATCTTTAATTTTGGTGCGCGCTTGCTGGGCAACTGGCTCTATAGGAATTTAACTGCTGCTAAAGTAAAATAAGGAATTTATATGGAAAATTGGCAAAACCAAACGAAATATATTAAAACTTTTAATAATGATGAATGTGAACTTTATACTCACAATTTAAGTGTCTTTTATGGTGGTACGGTGCAGAAATTGTTTGATGTCAGCTTGGGCTTTAAAAAGAACACCATCACGGCCTTGATTGGTGCTTCGGGCTCCGGAAAGTCCACGTTTTTACGTTCTTTAAACAGGCTGAATGACCGTGTTGCCAGAGTTGATGGTAACATCATGTTTCATGAGCTTGACATTAATCAGAAAAGAATTAACGTTTACGAACTGCGTAAGGCAATCGGCATGGTGTTTCAAAAGCCCAATCCTTTTCCCAAGTCGATTAAGGAAAATATCACTTACGCGTTAAAGGCCAATGGTGAGCAGGACAAGGCCAAGCTCAATCAACTTGTTGAGGAAAGCCTAAAGGCTGCTGCCTTGTGGGATGAGGTCAAGGACAAGCTGGATAACAGTGCCTTAGCATTATCAGGTGGTCAGCAGCAACGCTTATGTATTGCGCGGGCAATTGCGTTAAAGCCAGAAATCTTGCTTCTAGATGAGCCAGCGAGTGCGCTTGACCCAGTATCCACGGCAAAGTTAGAAGATACGCTCAAGCAGCTGCGCAGTAAATATACGATGATTATGGTGACGCACAACATGCAGCAGGCTTCGCGAATTAGTGACTATACCGCATTTTTTCATTTAGGGCGTGCTCTTGAATATGATACAACTACTAATATTTTCACTAATCCGCAGGGCGAAATTACCGAAAAGTATATTCAAGGCAGTTTTGGCTAAAGGAGCATGACGATGAAGAACATTATGGAAGTCAAAAATGTCAAATTAAGATATGGCGATTTTGAGGCGCTGCATGGCATTAACCTAGCTTTTCCAGAGCAAAAACTGACGGCTTTAATTGGACCTTCAGGCTGTGGCAAGTCAACTTTGCTACGGTGTCTTAACCGGATGAATGATGATATTGCGGACATTAAGATTACAGGAGATATTTTACTGGCTGGGGAAGATATTTATCGGCCACACCTTGATTTGGTTGAATTACGCAAAAGTGTGGGCATGGTATTTCAGCAGCCGATGCCGTTTCCGTTTTCTGTTTTTGATAATGTAGCTTATGGCTTGAAAGTTGCGGGTATTAAGGATAAAGAGCTAATTCAGCAGCGCGTTGAAGAAAGCTTGAAGCAGGCGGCAATTTGGCAAGAAACCAAGGATAGTTTGGATCGTAATGCATTGGCCTTTTCTGGCGGCCAGCAGCAGCGCATCTGTATTGCGCGAGCACTTGCAGTTAGACCAGCGGTAGTGTTGCTTGATGAACCAACTTCTGCTCTAGACCCGATTTCTAGTTCTGAAATTGAAGAAACCTTGATGACGCTCAAGACGAAGTATACTTTCATCATGGTAACGCATAACTTGCAGCAGGCGAGCCGGGTTTCAGATCAAGTTGCATTTTTGATGAATGGTAATTTAATTGAGTCGGGGACAACTGAAGAAATGTTTTTAGCACCTAAAAAAGAAATCACAAGTAATTATCTAAACGGCCGGTTTGGCTAAAAGCGAGGGAAAACCATGCACGAAATATTTTTAGATGAATTAAAAAAGCTGAATACACAATTTATGGAAATGGGCGTCTTAGTTAACGATCAGATTGATCAGGGGACGCGTTCATTTGTCGCCCACGATAAAAAGACAGCTCAAAAAATGATTAAAGAGGCCGACGTGGTTCCTAAAGAGGCCATTAGAATTGAAAAGAAGGCGCTGGATCTAATGGCCCTTCAGCAGCCAGTAGCCACGGACTTTCGAGTTGTCATCAGTATTCTAAAGGCGGCCACTGACCTAGAACGAATTGGCGAAAACGCGATTAGTTTGGCTGTTGAAACAGTCAGAGTAAAGGGCAATCCGCGAATTCCTGAGGTTGAAAAAATCATTTCACAGATGACTCATGAGGTTCGCAAAATGCTAATCGAAGTCTTGACAGCTTATGTTCAAGAGGACGAAAAGACGGCACGCTCAATGGTTGATCGCCAAGAGGTGGTAACAGCCAACTACCAAAAGGCACGAAAAGTTATCATTGATGGCGTTGAAAAAGATTCTAATGCGGCAGTTGCCTCTGCCAGTTATTTTGTTATTATTAGATTACTTAAACGAATTGGTGACCACATCGTCAACCTGGCTAGTTGGGTTATCTACAAGGTTTCTGGGGAATTATTTGAACTAGCCGACCCAAAAGCAGAATAAATACTTGCTTAAATTAATTTGGCCTGCTATACTTGATAAAGTAAATTCTACCTAAGACTCGGGTGGCATTACGCCTTAATTTCCCGCCGAGGCCAGAAGATAATGAAGATTTTTTAAAACTCCATGTCTTTGTGGCATGGAGTTTTTTAGGCCTTTTAGGATTTATTAATGAATTTTATGGAGGTGAATTCGATTGAGTAAAGCTGCTATTGCTGCAAAGGAAAAGCTTGTTGATGCTTTTGCTGAAGAACTTAAAGCTGCAAAAGCCATCTTGGTAATTGATTACCTTGGTTTAACTGTTGAAGAAGTTACTGCTATGCGTAAGGAACTTCGTGAAAACGATGTTAAGATGAAGGTTATCAAGAATACTTTTTTGAGACGTGCTGCTGCTAAGGCTGGTATCGAAGGCTTAGATGATACTTTTGTTGGTCCTACTGCTGTTGTTTACACTGATAATGCCGATGACATTACAGAACCTGCACGGATCGTTTCTAAGTATGAAGATGACTTTGATGTTTTGAACATTAAGGGTGGTATGCTTGAAGGTAAATTGACTTCTAAAGAAGAAATCAAGGAACTTGCTGCTATTCCTGGTCGTGAAGGCTTACTGTCAATGCTTGTATCTGTATTGCAAGCTCCAGTTCGCGACTTCGCATGTGTTGTTAAAGCTGTTGCTGATTCAAAAGACGAAGCTGCAGAATAAAAAGATTGTAATTATATCTAATACTAATTTTTCGGAGGATACTTAAATATGGCTTTAGATACTGAAAAGATTATTGAAGACTTAAAAGGTGCTTCAATTCTTGAATTAAATGACCTTGTAAAGGCTATTGAAGATGAATTTGATGTTACTGCTGCTGCTCCAGTTGCTGCTGCAGGTGCTGGTGCCGAAGCTGCTGCTAAGTCAACTTACGATGTTGAATTGACTGAAGCAGGTCAAGAAAAGGTTAAGGTTATTAAGGCTGTTCGTGACATTACTGGTCTTGGCCTTAAGGACTCAAAGGACATGGTTGATGGCGCTCCTAAGAACGTTAAGGAAGGCGTTTCTGAAGACGAAGCTAACGACATTAAGTCTAAGCTTGAAGAAGTTGGAGCCACTGTAACCCTTAAATAGTTACAGTCCAACTGGACAAAGCTCATAAGAAACCGCATAAGCTCAGCATTTAGAGCTTGTGCGGTTTTTATTTTTGCCAAATTGTGGCCCAAATGTGTTCCCAGTACTAAATAATTAGCTATTAAATCCTTCGTGCTAATGCACGGAGGATCTTTATTTGCAATTAAAATTTTAATTGTGAACACGACAATTTTTGAAAACTATATTGAACCTAAATTTATAAAAGTGTAAATTATACTAGTATTGAATTTTATTTAAAGGATTACAGAAAGGAAATTATGTATAAAAAACTCATTTTTGCAATGATTACTGCTTTGTCATTAATGGGCTGGAAATCGACAACATCAGTTAAGGCCGCAACTATTGACTCAGCTAACATTCAAAACACTGTTGAACAAACAAGTAAAACTGATGATACTGAGCAAGATAGCACTACTAGTGAAAACAGTGTGACGAATACTCCTGCTAAGCCTAAGCCACAAAAGCAGGGCTGGGTAGTTAAGGGCAAGAGTACGTATTACTATCAATCCGGTAAAAAGGCTAAAGGCGTTGTTAAGATTGGTCAAAGCCATTATTTATTTAATAAAAACGGTGTGATGCTAACGGGCGTTCGCAAGACGCCGCATAAGACAACGTATAGCTATTACAATGCAAATGGTAAACGAAGTGAAAAATCTGCTTCAACCAAAAAAGCATACTATTGGATTAAAAAGGGTAAGATTACCGGTATTAAAAATAATGCTAAGGTAATCAGCCAAAGACCAGAACTGCCAACAGGTTGCGAGATGACCGCGGTAACGATGATGTTGAACTTTGCTGGTGTCAAGGTTTCTAAATTTACGGTTGCCAAGAAAACCCCGCGCAGTAGTAATCCAGATAAAGGCTTCATTGGTTCTCCTTATAAGGAATATCCAGGTGGCTATTGGGTAACACCGAAGGGCATTAAGGGTGTCGTTAAGCATTACTTGGGTAAAGCCAAGATCATGACTGGTGATAGTTTAGCGGCAGTTAAAAATAAATTGCTACATTCGCATTTGGTGGTTGCTTGGGTTAAGGATGTCGACGGCTTTTCTAATCATGCATTGGCACTGACTGGCTATCATAATGGGCAAATTTTTTACAATGATCCTTGGACAGGTAAAAAGGCCGCAATGAGTGAGAGTAGCTTTCTTAATCACTGGCGTGGAGATGGCTTAAGAGCATTAAGTTACTAAAATATTCAAATTAGTGTTTTCTTATTTTAAAATTAATGCTATTATTTTTTTAGTTAGTTTAAATTTTTATTTTGGAGGGAAAATGATGAAATATAGCCAACGGTTATTTGCTGGTGTTGCAGCAGTAATGTTATTAGGCGGTTTAACAACAGGAACAGTCGTTGAAGCTGATAGTGTTAGCTCAACTGGCGTAACAAGTAATTCGGGTCAAGACAGTACTAATAATACTCAACCTGCAACTACTCCAGCCGATAACAATAGTAGTGCTTCGCAACCTAGCAAAACAGTGACTGCTATTAGTGGGGTAAGTACTAAATATAAGTGGACTGCTGGAGATAAGATTGAAGACCAAATTTCTTTAAACAGTAAGGAAGTTCGGCCAGTATATTTACAAAAGTGGAACGGCAAGAAGTATGTTGATGAAAAGAAATTTACTACTACTGCCGATGGTAAAGTTACTGTAACTTATCCTGCAGTTTGGTATCACCACTCACATACAACTTGGCGTTTGTATGCTCCTGAAACTGATAATGCAACTTCAGCTAAGAGTGACAAGATCGGCATTTCAACAGTGCGTCGTTACCAAATTCCTAAGAAATATCGGCAATTGCACATGAAGAGTTTGCATTTAAAGGGCTACTATACTAGTCCATTTGATAAGAGTTTGACCTATGCATCAACTAGAAGTGACTATGTTAAGGCGTTTATCAAGCGCGGGTATCAATATAAAAATGCCGGCACTGCTTGGATTGACTTCACTTCTAAGAAGCCAGGAACTTCAGTTGACTGTTCTGGTTTAATTATGCAATGTATGTATGCAACTGGAATTGACCCAACACCGGCCAACCCAAAGTGGCATGCAACTCATGAATGGGGCTGCCGTTCATTTGTTCAAAGCAGTACTTTGCAAACAGTAAGTCTTAACCATTTGAAGCGTGGCGACATTATTTTCTATGGTCGACCAAAGCCAGATGTTTATCACGTTGGTATTTACTTAGGTAATAACAAGGTCTTGCATTCATGGCCTAATTGGGGTGTTACAGTAAGTAATGCTAACTTCCAACAATATTATTATGCTAAACGAATTTTCCCAGTGACTCATTCTAAGACAGTTCACGACAGAAATTAATAATCAACAAAAGTACTTCAAATTGAAGTGCTTTTTGCTTTTAAATAGCGCTAATTAACAGAGCGGTCAAGAAGTACTTGTTTTTAATTGACATATTGAAATCCTTTCTTAAAAATACGATACATAGTTAGTATTTTATACTATAATGAATTACATGAATTTGTTTTTTAAAATAAATATTAATAGATAGTCGTGAGATAGTCGTGGAGGAGGAATTTAATCTTGAAAACTAGGCGCTGCTCTTTTGGAATAGCTGTAATATTTTGTCTATTAATTTCCATAGTTATTCTTGTTAAGGCTACTAGTACAGGGTTAACTGATGAAAATAATCCACAACTATATAGTCATCATCAGGCTGCAACAGTTGGTCAAAGTGATGAGCAAATAACTGCTAAAAAACCGAAGACTAAAGCAAAGGCATATATTGTGCTTAATCGCAAAACCGGTGCGATTTTATTGCAAAAAAATGCCAATAAACAACAGTTAATCGCATCAACAGGAAAACTAATGACGATTTATTTAGCCAGACGTAAGTTGGCTAGCTACCCTCAAGATTGGAATCAGCGGCTGAGCTTTTCCAAGTCATTAATTAAAATGGGCGCTGACCCTGGTTTTAATGGCTTTCATGTCAAGAAAGGACGCAAATATACGGTCAAGCAGCTGCTTGAATCGGCGATTATTGACTCTGACGATAATTCAGCAATTCGCTTGGGGCAGTGGGTTGCTGGGTCAAACCGCAAATTTATCACGATGATGAACAAGCAGGCCAAGTTGTGGCAGATTAAGGCTCGCTTTGTCTCATCATCAGGGCTTGAAAATGATGACCTAGCTCGCTACGGTTATTACGTCAAGGGTGGCAAGACTTCGGGCAATTTGTTATCAGCTAAAAGTTTAGCAATTGTGGCTTACCACGTCGCTCATGATTATCCCAGTTTGATGAAGTATTTTGCTACTGGGTCGATGAAGGTTGCGGGTCAATGGCTGGTCAACGAGAACCGGATGTTGCCGGGGCACAAGTACTATCATAAATCTTTTAAGCTTGACGGAATGAAGACTGGCTGGACGCCACGTTCTGGCTACTGCTTTGTTGGCAGTTGTTGTAAAGGTGACGGCTTGATTACAGTCGTGCTAAATGATGAAAATGAATTTTCCGATACAGTTAAGTTAATGCGTTTTGCTTATCGGAATGTAAATAATTAGGAAAGAAAAATTCATGATTAAAAAAGTTTGGTTGCTAGGCGTCAGCTTGGTAATTGGCGGTCTTGCATTGAGTCGACCAGTACCAGTCACTGCTAGTGATGAGGTGCCACAAGCAGATATGCGCGAGTCGATTAGCTACACAAAATCATCTGAAGTTAAGCCATATCCCAAGCATTTAAGCGCCAAAAAGGACCGCATTATTGTGTCTCTTAAGAAACAGCGGGCATACTTGAAGCGAGGTAAAAAGACGCGCTATGAGTTTTATGTTTCTACTGGTGCGCATCACCAAACGCCGCGGGGCCATTACAAGATAAATACTTATCGTGCGCCGTGGTTTTATTCAGCTAGTGAAAGAATGGGCGCCAGATATGCGGTTGGCTGGCTGCAAGGCGGGTTGTACTTATTTCATGAGAACCCGCGCACTTTGCACCGCAAGACGATTAAGTCGGTTGCCAAAAGTCTAGGTAAAAAGCCAACGTCGCATGGCTGCATTCATTTAAGCACTAGTGACGCGCGGTGGTTTTATCACCATGCGCCAACGGGGATGCGCGTGATTATTAAGTAAATATTACTGCAAGGGATTGCCTAAATTACAAATTATAACTATGATATTTGTTATATTGTGTATTTAAAAAGGATGGAGAAAAATGAAAATTAATTATCGCAAAATTATGATTGCAACAGTTGCTCTTGGGTGTACTTGGGGAAGCTTGGCTCTGAGCAATGCTGCTGTGAATGCCGATACGGCAACCGCAAAAACCACATTGAACGTTCCAGCATTAACTAAGAAGGCTAAGCTCAAGAAAAATGCGCGCGTCTACAATAAAAAGGGTCATCGTGTTGGTAAAAAAGTTCTGAAAAAGGGCAAGAAAGTTACAATTTATGGCACGAAAAAGATCCGGGGGAAGAAGTATTATGCAATTGGTCACGGCAGATATGTCTTAATTAGTAAGGTTAAGTTGTTGAAAGCAAAGCCAGCAGCACCAGTTAATAATAATTCGACTAATTCAGGTTCAAGTACCTCATCAATTGAAAATTCTACTCCAACTAATATAACGAAGCCAGAACTTCCAAAGCCAGGTGAAACTAAGCCAGCTGGTGCAACAAAACCTGAACCAGCCAAGCCAAGTGAAACTAAACCAACTGATACAACAAAACCTGAACCAGTCAAGCCAGCAAAAAAGCCCAAGAAACATACAATTGATGATTTTTCAATTAGTGAATTCCGGGCAGAATTTTTAAAGGATCTGAATGCCGAACGTGCGAAGCGAAACCTATCACCAGTAACAGAAGATCCCCATTATGACGAAGTTGTACAGCAACGGTCTGCATTATTGCCAAGTAATTTTGACCATGTAGACGCAGCTGGTAACTTTATTTTGGAAAATTGCTTTGATAATGCAGGTATTAGCTATCATAGTATTGCCGAATGTATCGCAATGGACCCGTGGGGCTGGATTGTAAATCATAATAATAATGAGCTAGAACCATCACCAAATGGTGGTACGTCAGCAGAAATTGCCGATGTTGCAATCTATGAATACATTTATAATGATGCCGATTCTAACTGGGGTCACCGGGATATTTTGCTTAACGCAAATGACAAGACAATTGGTGTTGGTGCAGCAACTGAAGCCGATTATGTTTATTCATCTGTTGGGGTAACATATTAATTAAAATTACGACAGATTTAGTCTAGTAAATTAATACTATTAAGTTTGACCTAAGACTAGGACTAGTTTCCGATATTTAATCGGAAACTAGTCCTTTTTTACTTATTATTTGTATATAAAAGTAATAAGCATAAATGATTAATGATGTTCTTTTTTAGCTTAATTTATTCTAAAAATATAAGTCTATAATAAACTCAATGTATTGAAAGATATAAATTTGTTTGAAGGGAAACATAAAATGCTTATGCCATTAGAGTGGTGGACATGGTTTAAAAAAATATAAATATTTTTCTAAATTGGAAAGGGAGTGATTAATTATGAAGAAGACTGAAATGAAAAAAGTTTCGTTTAAGGTTATTAAAACAGAAGCGAAAGTTCCTGTAGTTAGACAGGCTATAAGCATACATATGCACCACCTAGAGTTCAATAAGGTATTGCAATATGATTCAATATGATTTGATTAAAAAGGGAGATAGGGTAACCAGATCTCTCTTTTTAATTGGGAGATTTATATAATGATTAATAAAGAAATAGTTGTTGTTCAAAAAGGAAAAAGACAATTGGTATGGAAAACGAAACCTTGCTATGAACAACTGCAAAAGAGATTTTTGAATACTTTAAAGTACATATCTTGCTTAATAATTTATTAAATAGAATTCTTCTTGAAAGTATTAGAGTGATTGATAATAAATCCCCGAATGAATTATTGAAAATAGCAAAAAAACTTGGACGCACCAATGATTCTTATTTAATTAATACATTAGGATATTTAGTTTATTTACCTGAAAAAGAAAATGCTTGCTTATATTGTATGTTAAAAAGACTATTTTTCTCGAAATTCAGAATATATAGTTATAGAGATTTATGGGATGCAAAACCTCTAAGTATTTATAAAAAATTTAATATCAAAAATGTATTGGACAAGCTGGAAACTAAAAAAGCCTCTAAATACATTTATATTATAAATAAAACAAATTTTTTGTTTGTAAAGAGTAATTTGATTTCATTTTCCGATTGTCCTATTTGTTATCCGAATCAGATACATAATACTAGTAATATAGCTTTAACTTCTAGGCCCTCTATAAAAAATGAAAATGGTACAAGATCTTTAGAATTGAATAGTTCATTGAACAAATTAAAAGAATTGGTTGGAGTGTTAAAACCGGTTATAAGTTTTGAATCAAAACAAAAAGTAGATTTTTTAAATTTGCCAGTCTATGAATCATGCATAAACATAGATCCTGTTGAAAATAGTTTGGAATATCGCTTTCATGGTGGCAAAGGACAAACTGATAAACAGGCTATATGTAGTGATATTGGAGAAGCAATAGAAAGATATAATGCTCAATATTTTAATAATGAAAAAAACAATAGTAAGTAGCTTTAATAAAATACAAAAGGGGAAAATACCGTGTCTAAGTCCTATGGATTTTTGTATGAATAAGAAGTCGTTTGCTTATTCTGAAGACATGGATATAGAAAAAATAAAATTAATTCCATGGGCAGCAAACAAACGTAATAAGTTCAATATGGAACTGTTACAACAACTTATTTTGAATGACACATTTAATATATCTGATTTTTATTATTTAATTGCGAGATTAGCTGAAGTAGTTGATAATAAGGCCTTTTTTCAAAATATTTAAGAAAAGAAAGTGCAATCAATGATCTCGAATTACTTTTGAAAGAATTGCAGAAAAAATGAAAAAATATGAAACAATCTACTATATAGTAAATTCTTTATATAATCTTGGAGTTGCGGTATGGAATGGTACAATTTACATTTTTATGCATTATGTTGGCTATTCATACGGTGAAATCAATCTATTTCTATCTATTTTTTGGTTGGTAACTTTTTTCTCTGAAATACCTTTTGGCTATATTGCAGATCATTTTGGCTATTTAAGAACTGTCCAAATTAGCGGAGCTATCAGAGCAGCTGGATTAATAATTTTAGCTTGTAGTTCCCAAAGTTTATTAACATTATTTGGAAGTGGTATTTTAACGGCATTAGGAGATTCATTAATGTCAGGTACTATGGATTCGTGGATTGCTAATAAAGCAAAAAAATATAAGCAAAAAAGTAATTTAGGTAAAATTTACTCTACATACAATTTTATTTATACGCCATTAAATATTTTAGCCGGTTTTATTGGTGCTAGTTATTTAGCGAACATAGATTTAAAGTTGCCTTTATTAGTTGGTGCTGTTTTTTTAACTGCTACTAGCCTATTGCTATTTCTTTTAATGAAATATGATAGTGTAAATGTAGTAACTCACAAAATAGAAAAAATTGATTTTATTAATGATATTAAAGTGACAGTAACGCAGGAGCTATCAACTTTTAAGTTAATGATTTTATTTTTGCCAATTGGTTTTATTACTTATGGACCTATTGATCAATGGCAACTTTACTTTCAACATGGTAAGCAGGTTAAAATTGGATCAATTTTAATAGCAATAAATTGTATTGGCATATTATCAGCATTACTATATCGAATATATAATAATAAAAAAGATAATCAATTGAGTTTGATTGTTATTAGTTCAATTTTATCTTGTTTTTCAATTCTAGCTACGGTTTTATTAAGCCATATCTGGCTTTTGTCTGTTATTCTATTTTTAATGCATACTTTATTTTGCCAAATAGGTCAAATGGCCCAGCAAACATTGTTGCAACAAAGTATTATGTCTGAATCAAGACGTGCAACAATTATTTCTGTTGGCAATGCCTTAGATGCTGTAATTTCTGTTATAATTTTGACAATTAATGGCTTTATTTCAGATCATATGGGTATAGGTTCCGCTTGGTTTATATTAGCTATTGTTGGAGGAGCATTACTAATTTTAACTTATACTGTTTATTTAAAAAGTGATTTTAAAAGTTAGCTTTAAAGTTTTCAATCTCACAATTCAGGCTATAACTAAGTTCGTCTTCTCCGATTTCTTTTAATAAATGTTTATAGTGTAGCGCACTAATTTTATCTCCCACGCAAATTGCATATCTGCCTTTTGCAAACAGTAATTTGTCATGCTGTGACGTTTCTTTACATAATTTGATTACATTATTGAGACTCTCTTTCGCAGCTATAAATTTTCTTTTTCTCATTTGCAAATAAGACTTGTTAATGAGAAAACTAGATTCCAGTCTTTTTAGAAAAGGATATTTTTCTTTAATTTCTTGAATTGCAATTTTGGTAATGTAATTCATCATCTCATCATTGAAGACAAAAAATATTGTATCTAAAACATATAAATCCAAAATTGACCAAGTTTCTATTTTAGATAAATAATTATTCCATATTGGTAAAATTATTTTTTTAGCTTTTTCAAGACCATTTGGGGTATTTAGAACTCTAAATGCAAGTAAGATATTATATATTAATTTTATATCTGGTTCATTTTTTATGGGCTCACATTGTTTAATTAAGATGTTAATTTTATCTTTTTGAAAATTAGAAGAAATATTTAGAAAATTATATATAATGCTGGATTTTAGCGATAGTGAGTAATTATTTGCTATATATTCAAATTCACTTAATGACATGCCAAAAGAATTACAAAAGAGTATAGCATCTTCATAAGCTAATTTTTGTTTAGAATTTTCTATTTTGGAAATAGCAGACCTGCTAATGCCATTGTTTGCTATGTCGCTTTGCCTAATTAAGCGAGAATTTCTAATTTTTTTAATAGTTTCACCTGTGTTTTTCATATGCTATATATTAACATAAAATTAAAGCTTGAATTAGTTTTTATTATTTAAAAAAGTAATTAATATAAAATGCTTCATAATTATTGACTTAACATCTAACAATTATGAAGCACTTTTTATAGTTTTAAGTAATATTTATTTTTGATAGCTAAAATATTGATAATGCTTGTTCTTTAAGGCTTTAGCCAATTCTGGTGTGCGGTATGCATGATGGTCGACCCAGATTTTAGCGCCGCTAGCACTAGTCAGCACGTCATTATCGTCAAAGGTGGCTACGTTATAGTATTCGCCGTCGCCCATTCCCTGATTCCAACCACGGATGTTAAGCCAAATGATACCATTCACGGTGAGCGTGTCGTCAGCGTATGTCCAGTGAGCCGTCTTTTTTAAGGTAGCTTTATCATTGGTATATGGGTCATGCTTGGTATAAGCGTGCAATTTGGTATAGCCGACCTTCTTTTTACCAACGTAAAACTTCGCGGTTTTTTTAGTGAAAACTTCCTTATCAAGCTTTTTCGTGTAAGTATCATAGTAATACCACGTGCCCCGCATATTTTTAGGATAAGATTTAATTTTCTTAGCTTTGACAGTGGTTGCTGCAGCAGGCTGTGGGGCAATTGCCGAGCTGGTGCCCAATGTAATCAAAGCCGTTACGATTAATAAAGTGTGTTTTAATTTCATTTTCTATCTCCAATATTCAGTTAACCCCATTATAAGCTCAACTTTTGTCACTGAAAAGAGATAAAATGGTAAAACACCTGTTTATCAGTTTTGTTAAACTTGAATAACAGGAACAAAAACATTATTGTTATCTGAGTATACGTTTGGCAATAAAAGTTTAAAAAGAATGGATTGGAATATTAACGAAGAACTGTGAAGAAGCAAAATATTTTTAAAATTGGCATAATTGGATTAGTGATGCTGTTTAATGCTGGCGTCTTGGGCTTTCAGCCAGTACAGCTAATTCAGGTGCAGGCGGCAACGTCTAAGAAGCAGGCACTGCGCAAGTTTGTTAGAAAAACAATGTCTAAGCACCATGTGCGCGGGTCAATTGTCGTGATTAAAGATGGCGTGCCCCAAAAGATTAGCTATGGCTATGCCTTGAGCAGTCGCAAAATTGGCAACGGCAACCGTAAAGTCGTGTATCCAACGGGTTCATTGCAAAAAGTGGTCACGGGTGCAATGATTGTGCAAATTATGGATGAGAAAAAGGAAACCAATCAGGAGTTTGACCAAAACACAAAAATTGACCGTTGGTTTCCTGATCTAAAGAATGCTCAGAAAATTTCGGTGGGCAATCTATTGACTCACACTTCGGGAATCAAACCGGCAAATACTGAAGTGTGGCGGCACCACAATTATTCCGAAAGTGCTGCAATTAAGATGACGATCGCAAACGCCAATCAATTTTCATTTGCGAAGGTTGGTAAATATCATTATAATAACGCGAATTATATCTTGCTGGCTGGAATTATCCGGCAGGAGACTGGGCAATCTTACCAAACAAATTTGCATAAGCGAATTGTTAAGCCGCTCGGCCTCACAAGTACATTTACGGCAGCATCTTTGCCTAAATCCAAGTTGATTGTGGGATCGTACTATTCTAATGGTGGTGCTAATTATCGCAGTCCTGTTTACTTGACGAAGGCATTCGCTTCACAAATGCTGGGTGCTGGCAATCTGTTAACGACGCCAATGGAATATTACCAAATTCAATGCGGTTTAACTGACGGCACGATTTTGACGCAGAAGCAGTTTCAATATTTAACTAATCTGGCCAGCAAGACAACGGCGTATTCCGGTGGCCTGCATATTAAAAAGTCTGGTAAGCTGAAGATTGCTTATGGTAATCTGCACGGCACACACTTTGGCATGTGGGTGCAATTAACTTCTGATAATCAAAATGGGATTGTCATGTTTTTGAACCAAACTAGCAATAGTGCAGCCAAAGAAAAGAAAGTTGGGTATACTATTTTGCAACATATTGCACCGGGGACATTTTTGCCAGAGTAACATTTTAACTATGGGTTTTATGGTAGTAAAATGATTAGTAAAGAGTTTAATTTAGAAATGAGCGAGTAATGGCTAACGAAAAAAATCAAATGTATTTTGCGGCTAATCCAACGGCCAAGCATGATGAGCATGTTGTTGACTATCATGTCGGCGGCGTGGATTTAAAGTTCAACACCGACGCCGGTGTTTTTTCAAAAATGCGGGTTGACTATGGGTCCGGTGTTTTAATTAAGGCAATGGCAGATGTGACCTTCCCAGCAAGCAATATTTTAGATGTTGGTGCAGGCTATGGTCCATTGGGCTTATTTGCGGCGAAATTTTGGCCAGAGCAAACCGTTGACCTAGTTGATGTTAACGAGCGTGGGTTAGAATTGGCCCGTAAAAATGCGGAGCTGAATCATATTAGCAATGTCACGATTTATCAGTCTGATATTTATCAAAATGTTCCTGACGAAAAGAAGTTCGGCCTTATTCTAACTAATCCGCCAATTCGTGCCGGTAAGAAGGTGGTTTCTGGCATTTTAGCTGGTGCTAAGGATCACTTGGTAGCTAATGGCGTCTTGCTGGTTGTTATTCAGAAGAAGCAGGGGGAGCCAAGTACCCGCAAGCTGCTCAATGCCACTTTTGGCAATTGCACCGTTGTAACGCGGGACAAGGGATACTATATTTTGCAGGCAGTGAACAGCTAATGGATTTTTCTAGTGAAGATAAGAAGAAGTATATGCAGCTGGCCTTTGACCAAGCGAAAAGGGCGCAAGCTTTAGGTGAAGTGCCGATTGGTGCAGTGGTAATTGATCCTGATGGTCAAGTGATTGGCGTTGGTTATAATCGGCGTGAACTTGACCAAGATGGCACGCAGCATGCTGAGATGATGGCGATTAGGCAGGCTTGTCAGAAGCTGAACAGCTGGCGGCTGATTGACTGCAGCCTGTTTGTGACCCTGGAGCCATGTTCAATGTGTGCCGGAGCAATCATCAACTCGCGCATTAAGAATGTGTTTTATGGTGCGCTTGATCCCAAGGCGGGTGCTGCAGGCAGTGTAGTTGATTTGTTTAGCGTAGAGAAGTTTAACCATCATCCGAATGTCGTGCGCGGCTTGTATCGCGAGGAGGCCAGCAGGATGCTGAAGGACTTTTTTCAAGAAATTCGGTGCCAGCAAAAATTAGCAAAAAATTCGGCAAAGTAGTGGAAAATTCACACTAAATACGGTATCATATCTATTGGGCAATGTTTGACTTCTGAAGCGTGTCAGGACCGGAAGGTAGCAGCACTAAGGTTGCTCAGGCATGTGCCTTTTATTAGATATCAATAAACTCTTAACTCTTTAAAAGAGTTAAGAGTTTTTTACTAGAGAAAGATGAACATGGCTTATCAAGCGTTATACCGCAAATGGCGGCCACGCACTTTTGATAGTGTTGTTGGCCAAGAAGATATTACGAATACTTTGAAAAATGCGATTAAGCGCGGTACGATTTCGCACGCTTTTTTGTTTGCCGGTCCCCGGGGAACTGGTAAAACTTCGTGTGCCAAAATTTTTGCCAAAGCTCTGAACTGTACTAATCTGCAAGACGGCGAGCCCTGCAATGAATGTGCTAATTGTTTAGCTGCCGATAAGGGTGCAATGCCCGACATTATGGAGATTGATGCCGCTTCGAATAACGGTGTCGATGAGATTCGTGAAATTCGCGATAAGGTTAAATATGCACCAACTCAAGGCAAGTACAAGGTCTACATTATCGACGAGGTTCATATGTTGTCGATGGGAGCGTTTAATGCTTTGCTTAAGACCTTGGAGGAACCGCCGGAGCATGTTGTCTTCATTTTAGCGACAACCGAATTGCAGAAGGTACCAGCCACAATTATTTCGCGGACGCAACGCTATAATTTTAAGCGAATTGCTCAAGCTGATCTTGAGCAGCGGATGAAGTATATTTTGGACCAAGAGCAGATTAAGTATGAGGACAAGGCATTAGCTGTCATTGCGCAGGTCGCTGACGGCGGGATGCGGGATGCGTTGAGCATTTTGGACCAACTGCTTAGCTATGAAAAAGATACCGTTAATTACGATGATGCACTGCAGATTACCGGTTTTGCTGCTAAAGAAAAAATCGAAGAGATTTTGCTAGCATTATTAGAAAAAGATGCGGCTAAGGCGCTGACTTTGGCTCAAGCAGAATTACAAAGTGGTGCCACTTCCAAAAACATTTTGGACGAACTGATTGATATGGCAACTAATGCCTTGCTAGTAGTCAAGGCTGATGGACAAAACAAGAGTAACTTTTTAAGTGCTGATTTTGCGCAAAAGATTGCGGCCATTCCTGCGCAGCGTTATTTTCAATTGATTGCGGCGGCGAATGATGCATTAAATGATTTGCGTTATACCAACCAGCAGCAGATTCCTTTGGAAGTGTTTTTGGTTGCAAGTACTAACGAGCAGCAGGCAAGTGCTGCTTTGCCGACTGCTTCAAGTCCTGCTGTAACTACTGGTAAGGATGCTGATTTACAGGCTGAAATTACTGCTTTAAAAAAGCAAGTGGTGGATTTAACCGAAAAATTTTCTAAATTATCTAATCAGCCGCGCAGCAACAATCGTGATCAGTTTTACCATATTGACTCGGCATCAGCACCCGTCAAGAAAGCAGCACAGGCTAATTCGACAGTTGACAAGCCTAAGAAAAAGCCACGCGTGCGGAATACTGAACGTGCTAATGAGCAAAATCGTAAGCAAGTGTATCATGTGCTAGAAAATGCCACTAAGCAGGACTTAATTGCGTTGAGAGATATTTGGCCGGACTTACAATCAGTCTTGTCAGTCTCTCAAAGGGCGTTACTTGATGTTTTGCAGCCAGTCGCAGCTAGTCCCGACCAAGTGGTGATGAAGTGCAAGTATACTTTGTGGTTTGAAAATGCGAGCGCGGATGATGACTTTTTGACCAAGTTAACCAGTGAAATTGCGAAGTTCACCAAGCATGACTATGAGATTGTCTTGGTACCAGATGAGGATTGGCTCAAGGTGCGCAAGGACTTTTTACAAACGCATGGTAAAGAGTTACTGGCTAAGAAAAAAGAGGGCGCGAGCCACGAGCCAGCTGACGGAAATGAAACTGCAAATGATGAAGTTGTTCAGAAGGCCAAAGACCTGTTTGGCGATGCAGTTAATATTAAAGATTAAATTAAGGAGAATAAGATGAGTAAGAGACCTAACTTTGGTGCAATGGGCGGCATGGGTGGAATGAACATGCAGCAAATGATGAAGCAAGCCAAGAAAATGCAAGAGCAGATGATGCAGGAACAACAAACAATTACTGCTCAAGAATTTGTGGGTAAGTCTGCCGATGACTTGGTTGTTGCAACTTTTAGCGGTGATCGCAAGTTAAAAGAAATTACAATTAATAAGGAAGCAATTGATCCTGATGATCCAGATATGTTGCAGGATTTAGTCATTGATGCTGTTAATAAGGGCTTGTCAGCAATTGACCAAGCCACCCAAGCGAGTTTAGGTAAGTACACGAAGGGCATGATTTAATTGCAATATCCAACACCGATTGCGCATTTGATTGATTCATATATGAAATTACCGGGTATTGGTGAAAAAACAGCAACTCGGTTGGCTTTTTATACTTTAGATATGCCAGATGATGATGTTTATGATTTTGGTGCAGCCCTGAAAGACGTCAAGGAAAAATTACGGCGTTGTTCAATCTGCGGCAATATTACTGAGCAAGATCCGTGCTCAATCTGTTCTAATTCCGAGCGTGACCAGTCAACAATTATGGTTGTTGAGCAGCCTAAAGATGTGATGGCTTTTGAAGAAATGGGCGAGTATAATGGCCTTTATCACGTGCTGCATGGTGTCTTGTCGCCAATGGATGGAATTGGCCCAGAAGAAGTTAATATTAAGTCGCTAATTGTCCGCTTGCAAAAGCAGGATAGTGTTAAAGAAGTAATTTTAGCATTAAACTCAACTCCAGAAGGTGAGTCAACGGCGATGTACATTAGCAAGTTGATTAAACCAGCGGGGATTAAGGTAACACGGCTAGCAGCTGGATTGGCAGTCGGCAGCGACATTGAGTACGCTAATTCAATTACCTTAAAACGAGCAGTCCAAGGGAGAACATCAATCTAATGGCACGAACTAAAGTTAAACAAATGGGCGACGATAAGTTAGTTGACGTGATTGAAAAGTTGCAGGATGAAATGGCCGTGCAGAAAAGCTTGGATCCGACAACGCTTGATATGTCGGACGACAATATTATTGCTAACAAAATTTTGCAGGCTAAGTATTCCTTTTTGTATAATGAGGCACGCCACAGACATACAAGATTTAGTGGTTACACGAATGCCATTTCTGAATAAAAAGTCTACCAGTGTAGGCTTTTTTATTTTTGTGAAAATTAAAAGTACGTTGGGGTGTTAATATAGGAAGAACTTCTGTAAAATAGAGACATGGAGAGTTTTATGAAAAGTTTTTTTATTAGTTTTGAGGGGCCAGATGGGTCCGGAAAAAGTACCGTTTTAGAACAAGTTGTTGGGCAAATCGTTCCTAAGCTAGCGGCACAATATCTTGTGACTCGTGAACCCGGTGGATCGAAAATAGCGGAACAAATTCGCCAGTTTATTTTGGATCCGGCCAATACCGCGATGAGCGCCAAGACTGAAGCCTTACTTTATGCAGCTTCACGAAGTCAACATATGGCAGAAACAATTATCCCTGCGTTAAAAAGGGGCGAGGTTGTCTTTTCTGATCGTTTTGTTGATAGTTCATTAGCTTATCAAGGTGTCGGACGAGATTTGGGAATTGCAGCTGTTAAGGCAATTAATGATTTTGCAACGAGCGGCATTGAACCCGACCTGACAATTTTCTTAGATGTGAAGCCTGAGGTGGGCTTAGCGCGAATTGCCAAAGACCACGGCGGACAAGAAGACCGCTTGGAACAAGAAAAACTAACTTTTCACCAAAAAGTTTATCAGGGTTATCAGTGGGTTAATGAGCAGTATTCTGACCGAATTACGGTTGTTAATGCTGATAGACCTCTTAGTCAAGTAGTATCAGATTGTGTTAAAATTATTGCAAACCGTTTACCAAAAGAATTGCTAAAGGACTGATTTTGATGAAGTTAATAATCGCAATTGTGCAAAAAGAAGATGCTAATCGACTGCAGCACACTTTTGTTAAAGAAAATATCCGTGCGACTAAATTAGCTACAACTGGTGGCTTTTTAAGCCAAGGAAATACCACGTTCCTTATTGGGATTGATGATGACCATGTAAAAGAAGTTTTGCAGATCATTAAAGAAGAATCCAAGGCACGCGAGGAATATATGAACTCCAATATGGTAGTGACTGGCTTTGACATGAACAGCCAGCCAATTAAGATTACTGTTGGCGGCGCAACCTGTTTCGTTTTGCCAGTAGAAGCGTTTAAGCAGTTTTAATGGTTATTGATCTTACCCAGAAGGGTGCTAGCGAGGCAGCCTTTTTAAGACGCGCCTTTGAGCAGAAGCAGTTAGCGCATAGTTATTTGTTTGTTGACCGTGATGAAGATGAGGCCGTAAATACGGCATATTGGCTTGCTTGCTTGTTTAATTGTACTGGCCAAAGTGAACAGCGACCTGATGGAACTTGCCAAAATTGCCGGCAGATTATTTCGGGGAACCATCCTGATGTCTTGCTGGTAACAACGGCTGGTAAGCAAAGTTTAGGCATTGACCAAATCCGGCCATTAAAGGAAGAATTAGCCAAAAGTCCGGTTCAGAGTAGTCGCCGCTTTTTCATTATTAATGAAGCGCAAAAATTAACGCTGCCAGCGGCCAATGCTTTGCTTAATCTGTTGGAAGAACCAATTGCTCCCGTTGTGACGATTTTGGTTACCAATAATGTGGACCAGATTTTGCCAACGGTGCGTTCCAGAACGCAAATTATTAATTTTGTGTCTGACGAACAAGCTGATGGTAAAACCGCATTTTTAGTTCAGAATGGCTTTACTAAAGACCAAATTCTTGAGCTTGGCGATACGCGCAAGTTGGACCAAGCAATTAAATATTTTTATCAGGAAATGCTAGAATACGATCTCTTATCAATCATTAGTGCGCACCAATTGGCAGACTTGGCTAAAAGTAAAATTGCTCAGGATTATGTCTGGCTAATGTTGAAGCAGATGGCGCAGACAGAGTTAAATAGTAAAGATCAGCAGGCAGGGGCAGCAATGCTCAAAAATTTATTAGAAATTGACAAAATGCGTTATAGTAATGTTAATTTTCGCAACTTATTGGATTATCTGGCTTTGCAGTGGAAACGGTAGGTGGTTTGATGGTGGATTCTTATTCAAAGTTACAACAGCTTCACGATTCGATGATGAATATGACCAAGACAATCGAGAGCCTGGAAAATGATATTTTAGATACACTCAAGGAAAATACCGAGTTAAAGGTTGAAAATCAGCTTTTACGCGAGAAAATGGACAAAATGACAAACGCGAATGCGCATAATGGCACCATTAAGACGCAAAGCGGCTTGGAATCTTTACGGCAGATTTATAACTCGGGTTATCATATTTGCAACATGTATTACGGCTCACATCGCGATCCGAGCTCTGACTGCATGTTTTGTTTAGATATTCTTGATAATTTTGGCGAAAAGAAGAAAAAGAAAGTACGTTAAAGGACGGATATAATGCAGCGGCAAAGTAGTTATGCAGATGATAAAGGTAAGCTTTACTTGGTACCAACACCGATTGGTAACCTGGAAGATATTACAATTCGGGCTAAAAAAGTATTAACAGATGCGGACTATATTGCGGCAGAAGATACGAGGACTAGTGGCATTTTATTAGAAAAAATTGGTGTGCACAATCACATGTTGTCCTTTCATAAATATAATTCCAAGCAGCGCGCCCCTGAATTAGTTCAATTAATGCAAAATGGGGCGGTAATTGCGGAAATTAGTGATGCGGGGATGCCCGTCATTTCTGATCCCGGCTACATTTTGGTCCAAGAATGTATCAAAAATAATATTCCGGTCGTCCCGTTGCCAGGACCATCGGCGTTTACAACAGCGCTAATTGCATCTGGGTTTGATGCCCAACCATTCACCTATTACGGCTTTTTGCCACGCAAGGCTGGAGAACAAAAACCATATTTTGAGGAAATGGCTGCAGCCCATGCGACTTCAATTTTTTATGAAGCACCACATCGGCTTGTTAAAACGTTGAAAAACATGGCGACGGTGTTTGCACCCGATAGGCAGATTGTGGCTGCCCGTGAATTAACCAAAATTCACGAAGAATTTGTTCGGGGGACGGTTGCTGAACTAAATGAGTACTTTGCTGAAAATGCACCTCGGGGCGAATTTGTCATGCTGGTATCACCAAGTACAGCTAAAACTAAAAAACTGACGTGGCCAGAGTTAATTAAGCTGGTCGATGAGCAAGTGATGCAGGGTGAAAGCAAAAAGTCTGCCATTAAAAAAGTGGCTCAGCTGAATAATGTTTCGAAAAATGAACTTTATGATCAATATCACCAAAATAGAGGCAATTAATGAAATATAGTGAACAAAAACGAATTGAATTTTATGAATGTGATGAAAATAAGCATTTAAAGCTGCAAGCAATGGTTGACTTGATGATGAGTGTTTCCGAGCACCAGCTGAGTAGTGGCGAGGCAAGCACCAATTCTCTGACTGAACGTGGTTTAGGCTGGGTTGTTACCCAATACCATATTGATGTTCAATTTTTGCCGCAACCTAATGATAAGATTACGGTAACTACTGATGCTGTTGGTTATAATCGCTTTTTGGAGTATCGGGACTTTAATTTTGTTGATGAGCAAGGTAATGTGCTCATTACCGTCAAGAGTGAGTGGGTCTTGTTTGACTTGAAAAAGCGCAAAATGGTGTCAACGGATGAACAAATGATGGTCGATTTGGGTATTCCGTTATTGAAGAAGCTGCCTCGCTTCCCGCGCTTGCGACCACAGATTGAATATCAAACTAAACGCCAGTACCGTGTTCGCTACGACGACTTAGATACCAACCACCACATGACCAATGGCCATTACTTTAGCTGGTTTATTGATACTTTAGATCGGGACTTTTTACAAAAACATCTCGTTCAGAGTATTGACATCAAGTTCAATCAGGAAGTAACGTACGGTCAGGAAGCATTTGCCTTAGTCAAGGTGGAGGACGATGGTCAAGATGTTAAGTCTTATCATGTAATCGAGGATGAGGAAAACAAACCTAGAGCCGTTTGTGAACTAACTTGGCGCAAAATATAATATAATTATTGAGCATGACTGGTCGTCATGCTTTTTTAATGAGGGGAAGTGTTGGCTATGATTTCAAAAAATGCCCTGAAACTAGAACTGCGTGATTTAATCTTGCTTGGTGTCGTAATTGCAATCAAAATAATTTTGCATCGCTTTAGTATTGGTACAGCAGTTGTTCACGTCAGTCTAGATTTTATCGGCAGCGTGATGCTCGGCTTTATTTTTGGCCCCATATGGGGAAGTGTTGGCGGCGCGATTGGTGATTTGGCTTCTTCTGCGATTTTTGGTAATCAAGGTGGCTTTTTCATTGGTTTTACAATCAGCGCAATGGTCGGGCCACTAATTTACGGACTACTTTTTTATCATCGACCAGTTAAAATTTGGCGGATTATTTTAGCCACTCTGCTAGTTACGATCATTGTTAATCTTGGCTTAAATACGCTGTGGGTACACATTTTGTATAGTCTAAACTTTAATGCGGCACTAGTTCAAAGGCTACCTAAAGAGTTAATCACTCCTTGGGTGCAAATGTTTGTTATCTACTTTGTTTTGCAGGCCCTTTCTCGTGTTAAAATAAAAAGGTAGATTTTTTAAAAAGGGAAAAGTAATTTGAAATGAAAATTTTAAGTGTATCAACGGCCACCAATCACTTGAGTGTAGCCTTAAATGACGGCCAATCAGTTATTATTGAAAAAAGTGAGCAGGATGAGCGCAATCATAGTGAGCATCTTGATCCGTTAATTAATGAAATTTTGCAAGAAAACAATTTGCAATTAAAAGATATTGATCGCTTTGCTGTTGCGATTGGACCGGGTTCTTATACGGGATTGCGGATTGGCATTACCACGGTTAAGATGTTTGCTAGCATTTTAAATAAAGATGTTGTTGGCATTTCGACTTTGCAGGCTTTAGCTGCCAGTGTTAATGATAAAGATACGTTGATTGTCGCAGGAATTGATGCCCGCAACGATAATTACTTTGCCGGTGGTTATGTTAATGAAGGCGGTCAACCAGTTAATGTACTGGCTGACGGTCACTATCATATTTCGGCTTTGCTTGAAGCAGTTAAGGATTATTTGGCTGTTAAGCCGCTTAATAAAATTATTTTTGTTGGGTCTGGCTTTACTAAGCAAGAAGAGTTAATTAAGGCACTGGGTGTACCATTTAGTTACGGTACTGATGACCAAAATGTCATTCACGCTGGCTTGATTGGTAAGTTAGCAGTAGCAGCAACACTAACAGATCCCGACCAATTACTGCCAAATTATTTGCGGCGGACGCAGGCAGAGGTCGATTGGCATAAGAAGACGGGCAAACCGTTTGAGCCAGACAGTAATTATGTGGAAGAAGTTTAAGCAGCATAATTATTTTTCTCATTTTAAAAAACAGCCACTTAAGGTAGAATTTCAGCCATTTGTGTTTGTCGTTGCTGGTCAGACTGTTCAAGTTATGCGAGCAAAGCCTGATGATATTTCTAATATGCTGCTGCTTGAAACTCAGGCTTATGATGGGGAAACGCCGTGGAATGCGGAGGTGTTTCAATCAGAATTGGCCAAGCCCAACCTGCTATATTTAGTCGTTTATCAATCTTCAACCTTGATCGCTTATGCCGGTGTGCGCATTAACAAGCTTGAAGGACACATAACTAACTTGGCGGTTGCGCCTAATTGGCAGGGTCAGGGCTTAGGCACACGTTTAATGCAGATAATGATTGAATTGGCACAAAAGTGGGGCTGCGAATATGTCAGTCTCGAAGTTCGGGTAGATAACTTGGTAGCGCAAAAGCTGTACTGCCAGTTAGGCTTCAGTACAACTTTTGTACGACCAAATTATTATCAAGAAACGCAGACAGATGGCTTAAATATGGTGCTGAAATTAACACAAAAACAAGATAAGAAAGGGATTAAGTTTTGAGCAAACAAAAAGATATTCGAATTTTAGCTTATGAGAGTTCCTGTGATGAAACTTCGACGGCGGTTATCAAAAACGGTCGTAAAATTGAGAGTTTGATTGTGGCAACGCAAATTAAGAGTCATCAACGTTTCGGTGGGGTAGTTCCCGAGGTTGCCAGTCGCCATCATATTGAGGTGATTAGCCAAATTACCAAAGAGGCATTGGCGCAGGCGAATGCAAGTTGGAATGATATTGATGCCATTGCTGTAACTTATGGTCCCGGACTTGTTGGCGCACTCTTAATCGGTGTTAGTGCGGCTAAGGCAGCATCAATGGCGACGGGAATTCCCTTAATCGGTGTTGATCATATCATGGGTCATATTATGGCAGCTCAATTAACGGATGAGATTGAATATCCTGCTCTTGCCTTGCAAGTTTCTGGTGGGCATACCGAAATTGTTTTATTGAAGGATCCAACTCATTTTGAAATTGTGGGTGATACTCGTGATGATGCTGCAGGAGAAGCCTATGACAAGATTGGTCGGGTTCTCGGCGTGCAATATCCGGCTGGTAAAACCATTGATGATTGGGCACATCAGGGTCAGGACACATTCAATTTCCCACGGGCAATGATGGAAGATACCGATTATGACTTTTCATTTTCTGGCCTAAAGAGTGCCTTTATTAATACCTGTCATCATGCTGACCAGATTCACCAAGAATTGAACAAGTATGATTTAGCGGCCAGCTTCCAAGCTGCTGTTGTTGATGTGTTGGCACACAAAACTATTAGGGCAATTAAAGAGTATCAACCAAAGACCTTTATTATGGGCGGCGGGGTTGCTGCCAATCACGGATTACGTGATCGCATGAGTCAAGAGATTGCAGTATTGTCAGAAAATATGCGGCCTAAGGTAATTTTACCTGACCTGAAGTTATGCGGCGATAATGCGGCAATGATTGGTGCAGCAGCTTATAATTTGTATAACGAAGGCAAGTTTGCTGATATGACACTCAATGCTGATCCGTCGCTAGAATTACCGTATGCAAAGAGTATGCTAGAATGATATAGTCAAAAAAGACAAGGAAGTAATTATGAAGTGTAACAGAAAAGTTAGACATTTTTAAATTTATATCGTTGTTAATATACGATTCCGGTATTATGATCTGAACCCTAAAATTAGGCAATGTCATTAAGTTAAGCCAAAAAGCTCAGTTAGTTAACTATAACTGGGCTTTTTGCTTGCATCAGTTTTACTATTTAAGTAATCATAATTCTAATAATTTATCAAAATAAGTTGGGCTTATTTTGATAAATTATTAGAATTAATAAAAGGGATGGCTATCAACTGAACTTTAACCAGCATCATCTAAAAAAGAACTACAACCTAAAAAATTGTAGTTCTTAAATAAAGAGTATTGCTTAACTTAATGACATTGCTGAAATCAGATTGTCCTAATTTCGAGGTTTAAATTATAATTAATTTTCCATTATTCAAAATTATCTAATTCGGTTAATGCTTGCTCCCAATTTTCATTAGCCTTGTCTAATTCGGACTGAGTAGCAGTGAGGTCCTCTTGCAGGGGGCCTAATTTACCAAAGTCAGAAGCAATATCGGGATTGACCATTTGCGTTTGGATTTCTTGCGCTTTTTGTTCTAATTTTTCAATTTTGGTTTCAATATCTTCTACCTGCCGTTGCAACTTGCGCTTTTGTGAGTCGTGCTGCTTTTGTTCTTGGTATGACAATTTAGTAGAATTGGCAGCAGTTGCTTCTGGCGCAGTATCCTGATCCTGACTAGCGGCAGTTACTGCACTAGCTGATGCTGCGGTTTGTTTAGCCTTTTCGTCTAAGTAGTAGGAATAGTCACCCTCGTAAATTTGGGCATAACCATCTTGAACGGCAACAATCTTATTAGCTAACTGATTGATAAAGTACCGGTCATGGGAGACGAAGAGCAGGGTGCCGTCAAACTTTTGCAAAGCTTGCTCCAGCACCTCTTTGGCTTCAATATCCAAGTGGTTGGTTGGCTCGTCCATCAGTAAGAAGTTGTTATGCTCAAGTGATAAAACGGTTAGGGTCAGACGCGCCTTTTGACCGCCGGACAATTGACCAACAGTCTTGTCAATATCTTTGGCAGTGAATAGAAAACTGGCCAAGATTGACCGCACATCACGCTCGGGCATTGTTTTATGACGATCCCAAATTGTATCAAGCACGGTTTTGCCTGGGTCAAGTTGTTGCAATTCCTGATCATAGTAGCCAATATCAAGAGACGCGCCGTACTTGATTGAACCATTCTTGGGAGTTAAATCCTTCATGATTGTCTTCAAGAGAGTGGATTTACCAATCCCGTTAGGTCCAATAACTGCAACTCGGTCCCCCTTATTAACTTGAAAAGAAATGTCCTGCACCATTGTTTTGGTTGGATAACCAATTGACAAGTGACTGAGAATCAGCACTTCTTTACCAGATGGTCGCTCACTCTTGAAGGTGATGCGCACCTTGTTTTTATGTTTAGGTGGCTTAATTCGCTCAATTTTTTCGAGTTGCTTGCGCCGGCTCTGTGCTCGCTTAGTAGTAGTGGCCCGAACGATGTTCTTTTGGATAAATTCCTCGTCTTTTTTGATTTTATCCTGCTGCTTTTCATAAGCTTCTTCTTGCTGGCGGTCGCGCAGTTCTCGTTGGGCAACATAATCGGAGTAGTTACCTTTGAATGCAGTCAGTTTACCAAATTGTAATTCAAAAATTTGGTTGGCAAGATGATCCAAAAAGTACTGGTCGTGGGAAACAACCAAAATAGCGCCAGCATAACCTTTAAGAAAGTTTTCGAGCCAGTCCAATGTGTCTAAGTCGAGGTAGTTGGTCGGCTCATCGAGCAGTAGTAGTGGCGGCTTTTGTAGTAGTAATTTAACAAAGGCCAAGCGCGTTTTTTCACCACCAGAAAGACTGCCAATTACCTTGGACCACGTATCTTCGGGGAATTTAAAACCATTTAAGATGCTCTTAATATCTGATTGATATGTGTAGCCGCCTTGCTGCTCAAAGTTAAATTGCATTTGATCGTATTGCTTGAGCAAGGTTTCATCTTCGGGATGGTTAGCAATTTTTTCCTGCATTGTCTGGATGGTTTCACTCATTTTAATTAATGAAGCAAAGACTCCAAGCATTTCGTTCCAAATAGTTTTGGTTTCATCAAGGCTGTTTTCCTGAGCGATGTAGCCGACAGCGATCCCCTTGTTAATTGTAAATTCGCCATGAGTTGCGTCTTCTTCGTCTGTCATAATTTTAAGCAGTGTCGTCTTGCCGACCCCATTAGGACCAACGAGACCGATACGTGCGTTTGCGTCAATTGAAAAGTTTACATTTTTAAATAAAGTATTGGCACCGAATTGTTTTTCTAAATCGTGCCCTTGTGCAATTATCATATTTTTCACCTAGAAACCATTTTAGCATAATAACTTTACTTGTTGGGGCTATATTATAGGAAAAAACAGGATAGCATTTTTGCTATCCTGTTTGTGAGTGTTACTTCTTTTGGTTTCTTTGTGCTAGTTTTTGGTTGATTCGCTTGACCGATAAGTGCTGGTACGTGAACAAAGTTAGCCAAATAAAGAGATAAAGTCCAATAACTGATATCCACTCAAAAGGCGAATGGCTAAAGGTCGCTAACCAACCGTTGTATGCCGTCATGGCAAGCACTAAGATTACTGTGCTACAGAAGTGAACTAATAAGGTTAAAATAGACATCCCATAAAAATCGAAGATTTCGGTCAAAGTCCCAATCAAAAAGCTCATCAGCCAAACACTAATAATATTTCGCGCTGTTGGGAGTGTTGGTTGCCATTTAAATAAAAGGAAGACTAGGTATGAAAATGAGCCAAAGCCGATACCAATAATTCCTTCTGTGATAATGTTGGCGAATGTTTTTTTCATGATATCCTCCTAGATGCCCAAGAAAGTCATTAAACTTTTGACATATTTACGACTAATGCTAGTTTTAATATCGTTTGTTAATTTTGCCGTTAAATTTCCAGAGAAGCTGTCCTCAAGCGTCAATAAATGGTCAACATTGATAATTGCATGCCTTGAAATTTGCAAAAAATGATCATGATTGAGCTTCTCGCCAAAGTGACTCAGAGTTTCTTTGGTCTGCAGAACACTGTTAGTTGTATAGATTAGCAGGGGGTTGTCGACAATATCCACCAAAATAATACTTTTGCTTTTAACCATGACAATTTGGTCAATTGCCTTGATTGGAATAATGTCTGTTTTATTGTTTTCTGCAAAGTGCTCAAGGTATTGCAAAATATCAAGTGTCTGCGCCTGCTTACTTGCTGCTTTTACAATCACCGTGGGATTCTCTGGACTAACGGATGAATCTTCTTGGAACTTAATTTGCACATTATGCCTCCCTAGGATTAAGTTTTTGTGTTAGATAATCAATTATAATAACTGCTAATAAAATTGTAAATGTGATTGATAGTGTTTCTGGCATTGTCAATAAATGGTTGTGCCATTCTAATTTGATGCCCATATCTTTGACAAAGCGCGTCCGTAAATTAGTGGGGACAGTATTACCGACGAACAAGCTGCGATAAAGTGAGGCGACATAAGTTGTCGGAGTTAACTTCATTACTAGTTGTGCAGCCTTGGGTGCGACTCCTAATGGAATGTACGATCCAACAAGGAAGCCGCTGGCTGTACCAATAATTAAATTAACTTGGGTAAGGGTGGCAAAGGTCTTAATGAAGTTGACTAACAAATCGTTGCAGACGGCACCTAGTAAGGAACTAACGAGAATGATTATCAAGATAATCGGCAAGTTAGACCAAGTGAATGAAAGATTGTCGGTTTTGATAAAGTAGGCCAGCATAAATATTAGCAAAATAATTTGTAATAAGCTGCCAACAATTACGCTACTAATCAGATAGCTTAACCTAATTTGCCACTTGCTGCGCTCGGTCAGGGAGAGGTCTTGCAAGATATTATTTTCACGATCCGAAACAACAGCCGATAGTCCAGTCAAAGTGGTAGTGATACTTGCCACGGCTAAAGTTCCGCCCATTTGCCAATTATCTAAAATCTGCTGGATATTGTTAATGGGTGGTAGTGAACCTTTTAGCGTTTGCTTTAAAAAAACGATATATAGGGCAAAGGTGATTAAGGCACCTAAAAGTGAAAAGAAGGCGCGAGCACGATTCCGGGAAAATAAGGTCAGATTTCTTTTGACTAGATAATACATTAGGCTACCTCCCAACCAGTGATGTTCATGAATGCCGTTGAAATATCTCCGGGAGAATATGAAAATTCTGCTAAATAGGGCTTAACTACTTCCAAAATTTGTAGTGCTTGCTTTGTTGTCGCTGGTTTAATTAAGAAATTGCACTTTTCTTGTTCAAAAGAAACTGTTAGTTGGGTCAGTAGGGTAATTAATTGCTCTGGTGACTTGGTTTGCAAATGAAGCTGATTTTCCGCATGTTGCTTAATAATCTCTTGGGTAGTACCAGCGGCAATGATTTGGCCATGCGCTAAAACGTAACAATAATCGGATTCGTTAGCTTCTTCAAGGTAATGGGTTGTCAGCAAGATTGTTAATTGTTGTTTCTTTTGCAATTTAAGGATTAATTTCCAAATTGCTGTGCGTGTTTGCACATCTAGTCCTGTTGTTGGTTCGTCTAAAAATAAAATATCCGGATTGTTTAATAATGCACGAGCAATATCAACGCGTCGTTTTTGACCTCCTGAAAGAGTCCCGTATCGCTGGTTAACAAAGTTGCGTAAACCTAGTTGACTTTCTAATTCGTTAATTCTACTTAAAAGACAGCTCTTGTATTGGTGTGCACGGACAACCAAGTTTTCATGAACTGTCAATTCGGGATCTAAAACACTATTTTGAAAGACAACTCCAATTTTGGTATTAGCCCCAGTGATAATCTCACCTGAAGTTGGCTGCTTTAGGCCAACAAGCATGTTAATTAGGGTGGACTTGCCAGCCCCATTGGTCCCAAGTAACGTGACGAAGCTGCCACGTCTTAGTTCAAGATTAACTTTATTAACCGCTAACTTGTTTTTGTACTTTTTTGATAAGTCTTTAGTTTTAAGTAACATGTTTTGCTCCTTTGTGTAAATTACTGGATTAGTTTATGAATTTACAATGTTTTTGTCAGTCAAAACTCTCTAAATGGTAAAATATGCGCGGCAAGAAGTTGATTCTACTGGTTAAGTGGTGGCAAAAATAGGCGTGAAAAGGCACTGCTTGCATAATACAAGTTTTTATTTATTGGTTATCGGACTTTCCTATGGTAGAATTTACAAGATTGTGAAAAAAATATTTGCATTAGACGTAATTTTACGGGTAGAATAGTACTGATTAGTGCTTAATTCACAAATAAAAAGTTGGAGGCTTTTTGAAAAATGGAAAAGATTAAAATTCCTACAGCGACAGCAAAGAGACTGCCGCTTTACTATCGATATCTAATTATTTTAAATGAGAGTGGCAAAGAAAAAGTTTCTTCAACCGAATTATCAGAAGCAGTTCAAGTTGATAGTGCTTCGATACGACGTGATTTTTCTTACTTTGGTGCGTTGGGCAAACGTGGCTATGGCTACGATGTTAAGAGCCTCTTATCATTTTTTAAGAAAATATTAAATCAGGATACGTTGACTAATGTTGCCTTAGTTGGTGTTGGTAATTTAGGGCATGCCTTGCTCAATTACAACTTTAAGCGCAGTAACAACATTCGTATTTCTTGTGCATTTGATATTAATGAAGCAATCACTGGTAAAATTTTGAGTGGTGTGCCAGTTTACAGTATGAAAGAATTGAAGCAGCAATTGAGCGATCAACAGATTTCGATTGCAATTTTGACGGTTCCAGCTGAAACTGCTCAAGCAACTACTGATGAAATGATTGAATCGGGGATTAGAGGAATAATGAACTTTACGCCAATTAGACTTTCAGCTCCGACTGGTGTTCGGATTCAGAACGTTGATTTGGCAACAGAATTACAAACTTTGATTTACTTTTTAGACTCTGATAAAGATAGTAGTAAAAATATTTAAGTTAAAAAGTCATTTACATTCGTGTAGATGGCTTTTTAGTTTGTATAATATAGGTATAGTTATTTTTGGGGGTGGCTACAATCAAGGTTATGACTGTAATCGATGCAGAAGTAGAAGCTGTATTGTTTTGATAAAAAATAATACAGCTTTTATGGATAATCGAGGAAAATGAAAAATAAAAATTTAAATGATAAGCGAAAACTATTGTTAGGGTATGCAGTATCAGGACTTGGCGACCAATTTTACACGTTTGCGGTACCACTGTTAATGCTGACAATTAATCGTTCATCAGTAATAATGGGCCTACTTAGTGCAATGGAATATTTACCAACTGCATTGTTTGGCTTGGTAATTGGCTCGCTTTTTGATGTTTATCGCAAAAAAGATGTGATGCTGGCTGCATTAGTAATGCAAATGTTTTTGGCATTGCTTGTTCCAATCATGATTAACAAGCAATTGCCTTTGTGGAGTATTTTGGCAGTAATTTTTGTCTTTGGCTTTTTTGATTTATTGTCTTGGGTTGGTTATCAAACGCTGATTGCCCAAAATCTATCTCCGCAAGATTTAGCCCAAGTATCAGGTAGTGTTGGATTGATTTCTTCAATTCAGCGTATGTTTGGTCCTGGGATTGCATCCCTAATAATTAATTTAGTTGGCTATTTGACTGGCTTTTTGTTAGATAGTGGTAGCTTCTTTTATTTGGCAATAATAATTAAGGATGTTCCAGAAGAAGTGTCGTCAGCTAAGACAAAAAATGTTGCTAATAAAACCATTGCAGGGTTGAAATTTATTTGGCATGATGTTCGCTTAAAATGGTTAATTGCGAGCTTTTTAGCAGCAAATTTAGGCTTTCAAGTTGTGGTGCCAATGTTAACGTTCATTTTAAAACAAACGCTGAAGGGGTCAGTCACTGAGATTAGCATCTTTTACACAATGGCTTCGGTAGCTGGGATAGTTGCCAATTTTATTTATTTGCGGTTTAACCAAAAAATCGCGGTTGGCCAACAATTGTTAATTAGCGGGTTAATTATTCTGACCGGTTTTAGTGTGATGTTATTACTGCGTTCGTTTTGGCTAGTGACTAGTGGATATGTTATGGTCTCTATTGGAAGTGTGTGGTCACAGGCGAATTTTTTCACAATTGTGCAGGCTTTGACTAAAAAGCAATTTCGAGGAATAGTCACGTCGGCCTCAACAACATTAACAAGAATTATGGGACCAATAATGTCGCTGATTAGTGGCTTTTTGGTGAAGATGGATGCTCATTTAATTTTTGTAATAGCGATTGGTGCAATGATTATTTCCATTTACATTATGTTTCAAAAAAGGTTGCTTAAGTTGATACTACCATAAAAAGCTCTTGTAAAAAATATATTGACAGTAGTAAAATATTGCTATAGTGAAGTTGGAATAACTAAATTATTTATATATAGGGTGAATGTATGAACAAAAAATCAAAGGTATTAGCAATATTGACCGCTATTTTGATGAGTGGGTCAATTAGTTTAACTAATATTAGTAATTATGTTAGTCAACCAGTCTCAGCTGCCGTTAGCAAGAGTAAAGCTAAATCGCATCACAAGAAGCAAGTTAAGGATAAGCGTGGAGGCAGTGGTAACCTGCTTAAGCCTAAGCTTGGTATGCGGCCACAGGATAATTTGTATTTGGCGGTGAATTCTAAATGGTTAAAGAAAGCCAAAATACCAGTCGATGGTGTCAGTGCTGGTGCGGCTGATAATCTTACAGTTAAAGTTACTAACGAATTAAGTCAGGATATGGCAGCTTTTGCTAATGGTAAAAAGTCGTTGCCGAATATCCCTAATTTTGCCAAAGCCGTTGATTTATATAAGCAAGCAGTAGATATGGATCAACGTAATCGCGATGGTGCTGAGCCAATTAAAAAGGATTTGGCAACACTGGAAGGGATTAAGGACTTTGCTGATTTTAATACCAAGGCAGCTAAACTGTTTAATGAAAATATGCCACTGCCAATTGGTTGGGATGTAGAACCTGATTTGAAAAATGCCAGAAAGAATGCCCTTTACTTCGGCAGCGCTGGGACAATTTTACCTGATACTACTAGCTATCAGAATCCTAATTCAAAGCAATTACTCGACATTTTTAAGAAGCAATCGATTAAATTATTGGAGCTAGCTGGTGTGTCTGAGGATGAAGCGACTACTTATGCAGAAAATGCCATTAAGTTCGATAGTAAAATGGCGCAGAACTCTAAGTCAGCTGAAGACACCGCCGAAGTAACTAGCACTTATCATCCAATGAGTGTCAATGATTTTAAAGCAAAATTTGGCGACTTTGATATGGCCGGCTTTTTACAAGGAACAATTGGTAAAGATCCTGACCAGATTGTTGTCACTAATCCGGACTTTTTGAATAATGTTAACGGGCTACTTAATAAAGAAAATTTTGCTGAACTTAAGGGTTGGTTGATTGTTTTCTTCATTAATAATGCTGCAGGAGATTTGTCACAGCAATTCGTTGAAGCCAGTGCACCTTTTGCGCTAGCAGAATCTGGTCAAAAAGAGTTGCCTTCAGTTGCAACACAGGCATATGCAATTACTGATAGTGATTATGATGATCTAATTGGTGAATATTATGGCCAAACTTATTTTGGCGCTGCTGCTAAAAAAGACGTCACCAAGATGGTTAAGCAAATTTTGAAGATTTACGAGCAACGTTTACAGAAGAATAAGTGGCTATCCAAGACAACTAGACAAAAGGCGATTGCTAAATTAAAAGCAATGAAGGTTAAGGTTGGTTATCCAAGTGATGTGACAGACTTTTATGATGATGTAAAAGTTGTCCCAACAAGCCAAGGTGGTAGTTTATACGCTAATCGAAAAGCAATGGCGATTCAGGACATTAAAGAAACCATTTCAGAGTTAGATGAGCCGGTAGATCGTGATGATTGGGGCATTTCTGGTGATGAAGTTAATGCTTTTTATAATCCTAGTTTAAATGATATCAATATTCCTGCCGGTATCTTGCAAGCACCGTTTTATAGCAAGAAGCAGAGTAAAGCTGCTAACTTGGGTGGTATTGGCACAGTTATTGGTCATGAAATCTCTCATGCCTTTGACAATAATGGTTCTAAGTTTGATGAATATGGTAGTTTGAATGATTGGTGGACTAAGAAGGATTACGCCGCATTTAATAAACGTGTCAAGGCAGAAACCAAATTATTCGACGGTATCAAATATGACGGCAAAAAGGTTAGCGGTAAGCTGACAGTATCGGAAAATATTGCCGATCAAGGTGGATTATCCGTAGCGATTGCCGCTGGTAAGAAAGATCACGTCAATTTACGTGAACTCTTTAATAATTACGCCAGAATTTGGCGATTAAAATTGACTCCGCAAGCGACAGCGGCTAGGCTAGCTATTGATGTTCACTCACCAAATGCTTTGCGAGCAAACGTTCAGGTGCAGTGTCAGCCAGACTTCTATAAAGTCTTTAAAGTTAAGAAGACTGATGGTATGTGGCTGTCACCAAAAAAGAGAGTACTAATTTGGTAATACCTTATTTATAAGTTGTAGCAAAATAAAACCCCGAAATTGAGCTGAATTAATTTTGGGGTTTTACTATGCCTAAAATAATATTTGTTAACGATAACATTAAAAAAGTAATTGTAAAATGGCAAGAAAGGTTATTTAATTATTTACGCTGTAATGTAGGTCAAGAACTTATTGAGCATAATAAGAAGGGGTCTGCAAAAACACGAACAGAAAACTATTTTATTAGAAAAGAGGTTAATTATGAAAATTACAGAGGAACAGTTTATTGCCAGAAAGAATTATGTCAAAGGCATGTTCTCATTAGGCGGCTTAAGTGAGTGTGGCAAGTCAGCCGCAGGTCTTTATCTTGATAGTATTGGGATTAAGAGGATGAAAATTATTCAGATTGAAAAGGACATGATGCGCGAACGTGGTTATGATTTTGTAGATCATCCTTCAGAAGAAGACTTCCAAAATCTTTATGCCGATAATCAACAAGAAATTTTCAGAGAATTTTTTTACCGTCTTGTAGGTGAAATGGAAAAAGCTAACATTCATTATGCTTCAATTGAAAGTCTTTATCGTGCAGAACTTGGCGTTTATTTAAAACAACTATTGGGTTCAAAGATGATGAACATCTATATTGAGGCTCCTCTTAAGGTTCGCGCTACTCGTGAATTTAAAAAGCAAACCATTGATAATGGCAAAGAGTTTACATTTGAAGAAATCGTCGCTCGAACTAAGAAAAAAGACCAATTTAAGATAAAGCATGGCGCTAAAGAAGTTAAGAAAATTGCCGATATTATTATTAATAATGATTCATTTGTGGAAAATGAAACGCAATATCACAACATTATTGCTGGAATTGCCTCTATCATAAAAAAGTAAGTGTTAAAGTCAGCTTGGTTTAAAGCTGGCTTGTTTATTACTCTGTTAATGAGTGCGGTTTTCCTTCTTGCTTTAGCACGCGCTGTACCGCTGGGCGCAAACGCGTTGGCAAACCAGTTCTTTAGATATTGCAGTGTTGGGCAGCTAATTTTCTTTTCTGCATGGTGAAATGAAATTCTTGTGTAGTTTCTGTGGCAATATAATTGAGCCAAGTTCACCGCTGCCAATATTCAGCAGTGGCATAGCTTGCAATTATGCTAGTGCAATAGAAAATTAATTAGCACTTTAAATGAAAAAGTGCTAACTTTTTCTTGTATTTTTTAGTAAAAGAGGTTATTATAATACATGTAAGTTAGCACTTGGCTAATAAGAGTGCTAACTGATTAATTGCAAACAAAGATTTATCAAATTTAATTTTAGGAGGCAGTCATGTTACAACCAATTGGTGATCGCGTGATCGTAAAAGTTAAAGAAGAAGAAGAAAAGACTGTTGGCGGTATCGTTCTTGCATCAAATGCTAAGGAAAAGCCAACTGAAGGTGAAATTGTTGCTGTTGGTGAGGGTGCTTATGCAGAAAACGGAAGTAAGATTCCAATGACAGTTAAAAAGGGCGACGTTGTTTTATATGATAAGTATTCTGGCACTAATGTTAAATACGAAGGTGAAAAATACTTAGTCCTTCACGAAAAAGATATTTTAGCAATCGTTAAGTAATTAAGGAGCGAATGAAGATGGCAAAAGATATTAAATTTTCAGAAAATGCAAGACGTTCCCTATTAAAGGGTGTTGATAAGCTAGCTGATACTGTTAAGACAACCATTGGCCCTAAGGGTCGCAACGTTGTCTTGGAACAATCATACGGCAATCCAGAAATTACTAACGATGGTGTTACAATTGCTAAAGCAATCGAATTAAAAGACCATTATGAAAACATGGGTGCTAAGTTAGTTGCTGAAGCAGCACAAAAGACAAATGATATTGCTGGTGACGGTACTACTACTGCTGTTGTTTTAACTCAAGCAATCATCCGTGAAGGAATGAAGAATGTGACTGCTGGTGCTAACCCAGTTGGTGTTCGCCGCGGGATTGAAAAGGCTACTAAGGCTGTAACTGATGAATTACACAAGATTAGCCACACCGTTTCTTCAAAAGACCAAATTGCTCAAGTTGCCGCTGTTTCAAGTGCTTCTAAAGAAGTTGGTAATTTAATTGCCGATGCAATGGAAAAGGTTGGTAATGATGGTGTAATTACCATTGAAGATTCTCGTGGTATTGAAACTGAATTATCAGTTGTTGAAGGGATGCAATTTGATCGTGGCTACCTGTCACAATACATGGTAACTGACAACGACAAGATGGAAGCTGACCTCGATAACCCATACATTTTGATTACTGACAAGAAGATTTCTAATATTCAAGACATTTTGCCATTATTGCAAGAAATCGTGCAACAAGGTAAGTCATTATTAATCATCGCTGACGATGTTTCTGGTGAAGCTTTGCCAACACTTGTTTTGAACAAGATTCGTGGTACTTTCAACGTTGTTGCTGTTAAGGCTCCTGGCTTTGGCGACCGGCGTAAGGAACAATTACAAGATATTGCTGCTTTAACTGGTGGTACTGTAATTACTGAAGACTTGGGCCTTGAATTGAAGGACACAACAATTGACCAATTAGGTCAAGCACGTCGGATTACAATTACTAAGGACTCAACAACCATTGTTGATGGTGCTGGTTCTGACGATGCAATCAAGGAACGTGAAGACTCAATCAGAAAGCAAATCGACGAAACAACTTCTGACTTTGACAAGAAGAAGTTGCAAGAACGTTTGGCTAAATTAACTGGTGGGGTTGCAGTTATCCACGTTGGTGCTGCTACTGAAACTGAATTGAAAGAGCGTCGTTATCGTATTGAAGATGCTTTGAACTCAACTCGTGCTGCTGTTGACGAAGGTTACGTTGCTGGTGGTGGTACTGCTTTAGTTGATGTTGAATCAGCAGTTAAGAGTTTGAAGGGTGACACCCCTGATGAACAAACTGGAATCAACATTGTATTGCGTGCTTTGAGTGCTCCAGTTCGCCAAATTGCTGAAAACGCTGGTGAAGATGGTTCAGTTATCTTGAATGAGCTTGAGAAGCAAGACAACGAAATTGGTTACAACGCTGCTAATGGCAAGTGGGAGAACATGGTTGACTCAGGTATTATTGACCCAACCAAGGTTACAAGAACTGCTTTGCAAAACGCTGCTTCAATTGCTGCTTTGCTCTTAACAACTGAAGCTGTTGTTGCAGAAATTCCAGAAGACAAGCCTGCTGCTGATCCAAATGCAGCTGCTGGTGCCGGTGCTCCCGGAATGATGTAATAATTAAATAAATCAATCCTTAAAAAAAGCCGCTCATATGAGCGGCTTTTTTGCGTGGTAAAAATTAATTAAAGAGATAAGAAAATTGTTTAATCTGCATTTTTAATAGGTGTGCTAAGTCGGTAGCACCAATTTCGTTTAGTAGGTTGGCATAATAAGTTGCTTGTTGTTGGTCTTGATTACAAATTGCAAATTCAGATTTACAAAGGAGTAACTTATCATACTGATTGTTATTTTGGGCTAAATTAGCAGCTTGAGTTAAAGCATCTTTAGCTGCATTAAAATCGTGTTGCTCTAGTGACAAACTTGCTTGATTAATTAAGACGTTGCACTCTAAGCTGGTTAAAAAAGGATAATAATTATTAATTGTATTAAGAATTTTAGTGATAATTTGTTGGTTAGTATCATCGTCAAACGCATAGGCAATCATGTTTAACAAGGCAAGATCAATAATTGTTAATATTTTAATGTTAGCTAAATGATCATACCAAATAGGTTGAACTAGCTTTTTGGCTCTATCTAAGTCATCTGGATTACCTAATAATAACTGTGCTTGCAAAATTTTTTTGATGCGTTTGATATCATTGTCATCTCTGATACTGTTGCATTGTTTAATAAGTAAATTTATTTTTTGGGTTTCAGTATTAAATTCAATATTGAAAAATTGATATAAAATTTGATCTTTTTTGGATGCTGAATAGTCATGCTGGATATATTCAAATTCCTTAGGTGTAAGACTCAAACGAGAAATTAATTGACTAGCAACTTGTTGAGAAGGATAGGCATTACCACTTTCTATTCTTGATAAACGGCTACGATTAAAAATGCCTATAGCTAATTCCTCTTGACTAATAGAGCGGGAAACACGTAGTTGATGAATTGTTTGACCAAAGTCCGACATTTGAAACACCTCTTTAATTAAATTTTACATTATAGAGGGATAAATTAGCAATATAAAATTTAATTGTGCGTAAAACGCACAGAAATTGCTTTTAGAAAGCGCTATGATAAACATAAGAACATTTGACAAGGAGCTCTTTAAGATTATGTTCTGTTGTTTATATTATTTAAATTGAAAGAAGTAATAATATGGATTATTTATGGAAAAAGCTTTTATGGGCGTGTTTAAAAGCAATTAAAGAAAATTAATTAGGAGGTATAAAATTATGCTATCATTAAAGAATCATTTTGGGGTAAGTAAATATTAGCAGCTGGAACTATTTTGGCACTAAGTGGTGCTATGGTGGTTGGTGCAGCTACAGGAAAATGGAGTGTTAGTCAAGAAACTGTCAGTGCACATGGAAAATGGAGTACGTATGGATCTCCAAATGAGAAAAGAAATAATTCTGAAGTGGCCTCATTTAATGGTGATGCAATTCCTAATAGTTTAGGTTACACTGTACATTTGATTAATAATAAGGCTAAAACGATGTCTGGTAATGCAGGATTGTATAAAGACTATACGACTTATGGTGATAATAATTCAGGGATGGTTGGTAGAAATTATTATGCGGATGTTAGGTCGAAAGCTTTAGAACCTAATCAAAGTACTGTTAGACTTCATTTTAGTGCTGATCGCAAATAATCTTAGTCTTTTATAGGAGGATAAAATCCTCCTTTTTTAGTCTATATTTAATAGTCAGGAGTTAAAGATGTTAAAAAAATCTAAAAAGATTATATTAGCAATTTTATCACTATATTTGATCATATTGACTTTGTATATTTTTACCGTCATTAACGAATATTCAGGGTTAAACAAGCAAGGTAATATTTCCATTAATTTGTTCTTTAGTATTCAGGACAGTGGTGCTGATGATAATATTGTAATTATAATTGTTAGAATGCTTTTATTTACATTTTTAGGTTCAGGTTTGTTTATTTATTTAAAAAATAGTAGTTTTGTTCATCAACGAACTGGTTATCTTGTATTTTTACAAAAGGGTATGATTAATAGTTTTTTGGGTGGAGCTGTAATATCAATATTAACAAATTTGTATGAAATGTTTTTAATAAATTGGTTCTATTTTCCCTTTATATATAAGTCTCACGATTATGAGATGCTTTCAGGAATGCGTCCGGGGTATTTTACAACTAATGATTTGCTAGAAATTATTTTGTTCATTATATTAGCTGCTATAGGTTGGGGCATATTTTCTATATTAGTTTTTAGTGTAGGTCTTTTTGTGCAAAAAAATGCTCTTTATATTGCTGTAGGACCAATTTTGGGGTTGATTTTAATTCTGCTACCAATTTTAGGTAATATGAATAATATTGTTTGGCGTACATTTTCCTTTTCATGGTTTTTATATACTTTGGTTGCCCCAGGGCAGACTACTTTTATGAGTCAAAGACCACCAATCAATTCATTAGTAGCATTTTTATTAGCAGGAGTAATTTACTTGGCAGTTGCACTATTATTAATTAATCTTTGGTATCGAAGAAAGCAGCATGAGGGGTAATTAATGTCAGTTAAAAAAATAAATCAACGCATATGTCTAATAGGAGTAATGATTACTTTACTCGGCTTGGGGTGTGGTCTGGAACTGATTACTAATAATCCATCTCAAACTATGGAATTAATTAATGCTTACATTGACTCCAATTTATTATCGCTTTATGTTCAGCCAATGATTTTAGTACTAATGTACACTCAAATTTTACGCTTTCGCAATGTACGTTTATTAGTTGGTGTTCGTGGTCAAACCAACCAAATGATTAAGAGACTGTTGATATTAGTGACAGTGTATTGCCTAGTCTTCTGTTTAGGCCTGATAGTGCCTTACTTATTTACCAGCTTTCCATTATTTCGTAATGGTAGTCCAATTTTGGGTACTGCAATAATATTGTTACATCTTGGCATATTGCTATTTTTAGCTTGGCTCTTAGTTGGTGCTTATAATTTAGATCATCCATATTTTTTGTTATTCATTGTTCTTATTTTAGAAGTGGCATATCATTTTTATTTTGAAAAACAAATTTTGATTAAGTATAGTCCTTTATACGATCCGCTATATCGGGCAGTACATCATATTTATGGCGGATATTAGGAGAGAATTATTATGTTGCAATTAACTCACATTAAAAAATCTTTTAAGCAAAAGCAGGTTTTACGAGATGTAACAATGACAGCTAACGCTGGCGAATTAGTGCATATTTCAGGGATTAATGGTTCAGGAAAGTCGACAATTTTTAAAGTCATAACAGGCTTATTAAAGGCTGATGGCGGTAATGTCACAATTGACGAAGATGATTTAATTGGTGCATTGATTGAGAATCCAGTATTTTTGGAATATGAATCAGCAATGACAAATTTACATTTTTTGGCTAATTTGAATCATCGGTTTAATGAAGAAAGAGTGCGGGCATTACTCAAATATTTTGAACTTGATCCAGATGACGAACAAGCTATTGCTAAGTATTCTGTTGGCATGCGACAGAAAGTTGGTATTATTCAAGCCGTAATGGAAGAACAAAATATCATTTTACTTGATGAGCCAACTAGAGGAATTGACCAAGATGGTATTGGTCAATTTGTAGCCTTACTTGCAAAGTTAAAACACAAAAATAAGACAGTGATTGTAGCTAGTCATGATCAAATTTCAGAAATTAAATATGATAGATATTTAAAATTACAAAATGGTGTAATTAGTGATGAATAAAAAATCATCTTTTTTAATTTATGCGGTTGCGACAGGCTTATTAATTTTTTTAGCTCGTGAGAATTGGACTGCATATTTATCTTCTAAAAAGCTTTGGCAAATTAATTTTACCTGGGTCGGTAAACCATTGATCTTTTCGTTGTTGTCAGCCAATATATTACTTTTTGATTACCTATCTATCTGGTTACCACGGAGCAATTTGAATTCAATTAGTAACTTAGTGATGATCCGACAGCCAAATTTAAAGAATTTCGTAGTTAATGTTGTACCTTATGTTTGGCAATATTTATTGATCTTTGTGTTAGTGCATATTATCGCTTTTAATATCAGTAATATAATTGATTCAATAATAATGTTGGCGATAATGATTTTTATTTGGCTAATTATTACCTTTTGGCCAAATTATCAGCATTCTCTTAGTGTACAAGGAATAGTAATTTTTACGCTTTTGTTAGGAATAAGATTATTTGTTAATTGCCTTGTTTAAGAAAGTAATTTTAAATAAGTCAAACTTAAGCCTCCTATGTTAATTAATCTTTTAATATAACTGTAACCACAAATAATGTATATGATTTATATTGTAATAGAGTATAATAAAATTTAAGCACGAGAGGTTGCTCTTCTCGTGCTTAGATTTTAAAAGATAGTTTTTGTTTAGAAAGATTAAAAAGATATGCATGCTAATTTCTTAAAACAGCAGACTTTATTAAATCGAGCGTATTTAAAACAATACATATTGTGCAGCTTGATAACGTTGTTAATTGCATTATCCACGTATGCTAATTTACAACTAAATGGCTATTCAGATTATGGCTTATTAAATGCAGTTTTGGCACGCTTTACAATTTGTATTGCGCTAGTACCGACATTACTAATTTCGGTGTTAGCGACAACGAATTTGCGCATCAATGATGCTTTACGGTGTCAAACAAGAAAAATATTGTTTATGCAGATAATTTATCGGGTTACACTAATTTGGCTACTAATGATTTTATTTTGGCTGATTGGTAATATCTTAGTTGTTGGGTTAACTAATACTTTTGGTTTATTAAGTCATCTTTTGGTAACCTTACTTTTCCGTAGTGTTTACTTGTGGTTAAGTTGCTATGTCTTCGGACTACTGGTAATTACGTTATATCTTTATTTTAAAAACAAAATAGTCGCGTTTTTTATTGTGTTCATAATTAATGGGGCTTCGTTTAGTCTTAATACATCTAGCCATGTTTCTTTATTTTATGATTTTATTGCGCCCAATTTTGCAAAAATTGCTTTTGCCGGGATACCAATAATGCTTGGTATTTTGTGTATTTTAATGGCTCTATTAATGGTAGTCATTGAAAAGAGGGACTTTTAATGATACGTCTGTTTTGGAGTCAGTTGCTTTATTTTTGGCAAATAATTCGCTATCGCTGTTTAACTTGGTTAGCATTCATTAGCTTGGCAATTGTCATGATTAGTATGCAGCTGGTAGGTAATCCACATGAATCTGCTTTTACTGCTTTCTTTCAAGGAGTTTCATTTATCCAAGTATTTCAACATCAAGTTCAACTGCCCGTGATGTGGTTCTCGTATTTTATAATTCCGTCCTTAATTTTATTGAATGGCTTACAGGAATTATGGCAATCGCGAACACTGCATTTACGAGGATTACAATTTGCGCCGCGAAAATTTGTTCAAATAAATTTTGTGTTGTTAGCACTCCTTGCAATAATTTATAGTGGCGTTACTATATTAGTTTTAGCAATGAGTGCACAATTATTATCACTTCCCAAATTAAGGATTGGTAATTATGTTGGTATTCAGTCAGTATTGTTATTATTTTTGATTAATTGCTTGGGTATCTACTTTTTATTGTTACTACAAGCAGCAATTAATAATTTTAATTCAGCATTAGGTGTAATGGTGCCACTTTGTCTCTTAATTATTACCGCCTACACGGCTTGGCAAAATAATCCGTTAAATAGCTTGATGCTTGTTCGCATGAATAGTTCAAATTTATTTGAATTAATATTATTAATTTTGGTCACTGGTATTATCTATTGGCTTAGTAACCGTGTTACTAGATTGAGTTAAGGAGAATTAGATGAGTTACATTAAACTAGAGCAAGTTGGCAAAGAGGTCAAGAAAAGGCCGCTTTTGCACGATGTTAATGCCGATATTGCACAAAATAGTATTACTGTCTTTGAGGGCATTAATGGCTCAGGTAAGACCTTAGTTTTAAAGGCAATCTTAGGTTTAATTAGGACTACTGGCCAAATATTTGTTAATGATCAGCAAATAAAAGTTGAAGATCCATACCCAGTTAAGGCTGGGATTTTAATTGAAAATCCGAGCTTGATTGAAAATTTTACTGCTTATCAAAATATGGATTTACTTGCTAAATTAGATAAAAATATTCAAGATGAAGAGATTATTGAATTATTGAGCTACTTTGATTTAGATAAGTTTCCTAAACAAAAGGTAAAGAAGTTTTCTTTAGGGATGAAACAAAAGCTGGGTATTGCTGAAGCTCTTCTTGGCAAGTATCCATTAATTGTTTTAGATGAGCCAACAAATGCTTTAGATGAAAAAAGCGTTACTAAGTTGATTGACATTATTAAAAAGTATAATTTGACAGGATCGACTTTTATTATTGCTTCGCACGATCGAGATTTTATTGAGCAGGTGGCAACTAAGCAGCTGATTATTAAAGAAGGAACGATTATCAATGAAAAGCAGGAAAATTAAATGTAGTTTAACCGTTCTATGTATAATTATCGTTGGCTTAATCGGATATTTTCGCTATCAGCAGATTAATGCCCATCCAGTAGAGCGAGGAGTGACACAAGAACGATTTTTTAAGCAGAATGAATTAGTCCGTGCTCACGCTGTTGAATTTGTTGTTCATCATGCAAAGTTGACGCAGACGAAAAATGAGGTTAGTGCCCAAATTAACTTAACGCTTAAGCAAACAGGGACAGCTAATTATGGTCAGAAACATTATGATCCAGATTTTCGGGATAATATGTATTTAAATGTTCCGTATGGTATCAGTAATCCGTGTGTTTATTTGCTAAATCAAAATGGCAAGCGTGTTGGTTATAATTATTTGCAAAAGCATCTTCAGGAAAAGCAGCAGTATACCCTATATTTTTCAGTACCGAGAGAAACTTATGATCAACGTTCTGCAAAAATGCGCTTTAGCTTTTTAATCCCAGTTCAGGATCATTATGTTAAATATTCACTATTACTAGAATGAGGTAAGTAGAATGAAATTTTTATATTCGCGTTTGAATAAACGCTGGTTACTGCTGGCCTTGACTATCGGGCTGTTAGTCTGCATAGCACAGTTTTTATTACAGGGACAAATTCCAGTTGAAGATACGCCGTATACACGCTGGCTGGGGATTGATCCGTTTAGTTTTACTTCAACTATCTTTTTTATTTTATTGCCGCTAATTGCAAGTCTACCGGCAGGAATAATGTTAAAAGAGGATCAGGACAGTGGGTTACTGGCTAAATTTAAATTAAATAATACTTTGCAAAATGTGTTAAGCAAATATATGTTTATTGCTTTTATTTCTGGCTTTGTAGTAATCGCATTGCCTTTACTTGTAAATTTAACTTTGTGGTTGCTGCGCCTGCCAAATATTAAGCCAGATAACTTGTTAAATGGAAGAGCATTAATTATTAACATTAATACATTTTTTGTTTCGTTATACTATACTCATCCGTTTGTCCATTCAGTGCTAGCGATTTTATTTGCCGGCATTTGGGGTGGATTATTTGCTGTTTTTGTGATGGTTACGTCAATTTGGATTAATAACCGTTTTGTAGCTCTATGTTCAAGCCTGATATTGCAAATTGCCATTTTCGTGTTAAATTCATTTATCAAGTTGCCGAATAATATAAGTTATTCACCAGCAGACTTTTTGCATAATGGTCCAGTTACTAATGTTAGTTTGGCAGTTACTGGAATTGTGACATTATTAATGATTGTTTATTGCTTCGTAATGCTTTTTTTGGCCAGGAAGCGACTTGTTCAATAGTAATTTTTGATGTAAAAAAACATTATTTAAATAAATTGTTTTTTACAGAAACGACCTAATAACAAGGGTACTATTGTAGATAGCAAATGAGCAGTAGATAATTTAAAAAAGTTACTTGCAATTGGATTAATTTTATTATATATTAACTATATTGTTTATAAAATATAGTAAATGTATAGTGCTTTGTAGTAATATTTTGAAGCTAATATTGTCCGGAAATATTAGCTTTCTGGTATTTACTGATCGGTATAGACTTCAATTATTTTGCTGTATAAAGTGTTTTCAGGCGATTGTAAAAATCTTGGTCTAAGATTTGCGTATGATTTTTAGTTGCAGTTTGACTAAATTGGTAGTTACTTGAAGACATTAAGTTTGAATAACCACCAGTATGTCCTAGACCTAATGCATGTCCAAATTCATGAATAATGATTGATTCATTACGATAGTCTAGACGCCATTTAAGATTACTGTTTAGGCTATTGCTTAAGTTATTTTCGTCTTTATTAACATAAATATTAACGTGAATAAAAGTTTCTGGGGCGTATTTATTAGCCGTCAACCAGACATTACCGTAAATAGTCAGACCTAAAGCTGAAATATGTGGATCATGATTAGGATCAGTATTAAAGCTGTTAATTTTTTCTTGACTAACATAATGGACGGTAATATCTGGATTATTTGTTGTAGGTGTTAATTTAACAACATTCATGCTATTAATACGTCGTATAGAATCATCTGTAAGAGCTGCTTGGCGTGCAGTACCATCTGTAGTATAGGTGATATTGTTTTTGTCAGGCCAACTGTAACCTAAGAGATTATTGCGTTGTGGTGTAAAAGCTGCTGCGTTATAAGCTTCTCTTCCATGTAAATTGTATTTGAATTTTTTGGTTTCCTTGATGTTGTAATAGTCTTGCTTAATTAGATCTGAGCCGTTATATGTATACTTTCTAGCTTTAGCAGCGGAAACTGGGGAACTAATTTCAAAAAGTAATAAAAATATTGTTATTGCAGATAAGTTGTTCTTTAATAACTTCACTAGGTCGCACTCCTTAATTTGGGTATAGTGTTTTTAGACGATTAAGAAAAATCTTGATCGATGATTTGTGTATAATTTAAAAAGCAAATAAAAAATCGTTTCGTGTACTGTTTATGAGAAACGATTTTTTAATTTGCTTTTATGCCAGCATGTAAGTTATGGTAGTATAAGCACTGCTTTAATTCACAAATATTAATTATATTGGAATAGAGTAGTCAAGACAATGAAAATGCTCAATTCAATTTATAAATTAGTGATTGTAGTTATTTAATAATTATCAAAATACGCTTACATGTATTTATATATTCTTTTTGAGTACTGGTGAAATGTGCGGCATAATTTTGCTTAAAAGCTAGTAGTTACATGGCCTCACAGTTTGACCAATAAATTTGCCAAAAAGTTTAGGCAAAAACTAATTTAAAAAATCCAATTGATGAGATGATCTCCGAAATTGAAGCAACTAATTTCGGGGTTTTGGCGTAGCCAAATTAGTTAACAGGATTAAAGACAAATAGAAGTCAGTTTATAATATTGTTATCATTATCAAATTATCGAGATTTGATCTGTTGTAAACTGTAAAATATTTAAAGAAAGTAAGGTGTAAATATGACACGTAAAAGAGCCAGGAATACTAAAAGCAACAAGGAAAGAGTAAATCGAAACTTAATTTGGGTAATTGCAATATTACTAGTCCTATTACTTACATTAGTGAATTTTGATAAAAACAAATTATTTGCGCAGCAATTTTTATGGTTAACTTGTACTGTAATCATCATGATTATTTTGATTTTTGTGATAGTTCACAATTTAAATAGTATTTCGGACGAAAGGGATCACAGCATGTTTCAAGATAATAAGCTGTTGTCACATCTTGATATTGCTTTAAAACATAATGTTGACCTTAACCTGAAATTTTCTTCAACTTGGGAGCTTTACGAATTATTCTTTAACTTAGCGAGTTTGTATCAAAGAATTAAGTCTGTTAATAAAGACGATAGCTGGTCTTCTGCTGATTGGCAGGATTTTAAAATGGCAAAAGAAATTCTGCGCGAATATATTGCTTGGGTCTTTATTTCAACAGAATTTTTCAATTTAGCAGTACACGATAAGCAAGTAATAAGTCCTTTTTGTTATTTTAAAGAGCAAACATTATTACAGATTTTAAGTACTGGTATGGTTAAGACGAGCAAAACCAAGGGCTATGGGACTGCTAATTTTGAAAACTTTTATAAACGACTAAGAAGACATTATCCAGAATTCTGTAAATTACTAGATTGTAACGATCAGTTTGACTTAGCCCAATTACTTAAAACAGATGAAATCTTTAAAGTTCGTGAAGCAAAGAAAATAAAGGTAGCTAAAGCCTTAATAAGTGAAAAAGTTGAGGATCTTAGAAGTTATCTTGATGCAATTGATAAAAAAGCTTCTGAGAATGAATAACTTTTAGCAAATCTGATTAATTCTACTTACATTAAATTCTTTATTATACTAAAGATAATTCAATTAACTAGCGGACTTTTTTCTTTTGCCCTTAGAGATAGCGTATAATATAGCAGTAATAGCAAAGAAGAAGAGGAATAAATGGCAAAAGCAAGTACAACTCCGATGATGGAGCAATATTACGAAATTAAAAAGCAATATCCCGATGCCTTCCTTTTTTATCGCGTCGGTGATTTTTATGAATTATTCGAAGATGATGCGGTTAAGGGTGCACAAATTTTGGAATTGACCTTAACTCACCGGTCAAATAAAAGTGAAAATCCAATTCCAATGGCAGGTGTGCCACACGTTGCCGTTGATTCTTACGTTGACACTTTGGTGGAGAAGGGTTACAAGGTTGCTTTATGTGAGCAGCTGGAAAATCCTAAGGATGCCAAAGGAATGGTTAAGCGTGGGATTATCCAATTAGTAACGCCGGGTACGCGCATGAATGACAAACCTAGCGAAGCCAAGGATGCCAATTATTTAACGTCGGTGGTGACAACCAAGAGCGGCTTTGGCCTAGCTTATAGTGATTTGTCAACCGGTGAAATTTTTGCGACCCATTTAAAGACGTTCGCGGCAGTGGCTAATGAATTGTTGTCATTGCGCACGCGTGAGGTCGTATATAATGGACATTTAAGTAATGACAATAGCGAATTTTTTAATAAAGCTAACATTACGGTTTCGGCACCAGTTGAACTGACCGAAAAGCATGCAGAAGTTTCTTTCGTTGAACAAAAGCTGACTAATCATGTCGAAAAAGCGGCCGTGCAACAACTGGTAGGCTACCTATTAACCACGCAAAAGCGCAGCTTGGCTCACTTGCAAGTTGCTCAAAGTTATGAAGTCAGCCAATATTTGCAAATGTCGCACACAGTGCAGAACAATCTGGAGTTAACAGCTTCTGCTAAGACCGGCAAAAAGATGGGATCTCTGTTCTGGGTTCTTGATAAGACGCACACAGCAATGGGTGGCCGTTTGCTCAAACAATGGTTAGCACGACCATTATTATCAATTGAAAAGTTAACTGCGCGCCAGGAAATGGTCCAAGCCTTACTTGACGGGTATTTTACGCGGGAAAATATTATTGATGCACTCAAGGGCGTTTATGATTTGGAACGTTTAACGGGACGAATCGCCTTTGGCAATGTTAATGCCCGTGAATTATTACAATTAGCTCATTCTTTGCAGGCTGTACCGACAATTTTAACAGCATCACAAGATGCAGATAGTTCGGTTTTACAAAATTTTGCCGCTAAGATTGATCCGTTAAAAGGTGTAGCGGAATTAATTACGTCAACAATTGTTGACCAACCACCGGTTGTTACTACTGATGGTGGGCTAATTCGGCCAGGAGTTGATAGCCAGCTTGACCGTTATCGTGACGCAATGAATAACGGTAAAAAGTGGTTGGCAGAAATGGAAGTTTCTGAACGCCAAAAGACAGGAATTGATAACCTCAAAGTCGGTTACAACAAGGTTTTTGGTTACTACATTCAGGTGACTAATTCCAACAAGAATAAAGTGCCAACTGAGCGTTACACTCGCAAGCAGACGTTGACTAATGCCGAGCGTTATATCACACCGGAGTTAAAGGAGCACGAGAATTTAATCTTGGAAGCACAGACCAAGTCAACGGATTTGGAATATGACTTGTTTGTTAAATTACGTGAAGAGGTCAAAAAGTACATCGCTGCTTTGCAAAAATTAGCCGCACAATTAGCCAGTCTTGATGTCTTTTGTTCGTTTGCTCAAGTTGCAGAAGAAAACAATTATTGCCGGCCGGCTTTTCATTCCGCTAATCAAGATGTCAAGGTAGTGGCAGGACGCCATCCCGTAGTTGAGAAGGTAATGAAGGCAGGAGCATACATCCCTAACGATGTTAAGCTCGACGAAGATACCAATATTTTCCTAATTACTGGTCCTAACATGTCTGGTAAAAGTACCTACATGCGGCAAATGGCGCTTATCGCAGTGATGGCGCAAGTTGGTTCCTTTGTTCCGGCAGACAGTGCTGATTTGCCAATTTTTGACCAAATTTTTACCAGAATTGGGGCCGCTGATGACCTGATTTCAGGGCAGAGTACCTTTATGGTAGAAATGACAGAAGCCAATGCTGCATTGCAGTCGGCAACGAAGCGCAGTCTGGTATTATTTGATGAAATTGGTCGTGGTACGGCAACTTATGATGGTATGGCTTTGGCCGGTGCAATTGTGCAGTATTTGCACGATGAAGTTGGCGCCAAAGTCTTATTTGCGACGCACTTCCATGAATTAACAGCGATGGAGCAGAAGTTGCCACATCTTAAGAACATTCATGTTGGCGCAACTGAAGAAAATGGTAAGCTAATTTTCTTACATAAAATTTTACCGGGCCCAGCTGATCAAAGTTATGGTATCCACGTAGCGCAATTGGCGGGATTGCCGCGTAAAGTTTTGCGCGAAGCAACCAAATTATTGAAACGACTTGAAGCTCAAGGCAGCAATTTGGGCCCAGCAGCTACTCAACTGGATTTATTTAGTACCAATGAAGTCATTGCTGACGAGCAACTTGAAGAACCAGTAGAAGATGAAGTTACAGGCAAGGAAAAAGACATTCTTGATGAAATTTCGAATCTTTATTTAGCGGATAAAACGCCGCTTGAGGTAATGCAGCTGGTTGCAAACTGGCAGGAAGACTTGAAGGATGAGCAGTAATCATGGCGCAAATTCATGAATTATCAGAAAACTTAACTAACCAAATTGCGGCTGGGGAAGTAATCGAGCGGCCAGCAAGTGTAGTTAAGGAATTAGTGGAGAACGCGATTGACGCTGGCAGCAGCCGAATTCGAATTGATTTTATTGATGCGGGGCTAAAGGAAATTGTCGTTCAAGATAACGGTTCGGGAATTGCTAGTGATCAAATTGACCTTGCTTTTACCCGGCACGCAACGAGTAAAATCACCAATGAGCGTGACTTGTTCAATGTGGGGACTTTAGGCTTTCGTGGCGAAGCTCTGGCTTCGATTGCGGCAGTTAGTCATGTAGAAATTTTAACTAATGTTAACGAAGCTGCAGGAACGCGGGCGGAATTTACTGGCGGCGTCAAAACGCTGCAGGAAGATGCGGCGGCTAAAAAAGGCACGCAGATAACGGTCAAAGACCTGTTTTATAACACGCCAGCTCGATTAAAGTACTTACGCAGTCCCCGCACCGAAATCATGAAAATTGTTGACATTGTGAACCGAATTGCTCTGGGCTACCCAGATTTAGCTTTAACATTGGCAAATGAGGGGCGCGTTTTATTAAGGACTGCGGGCAATGGCAACTTGCAGCAGACCGTCTCTAGTGTCTATGGCCGTCACATTGCAGAAAAAATGCTGCCTTTTGAGAGTAGCAATAGTGATTTTACGGTTACTGGTTTAATGTCCAAGCCTGAACTAACTCGTTCGACGCGTAATTTTATTTCAATTCTACTAAATGGTCGTTATATCAGAAATTATCAGTTAGCAGCTGCGGTGATGGATGGCTATGGCACGCATTTAGCTAGTAAGCATTATCCAATTGCGATTGTTAAGATTGAGGTTGACCCGCTGCTAGTCGATGTTAATGTTCACCCAACAAAGCAGGAAGTGCGTTTGTCTAAAGAGCGTGAGGTCAGTCGCTTGATTACGAATGCGATTAGCAGCACCTTGTTGTCGCTAAATAATCATAGTGATGGGCTAGCTAATTTAACAACGGCTAAGCAAGAGACTTTGGTAGACCAACTCAAATTTAATTTGAATAAAAATGTTGTTGATACCAAGCGGGTTGTGCCAGCTAATGAGGTTCATGAAAGCTCTGCTCCCAAGATTACAACACCCAAGCACACGCAATATGTTGATTTAACAATTCCGCGCGATGATGACCGCTACGTGATTACGAAAACTTGGCGTGACAATGTTACTCGGCAAAAGCAGTTGACCCCATTTGTGAATAGCTCAAGTAATTCGGCAGTTGTGTCGACTGGGGATGAAGTTCTGGCTAATAACCTACCAGAATTAACCTTGGTTGGCCAGACAAGAACTTACTTGGTAGCTGCAAGTGGTGAAGATTTATACTTAGTTGACCAAGTTGCTGCAAGACGATTGCTGCGGTTTATTACGATTGAACAAGCAATTTTAGAGCAAAAAATCAGCCAGCAAGGCTTGTTGACGCCGTTGACACTTTCTTTTGGCAATTTGGATTTTCTTCAAATTAAGGATAATCTGGCAGCAATTAATAAGCTTGGCTTATTCTTGGAAGAATTTGGCACCGACACTTTTATTTTACGGTCTTATCCAACGTGGATTAAGGGCGATCCTGAACTGGCAATTCGGGCAATTTTGGATAACTTTTTGAATGTTGACCAGACTGATACTGCGAATTTGGTTAAGCGAATTGCGGCGCGGCAGGCTGATCAAGAAATTACGGGCCGAACCAAGTTAACAAATGCGGAAGCCAGTGAACTTTTGACTAAATTACGGCAGACTGCTGACCCTTATCATGATGCTCGCGGCAACTTGGTGCTGGTGCGTTTGCGGCAGATTGAATTGAATAAAATGTTTAAAAAGGATAAATAATTAATGTATGAATATTTAAATGGCATCATTACCAAAATTATGCCAAACTATGTAGTGCTGGATGTTAATGGTGTGGGCTATAAAGTTTTTAGTCCCACTCCATTTACGTATCATCAGGACGAACAAGCCAAGGTTTATATTGAGCAAATTGTGCGTGATACTGGTGTTACTCTATATGGTTTTCAAAGCGAAGAAGATAAAGGATTGTTTTTAAAATTGCTTAGTGTTAGTGGGATTGGACCCAAGTCGGCCTTGGCGATTATGGCGGCTGAAGATAGTAATTCGTTAGCCGAAGCCATTGAGCAAGGCGAAGTTAAGTACCTAACTCGCTTTCCGGGTGTTGGCAAAAAGACTGCGTCGCAGATTGTACTTGACCTAAAGGGAAAACTGGGAGACTTTGTTCAGCGCGTTGATCAGATTGCCGATCAAGAAATTACGCCAGAGCTTAACGATGCCCTGTTAGCATTATTGGCACTTGGCTATACGCAAAAGGAAGTCGATCGGGTAGCACCAAAACTGGCAAAAGAAGATGCGACAACTGCCGATCAATATATTAAAAAGGGATTGGCCCTTCTCTTAAAGAAGTAAATCTTGTTATAATAAAGAGTGACGTGTTCAAAGGAAGTGAAACTGGTGACAGATAATGATGACTCAATTGTTTCTGGCGAAAGTCAGGGACCCAATGAAGAACAGACTGAATTTTCATTAAGACCACAGCGTCTGGCTGATTATTTGGGGCAAAATAGGGTAAAAAAAGAATTGGCAGTTTACATCAAGGCTGCTAAGCAGCGTGATGAAGCGCTTGACCACGTTTTGCTCTACGGACCACCGGGCTTAGGTAAAACAACTTTGGCATTTGTGATTGCAAATGAATTAGGTGTGAATTTAAAGAGTACTAGTGGGCCAGCGATTGAAAAAGCGGGCGACCTAGTGGCATTATTGACTGACCTTAATCCGGGGGATGTCCTATTTATTGACGAAATCCATCGCTTGGCTAAGCCGATTGAAGAAGTGCTTTATTCTGCAATGGAAGATTACTATATCGATATTGTGATTGGTGAAGGGCAGACAACTCATGCGGTTCATGTGCCGCTGCCGCCGTTTACTTTAGTTGGGGCGACAACGTTAGCAGGGCAATTGTCCGCGCCTTTACGTGACCGGTTTGGGATTGTCGAGCATTTGCAATACTATCAAGTTGATGAGTTGGAACAAATTATTCAGCGTTCAAGTAATGTTTTTAACATCGAGATCGCGCCAGAAGCCGCTCACGAATTAGCTAGGAGGTCACGTGGTACGCCGCGAGTGGCCAATAGATTACTTCGCCGCGTGCGTGATTTTGCGGAAGTGAAGGGTGAAAAGGTTATTTCCTTTGCAACAACGGCTAGTTCGCTCAAGCAATTACAGGTTGACGGTGAGGGGTTGGATCAGACCGACCGCAAGATTTTACGGGTAATGATTGAAAATTATCACGGCGGCCCTGTGGGTGTGCGTACTCTAGCAGCTAATAGCGGTGAAGATGTTGAAACTATCGAATCGCTTTACGAACCATATCTATTGCAACGCGGCTTTATTTTAATGACGCCGCGAGGTCGCATGGTCACAGAAAAAGCCTATGCGCAATTGGGCTTACCAATTCCCAATGAGTAGTGCAAACCGCTGTAAAATTATGTATAATTAAGAAGTTAAAATATTTTTGAAATTGATGAGGTGTAAAAGTGAATACTCTATTTTTAGCTGCAGCTGGTGGTAATAGCAGCTACGTGATGATTATTATTTTTATTGTTTTGATTGCTTTCATGTACTTTACAGCGATTAAGCCGCAAAAGAAGCAGCAACAAAAGAAAATGGAAATGATGAACCAATTGAAGAAAGGCGACAACGTTATTTTAATTGACGGTTTGCACGCTAAGATTGATTCTGTTGATGCTAAAGACAAGACAGTTGTTGTTGATGCTGATGGGATTTATCTTACTTTCAGTCGCATGGCTGTTCAACAAATTTTGCCAGCTGCCAAAGCTGAAGTTGCTGAAGCAAAACCTGCTGAAAGTGAACCTGCAAAGGAAGAAAAACCAGCAGAACCCGCTGATAAGCCTGACGAAGTAACGCCAAACTCAGAAGATAATTCAACTTCAGACGATAACTCAACTGAAGAATAAAAATTCAAACTAAAGAAAGCTCATTGCAATCTGCAATGAGCTTCTTTTGTTAGCTGCTGATACTTTCAGTAGCTTGATTTTTGAGAAAATAGTTGCGGGCTATTGATCATTTGATATTATTATATTATATGTTACTAATGCGACTAGTTCAATTATTGAAAGAGGCAGTAGGGTAACGCAAATTTATCTAAATTGTGGTTGATAATCTGCCCCAAGTCCGAATCTTGGCCCGTGAATTGTTTACTAATCAGCAATTTCAAGAGCAGATTAAGTTCGCATTCGTTGAGTTATTTAACAGTCAGTTAATCGATGTCTTTGATTATTATAAAAAACAGGGTCAGCTGGTTGATTGGCCCGATGAGCGCATTATTCGTTATATTGCCGGCACGATAGCCAGTTACCTAATTCCGGAGATTTTATTGCTAGAAATTAAAATTGATGTGGCCCAGGTCAGCGATGAGGCAACTGAATTTTTAATTAAAGGTTTAACGCCGCAAAAATAATAATAAATCACCATTGTTTTTAACTAAGCTTTGGTGATTTTTCTTTAAAAATCTAGGTTAGACCGACTTAAAACTAATGTTTGGTTACAAAATAGTATAAAATGGAATTAACTTAAGTTTAGTTTTAGGAAAGGGTACCCTTATGAACAATATTCCAGTTGTAATGATTATTTTTGGCGGTAGTGGTGACTTGGCTCACCGTAAATTGTATCCGGCATTATTTAATTTATACGAGCAAGGTTTGATTCATGATAATTTTGCCGTTATCGGCACGGCGCGGCGGCCGTGGACGCACGACTATCTGCGTGAACAGGTTAGTGACGCAATTCATGAAACTCATAAAGAAGTTAACGAAAACGATGTTCAAGCTTTTGCCAGCCATTTTTATTATCAATCCCATGATGTAACGAATGTCGAACATTACCAAACGCTTAAAAAACTGGCGCAAGAACTTGATGAGTTTTACAGTGCTCAAGGCAATCGCATTTTCTACATGGCGATGGCACCACGCTTCTTTGGTACGATTGCAACGCATATTAATGATCAAAACTTAACTAGTACCGGCTTTAACAGAATAGTTGTCGAAAAGCCGTTTGGCCGTGATCTTGCTACTGCAGAAAGGTTGAATAAGCAGATTACTGCATCTTTTGCGGAAGATGATATTTTTCGAATTGATCATTATTTGGGCAAAGAAATGGTTCAGAATATTTTGCCGTTGCGGTTTACTAACCCGTTGATTAAAAATGTGTGGAATAGTACCAATATTAAAAATATCCAGGTTACTTTGGCGGAACAGCTTGGCGTTGAAGCTCGTGGGGGATATTACGAAACTTCTGGGGCTTTACGTGACATGGTGCAGAACCATATTTTCCAAATTATCACGCTGCTAGCAATGCCAGAACCCAAAGAATTGGCATCAAAGAGTATCCACCAAGCTAAACAAGAACTGCTCGATAGCTTGATGATGCCTAACAAAGCAGAGATTGACCAACACTTTGTCCGCGGGCAATATCTGGGCAGTGACACGACATTTGGTTATAAACAGGAGCCCAATGTTGCGGAAGACTCAACAACAGAAACTTATGCAGCTGGAGAAATCAAATTCCAAAAAGGCCCTGTTGCTGGTGTGCCAATTTACTTTAGGACGGGTAAGGAATTTAAGGAGAAGGAAAGCCGAATCGATATTGTGTTGAAGCACATGTCTAACCCTTATGGACAGGCTCATTCGAACAACATTACCATTGTCATCGACCCGCAAATGGAAATTTTCATTACAATTAATGGTAAGAAAATTTCCACCAGTGGTATTCGCCGTGAAAACTTAGATTATACATTTTCTAAATCTGAATTAGCTGAGGTGCCGGATGGGTATGAGCGGCTATTGCATGATGTTTTTGTTAATGATTCGACTAATTTTACTCATTGGAGCGAACTGAAAAATTACTGGAAATTTATTGATTTGATTGAAGATGCCTGGGAGCAGGATAATCAGGCTGGTAAGAAGCCTGAGGAATATTTGCCTTACCGCATGGGGCCAAAAGCTGCCGACCACATTTTTGAATCAGCAACTGAACACTGGATCTATGACTAGCCCAAGTGATGGCTTGCTGCCGGTTAATGATACCCACCGGCGCATTATCCATGTTGATATGGACGCTTTTTATGCTTCCGTTGAAATGCGCGACAATCCAACTTTGAAAAATAAGGCACTGGTTATTGGCCAAGATGCACGAAAAAATCATGGTCATGGTGTGGTGGCAACAGCTAATTACGTTGCGCGTAAGTATGGCGTGCACTCAGCAATGCCGTCGATTAAGGCAATCAGGTTAGTACCGGCAGACAAATTAGTCTTTTTGCGCCCCGATTTTACTAAATATCGGGCGGTTTCGGCAGAAATTCATGAAATGATGCATGAAATCACGGATTCTGTTCAGTCGATTGCGCTTGATGAAGCTTATTTGGATGTAACTGAGAATAAACTAGGCTCGACTTCAGCGGTCGAACTAGCGATTGGTCTGCAAACGCGAATTCGCGAAGAAGAAGGACTGAATTGTTCTTTTGGCGCTACTTATAATAAATTTTTAGCTAAAATGGGGTCGGAATACGCTAAGCCATTTGGTCGGACGGTAATTCTGCCTGAAGAAGCCCGTGCTTTTTTAGCAAGACAAAAAATCAAAAAATTTCATGGTATTGGCCCGAAAACCCAGGAACGTCTTCACCAGATGGGGATTTATACTGGTCGTGGGTTGCAGCGGATTCATGTGCGGGAGCTGATTAAGCATTTTAACCGGATGGGTTATTTAATGGCTGAACATGCTAATGGTATCGATCTCTCGCGGGTTGTTCCTGATGATGAGCATAATCGCAAGTCGATTGGCATTGAGCGCACTTATGAGCCGTGCATTTATAATGAACAGACTGCGTTGACTAATCTGCGCAATTACGCCGCTAGTTTGGAAGAAAAGCTGCAAGAGCGTAACTTTTTTGCCAATACGGTCGTTTTAAAAATTCGCAATAATGATTTTGTGACGGTCACTAAACGGCGAAAATTGCCGCATGCAACACACAACGCAACAGAAATTTATCAAGCAGCGCGCGAATTATTTGGGCCGCTGGCGAATAGCTTTCTCAACGATGGCATTCGCCTGTTAGGAGTGACCGCAACTGATTTTTCAGAGGCTGATTTTGAAGATGTTGGCCTGGACTTATTTTCAGATTGACGGCTTTTTCTGGTAAACTAAAGGATAAACAATTAATAAGATGAAGGAGTAATTATGAGCACTTTCGCGGAAATATATCAAAAAATTGAACAATATTCGACAATTATTTTGCATCGACATACTAGCCCAGACCCAGATGCTTTGGGCTCACAAGCTGGTCTAGCGCGGTCATTAAAACTGCAGTTTCCTGACAAACGGATTTTGTGTGCGGGTGAAAATGATGAGGGTGACCTTGCTTGGATTAACCGTATGGACCCGGTAACTAAGGAAGACTACAAGGGTGCATTGGTTATTACAACCGATACTGGCAATACTGCCCGGATTTCGAACAAATTATACGATCAGGGCGATTTTTTAATTAAAATTGACCACCACCCAGATGTTGAACCATATGCAGGTATGAGTTACGTTGATGACCAAGCACCAGCTGCCTCACAGATTATCGCGGACTTTTTAGCAGCTGAAAAAATGCCGATTACGGCAGAAGTTGCTTATCCGCTATATGCTGGGATTGTTGGCGACACCGGTCGGTTTATGTATCCTGAAACAACGGAGCATACATTTAATGTTGTTGCTAAGCTTGCAAGCACGGGAATTAATATTACTGAAATTGCCCGCAACATTAGCGACGTTACTTTTGTCCAAGCAAAATTGCAGGCAGACGTTCTCGATTACATGAAGGTTGACCCTAGTGGTGCAGCCTACGCAATTTTATCGCAAGCAGCATTGGAAAAATTAGGGGTGGACTCTAACCAAGCTTCCTGCACGGTTTCAACACCGGGCCGGATTAAGGACATTATTGCTTGGAATGTTTTTGTCGAAAAGCCGGATGGTACCTACCGTGTGCATTACCGCTCAAAAGGTCCAGTCATTAACGAATTAGCAGCTAAGCATGATGGTGGTGGTCACGCTTTAGCTAGTGGTGCCAATGCTCAAGATTTAGCTGAAGTTAAGCAAATTTTTGCCGAATTGGTACAAGTAACTAAGGAATATCAAAAAACACATGAATAATATTTTTAAAGACGCTAAACTTAAACCGGAATTACAAGCTGGGTTAAGCAAGATTAATTTTACGCAGCCAACTAAGGTTCAGGAAGAAGTTATTCCTGTTTTGTTAGCACACAAGAATGCTGTAGTTCAGGCTGTTACTGGTTCGGGGAAGACCCACGCCTTTTTAGTACCTGTATTTAATGACATTGACCCAGAATTGGCATATACACAGGCGATTATTACTGCGCCGAGCCGCGAGTTATCTGAGCAGCTTTATCAAGTTGCAAGGCAGTTGCGGGATGCATCGGGACTAGAAATTTCGATTGCTCACTTGGCAGGGGGCACAGACCGTGAACGCCAATTAAAGAAGATTACGGCTAATAAGCCGCAACTTGTGATCGCAACACCAGGTCGGCTGCATGATTTTGTGCAAAAGAAACTGCTCTTTTTAGATTACGTCAAGGACTTTATTATTGATGAAGCCGACATGACTCTAGACATGGGCTTTTTGAGCGATATTGATTTTATTACCCAAAGAATGCCTAAAGACCTTTTGTTTGCTGCATTCTCAGCGACAATTCCAGTCCAGTTAAGTAACTTTTTGCGAAAATATATGGCGAAGCCTGAGCAAATTGTGATTGATAATCCAACCGTGATTTCAACAACAATTAAGAATGATTTATTAGATGTTGGTGCTAAAAGCCGCAAAAAGATTTTGTACCAAATATTAACGATGGGTCAGCCATATTTGGCACTTGTGTTTGCTAACACCAAGCAAAAAGTCGATGACTTGACCGAATATTTGCAGTCTCAGGGGCTAAAAGTTGCTAAAATTCATGGTGGAATTACTGAACGCGAACGTAAACGTGCATTGCGCGAAGTAGAAGCTGGGCAATATCAGTATGTTGTTGCAACTGATTTGGCGGCGCGTGGACTCGACATTGATGGTGTCAGTTTAGTCATTAACTATGAAATTCCGCGTGATTTGGACTTTGTTGTTCATCGGATTGGTCGGACGGGCCGTAATGGCTTGTCTGGGCATGCTGTTACCCTAATTCGCGAAGAAGAAATGAACCGGATTGCGGGATTAGAGAAGATGGGTGTCCATTTTGATTTTGTCGAAATTAAAAATGGCGAATTGGTTCCTCGTAAGCATTACCATCGTCGCACCGATCGCAATGCTGCTAACCGCAAGATTGATAATAGGTTGAACGGTTTGGTTAAAAAAGCAAAGAAGAAGCGTAAACCGGGTTATAAGAAGAAGATCAAGCAAGCCATCCAAAAGGATAAGGCGCAAAAACGCAAGATTGAGCAACGTCATGAAGTGCGTAAGGCTAAACGTCAGCGTAAACAGCGCCGCGAAAATAATCGTTAAATTAAAAGCAAAGTTGTGATGCAACTGTGCTTTTTTGTTTGGATAATACAATTATTGCTATGACAGTGTTTTAACGATTAACTTTAAATAAAAAGTTATTGCATGTTAGCGCTTTTATTGATATATTTATTACAATAAAATTTAATAGGAGAATTAGAACATGGCTATACCATACTCTGAAAAGATCCTTAAAAAGGACTTGAGCAAAAATATTTGTGACAAATATACCGTAACGGAATTCTGTAAGAAAGCGCAGATTGATCGCGGGATGTTCTACAATCATTACGGCAACATGGCGAACATGTTTATCTCAGTGGTTGCTTTACAGGTACAAAGAACACTGCGCAGTTTTAATGGTGAAACGATAAACCGAATGTTTTACAGAATGTTAATGCAAATTAAGGAAAATCATATTTTCTACTATAATTTGCTGTTAATTGGAAAAGATACCAGAAATTTTTGTATTACCTTAACTAAGGAATTGGCAATTGCAATTGAAAATTACATGCGACCACGAGGTGCATTTTCAGTTAGACAAGTCAATTTAGTTGCGAGCGGCGTTTACGCAATTATTTATAATTGGGTCATTCATGAATGCAAAACTGACATAAGAGACATTTATCAGTGCATTAATTTGCTATTATCACATATAGAAAAACCGTTGAAAAATTAGGCTTTTTAAGGGATGCTAGAAATAACATTCCATTTTTTTGTAAAAAAAGCTTGCAAAAGAGGAGACAAGTTGGTAATATTAATAACTGTCGTCGGGCAAGACAAGTCAAGGCTTGCAAGACCGGGCGGCGAAAAGAAATTAAACATAGGTCTTGACAATAAGAGTTATGTTTAGTAAGATAATAAACGCTGCTGAGGAAAGCGAAACTTCTTCAGCAGGGGGCAGAAAAAAGTTCTTGACAA